>NZ_JAVJQL010000014.1:0-615635 GCF_040218215.1 Fulvivirga sp.
GGTAGTGTAATCTAAACTCTGTCTGGTGATGTCCTAGCTCAATGATCAGCGCCCCACCAAAGGGCTAGCTGATCAAATCGAGCGGCAATCGTTCTCCAAATTTAATGGCTAATTGTTGTACTGTCAAACCCCAGTTGTGTAGTGGTGCTGTCCATTTCTTTTCTATGTTTTTTGTGGCCAGGTAAACAAGTTTTAGCAATGCCATGTCTGAGGTAAAGGCACCTTTGGTTTTAGTGACTTTGCGGACTTGACGATGATAGCCTTCTACTGCATTGGTGGTATAAATCAACTTTCTAATTGGTGCAGTGTACTGGAAATAGGTGGTTAGTTTGCCCCAATTGTTCTGCCAGGATTGGATAACAATGGGGTATTTACCTTCCCATTTACCTGCCAGGTTTTCCAGTTCCATTTCAGCCAATTCTTTGGTATCAGCCCTGTAAACTTCCTTAAGGTCTCTCATGAACTCTTTTTGATCCTTACTGGCCACATACTTGAGAGAATTGCGGATTTGATGTACTATACAACTCTGTACTTCGACTTTGGTGTAAATACTCTGTATCGCTTCACTAAAGCCTTTAAGGTTATCTGTACAGGCTATCAGGATGTCTTTCAATCCACGGTTATGGAGATCAGAGAGCACCTGAAGCCAGAAGTTAGCTCCTTCGCTTTCGGAAATGTACATGCCCAAAACCTCTTTTCTTCCTGTAGCAGTGATACCTAAGATATTGTATAATGCTTTGTGTTCGACCCTTCCTTCACAGCGGACTTTGTAGTGCATGGCATCTAGCCATACAATGCAATAAACAGGTTCTAACGGCCTATTCTGCCATGCCTTGACCTCTGGGATAATACGATCCGTTATCTGGCTCAATACAGTATGTGAAATGTCAGTATCATACATTTCTTTGATGTGCGAGCTGATATCCCGTAAACTCATCCCTAAACCATAAAGTCCTATGATTTTATCTTCTAAGTTGTCTGCAAGGATCGTCTCCCGTTTCTTAATTATCTGCGGTTCGAAGCTGCTATGACGGTCTTGAGGTGTCTCAATCTCAAAGGTTCCTGTGGAGCTTTTGATCGTTTTGCTTCCCTTGCCATTGCGTTTGTTGCCTTGTAATCGCTCTTCTGGGTCTAAATGCCCTTCCATCTCTGATTCAAGGGCGGCTTCCAAAAATTGTTTCAACATCGGGGCAAAAGCACCATCCTTACCGAATAGGGATTTGCCTGACTTGAACTGAGCAAGTGCTTTGCTCTGTAATTGGTCAATCTCTTCTTGTGTCATTGTCTATCTAAGTTAATTGTTAAAATCTTCTTAGACAGAGTTTAATTTACAGTCTCAATAACTCTATTAAGGCCTTTTTTTTCATTTAGAGGCTTAACTTCAGTTTGCGTAATTGTCTGCCAAACTCCATCACTATTTAACATCTCATACTTTGTATACCTTCCTTTTTTCTCAATGTCAAATCTAGCAACCAACCGAATATCATAAACATAAATACTACCCAATAAATAAATTTTGAATGAATTGGTTCTATAATTTTTATTGTATGTTAAATAAATTGGGCTCCCACTTGAGTTATCAGTAAGGTCAATCTCTTGATGATATCCATTAAGATCTATAGTTCCTACACATCCATTATTCTCACCATAATATTCTCGACACTTTTGGAGTAGTTCATTTCTATACTCATCATTCTTAAGTAAAATTTCATGTAAATTAACTTTTTCTCCATCATCCGTTTCTAACAATGTATTTAAAGGAATAATAACCTCTTGATTATTCTCAGCAACTAAAGATATTTTACACTTTACTTCGTTTAAAAATTTAGGTAGAAATTTAAAACTTATCTGATTTTCATAAATTTTTATAATGTCATCATTTGATTTCAACAATTCAACTCTCTCATATGTCTTAGCTTTATTGATAGCTCCCTCATTGAAATTATTAGCAATAAAGTAACCCTTGGTAGCCTTAATAGCATCAACTGTAGACGCAAAGTCGCTTATTTTTTCACGCTTTACTTTTAGATCTTTCCAATTCTTACACTCGAAAATAATTACACTCTCATAATCCGTATTTGGATATAATGTAATTACTAAATCAGGTCTATATTCAACATCATCAACCACAAATATCTTATTTCTTTCAATTGATATTTCCGGTCTTTCTGCACCTATATATTTACCTAATATTGTCTTCTCGAGCCTCTCAATAGCATTTTCAAGTTGATCTCCTTTTTCCTTAGTGTTCATAATTGAGAATTTTAATAATCCATTTAAGCGTAAGTAATCAGATAGTTTTTTTGACAACTTTAGAGGAAGAGATGAGTTGAACAATTAGGAATAGTTGGCTTGGTTTATTCTATTCTGAATAATAAATTTTATTATAAGTTAAAGTCATTTCTGCCTCTTACTCGGGCAAACTTACTATTTGTTTGATTTCATCTAGCTTATCACTTAAATCTAGTATTTTAGATTTTGAGGTACTAATCGTATCATAGGCGTTAATTTCTGGTCTATTAATAATCATTGTGGATACAAATCTATATTCATAATCATTAAAGAAATGTTTAGGTTTACTAAAATAACTTAGCCACATAGCATCAGTTTCATTGGGTGCCTTTTTTACTATTCTTATAGTCTTACTGTTATAATTCACCTTACCCACCATAGATTTAGGCATGCACTCACCTCCTTTTCTTAGTATACGATAAGAGTCACGATCAAGGTCTCTTACTTGATCAAATTGATCATTCAATAGAGAATTAAGTATATTGAAAAATCTTATTGGTTGGTTAATAAAATAATAATCATTATAGTCATCATTAAAACTATCTGGAGTAAGTTTGCGCATTGTTGTGCAAAAAATGAAGGCATTCGGAAAAGTATGATTCAAAATATGCACATTTCTGAATTCGGAATTACCTCGTTGCATATATTCAATATTAAAACTTGCCCTACCTTCCTTTTCATCTCTAAGTTTTTGTGCCTCAATATTTCTATAATCTTCAAATGAGCCTAATCTAAGCGTGGTACAATTTCTAGCGATATTATGATCTTCCTTACAATATTTTATAACTCTTTTAATATCACCAGGAAAGTTTGGGGTACCAGCCATTTGTTATAGTTAGTTAGAATTAAGGCTATTGCAGTTCAAATAAAAACTGAGATTTAATGGCAGTTAGCAAGCCAATATCATACTTCTCTAAAAATGACTCATATAGCCCGATATACTCTGCACTTGATATTGGAAAAAGGCTTAAATATTCTGGTCTTGATGGTTTACCATTAATACCTAATAAAACATAGACTGGCCTATCTATTTCGTACCCTTTATACCTTTGTAATTGGTTAAGGTCCTTACACCATTGAAGTTTTTCTTGCCCTTCAAACCATGATCTCCATTTACATTCAACAAAGAATTCTTGTTTGGTTTTATTACATCTGAACCAATAGTCTGGCCATAGACTTGATTCAATAAAATCTTCCTTATTAGAAGCGTAATTATGAGACTTATGCACTATTGTATAATCTGGTTTTGGAAAAATGTATTTCCGAGTATATTCTTCAAAACCATCACCTTTATCAAATGATTCTGGAGTAAATGCAGCATCAGAAGCAGCTTTTATTACTCTGGAAAGTTTATTTAATGACATAGTTGTAAACTACAAAAAAACCTTCGTTTTACCATGTTAAAACCCTAATTTAACGAATGAGTTCAAGAGGTAAAACAATCCATTTAAAGGTTAAGAAGCTGAAGTCTCCAACTATCTCTAACTCATAAACCCAATCTCACGCCAACGGTAAAAGGATAAGCTACTCTCCCATAAATAATTATTATAGTTGCATTATTGTCAACTAAGTTTTTAAACTTGTAAATGCGAGGGGCCTTACTTCTTATCTTTTTATCAATCTGGCAAGCTTTACCTGCTCAAGAAAATACTGACAGTTTAAGGAGTGTTTGGGAAAACACTGACCTTTCAGATAGTCTGCGCCTAAAGGCCATTAATAAGCTGGCATGGGAAGGCTATATATTTTCTGATCCAGACAGTGCCTATTACTATGCACAGCTGCACTATGATTTCGCCAAAGAGCGGGGATTTAAGAAGGAAATGGCAATAGCCTTAAATACCCAAGGTACTTCGTTTTATATGATCGAGAACTACGCAAAAGCTTCTGCATACTTCTATCAAAGTTTAAAGATAAAAGAGGAGATCAATGACACTTTGGGCATAGCCACAAGCCTACTTAATATTGGGATGATCAAAGATGATCAGGGCTTGATTGATGAAGCCATTGAGCATTACACCAAGTCAATGGAACTTGCCCTAAAGATGCAGGAGACCAGTAATGACACAGAAATTGAAAAAAAGTTGGTGGCCGCTTATAATAACCTCGGCACCATATACACAGATATCGAGCCTGAATTAGCGCTAGACTATTTTATTAAAACGATTAATATTACAGCAAAGCTAGGCATGACCAGAGAGCTGGCCTATGCTTTCAATAATATAGCGAATATCTATTCTGAGCGTAATGAAAAAGAGAAGGCATTAAAGTATTATGAAGAAGCCTTAGCTACTCTGATAAAGATCGGTGATGAAGGTGGAACGATTGATGGACTTAATAATATTGGCATCCACTACTTTGAGGAAGGGAGTTATAAAAAGGCCATTAATTACGCACACCAAGCCCTGGATAAATCAAAAAAGAATGAAAATAAGGATGGTGCCAGCACGGCTGCTGAAATTTTGTACGAATGCCATAAGGCAATGGGAGATTATCAAAAGGCACTACAATTTCATGAACTACATATTCAATCAAGAGATAGTCTTGAAATAGAATTAAACAAGAGGGAGATAACAAGACAAGGCCTCCAATACAGGTATGAAAAACAAGCTGCAGCAGATAGTATTGCTTTTGCCGCCCAACAAGAAATACAAGATATAAAAATAGCTGAGCAAGCGGAACAACTCAAATCAGAACAAACCCAACGTTTCCTGCTATACGGAGTGTTGGCGCTGATAGTTATTTTATCAATAGTTATTTATCGAGGAAATAAAGATAAAATAGAAGCTGCCAAGATCATTGCCAAGCAAAAAGAGGAAGTCGAAGCCCAAAGAGATAAGATACTTGACCAGCACAAGCTGCTGGAAGAGAAGAATCGCGAAATCATAGACTTCAATAATAATCTTGAAACACTTGTAGCAGAACGAACTAAAGAGCTCGAAGAGTCCCTCAATCAGATCCGCAGTTACCAACATGATCTGGCCCATAATATAAGAGCTCCATACGTTTCACTTATGGGCTTGCTAAATTTGATCCAGGATGAACGTTTTGATTCCAATGAAAATGAAAAAGTACTCGCACAACTGCGCATTACTGGCGATAAGATTGGAGTTGTATTAAAGGATATTTCGAAAGAATTGGCCAAATCTGAGGGTAATAACAATGAACAAAAAAGCCGTGAGTTATGAGGTACAAGCTTCGAGATATGAGAAGCAAACACAGTCTTGGTAACCTACGTCTGATTAGATATTACAATACTTATTAACAACTTTAAAGAATTCTAAACACAAAACAACATGCTTTCAATCTCATTAATAATCTTCAACCTTTTCACCTTTTCGTTGGCCAACGGTGATGAAATTCAAAACACCAATGACGGTCCCTATCTATTTAAAACCGAAGAAGGCATTGTAGGCAAATGGGTTGAAGACAGCACATTATTTCAGGAGATAATAACAGCTGATAATTACCCAAAACTACAGTCCAAATTCAACTTTAAATTCGGTTTCGATGCGTTAACACAAGACTTCTCCTCCCAAATTGACTACGTTCAGGAATATGAGGGTATTGACAGCCTGGTAGCCTTTAGCGATATCCATGGGCAATACGACTTGTACATTCAGCTGCTCAAGGCCAATGGCATTATCGATAATGATATGAACTGGAGTTATGGTACTGGTCATATGGTGATTGTAGGTGATATATTTGACCGTGGCGATAAGGTTACGGAAGTGCTATGGCATGTATTTGGGTTGCAAAAGCAAGCGGAAAAGGCTGGTGGCAAGGTTCATTTAGTACTGGGCAACCATGAGGTAATGGTACTTAATAACGACCTGAGGTATATCCATGACAAGTATAAAACCACTGAAACCTTAACCAGCACCACATATGACCAATTGTATGCTGATAACACAGTACTCGGGCAGTGGTTAAGGTCTAAGCCAGTAGCTATTAAAATCAATGACATGATATTCGCCCATGGTGGGCTGTCCCCTACGCTGGTGAATAACGATGTGTCCATTGAGAAAATTAACAAAACCTTTGCTGATCAAATCCTTGGTCAGAATAGAGCATCAATACTTAGAGATGAATTTCTGGAGCTGCTTTATAGAAGCAATGGCCCTATCTGGTACAGAGGCTATTTTTATGATGATAAGTTCACAGAACAGTCTATAGACTCGGTATTAAACTACTATGATGCCAACCATGCCATTGTTGGGCACTGTTCTTATGATAGTGTTATTACAAGATTTAACAACAAGATTCTTGGTGTGGATACGAGCATCAAAAGAGGGGAAAATGGAGAGGTTTTAAAGTGGAACTCAGGTGGCTACTTTAAAGGCACCCTATCCGGTGAGGTTAAGGCGTTGCCAAAAGCTACAGCATTTCCGTAAAGGGTGGCAATAACAGTTAAGTTATGCGTGTGTTGTTCTACTAATTTTGTTTTCAGGCTACACAAGCTCTGGCTTAAATAAACATTATAAGTTTTTTATGGCCGTTTAATTGAGTACCTTTACAATATCCTTATAAGTTAGGATGCAATAATTTAGTGAATGCATTGCGTTTGCAATGAGAGTATCCGTTTAAGTAGTATTTCCTCAAAGAATTTCTTCCCAACGTTTCCGGCAATTAGCTTCGAAAACTTATTTCCGCATCAGTTCCCTCCTTTATTGAAATAAGTTTTACATAATTCTATTTTTATTAAAAAATTAACATTTCCCAAATCAGTAGACTCTGATTTTTCTTCTACACTCAAGTTTCGTGTTTCAGAATATTTCAAAAGCAACAAAATAAGTAGGTACGGCAATAATAAAATGGTTTTTAAAACCATCTTCATGTTAATGCTATTTTTTACTCCTCTGGCAATTATCATTTTCGCATCTATTTCCAGTACTCCTCTATTGTTTGGTCTGTTTGTCCTTAGTGGACTTGGTATGGCAGGCATTGGTATGGGAATAATGCACGATGCAATCCATGGTTCCTACTCTAAAAGCCCATTTATTAATAAAATAATGGGTTATACGATTAACCTTATTGGAGCAAACAATGAAGTATGGAGGTTACAACATAACGTGCTTCACCATAGCTTCACCAATATTCAGGAGCATGATGACGATATCAACGCCCCGTTTTTTCTGCGTTTTTCTCCTCATGCTAAGCAAAACGGACTTCATAAATTTCAACATCTATATGCTTGGTTTTTTTATGGGTTAACTACCCTTTCCTGGGTCACGAGCAAGGATTTTGTAAGGCTTACAAGGTACTATAAGATGGGTTTGATTAAAGAAAAAAAGACTTACAGGTTAGGCTTGGTTAAAATAGCAGCATGGAAACTACTCTATTATTCTTATGCCCTGGTATTGCCCTTGGTAATGTCAGGTTTTACACCAGGAATAGTCATTCTTGCATTTTTAGCGATGCACTTCGTAACAGGGTTGATTATATCATTGGTTTTTCAATCTGCTCACGTTGTAGAGGATGCTGCCTTTCCATTACCCAATGAACATGGTAGCATGGAGGATGAGCGTTTAATCCATCAATTAGCAACTACATGTAATTTTTCACCCAAGAGCAAGGTGTTATCCTGGCTTGTAGGTGGGCTTACCAATCAAATAGAACATCATTTATTTCCGCAAATCAGTCACGTGCACTATAAAAAAATAGCACCTATTGTGGAACAGACATCAAAGGAATTTGGACTTCCTTATCATAATAATGGCAATTTCTTATCAGCAATTATTAAACATTTTAAAATGCTTTATGTGCTTGGAAGAATGGAATTTCAGCCAATAAACGAAACAAATAAGTAAAACAATTAATTAATAACAATGCAAGAAGGAACAGTAAAGTTTTTCAACACAGAAAAGGGATTCGGATTTATTACCCCTAATGATTCAAGTGCAGACATTTTCGTGCACCATAGTGGTCTGATCCATGAAATAATGGAGAATGACAAAGTATCTTTTAATACAGAACAAGGCAAAAAAGGCCTTAATGCGACCAATGTAGAGCGCATAGACTAAGTCTAATTTAATAACAGTACAAAATATAATATAATGAAAGAAGGAACAGTTAAGTTTTTCAATACAGAAAAAGGGTATGGATTTATAACCCCTAGTGATTCAAGTGCTGATATTTTCGTCCACAATAGTGGTTTGATTGATGATATCAGAGAAAACGATAAAGTATCTTACGAAACCGAACAAGGTCAAAAAGGACTTAATGCGGTTAAGGTATCAGTAATACACTAAGTCAACTCGATTTATAAAGAGATAAGAAGTGATCATTATATGATCACTTTTTTTGTTTAAGGGCATTCCCTATTTCTGCATAGAAAAAAAGGCCTTTCATTAATAGCATTAAGAACAAGAAAACACCATTTTCTTCTAGAAATCCCTATTTACATCTAAACAGTGTTAATTTAGCATCAATTAAATTCATCTACTCACCAATAGAAAATCAATGCTATCCAACAATGACATACTCAAAAAATTAAGAGTAGCCCATAAGCTTCGTGATGATGATATTATTGCCATTCTAAAACTGGTAGATTTTGAGATAACAAAAGGAGCATTAGGTGATATGTTTAGAAGTGAGGACCATGCTAATTATCAAGAAGCAGGAGATCAGATATTACGCAACTTCTTAAATGGATTGATTATTCATCTGCGTGGCCCAAGGCCTGATAAGCGGTAGGAGGATAGCCAAAGTACTGAAATGGGACTTTAAAGGCTACTTCACAGGCCCTCTATCTGGTGAGTTTATAGCATTGCCATAAACGGTGCTTCACGAATGCCCATTATCTGCAAATCAATAAAGCCAAAATCGAGCGTCCCAACTGCAAATCCACTGAATTAGTTAATGATATTGAGAAGAAACCATGGCAATATCGCATATCCATTGTCGCAAATCACCCCTACCTGAGCCGTTTATACACCGTATTTAAATTAAAAAAATCGCCACCTTTGAGATATGGAAACTCAAAATGAAGCTTTCAACGCTGCTCCTCCAAAACGATCACTTTGGAAGGCACTCAATGATGCCATCCGCGGCACGGATGCAGACTACACGCAGATTGATTTAAAAAAGGCTATTTTTCTTTTAGCCGTGCCAATGATTCTGGAGCTGGTCATGGAGTCTACATTTGCGGTGGTAGATATTTATTTTGTGGGGAAGCTGGGAGCATCAGCAGTGGCTACTGTAGGCCTTACTGAGACCTATCTTTTCCTATTGTATTCACTGGCCATGGGTTTGTCTATGGCTGTCACGGCTATCATTGCCCGCAGGATCGGAGAGAAAAATAAAGACGATGCCAGCAAGTCCGCTGTGCAGGCCATCTTTTTATCGATTTTGATTTCCTTACCTTTTGCTATTGCAGGCATTTTCTTTTCTCAAGAACTTCTGACACTAATGGGTGCTGATGAATGGAGCATCAATCAGGGCTATGGTTATACACAATGGATGCTTGGAGGTAATGGTATCATCATTCTTCTTTTTGTAATTAACGCAATATTTAGAGGAGCCGGTGATGCGGCTATTGCCATGCGTGTGCTTTGGATTGCCAATGGTATCAACATACTGCTAGACCCGCTATTGATCTTCGGCTGGGGACCCATCCCGGCAATGGGAATTGAAGGTGCGGCTATTGCCACTACTATAGGAAGAGGAATCGCAGTGGGTATTCAACTTTGGGCACTGGCTAAAGGCGGCAAGCACATTAAAGTACTATTATCTGACTTATATTGGAATGGCAAGGCCATGCTTAATATTGTCCACACTTCACTTGGTGGGGTTGGTCAAATGATCGTAGCCATGACCTCGTGGATATTTCTGATGCGAATACTGGCCAATGTAGGAAGTGAGGCAGTGGCAGGTGCTACCATTGCCATGCGGATCATGCTATTTACATTAATGCCCGCCTGGGGTTTGTCTAATGCCGCAGCCACATTAGTAGGGCAAAACCTAGGAGCAGGAAACCCTGAACGTGCCGAATCATCGGTCTGGAAGATAGGTTTTTATAATATGATTTTCCTGGTTGGAGTTTCGGTGGTGTATTTGATCTTCAATGAACAACTTATGCAAATCTTCACCTCAGACAAAGACGTTATATCCATTGGGGCAGAATGGCTGCAAATCCTCTCCTATTCCTATTTTGTTTATGGTTGGTGGATGGTCTCTGTTCAAGCTTTCAACGGATCGGGTGATACGGGCACACCTACTAAAATTAACCTGGTATTTTTCTGGCTGATTCAAATTCCACTGGCCTACCTGCTGGCCATAGAGCTAAATTGGGCGCACTCTGGTGTATTTTGGGCGGTATTCTTCTCCGAAACCTCAGTTGGATTGTTTACGCTCTGGATGTTCAAAAGAGGTAAATGGAAGACAATGGAGGTTTGATAGGCAAAATCTTGCAAATGGAATGCTAAGTATACAACTCTAAACCTTCACTGGTATTCTGTAACACCAATCTGTTAGAGTGTTTATTTAAACTTTTTTTCTAGGTTGTAGCTATCCTAATTTTAGTTCTTTTTTAATGAACAGTTACCAAATCAGTCACCAGGAAGTGTGATTTGGTCTGCATAGTGCTTGACAACGTACTCGAAAGGTCTGATTTTAACATCTGACGCCTCTTCCTTATTAGGTTCATACATCAGCTCCACAAACTGACCTTTTAGGACAAACAATAGCCTCTTTTGGGTAAAATACATACGCTTACCAACGTATGTGCCATTGTCCATTAAAAACTTAAGTTGCTTATCCACCGGAAAACAAACGTTTACATTTTAATAATGTTTACCACATTTTCATTTAATATATCAAATTTGCAGGTTAATACAGCATACTAAACATGATTATTTCCGACAGCAAGATAAATAGTATCATCACACACCATGTAGGTAATAAAATGAGAGATGAGGGTTACACACTCTCTGAAGAACTTAGTGATATAAGTGAAGCGTCTGAAGAGTATTATCTGAAATACTTCTTAGAAGTACTTAAAACAGACGAAAAGTACCGTTTTGCTCACCCTACAGACATTGAGTTAAATGAAATACTTAACATCACACGAAAGGTTTTTGATAATAGTGAAGCTTTTCTAGAAGCATCGCAAGACATTGCCAAATTGCTCTACTCCCATTCTGAGCACCCTAAAATCAATGAAGGTGCACTTAATGTGGTGTCATTCTCAGACATTGCCTATTCAGGCATGAAATGCAAAGCACTGGGTATCTTTAAGTCAGAAACTGATGTGCCGTTCCTTAAAATTGAGAAGAACTTCAAAAACTACTCTCTCACCCATGATTCTGGCTATGAGCTCAACGGCCTTGATAAAGGGGCCTTGATCATCAGAGTGAATTATGATGAGTATGAAGTGATAGTCTTTGACAAAAACAGCCTTAGAAGCGATTCTAAGTTCTGGATAGATGATTTCCTGCAATTGGAGCTTATCTCCAATGAATTTTACCAGACCACTGAGGTAATGAAAGTGACCAGGGAGTTTATCAAAAATACAGTTAGTGAGGAGTTTGAAATCAGTAAGCCAGACCAGATAGACCTGCTAAACCGCTCCATAGACTATCTTAAAAATACTGAAACCTATGACAAGAATGAGTTTCTGGACACTGTAATGCATGATGAAGGATTGAAGCAGTCATTTAGAACATTTACAGACAACCATATGATGGAGATGAATGTCCCTGAAAGCTTCCCTATTTCTGAAGTTGCTGTGAAGAAAATGTCACGGTCATTTAAAAGTGTACTGAAACTTGACAAAAACTTCCATGTTTATATTCATGGGGATAGAGATAAAATTGAAAAAGGTGTAGATGAGAATGGCAGGAAATACTACAAAATCTATTTTGAAAGAGAGGATTGAAACACTTTAATATCTATGGAAATATTCAAACTTAAAAAAGACGAGGATTATATTGAACTGAACAACCTCCTCAAAACCTTAAACTGGGTAGCAAGTGGTGGCGAGGCCAAAGCACTAATTCAGGAAGGAAATGTGATGGTTAATAACGAAATAGAGACAAGGGTAAGGAAAAAGATGCGAGTAGGCGATACTGTCAAACTTTATGAATATGAAGCCCAGGTAAAAGCACCCAATTAATCCTGTAGTACTTCAATAGGAATGGCTACTTCAAAAGTAGAACCCATAGTAGAAGATTCTATCAACTCAACCTTCACTCCTATTTCCATTGATAGTTTCTTAACAATGTATAAGCCCAAACTATGTGACGACTCATTTCCAGTAGGTTTAGCTGATAGTTTAACACCTTTTTCAAATAAAATATTTCTGTCCTTTTCTGAGAAACCAGGCCCCGAGTCAGTGATAAGTACTTTAACCTCGCTGACCGTTTGATATGTGCTTATTTTCACTTCTCCACCTTTTTGAGAAAATTTAATGGCATTGGTAATGAGGTTATCCAATATCCTTATTAACTGAAATCTATCTACTGACAATAAATGGTTATCTGATATGTTCAATGTCAGGTTAATAGCCTTATTATCTGCATTAACACGATAAGATTGAGTAATATCCTTTAGTATATGCCCTAAATCATACGTCTCACTTTTATTTTCTCCATACTTAGATGGACCAAGGATTGAATTAATAATACCACTAGAAGAGTCATTAGTCTTCTTTATCAGTTCAATTATTTCTAATTGTTCTTCTCTTAGATTTGACCTATCCAGCACTTCAAGTAACCCCAAAATTCTATTCGTTGGGGATTTTAAGTCGTGAGTGATAATATCAATCAATTCATTTTTCTCTTCATGCTTCTTTTGACACTTCAATCCTTTTTTTTGTATTGAAGTAAAGATTAAGAGGACAATTAATAAGAGTGAGAAAAATACTGCCAAGTTTAAGGCTCTGTAGGTTTGATCATATCTTGGTGGGTCGAATGCAAATCCATTTGCTGTCAGGTAAGAAATAGTAAGGACAAACCCTAATACAATAAAAGCCCAAAATATGGTATGTTGCTTTTTTGTAAAAAGGATATTTACCATTAGCAAAATTGCAAGCCAAAATATGTCATCAGAAAGTAAACCTCCATTAATAATTACAAAGGCAAAAACAAATATGTAAAACCCCGATATTACAGCATTTATATAATCTTCTAAAGACTTAAAATACCTAATCATGAAAATACTGATCAAGGAGTATATCGATGTGGCAAAAGTTAATACTGTTTCAATCAAAGTATATTGAAGTGCAATAAATACAATAGCTATTAGTAAGTGCAGTAAGGCGACACCTGCAATACCAATAATAATGTTTTTAGCATTACGATAAACATCTGCATCAGCATTATGATGCAATGAGACAACCGGGCAATTAGACATAAAATACCAAAAAATAGACCTGCAAACTTAACCAGAGATGATCTATACATAGTATGCATACATAACATATAGACTACCCATGTAAGAAAACATTACAGAAAAAGCATTATTGTTACAACTTTGATTTCAATCAACACTTAATTAGGAATCAACTTCTGCGCAACTATTGGAATATATTTTTAACTTATTAAAAAATTGACCTTAAAATATGAGCGCACTTTTTAAACCAGCTGCTATATTGTTTTACTTTCTGGTAACCATCAACGCCCTTTTATTGGGCATGTTCTATGCCGGAGCTATTGATGCCGGGGCTAATCAGGGTTTAGCAGGTGGAGCCATAGTGTTGGAGTATGGAATAATTTTTGGATTGGTTTCTTTATTTATTGCACCCTTCATTGCCTATAATATTAGCCGCAGAAATATCATTATCCTTAACAAAATTATGGTTCTGATATTAGTATTAGCCCTTGGGATAATTTCTTACCGCATATCAGACCGTGCCAATAACACTGCTTCTGAACATAGTCACCAATCAGTCATTTTATACTCCTCTGTCATTTCTAAGCCCGCTCTGCCTTTGTTACAACAAAATGCTTCTGACATGGGACTTGGCATGTTTTCTCCTTCGTTGTCTTTAGAGCAGCCCTTGTTTTTTTATGGCAATCCCAATTTAGCGAAATCAATTATTGAGCATACACCATATGACAGTATAACATTTACTCGAACAGAATACGGCCAATTTGATATTGCCACGGCACCACCCTGGCTACAGCCTCACCATCTTAAATTGGACTATGATGTTATGTACTTTAAAGTGATTGGCATAACGCAGGACTTTCTAGAGGTAATAGTGAACACAACTAACCAGCAGACCGCTTATGTGGACAGAAGAGCAGGACAATTGTTATATTGGCCCGACTTTTTTAACAGTATACACAGCGTTGAATTTATCAACGACCAAAAGGTTTTTGCCAGGCCTTTTGACTACGCAGGGACGGTCTCAACTGGTTTTAGTTTCATGCGACCCGTTAGGATAAAACAGGACTGGATGGAAGTAATATTGATAGACAATGCTTTTGAACCTGTGGGGAAAGGATGGATTAAATGGCATGATCATGAAAAGCTTTTAATCAGCTATAATCTTTTCAGTTAAAATTTAAAATGTGCCTGCCAACAGTATAATATAGCCTTACCTTTAAATAAATGCATCCAAATTAAACCTATAAAACAACCACTATGACATTTGAAAAAGCAAATAGGAAACGTATTTGGAAATTCTGGTTAGGACGATCAATCCTGGCTTTATTATTCATTGGTATTGTTTGGGTTGTTAACCTCATTTGGTTTAAACCCTTCAATGTCAGGCATTTTTACGATAAAATCTTCCTTGAGTTTGTCATTAACGACCCAGAAACAATTACACAGATTGGCATTCCCGTACTCTCAGACATGTACAAAGATGAGCTTACGGATGTATCTGACGACAAGAATCAAAAAGAATTTAAGAGGCTAAAAGAAAACTACGCCACCCTTTTGAGTTATGACTTTGACAGTCAGTCATCTGAAAATCAGCTTAATACAAAAATACTGAGCTGGTTTCTTGGCAAGCAGGTTGAGGGAGAACCTTATTTCTATTATGACTATCCGGTTAACCAAATGTTTGGTGTACAAAGCAACCTGCCAAGCATGATGGAGAGTTCCCATAAATTAAATGATGAGAGTGATGTAGAAGCATATATTGCCAGGCTATCTCAGTTTGATACCAAGTTTGATCAGGTAATAGATAACCTTAAGATTAGAGAAGAAAAGGGCATTATTCCTCCAAAGTTTGTAATCGATAAGGTGCTAAATGAAATGCGTGGTTTTACAGGACAGGCCGTAAGTGATGAAATTGAAATAGAAATCACCAACGATGATCCTATTGAGCGAAATATCCTCTTTTCAAATTTTGAAACAAAGATTGACAAAATAGAGGGTTTATCGGACAGTCAAAAGGAGGAATATAAAACTCAGGTTAGAGATGAAATAAGGACTACTGTGTTTAATGCTTATGGTAAACTTATCTCCTATTTTGAAGAATTAGATACCAAATCCAGTAATAAAGCCGGTGTTTGGAAATTCCCCAATGGTGATGCCTATTATCAATATCAATTAGAACAAAATACGACAACCAATTATACGCCAGAACAAGTTCACCAGATTGGCCTTTCAGAGGTAGCGCGCATCAAAAAAGAGATGTGGGATATTCTTAATAGCCAAGGTTATGGGGACACCACCAAAACCGTAGGCGAAATAATACAAGCATTAAACAAAGAAGATCGCTTTCTCTTTCAAAATAATGATGAAGGCCGAAAAGAGGTGATAGCCAGATATAATGAGATTTTAGATGACATTAGTAATAACCTGGATGAGGCTTTTGATGTAAGGCCCAAAGCACCTTTAGAAGTAAAAAGAATTCCCGAATTTAAAGAGGAAGGCTCCCCGGGAGCTTACTATGAACAACCACCAATGGACAAGTCGCGTGGAGGAATATTTTATGCCAACCTGAGAGATGTAACTGAAACTGTAAAATTTGGAATGAAGACACTGGCATATCACGAAGGCATACCGGGGCATCACTTTCAAATCGCCATTCAGGGTGAGCTGGAAAACGTGCCAATTTTCAGGACGTTTGGCTTATTCACCGCTTTTGTAGAGGGATGGGCGCTCTATTCAGAGCAACTTGCCTGGGAGTTAGGCTTCTATGAAAATGACCCGTTCGGAAATTTGGGAAGGTTGCAGGGTGAAATGTTCAGAGCGGTACGACTGGTGGTTGACACAGGTATTCACTATAAAAAATGGACACGGGAAGAGGCCATAGATTACATGGTGGCGAATACGGGGATGACCACGACAGAAGTAACTACTGAAATAGAGCGCTATATTGTTATGCCAGGTCAGGCGTGTGCTTACAAAATAGGGATGATGAAAATATTGGAATTACGTGAAAAAGCTAAAACTGAATTAGGAGACAAATTTGATCTGAAAGAATTTCATAACGTGGTGCTCAAAAATGGAGCCGTGCCTTTGGACATATTGGAAGAGCTGATTGATGAGTATATAGCCATATCTATTGGATAAAAAACATCCAGGTGAGAAAAAGAAAAGAAGTCTATTAAATTAGAGTTCATTGGACTCAATTCCGATCTTTGTAAGGAGAAAAGCACGAAGAGTACTCTTACTATTTCCGAACAGACAAATATCGAGGGGCAAAACGAAAACCCGTTTTTCTTAAAGCTTCAAATTAAAGTCATAAATAAAATATGGATAACGATCATAGAAGATTCAAACTATTGGCGCATGCCGAAGGTATCTCATTTTTACTGATCCTTTTTATCACTATGCCACTCAAATACGGACTCGAAATGGGAGTACCAAATAGAGTTGTTGGCATGCTTCATGGAGTTTTGTTCATCGGTTATATTCTTACCATTGTGTTTATGAAGTTTAAATACAAATGGAAAGCCGGCAAAACTACTTTCGCGCTATTATCTTCTGTCGTGCCATTTGGTACTTTTGTCTTTGTTAGAAAGTACCTTTCTGAACAGAGTCATGAAGAAGCTGGAAACTGAGAACATAACCTCTTAATTAAAAAAAAGCCCGCTGTTCGGGCTTTTTTAATCTACTTCCATAAATCGGTTATCACCGCACATTCGCACCACTTTAGGTATGAATTGTCCAAGAACATCTACTAGATCAGTCTGATACTCCATCACCTTATGTATATCCTTGTATACCATTGGCGCTTCATCAATACCGGATCCAATCAGATGGATACCGGCAGTTTTCAGATGCTTTTGCACCTCACGTTTGGATAAGGTTTGCTTAGCCTTTGTTCTTGACATCACCCTACCTGCTCCATGTGAAGCTGAATTTATAGCATCTGCATTCCCTTTACCTTTCACAATGAACCCCGGAGAAGTCATGGAACCTGGAATAATGCCCAGCACCCCATCAGCGGCCGGTGTAGCACCTTTTCTATGAACGATAATCTCATAGCCATCCGCATTTTGCTCTTTCCAGGCAAAATTGTGATGGTTTTCAACTCTCATAAGGTGCTGCTCACCAAAAGCCTGAGCAATTCGCTCATGGATTTGGTGATGACATGCCGAGGCATAGTCACCGGCCAGCGACATCGCCAACCAATACTCCTGACCATCTTCAGTATCCAGATCCAACCAAGCCAAATGCTTAGCCTGTGATGGCAAAATGCATTTATCCATCGCCAGTTTGGTATAGTGTCTGGCTACATTAGCCCCAAGGCCTCTGGATCCAGAGTGTGTTAGTAGTGAAAGATATTTTCCTTTCGGAATACCCAAGTCATCATTCAAAACTTCCACAACTCCGAACTCTACAAAGTGATTTCCACCTCCAGAGGTTCCTATTTGACTATATGCCCTATCTTTCAAGGATTTCAATATGTTAATCTCATCAAACTCCTTTCTACCAAGCACTTCATGGTCTTTCGGTCTTTTAAAAACCTCATTACCAAACTTGCTATGGTCTAAAAGCATCTTTAGCAATGAATCAACATGATTATGAACATAACCAGCTGACACATCAAAAATGGACAGGCACATTCTACAACCAATATCCACACCTACACCATAAGGTATTACGGCATTATTAGTAGCCAAAACGCCACCGATAGGCAATCCATAACCTTGATGCGCATCTGGCATCAACGCACCTGAATTGGTA
The DNA here is from genome assembly GCF_040218215.1 of Fulvivirga sp. Taxonomy (NCBI): domain Bacteria; kingdom Pseudomonadati; phylum Bacteroidota; class Cytophagia; order Cytophagales; family Fulvivirgaceae; genus Fulvivirga; species Fulvivirga sp. Next base: position 18,382 of record NZ_JAVJQL010000014.1, read on the forward strand.
ATCGGGAGTTTCATGGCTATTTCCATTTGATTGATAGCTCCAGGCTCAATGCCTTCTAACCCGTAGACATTGTATTCCTTCCTATGTTTGTTCAATTCAATGGATTTGCCTGGCTCCTTCTTAATTATCAACCCTTTGGCAATTGGCCCTAATTGCTCGTGTTTTACGTAAAGTGCAGGAGAAGCTAATACTCTAGACAAAAGCTCAAGTTTAAACTTCTTGCTTTTGCCCTTATACTCCTCCTCCATCACATTCATCACTGTGGCAATTATTCTACCCTCCGGATAACCAATGGCGCGCAATTCCTTTCCTGTTAGTTTTATCGTTGCCATTAGAATAATCTTTTTAATCTTTTGTATTTACATCTTTTAATACTTGACTTTATTTCATCCGCATCATAACTATCAATGGTCTCATATATAGCCATTTTGTAGTATTTGATAGCTTTTGAAAACTCGCCAGAGGCTTCATGGGTTTTACCATAATTTTCATAAATGAAGCTTTTATTTACTCCATCCACTTTCAATGCTCCCTCCATCATCTCTCTTAAATCGGTATATCTTCTATTGTCAATATACATATTGGACAAGTGGATATAAGGTGCATCAAATTTAGGGTCAAACCTGATAGCAAATTTAAAGTGCAATTCGGCCTGCTTATGATTTACAATGTAATACTGGTACAACCATCCCAAGTGGTTATGCACTTTAGCATAACCAGGCTCATCATATAATGCGCCTTTTAATAGTCTCTCAGCCATATGATAATCCCTTACCTCAATAGCTCTGTCAGCTTCTTCGAGCACATGCTCGATATATTCGACATACATTTTCTTTTTAGTTTGTGAGGCAGGGCGAACCTATCCTCAAGTTAATTTTTCATTCATATTATTAAGTTAAAGGTGTGGCTACACAATTTGCATAGCCACTTCCTTATTTAGTTGGAGTAAAAATTCCTTTTAATTGATCGAGAATTTGACCGTTTCCAGCCAATGTAATCTCGCCAATCTTGTCCGCAATCTTTTCTACATACTCCATCTCCTTCAATTTGTAGAGCATCTCGTTTTCTTCCATCAACTTGGCTGTGTTCAGCAAGCTTCTGGTAGAGGCTGTTTCTTCCCTTCGGGTGATCACATTAGCCTCGGCTTTTTTCTGTGCAATCAATACCTGATTTAAGATATCTTTAACCTCTCCCGGCAAAATGATATCCTTTACACCGCAGCTATTAATCACCACACCCAATTCAGCTGCCTGAACTTTCAATGTATCAAATACATAAGTTGAAATTTCATCCCTCTTTACGAGCAACTCATCCAAAGTGAAGCCTCCGATATACTCTCTCAATGCCAATTGGATCAAAACATACAATTGTCTTTCGTAATCCTTATTATCAATAACAGCCTTTAGCACATCCACAACTTTGTACTGCGTACTAAAGTTGATTCTTAATGCGGCCTTATCTTTAGTAAGGATCTCCTGACCTGATACTTCAATCTGTAATTGTCTCAAGTCAACCTTGATAACACTTACAGTTTTGGCATTTTTCCAGAAGTAGTATTCTCCGGCATCCAAAACCCTATCCATTTTATTATCAATGAATAAGATACCTCTCTCAAAGGATTCTACTTTGCAAACCCTTACGTAAGGAACAAATTCCGCCAACTTGATGATATCGACATTTACCTTCTCAGTAATATCTACTTTAGTCAAGTCTGCTTTAACAAACGAATAGTCTTTCAGACCTTTCCAGAAAACATGTTTTCCAGGTTTCAATACGGACAAGAAGTTTCCACTATCGTACTGGATAGCGATTTCAGTGTCCTTTACTTCCACTATTTCAAGCATGGACTTCAAAGTCTCATCTTTCAATAGCAATTCTAATTCTACACCAGGTTGAAATGGCTTGGCCATGTTATAAATGTATACGGCATCGTAAATACCTAACCAGTATACACCTGCAGTAATCACTCGTTTGTAATTACCGTTTCTAAACACCAAACCAACATACCCCTCGTTAATTCTAACTCTCTTCATTTTTTAGTTAGGTTAAATTTTTAAACATTCATTTATAATCATTAGCCAATAATTCATTTGTAAGTTGAAAACAGTGAGATTGTTCCATTGAGCTGATCGGGAAATTCAATTGAGACAGGCTCTATGAATTTGGTTAAACACCGATGAACCCAGAGTTGAACTATCATGATGATAGATCAAGTCAGAATACATTCAATACTTAAGCAAAAACATTTTGCGAATCGGTATCCTTGACGTTTCAAGGATCATCATCAATTGCTCCAAAGCCACTCCAAAGAGTTACTTTGGGGAACAATCCAACTATTTTCTTAAGGTCTTTTTAAAGAAGTGACCTCAACTTCTTCCAATGAATTTTGAGTTCATCGATCTCACGTTAAAAGCGTGATGCTCTACCACTGAGCTATCTTGATCACTACATCAAGAGCGGGACTCGAACCCGCGACTCTCCGTAAGGAGCTGTTGTTCTTACCAATCTGAACTATCCGCCAGTTGGCGGAGAGGGAGTCGAACCCTCGACCTACAGCGTGGGGGAAACTACTCATGTAAATGCAGCATACTAAAACATATTTGTTAGCACTATGGAGCCATTTCAAACTCACATCAAGGCATTTACCCTATCGCTCATTCCCATGCTTTCCTCCTCAGTAGAGGAAAGTAACTTTTGTCCCAATAGTATCATCAGGACAGTATTTTCAAAGAACTAAATGTGGAAGTGAAAGGAATCGAACCTCTTACAATCCGCCAGCTGGCTGATACTCTACCAATGAGTTACACTTCCTCAAGAGGTTGATCATTTTCATGTTTATTATCACATTTCAAACTCTCAACCTCTGCTAAAACTCCAGAGCTTTTACAAACATCACAGGACAAACGGAATCCTGCTTGTGGCCTTTAACCACTCTCTGGTTTAAGGAGACACCCGTTTTGCCTCTCCCTTAGCTTGCGGTGTTGAGGGGGATCGAACCCCTGACCTGCTCATAGACAGTAAGCTATTCTACCACTGAACTACAACACCAATTTCGATACCAGGGATGGATTCGAACCATCACTACTTCGGCCAAAACGAAGTGTCCTACCGTTAGACAACCCGGTAATATGGGAATGGCAAGATTCGAACTTGCTCAGCCGAAGCACCAGATTTACAGTCTGGCCCAAATCTCCATCGTTGGCGCATTCCCTTGCATTAGGTAGGAGCATCGAACTCCTATTTCCACTGTGAAAGAGTGGTGTCCTGGCCACTTAGACGAACCTAACAGGCATAAAAAAACCCGGTCTTTTTAGGATCGGGTTTACTTATATTATTCAAATGAATAAATCATTCAAGTAAATTACCGATCCAATAAAATTGATATAGTTCTACCTGGCTTGTAGGAAAATCCACAAACCATCTGCGATCTATATTTTCAATATGACACTTTATCATCTTCATTTTCTCTTAGTTTTTAAGCAACAAAAAAGCCCAGACCTAAGGTCTGGGCTTTCAATATCTATTGTTATAAATATTAACTTATTCCAGACCACCAGACATAACATGCCTCTATTCCAAACTGATCGCTTGGTAGGCTTGAGCCGATATGTTGTTTATATAATTTCATTTGTTTTTCAAATGGGATGCAATGATTGCAAAAAATCAAAGACGAGTCAATACTTAGATTAACATTTTTTCAAAAATTAGTCTTATTTAAAATTAATTTAATTCTAAATAGAAAATTTGAAATCTTATATTCCATTGATTATCAACAACATTAATCACTTCACCGCAAAATTCACATCAGTAATCAAATCTTTAGGAGCTGTTTGTGTTGGGTCACTGACATATACCTCAAAAGGGTGAATCTTCTTGTTGTATTTAAACTCTTTATTTCTTTGCATGGAGTTTAATGTGCTCCATGCGTTGCCTAGGTGCTCATAAGAACCCACATGCCTTAACGTATAAACTGAAGCATCAGGGATTTCTCCCACTATAAAATTAGTAGGCAAGTTGCTGGGCACATCCTTCACTCCTACTCCAGAAGTATATTCTACCTTTTGCTTCACTATATCCCATTTATGATATTGACTGAATACAGGCCCACCGGCCAAGCTTGCATTATCTTTCATAAATTGATTGAGTTTATCAAAGTCTGAGCTCATCTGCGCACCAAGCTTACTCATATCTGTTGTGGTTTTAATTCCTATGAACTTTGTTCCTTTGAAGCTATCTCTTCCTTTAAATTCCAGTTTGGACTTTATCTCGCCATCCTCTACATACTCTTTTAGCATTTTGAGACCACGTTCAAAGTCCATTCCTATAAACCCTTCCATCATCCTTTTCATGAAGAACATAAAGAACGGCAGACTTGAATCCATTATCCATGAAACCTCTGTCTTGTCTCCCTTGTCATTCAATTCAAATCTAACTGAGGCATAAGACTTCCATGGAGTAAGAAAATTCAAATCAATTTCAACCCAGCGATTTTCCTTTTGATTGGTCACTTTCATGTTACCTGAACCAATACGATTGCCTTTCCACTCATAAAACTTGTTGTCCTCTGAAATGTCAACAACAACTTCAGGCTCCATGACCATCCATGGTGACCATGGTCTCCATTGTTTAAAATCACTGATCACTGAATAGACCTTTTCTACAGGTGCATTTATCATCACCTTTTTTTCTACATGAGTTTTAGGCATAATTTTAAGATTAGGTTTTACACTTATCAATCCAGATTGAACTCTACAGAAAGGTCTAAATAAAATTTTTAAAAACCAATACAAACCCTAGATCACCTATTAAGCCATTCATCATCGTCATTACTCTTACACCAGCGTTAAATGAACCTTTTTTAGTACTATCGCAAATTTGTTTAAAGCATTTTTCTTCATAATTTAATTACATGTGTTATGATGTCGCCACGCAACTCAGAAGTCAAATAAAAGATGCACGCCATCAAGGTGCTAGTGAAGATGAAATAAGTTTCTTAGAAAAGAAGTTATTACAATTAGAACAACATGGAGGTGCTGATGAAAAGTTTGAACACTACTTCACATCTGGTTTTAGTCACCATAAAATACCAGTAATTACTGCAGAAAAACCAGACGAACTACAATTGTTTAACTGGGGTCTAATACCATTTTGGGTAAAAGATAAAACAACAGCACTAAAACTATCAAACCAAACCCTCAATGCTAGGGGCGAAACTATTTTTGAAAAACCTTCATTCAGAGCAGCTGCTAAAAACAAAAGGTGCTTGGTAGTTTTGAGTGGATACTTTGAACATTATTGGGCAGATCCAAAGGGTAAAAGAAAAATCCCGTATTACATTGAGTTGAAAAATAAATTGCCAATGTACCTGTCTGGATTATGGGAAGAATGGGTAGATAAAGAAACTGGCGAGGTATTCAATACTGTTTCAATTGTAACAACAGAAGCTAACAAATCCTTAGCTAAAGTTCACAATCGCAATCCAAATGACCCACGCATGCTTAATGTAATACCTAATAAAATCAAGCATGATTGGCTAACCGAAATACAAACAGAATCAGATAAAGAATTCGTCATGTCACTGATTAAACCTTTTCCAGCTGAAGAATTGATAATATACCCAGTAGGACAATTAAGAGGTAAAAATGGGTTAGGCGATGTTCCAGAAGCACAGCAAAAAGCTGAATATCCAAATTTGGAATTACCATTTTGATCGCCCTACCCAATCCTAAAATTTGCTTTTATTTCGCAGATGGAGGCATAGTTGGCCTAACCTCGATCTTACTAGGTAAAGTGCGGGCATTCAGCTTAAGAAGTCCAACAACCATTTCTCCGATATCTTCAATTTGAATTTTCCAGGCGTCTTGCTCTGAAGGTGTATGATCATTGAAGTAAGTGGCTACAGATCCAGGCATAATGGTCGTGGCTCTAATACTATACTTTCTAATATCCAACATGGCAGCCTGGGTGAAGCCTGCTACTCCAAATTTGCTGGCATTATATGCTGAACCATTGGCAAAGAAGTTAGTACCTGCTAGGCTACCAATGGTTATAAAGTAACCTTTAGTGTCTTTAAGTCCATTTAATGAAGCCTTTATTGTATTAAATACTCCTGTTAGATTAGTGTCAATAGTGTCTTTCCATTGCTCTTCGGTAAGATCTTCTATTGATGCAAAATGGCCTATGCCTGCATTGGCCACAGAAACATCTATTCTCCCGAATTTTTCAATTGTTGATTTAATGGCTGCCTCCTGAGAAGAAAGGCTTCTCACATCTGCCTCCAATGGAAGTACATTCTCATTATTAGTTTTGGCTATCAACTCTTTAGCAGCTTTTTCGGCAGCAGCCAGACTTCTTGACGTGATGGCAACTTTGCCGCCTTCGCGTAATATTGATTCTGCAATGCCAAACCCTATTCCTTTACTTCCTCCGGTGATGTATGCTATTTTATCCATGTATAATTCTTTTGAATTTGATTTTTGATTTAAAATTTGAATTTAGTTAACACCTCCAAACCCTATGAAGTTTCATGGATTCAGGTTAATTCAATGTTTAACCAATAAATTTTTAGGAGTGCTAAACGGTCCGCTAAAACTTAAATTAACTCAATTAGAAATAAGGGTTTTGAAAAGCTCTAAACCTCCACTAGCAACTTCCTTGGCTCATACTGAGCAGCCAAATCGGCAATTGCTTTAATATGATCGGGAGTGGTTCCGCAGCAGCCTCCTATGATATTGATCAGGCCTTCATCCAAAAATTCCTTTATTTGAGAAGCCATCATTTCTGGAGACTCATCATATTCACCAAATTCGTTAGGCAGGCCTGCATTGGGGTGCGCACTTACTAAAAATGGTGATTCCTTACCCAATACCTGTAAATAAGGGCGCAATTCCTTGGCCCCTAGTGCGCAGTTTAGCCCGATACTCAAAAGTGGCGCATGCTCCAATGAAATTAGAAATGCATGAGTTGTTTGTCCTGACAGCGTTCTTCCGCTGGCATCAGTGATTGTTCCTGAAACCATTACCGGAATGTCCTTATTCTCTTCTTCAAGCAACTCGGAAATAGCAAACAATGCTGCTTTGGCATTTAATGTATCAAAAACTGTTTCTACTAAAAACAGATCAACACCTCCGTCTAACAATGCTTTAGCCTGTTGCTTGTATGCAGTAGACAGTTCTTCAAAAGTGATGGCTCGGTAGCCTGGGTTGTTTACATCAGGGGAAAGGCTTGCAGTTCTGTTAGTTGGTCCTATAGAACCGGCTACGAAACGAGGTTTGTTTGGCTCCTTTGCAGTAAACTCATCAGCTACTTCTTTCGCTATTTTGGCCGACTGAAAGTTTAATTCATAAACATAATCCTCCAAGTGATAATCTGCCTGCGCGATGGTTGTACCTGAAAATGTGTTGGTCTCAGCAATATCCGCACCTGCCGCATAATATTTCGCATGGATGTCTTTGATAATATCTGGCCTGGTGATGGATAAAAGATCGTTATTGCCCTTTAAAGGATGTTCATGGTTCTTGAATTTGTCTCCTCGAAAATCCTCTTCATCTAATGTATGACGTTGGATCATGGTACCCATGGCACCGTCAAGCACTAAAATTCTTTCCTTTAATATTTGCTTAATGTCTTTCATCTGAATTTATATCCTATATTAACTACTGGTACTGGCAAAAGTAAGGTTCTATTCCCTTCTTCTTTCAAATTTGTCCTTCCATACTGAATGTCAAACCCTGAAAGTTTGTCTAAAGTTCTGAAAGTTTGGAAAGAAATTACTGCCCCAATACCAATATCCAAAAAATCCTTTTTACCCATATAAGTGAGGATACCACCTTTTAATCCCAAACGATAATCCCTGCGCTGCACCGTATATTGCCGATATTGATAATAGCTACAATTGCCAAAGATATCAGAGCAATCAAAACCAAAAGTCCTGCCCCGGTCAAAATTAACATGAAAATAATCTGTACCTAAAGAAATGAACCAAATTCCATTATCACGAGGTGAAAAATAATGCCTGAGTTCTACATTAAATTTACCACCTCTTCTGTTGATATAATCGCTATTGTAATCTTCCTCAAAAACAGACATTATCACACCTGCCCCAACCAAAACATTAAACGTGCTTGAAAGCCTGGCCTCATAACCCAACTGAATTGTCGGGAATCTGTTAAATAAAAACATAGGAGACAGTCTAACTGCTTGTGTTGGTCTCTGAAATTTTAGTTGAACAGAATCGATTTGAGCATTGACTGGTTGATACGCCACGGCAAATACATAAAATAGTGCCATTGAGCTCAACCTATAGAGATTGGCGGTCAAAATCTTTTTGTTCATGAATGTTAAATGTCAGTCAATAAGTGAAAAGGGAATAAGTCTATTCATCAATAGCAATATGGCTCATCTGTTCCGGTTTTTTTGGATCAGAGACATCAAATTGAAAAATGCCCTCATCTCCCGTTAGAATAAGCAGATTTTGTCTTATGATCACGTCATAGGCATATATGTCTAAATTAGAAATAACTACCGGCTGATTAGGGTTTTTGACATCAAGTAATTGTAACCCGTTTTTACTTTGGCATATAAACAAAACATCATCCTTTATTCCTAATCCGTAAGGACTCAATACATCATTGTGTGTATAAATCAATCTGGGATTATTGATGTCTGACACATCAATGATTTCCACTATATTCTCAGCCAAAACCCTTCCGCAAGCATCTGCCCTTAGGCTAACATAGGCAACATTGTTTTGAACTACCACAGGGTCGCAGGCCGTTTGATGTTGATATGTCGCTAAAAGGCCAGGCTGCTCTGGATCATCGAGACTATAAATATACATGGCATCATTGGCACCAATGAATAAATATTCCTGGTATGGAAAAATAGTCTCGATGCCAAAAGGAAGCTCCATGCTGGCAACAGGCTCCATTTTGCCATTTATTAATTTTATTGTTTGCAGTGAATTATTATTTACGACATAAATGATATTGTCTTTTATGGCAAACCTTGCTAATGACCCGCCTTGTCCGTTAGATATCAGGGGGGCAACTTCTGACGAATCGCTGCATGATATTAAATTACCTGCTAATAATACCAGCAGTATAAAAATCCTTTCCGTGTATGTATTGACTTTCATTATCTGTAGCATTCAGGATTTTGCAATTGCGTATACTCCCAGCCAGCTAAAAGGTGCTTCCTGTTTGGGTCTAAACATTCAAAATACCCTCCTTGTGGCGGTAGTTGATCAAAGCTATCAGTAAAAACATCTGTTAACCTATCAATCTCAACTGGGTTATTTATGTCTGTAATATCAATTGTAACCAAATCGTTCTGATAATTGGCAACTAACCTATTGCCTTCCATTCCTATATCAACACAACCCAGAATACTTATAAATCCGACTTTGATGGGTTGTGAAGGGTTAGTATTATTAAAAATATGTACTCCATTAAATAACTCATTTATTAGCAGGTAATTTCCATAGAGATAAATTTTCCCTGGATTAACCATAGGCCTGTCTGATTCAAATGTAATTTGGATTTCCTTTTCTTCTGCATAGAAAGCCTTATAGCCCATCACGGTCTCCACAGGAAATTCTGCAGGGCCTTCATTAACCCAGCAGGAAGTAAGAATAAAAAGACTTGAAAAGAGTATGATTGTTTTCACTTTGTTGTTTTATTACCATATTTAAGACAAGTTATTAATAATTAGAGTATTTATTAAATTTTCAATATTAAATTAATTTTATCATTGAAATTCGCTGCCATAGACATAGGATCGAACGCCATAAGACTTCAGGTTACCACAACCATAAGAACCAAAGGCGAGTTAAATTTTAAAAAAATAGAATATGTCAGGTTTCCTTTGCGCTTGGGTCAGGATGTTTTCAATACTGGTGCCATAAGCACTCAAAAGAAGGTCAAGTTTAAGAAACTGATGAAAGCCTTTAAAATCTTGATAGACCTTTATGAAGTTGATGACTATATGGCCTGCGCTACTTCAGCCATGAGGGAAGCAAAAAATGGACTAGAAATAGTCAAAGAAGTTGAAGAGGAAATAAAACTAAAAATAAAGATTATAGATGGCGCTACAGAGGCACTTTTGATTAACAATGCGATTAATACGTTCCTTGACAGAAAAAAGAATTACCTCCATATAGATGTTGGTGGCGGTAGCACGGAGCTTACTATCATAAAAGGTGGCGAGAAACTTAGTTCCAAGTCTTTCAAGGTTGGTTCAGTAAGGCGGCTGGAACACCATGATTCTCCTGTGATGTGGAATAATATGAAAAAATGGACCATTGAGCAATGCAGCAAATATAATGCATCGATTACGGCAGTTGGAACAGGAGGTAACATCAACAAACTGTTTGAACTGGCCTTGAAGCAAAAAGGCGAAAGAATGACGCTTATCCAGCTCAAAGATGTCCAGGGCTTTGTACGTAAAATGTCTATTGAAGATAGAATAAATGAACTGCAGCTTAATCCTGATCGCGCAGATGTAATAATACCGGCCTCTGAGATTTATATAGCTGTCATGGAATGGGCACATGCCAAAAGCATCATTGTACCAGAAGTAGGCTTGAAAGACGGCATCATGCAGCACCTCTATTTAAGAAATACTGAAAAGGAAAAGATCAAGTTTTCTTAAAGCAAATAAAGTCTATTGAACCTCAGAAGACTTATCCACTTCCTCTACAACCATCGGCTGAGGTTCTTCTTCAATTTCATCCTCTGGTTCAGCTACCAAATGCCCGATCTTATTAAGTTTCAATGTAAGATCCAGATCAAGTAAGTTGTCCTTGTGCACATTAAAAAACTCCTTATGAATATCATGAGGCGCATCACCGTTGGCATGACGTTTCAGGTAGCTTCCATCCTCCTGCATCACATAGCAGTTAACATTGTCCAGTAAGTTGTTTTGAAGAATGTTCTTAACCTGACGTTGGATCAAGTCATCATTGATCATAAATAACGATTCCAACCTTCTCTCAAAACTTCGAACCATCATATCTGCACTACCTGTGTAAACAATCTCATTGCCCGCATTATGGAAATAGTAAATCCTTGAATGCTCAAGAAAATGTCCTACAATTGAAATTACCTCAATATTCTCACTTAGTCCTTTTCTTCCAGGCCGCAGACAGCACATTCCACGAACGATAAGTTTTATAGGAACGCCTGCCTGAGATGCCGCATATAACTCATCAATACTCTCCTTATCCTGTAGTGAGTTGATCTTAATAACGATACCTGATGGAATACCCTTTTTGGCATTTTCTGCTTCATTTCTTATCAATTCAACGAGTTGCTGGCGCATATCTTTAGGCGCTGTAATCAGGTTTTTATACACACTCGGCATGGAGTGGCCTGTAATTACATTAAAAAAATCAGAAATATCATGGGCATACTCGTCATCGGTAGTCAACAAACCCAGATCGGTATAAAGCTTGGAAGTTGACTCATTATAATTACCACTAGACAGGTGAACATAGCGGGTGACTTTCTCGCCTTCTTTTCTAACAATGAGCAGAAGTTTAGTATGGGTTTTAAAGCTACTAATGCCGTAAATTACGAAGCATCCCGCCTTTTGAAGTCTTTGGGCTTCACGAAGGTTATTCTCCTCGTCAAAGCGCGCCTTTACTTCAAATAATACCGCCACATGTTTACCATTTTCCGCAGCTTTTAACAAAGCAGCCGTAACCCTCGAATCCTTGGCCAGGCGATAAATTGTGATTTTGATGGCCAGTACACCCGGATCATTTGCTGCTTTTTCAAGTAAGTCCAATACTGGCTCGATACTATTATAGGGATGATGGAGTAGCACATCACGTTCTTTAAGCACTTCAAAAATATTGTCTTCCCCAATTTCAGGATAACTCAATGGCGGAACAACTGAAGGCATCTCTGTAAGCATGTCTTTAAACTCGTTATGTCTCACAATCTCCCACAAACCAGTAAAATCCAGAAGACTGCGTTTAGAATACCTAAATATATTATCATCCTGAAGTTCCCATCGTTCTTTTAGAATCTTCAACATCCATCGATCCGGGCGACCCACTACCTCAAGTCTGACAACACGGCCTGTTCTCCGTGTTTTAAGCTTTTGCTTAAGCTCTTCCAAAAAGTTAGCTTCAATATCATCACTCTCCTCTAGCGTAAAGTCACCGTTTCTGGTAATTCGAAAAAGGCTGGTAGATACTATTTTAATATTTCTAAACAGATGATGAACATTATTCTTTATTATGTCTTCCAAAGCAATAAAATGAACAATGTCATCTCTTTCCACTTCATAAAACCTTGGAATATTTGAAGGTATTTGTATAAAATTCAGCTTCTTATTATCGTCCTCAACGCTCTTGGTTACTACACCAAGTACCAATCTGTTGGTACTTAATATCGGAAATGTGTGATAGCTGTCATAGGCCATAGGGGTCAGCATAGGATAAACTGTAGAGTCAAAGTATTTATTGACCTTAGCCTTCTCCTCAGGCAAAAGCTTTTTGAATGAAGTAATTGAAAAGCCAGTTTCCTCAAACTGAGATGCAAGGTCTTTCAAAAATAGGTGCTGCTGCTTATCAGAAAACTCTTTGGCCTTGGACAATAAAACCTGACGAAACGGCATTTCGCGGAGTCCCGAATAATCGAAACGCTGCTTGCCATAATCCAGATAGTTATACAAACTCCCCACCCTAATAGTGAAAAACTCATCTAAATTTGATCCTGTTATTGCCAGAAACTTAAGTCGCTCGATAAGGCTTTTCTTCTCATCTTTAGCCTGATCTAAAACACGATCATTGAATTTTAACCAGCTCAAATCACGGCTGATATAATTACTTTGAGCGATTTCCTTCTTAAGTCTTTCAGGAATTACCATTAGATAGTATTTCGTTGGGTTTAAAAATAATTAAACAAAACTGCCAATTTAATAGTGCAATTGACTGATTGTTAAATTAACATTTCTTTATCATTTCCAATTATTGGAAAATAAAAAAAGTCACCTCAACTAAAAAAATCAGTTGGAGGTGACCTTTAAATATCAATTGATGTACTAGATATCTACCCTAGCATATTTAGCATTCTTCTCAATGAACTCTCTACGTGGTGCCACCTCATCTCCCATTAACATTGAGAACAAGTGATCTGCCGCTGCGGCAGACTCGATTGTCACCTTCTTCAAGCTTCTGCTTTCAGGATTCATTGTAGTTGACCACAACTGCTCTGGGTTCATCTCTCCAAGACCTTTATATCTCTGAGTACCTACCGACTCTTCTTTGCCATCTTTAGCCATCTCCTTAATCAGGGCTTCACGTTCTGCCTCGGTCCAGCAATAACGCTCATCTTTACCCTTTTTTAATAAATACAATGGTGGCAATGCGATGTAAACATAGCCTTTTTCAATAAGCGCATGCATGTATCTAAAGAAGAACGTTAATATCAAGGTTCTAATGTGACTACCGTCAACATCAGCATCCGTCATGATTATAATCTTGTGATATCTCAGCTTTGCCATGTTCAAAGCCTTGTCATCTTCTTCTGTACCAAAGCTCACTCCTAATGCCGTGATCATATTCTTGATCTCGTCATTCTCATAGATTCTATGCTCCTGAGCTTTCTCAACATTAAGAATTTTACCTCTAAGTGGTAGAATAGCCTGAAAATTTCTATCTCTACCCTGTTTAGCCGATCCACCGGCAGAGTCACCCTCCACAAGGTACAGCTCACAAAAGGTAGGGTCGTTATTTGCACAGTCAGCCAATTTACCAGGCAGTCCGGTACCACTCAAGACATTCTTACGCTGAACCATTTCGCGCGCTTTACGTGCTGCAAATCTGGCCTGAGCTGCAATAATTACTTTTTGAACAATAGTTCTTGCCTCTTTTGGGTTTTCTTCAAGATAGTTGTTAAGCATTTCTCCAACAACTACATCAACTGCGCCACTAACATCCGAGTTGCCTAATTTAGTCTTAGTCTGACCTTCAAATTGAGGCTCTTGTACTTTTACTGAAATTACGGCTGTCAGACCTTCTCTAAAATCATCACCTGTAATATCTACTTTAACTTTATCAAGCAAACCAGATTTATCAGCATAAGATTTTAATGTTCTTGTTAATGCTCTTCTAAAACCAGCAACGTGAGTTCCTCCTTCTATCGTGTTAATATTATTAACATAAGAAACCACATTTTCAGTATAAGATGTATTATAATTTAGTGCTACCTGAACAGGAATTTCGCCATTCTCCCTGTTCATATAGATTGGCGTAGGGATAAGCTTCTCTCTGGTACTGTCTAAGTAGGCTACAAACTCTTGCAATCCACCTTCTGAATGGAAAATATCTTTTCTTGTCTCACCATCATCATCTAATTCCCTTAAATCTTCCAGATGGATTGTAATACCTGCATTTAAAAATGATAGTTCTCTAAGTCTTGATGCAACCGTTTCGTAGTTATACTCAGATACAGTGAATATGCTATTGTCTGGTTTGAAGTCAATAGTAGTACCGTTTTTCTCGGTTTCACCTATTTCCCTTACTTCATATTTTGGAATACCAGTGCTATACTCCTGCTCAAAAATCTTTCCGTTTCTATGAACAGTGGCCTTTAACATAGTAGAAAGTGCATTCACACAAGAAACACCCACACCATGTAGTCCACCAGAAACTTTATAAGTGTCTTTATCAAACTTACCTCCAGCATGAAGTACAGTCATTACCACCTCCAGAGCTGACTTCTTTTCCTTTTCGTGATAGTCAGTAGGAATACCCCTACCATTATCCGAAACAGTTATTGAGTTGTCTGTATTAATTGTTACTGATATAGTGTCGCAATACCCGGCAAGTGCCTCATCTATTGAGTTGTCAACTACCTCCCAAATTAAGTGGTGGAGACCTTTAACTCCCACATCGCCAATGTACATTGCAGGTCTTTTTCTTACAGCTTCTAACCCTTCCAGGACCTGTATATTTCCTGCTGAATATTCGTTCTTTTTCTGTTCTTTATTTTCTGCCATAATCTCTTTTCAAAATCTCTCAAAACTACACTATTATGTCCTTTTTTACATTGCTTTTTTGTTGTAATATTATCAACTAATTCTTTAGTTTTGAGATATGCATTTATTCAAAAAACTAACTCCTGTCGTAATCATGTTTTGTCTATCAGTTTCGGCATTTGGACAAAAAATGTATACAACAGAACAATTAGATTCTTTAAGGGAATTGAGGACCTTAAGAATTAAAGAGAGGGCGAAATTGAGAATTAAAGAATATCAAGAACTTCAAAATAAAGATTCTATTAAATTTCTTGATTTATCTTCTGGAGAATTAAACCAGATTCCTGATTTTGTTTACGAATTTAAAAACATCACAAGTCTTGATCTTTCTTACAACAACATAAAATCATTACCCAAAAGGCTTAATGAATTAACTCAGCTCAACTCTATTGTTTTGGGAAGCAATGATCTGGAAAGAAGGAAATTAAAAGTAAAGAAGAACAAGAATATTAAAAGGATTAATCTTGAAAAGAATGACCTTACCAGGCTACCTCGCCAACTGCGAAAGCTGAAGTCTGTAAAAGACATGAATTTGTCAGACAATAAGTTCTCACGTTTTCCAAAGCGGATTAAGAAATTCAAAGCGTTAGAAGCGCTTAAACTTGATAAAAATGAAATCTCCCTGCTCAATCAAAAATACAAGAGGTTAAAAAATTTGAAGCGGTTAAGGCTTAATGGTTGTAAAATAGATTCCATTCCACCTTCCATCTTTGATTTATTGGCATTGGTAGAAATCCAGCTGGCCGAAAACAATATTAGGACCATTCCTGCAAAGATTGAGAACCTACAGAACCTGGAGAGTTTGACCCTTTACAAAAATGAAATTGCAGTACTGCCCGATGAGTTGTTTAATTTGACCAGCCTCAAACAAATAGACATCTACTATAATCAAATTCAAGTAGTTCCTCCGGCTATTAAAAGGCTTAAAAACCTTGAAATACTCTATCTCTCCAACAACAGGATTTATTCGCTGCCAGACGAAGTTGGTCATTTAACGAGCCTGGAGAAGTTATATGTGCATCATAACAGGCTCAGTTATTTGCCTAAAACTATAGCTAACCTGAAAAATCTGGAGGTAATCAGGATTAATGATAATTACTTTACCTCTTTGCAGCAGGAGCTTTTTGAGCTTAAAAACTTAAAGAATTTTGATTTCTCGGTTAACCAAGTCAGTATTATTCCAAAAGAGATCAGCAATCTTACTCGACTAGAGCTACTTTACTTTCATCAGAATCCTATTGAAAAGGAAAATGAGAAAAACTCACATTTGAATGAAACGGTAAATCACCTAAGAGAGAATGGTGTAATTGTTAATTACTCTGAGTAGCTGTTTGTTCTGATCAATACCAAAGTGCATGCTGCTTCTACTTCAACACCCTGATTTTTGGCCATTTCCATAAACTCAGGGTTCTCAGTACCGGGATTAAAAATAATCCTTTTGGGGTTAAGGCTCAGTATATACTCATACCATTCGGGCTGATTTTGAGGGCCAATATACAGCGTTACAGTATGAACATCATCAATTTGTGGCTTTGTGCGGAGGTCTAATATTTCCTTACCTAAAACCTTTCCTTGTTTTATCCCTACTGGTATAAACTCAAAATGAGCTTCGTTAAGCATATTAGCTGCTAAAAATGCATACCTTGATGGATTTGTAGTGGCACCTATGATGACTGTCTTCATAATTTAACTGATGAATTAATATATTGCGTAACTGCCGCCTCCGCACACCTTTCCCCATCCATAGCTGCCGAGACAATACCTCCTGCATAGCCCGCTCCTTCAGCACATGGATATAAGCGCTTTAGTTTTACATGTTCCAAGGTGTCCTTATCCCTGGGAATTCTCACTGGTGATGATGTTCTGCTTTCAACTCCTACAATCTGGGCTTCGTTGGTCAGATACCCTTTCATTTTCTTACCAAAGCTTTTGAAACCATATTTCAATCGCTCGCTTATAAAATCTGGTAACACCTGTTTCATATCGACTGACAACAAGCCCGGTTGGTAAGAAGTTTCAGGAAGTGATGAAGAAACTTTACCATGAACAAAATCCACTAAACGTTGTGCCGGTGCAGTCTGAGTGCCACCTGCCAATTGACAGGCCTGCTTTTCAATATCCGCTTGAAAATGCATGGCTGCCAGCTCTTCATGTTGCAGATAATTTTTCAAGTCTGCCGTTTCAACAGCCACTACAATCCCTGAATTAGCAAATTTACTATCCCTGCGGGATGGGCTCATACCATTAACCACAACCTCGCCTGGATTAGTAGCTGAAGGAACAATAAAGCCTCCAGGACACATACAGAATGAAAATACTCCTCGCTGCTGATCACCAATAACAGTTTGACTTACCAATGAATATGAAGATGCTGGTAGGTATTCTCCCCTGTCACCGCTACAACTATACTGAATTGAGTCAATCAACATTTGTGGGTGTTCTACCCTTACTCCCAAAGCAAAAGGCTTGGTCTCTATGTCTATCTCTCTGCGTTTTAGTAGCTGAAATATATCCCGTGCTGAATGCCCTGTTGCCAGGATAACGGCCTCTCCTCTTATCTTATACCCACCAGAAGTTTCAACACCTTTGATTGCTCCTTTTTCAAGAATAAAATCCGTGACTTTGGTATCAAACAACACTTCCCCACCTGCATTGATTATACTTTCTCTGAGTTCCTGAACAATCTTAGGCAACTTGTTAGTGCCGATATGTGGGTGAGCATCATACAATATATCTTCCCTCGCTCCATGAGCCACCAGAATCTCCAGAATACGGTTTAAGTCACCTCTCTTTTTTGATCTTGTGTAAAGTTTGCCGTCAGAGTATGTGCCTGCCCCCCCTTCTCCAAAGCAATAATTTGATTCTGGGTTAACGATATGATCCTTATTAATGGCTGCGATATCCCTTCTGCGTTCCCTTACATCTTTACCCCTTTCAATAACTATTGGTTTTATACCAAGTTCTACCAATCGTAAGGCTGCAAAAAGCCCTGCAGGTCCTGCACCCACTACCACAACCTGCTTTGACCCTGACACATTAGTGTAATCCTTTTTATATTGGATTAAATCGGGGACTTGTTCGTTTTGATAGACATCAGCCTGAACATTAACCCAAACTGTAGATTTACGAGCATCAATAGATCTTTTTATTATCCGTACTTCAGATGGACTTAAGCCCGACTTAGCGGCTATAATCTCTTTAGAATGATCAGAAAATGCTTCTTCTGGTCGAAGACGCAGCTGAATATTTTTTTTCAAAGTTGTAAGGTTTTTATCCTTAAATTATTTTCTGGAGCCAAAGGAAAAAGCGTATCCAATATTCACTCCAAAAGTATAGGCAAAGGTAATATCACTTTGGTCAAGATCATCAAAAGCCGATTCAAAATTTCCATCTTTATCGAACTTTCTCAAACCACTGCCTGCGCCAACAAAAAGGTCAATAGTATACCCTTTGGATCTGGTGTCTTGCAAAAGCCGATAGCCCAGCAATACAAGATACTCTACCTTTTGCTCTGAAGCACTGGCACGAATCACATTTTCGGGAAACAAAATACTGGTGGTATTAGAAAAATGGCTTTGGTTGGTGAACCTAATTTCATGTCCGAAATACCATAGTGAGTAACTATTACCAGTAGGGTTGTAAAATTTCTGCCTTATGGTAATACTATATCCTCTGGTGTACACATCATTAAGGGGCACTTTATGATCTTCTATGTAAAATGGAGTCCTTATTCCTTCAAACTCAAACTCATGCCCCAGTCTCTCCTGAAGGTAGAACTCCATAGCAAAAGGCAATCTTCCAATGAAAGTAGCAAAAGGATTTGTACTTAAAATAACACCTTGAAACTCGTTGATTTTAGGTTGGAAGTAACTGAACCTTCTACCTTTAAACTTGTAGGCTGCAACTCCATATTTTCTTGCTTTTCTTTCAGGTTTTTGAGGTTCTACTCTTTCTATTGGTTCATCGTAAATAGGTTTATAATAGCCTGATAGTGTTCCATCGTTTTTATATAATTCCCACCTGCCTACTTTCTGACCATCTTCCAGCACGCCCTTGGTTTGTAGTGTACCATCAGGATAATAACCGTAATACTCCCCCCTCCCTTCAATAAAGTTGCATTCCCCTTCTAACTGCCCATTTTCATAAAAGTATTGCCAAACACCATGGTTCTTTTCATTTTGAATAGTACCGGTCAGTTTCAGCTTACCACTTTTATAATACTCCTTGTATTCTCCAGTGCCTTGATCAAAGGTGATTTCACCTTTGGTACTTCCATCCTCATAAAAGTTGCCCCAATAACCTGCCTTTTTCCCTCCAAGAAAATCTCCTTTAGAGCTTACCTGCCCATTATCATAATAATATGTCCACTCCCCATCTGCATCACCTGCTTTATAAGAACCCTGAGCAGAGACCTCACCATTATCATGATAAAAGCGCCAATCTTCAACACGCTTGCCATTTTGATACAAGCCCTCTGCCTGTTTATTGCCATTTTGGTAATAGTACTTCCATAAGCCTACATGCCTGGAACCCGACTTAGGACCTTCGGCCTTCTTTTCCCCAGTAGGATAGTATTCAATATATCTGCCTTTATCATAGGTATAATCAGCCTCCCCTTTAAGTTGCCCATCTTCATAATATTCGTTCCAATGGCCTTCTCTTTTATTGTTAACAAAGACTCCCTTTTCTTTAAGCTTTCCGCTTTCATAGTAGATTTTCCATTCTCCGCGCCTTTTCTGATTGCTTATTTCACCCTCCATACTTTTACTACCCTGCTCGTAGTAATATTCCCAATAGCCATCACTGGAATTGCGCTTTACAACGCCCTTCATCTTTAGCTTTCCGGTCTCATAATAGAAGTTCCACTCGCCATAGGTCTCATTGTTTTTAAACTGACCTTCAGATTCTATATTTCCATTGATATAATAGGAAAGGTATTTTCCTTCAAGAATATTGGACACACTATCACGCACATAGAACATCTCTTTCAGTTTACTCTTGTCCTCGTCATGATAAACATACCGAAGCACCTGAGCCTGAGAGGCGTAGGATATGAGGGTGAATAAAATATAGTAAAGCCCTGATTTCATAAACAATGAATAAATATACGTAGAAATAGGCTAATATGGACTTCTATTGCTTTTGAAATACTTCCTTCAGCACCCATGACTTGCCCCACTCGGTACGTTCTTCTTCAGTCCACAGAGATGGAAAAAACATGATCTTTTGAAATCTAGGTGGTAAGTATTTTTGCCAGTTAGTGCCTCCTGTGGCGGCAATATCTTCAGGGTCTCTTTGCAGATACCTTACCGCAGATTTATAATGGGCTAATGGCCAATAGACATTGGCATAGGCATCATAAGCTCTCAATTCATCAATAATTTCAGCATTGGCAATTGCTCCAAAGTGCTTTTCATAAATTCTTAGCAAGTTAGCTTCTTTAAAAGCCTTTGCCCTATGCAGGAACTTGCTATTATACTTTTCTTCAAATTGACGCAAAGTCAGGGTCTTTTTACCAGAAGCTAGTTCTGTAGCACCACTTCGCCAATATATTTTTTCTATTAATTCCTCAGTAGGGGTTTCGTTTGAAAATGTTGCTCTTGAAACCGGGTCGGTCAGGTTAATCAAATCAGTAGAGCTAATCTCTATAAGGCGATACTGTGCCGACTGAAAGCCACTAGCCGGCAAGAGCGACATTCTGAATTTAAGGAATTGGTCTTTGTCCATGCCCTCAACCATTACCGAAAAGGAATTTTCAAGTATTTTAAAGTACCCATTAATCCTCTTAAGCCTGCTTAGAAAGAACTCCTTATTGATATTTTCATGTTCGGCTATCTGATCTATCTCCCAAAGTATCAGCTTAAAAAACAACTCGGTATGCTGATGATAAGTAATGAATATCATCTCATCCTTCATTCCCGTTTTGGGCGTTTGAAGACTCAAAAGTGTATCCAGATGTATGTAATCCCAATAGGTAAGATAGTCGCTATAGAGCAATCCATCTAAGTAAGAAGACAGGTCCTGACCCATTACTTCATACTTCTCTTCCAGTTTCTTTATCTGCTCTACAATTTTTGGGTCAATTTCTGACTTATTCATGGACGTTTTACAATATATGTTTTAACCTTGCGTAAATTTGAATTTTAAATACGAATAACCCAAATTTCAACATATACAAACGTTTGCAATGGCCACAAATAAAAAATCTTCTGCCGATATGTTTGAGTCTCCGGACTTCTACAACTTAGACGAGTTACTTACAGAAGAACATCTGTTAATTAGAAGTTCAATAAGGGATTTTGTCAAAAAAGAGATCACGCCATATATTGAAGATTGGTGTGAAAAAGCCCACTTTCCTTATGAGATTGTTAAAAAGTTTGGAGATGTGGGTGCATTCGGCCCTACGGTACCTGAGCAATATGGTGGCGGTGGGTTAGACTATATTTCTTATGGTCTGATCATGCAGGAAATTGAAAGAGGTGACTCTGGTATGAGATCAACAGCATCGGTTCAAGGCTCTTTAGTAATGTACCCTATTTACAAGTTCGGGTCAGAAGAACAGAAAATGAAGTTTTTGCCCAAATTAGCCTCAGGCGAATTCTTGGGTTGCTTTGGACTTACTGAGCCTGATCACGGTTCTAACCCAAGTGGTATGGTCACGAACTTTAAAGACATGGGAGACCATTACCTTTTGAATGGTGCCAAAATGTGGATTTCAAACTCACCAAAAGCTGATATTGCAGTAGTATGGGCTAAAAACGAAGAGGGAAGAATTCATGGACTTATTGTAGAAAGAGGGATGGAAGGTTTTACTACACCTGAAACCCATGGCAAATGGTCACTAAGGGCAAGCTGCACTGGCGAATTGGTATTTGATAATGTAAAAGTTCCCAAAGAGAATTTGCTGCCGGGCAAAAGTGGACTGGGTGCACCAATGATGTGCCTTGACTCTGCAAGATATGGTATTGCGTGGGGAGCTATTGGTGCGGCTATGGATTGTTACGATTCAGCAAGAAGATATGCAGGAGAAAGAATACAGTTCGGAAAGCCAATTGCTTCATTTCAGTTAATTCAGAAAAAGCTTTCTGAAATGCTTACTGAGATTACCAAAGCTCAGTTGCTAAACTGGAAATTAGGTAAAATGATGGACGCTGGTACCGCCACAACCCCACAAATATCTATGGCCAAAAGAAACTCTGTGGAAATGGCTTTGAAAATTGCCAGAGAAGCAAGACAGATACATGGAGGAATGGGCATTACTGGTGAATATCCGATGATGCGCCACATGATGAACCTGGAGTCTGTTGTGACTTATGAAGGTACTCATGACATCCACCTGCTTATATTAGGTGCTGATATTACAGGCATTCCTGCATTTCAATAAGAACCATTTAATCATCTAAAAAAAGGTCTGCTATTTGCAGACCTTTTTCGTTTAGCTTGATGTTTAATTTGATAATCGTTTTGGAATCTATATTTTCATCTTTTCAAAACAAAACCAAAACATGAAAAGAATCTATTTATTGGCATTGCCATTGATGCTAGCAACAGCAGTCAGTTGCTCTAATCAATCAAAAGAAGAAACCAAAACGGAAGAAACAGTAGAGAGTGTAACCGAAGCTACTGCAGAGCCTGTTGAAATTGAAGGATTTAAAACAATAGAGAATCTCGCTGCTTCTGTGGTTAAATCTTTAAAAGAAAGGGACTATGATGGCTATTACAGTCACGTAATGTCTGAAGAAATGGAAATGACACAAGCGGCCAAAATTACTGACAGCACTATTAGAAAGGAGTTTCTACATGAATATGGCTTTAGTCTCCATGAAGAAAAAGAGTACTTTGATAATCTGCTTCATTATTATGATACTAAAAACATTGACTTAAATAAAGTAGTACTTGCCGATATGGACTACACTGAGTATAAAGGTGGCGAATATCACCCTTTAGAATTATATGAAGTGTTTGTGCCTATCGAAATGGACTATGAATTACTGATTGACTTTACGGTAATTAAAGTTGAGGATCAATTTTATCTGACTTCTGAACTTGGTATTTAGTCTTGAATATAAGCCTTAATAGTTATCCTCTGTGCCGAAGACCTTGGATCATTGGAGTAAAGGGTAATCGACTTTTGTTGATTGCCTCTTCTTCCTTCTGGGTTAAACACCACATCTAGCTTTGCTTCTTGTCCAGGCTTAATTATTTCAGTAGATAAAACTCCAGTCACACAAGCACAGTTAGGGCTGATTTTCTTGATGATTAAATCGCTATTGCCTGTATTCTTCACAACAAATATATATTTCGATTCCTTTTCATTACTCACCCTTCCAAAATCGTGCACCGCATTCTCTATTTTTAATCGCGGCACTTCAGAGAGCTCTTCTGGAGGAATGGGGCCAAAGTAATCTTCTATAGTGGCATAAACTGTCAACTCTTTAACCTCGCCCTCTGGTTCGTTGGTCTGAAAGGAAATCCTGTCATTCATAAAACCATAATCATTTTTTATTGCCGCATCATAGGTAACGACAAGGTTTCCTGCCGTTTTGGCGGGCAAAGTCATTGGTTCAAATGAAATTTTAATATGATCAGGGGCTACATACTCATCTGAAAATATAATATCCGAATCAGTCTGATTGTAGATTTCATATTTCTCAACTGCTGCCGGCTTGTTCATATACACCTTACCCAGATTAACAGACGGATATTTCATTCTTATCCCTCCCGTTCGGCTTCACTAAGTATAAACCCACTGGATTTATCAGCTTGCATCATACCGTAAACTAATTGAATGAATCGGTCATCAGCTTTGCTCATGTATTCTTGAAGTTCTTTTCGTATCGTTGCGGCACTCATAAATTTCGGATTATTACGTAATCGTAAATATAACATTTTCATACTTACTTTTGGTTTCAAATTTATCCTTAACGTATCAAGCCCTATTTCGTGTCTTCACGAAATAAAACTGAAGTGATAGTAAGATAACTGTAATATGAAAATGGCTTGTGAGGACGCGTGCCTAGGCAAGGCATAATCCTCCCTATTCATAACTTACACCATGCCAAGCATGGCGGGAACACATAGTGACTAATTAGTTCGTGTATATACTTTAATATCATCTTTAAATTTCACGCCTGTCATCTCATTTTCTTCAATAGCTAATTTTAGCTTTTCCGAAACAAATAGCCCTCCTACGCGAGTCCGAAACAAATCCAAAGAGTCGTCAAAATTCTGAGATAATGCTAATGTCTTAACTTGTGTAATTCCGTTAAAACTTCGCATCTCATTCTCATCTCGAAATGAATGCTCAATTTCTGGATTATTTCCAAAGCCCCCAGATTTAAAAATTGAATTCTCAAAATCAATTACGGCCCAATTTTGTGCAGATGAATAAAACATTTGAAATGAATCATCTAAGTTGTCTTCAAATGAGTCATATACTCGTGATTGAAAAAATTTATGCTCTTGAATCTTATAATTCTTAAATAGTTCTCGAGTCTCATTATTAACCAAAAAAAGGCAATTATTAAGGTTCGGGCTAAAACTAATAAAGTTTGTTTTCTTAGCTGATTTTAATTTTTTAAAATAAAACTCGACCTTCTGAGAAGTAATATTCCGATTTTCTTCAGACGAATTGGTTATAAAAAATGATTCAATGAGCTCATATGTTTTTTTGCTATATGCACCTTTATCTAGCTCTATTTGATAAATCCCATTCTTAACACCTATTACCTTAGGATTCCAATCCAATCTTAGGTTGTAATACATATCTAAAATTTAAAATATTGGTTTAATGTACCCCTTGCTAGCGCTCGTCTGTGACGAGTGACCATTACTACCTATCATCAGCACTCGTACAACGAGCGCTAGATGGAGGAAAATTATTCCCCAATATAAGCTTTTATGGTAATTCGCTGAGCTGACGACCTTGGGTCATTTGAATATAGGGTAATTGACTTTTGTTGGTTGCCCCTTCTGCCTTCCGGATTAAAGATTACTTCGAGGCTCGCTTCGGCACCTGGCTTTATGGTTTCACTTGACATCTCCCCTGTCACACAAGTACAATTAGGGCTCACCTTCTTAACAATCAGGTCATCCTTTCCTGTATTTCTAATTACAAACTCATGCTTTGATACTTTGTCATTACTGACTCTTCCAAAATCGTGCACCCCATTCTCTATTTTTAATCGCGGTACTTCAGAGAGCTCTTCTGGTGGAATAGGGCCAAAATAGTCTTCAATTGTCGCATACACAGTCAGTTCTTTAACCTTACCTTCAGCCTCATCGGTTTGAAAAGATATCCTGTCATTCATAAAACCATAATCATTTTTTAAAGCAGCATCATACGTGACAACAAGATTACCAATGGCCTTAGAAGAAAGTGTTTTAGGCTCAAATGAAATTTTAATATGCTCAGGAGCTACATATTCATCTGAAAATGTGATGTCACCATCAGTTTGGTTATACACCTCATACTTCATCACGGCAGCAGGCTTGTTCATATAAACCTTACCCAAATTAACTGATGGGTATTTCATGCGAATACCTCCCATTTCAGTTCTAAGCTTCTCTTCTACAGTTAATATTTTGGGCTCTACTTCTCCCCTAATGTAAAGTCTTAGGGTTTCCCCCAATGATGTTGTTATTGTAAGGCTTTTATTAAATACTCCCGGCCTGTTTCTTGGATTGTATTGTGCCTGAATATACCCTGTGTTTCCAGGAGCAATCGAATCACGAGTCCATGCAGGGGTGGTACATCCACAAGATGCCTTAACATTTAAAATACGTATAGGCTCCTGACTATTATTGGTAAAATTAAATTCGTGGGTAACAGGTCCGTCTATCTCTTTTACCTTTCCAAAGTCAAATGACTTCTCTGAAAAGGAAATGGGCTCGACTTGCTGGGCTTCGAGAGTTGAGGTAAATGATGAAAATACTATTAATGCTAAAATTAAAAATCTCATAATCATAATATTATACTTCAAAACTATTGAAAGCAAAGTTTAATCCTAAATGAATGTAAGCAATTAACAATCCTTTAACGGTTTTAAACTTCTTCTATTTAAGAGTAATTCACTTTATTTGCACAAAATCATAACTATGGCAAGAATACTTACAGGAATACAGAGCAGTGGGCGAGCACATTTAGGAAATCTATTAGGCGCCATACTTCCGGCCATTGAACTGTCAAGGGATGTGAAGAATGAGTGTCTGTTTTTTATTGCGGACCTGCATTCACTTACCACTATTAAAGATGCTGAGCAGCGTAAAAATAATATCAATGCCACAGCGGCAGCATGGCTGGCTTGTGGTTTTGACACAAGCAAAAACATCTTTTACAGGCAATCCAAAATTCCTGAAGTATGTGAATTGACATGGTATTTGAGCTGTTTCACTCCTTTTCCCATGTTGGCCAATGCCCATTCTTTTAAAGATAAGTCAGATAAGCTTGCAGATGTGAATGCGGGGTTATTCACCTATCCTGTGCTCATGACGGCTGACATTATTATGTATGATGCCGAATTTGTTCCTGTTGGTAAAGATCAAAAGCAACATCTTGAGATGGCAAAAGATATTGCCAGTTCATTCAACCATCAGTATGGGGACACTTTTGTCTTACCAGAGCCAAAAATTGATGAGCAAGTAATGACAATACCCGGCACTGATGGTCAAAAAATGAGCAAATCTTATGGCAATATCATAGACATCTTCCTTGCTGATAAACCACTTAGAAAACAAGTGATGTCAATAGTTACGGACAGCACTCCACTTGAAGAGCCAAAAGACCCTGACACTTGTAATGTGTTTAAGATATATCAGCTTTTAGGAACTGACGCTCAGATAAAGCAAATGAGAAATAACTACACGGGCGGCAACTATGGTTATGGTCATGCCAAGCAGGCGCTTTATGAGTTGATAGTTGAAAAGTTCAGTAAAGAAAGAACTGCATTTAACGAATACATCAATAATCCGGATTTAATTGATGCGAAATTAAAGGAGGGCGAGGAAAAGGCCAGACTAATTGCCAGGGAAGTGCTAGGGCGCGTAAGGGAAAAGCTGGGTTACTAAACCCAGCTTATTCAGCTTTCCAAACCACCTCTCTCTGATTCGTATCTATCATAAGCTCTATCCTCGTTGGGTTGGGAAGAATAACCAGTTTGGTTTCTTCAGAGGCATAGTCATCAACCTCTACATATACTCCATCTGCAATAGTTACGATGTAATCATTTCCTTCCCTCTTTGCAGATCTGGGTAAATATGCTATTGGCAACAACACATCAGTATCAGGGCAAAACTCATCATGAACTTCATGTAGTGCCTCTTCGAGGTAAGTGCCATAGTCTTGCATTAATGCATCCTCTTTATCATGGAGTGATTCTTCCAAATCATCATAATCAGGGCTGCTATAATCTATACCCGCAAGGGCAATTTTATTATCTAGTATGGCTATAATATCCTGGTTGAGCTTATCTATATTCATGACAATTTACTATCTGATTCTGAGAACTTTAATTTCTATTCTGGTCGCAAAATAAACGATTGAAATTGATATTATACAATGAAATAATTTTTTATCGAATACCTAAACATTATTTTTGACAATTTAAAATTAATAATGATATGCAAGAAGATTTTCTCCCATTAAAAGGTACAGATCACATCGAGTTTTATGTAGGTAACGCCAAACAATCGTCCCTATATTATCAAAATGCATTTGGTTATAAATTGATAGCTTATGCAGGTCCGGAAACTGGAATTAGAGACCGTGTGAGTTATGTCTTGGTTCAAGATAAAATCAGGTTAGTACTAACTTCATCATTAGTTCCTGATTCAGAAATAAATGATCACGTAAGAAAGCATGGCGATGGTGTAAAAGTATTAGCCCTTTGGGTTGATGATGCCAGAAGTGCCTTTGAAGAAACAACCAAGCGTGGAGCTGAAGTTGCCTTTGAGCCTAAAGTTATAAAAGATGATAATGGTGAAGTTGTTATTGCAGCTATCAAAACTTATGGAGATACAATCCATACTTTTGTTGAACGCAAGAATTATAAAGGAGCATTCCTTCCTGGCTTTCAGCCTAAATCAACAGAACTGGAAGTGGAGCCAATAGGCTTAAAATATGTTGATCATTGTGTGGGCAACGTTGGCTGGGGAGAAATGAATAAGTGGGTTAAGTTCTATGAAGATGTTATGGGATTCAAGCTGCTGATTACTTTTGATGATAAAGACATCAGCACAGAATATACAGCTTTAATGTCTAAAGTGGTTTCTAATGGGAATGGCTATATTAAATTCCCGATCAACGAACCTGCTGAAGGTAAAAAGAAGTCGCAGATAGAGGAGTATATTGATTTCTATAAAGGTTCTGGGGTTCAGCATATTGCTATTGCAACTGATGACATAGTACATACTGTATCTGAATTAAGAAAAAGAGGTGTTGACTTCCTTGTTGTTCCTGATACTTATTATGATGATCTTCTGGACAGGGTTGGAGAAATTGATGAAGATTTGGAGCCACTCAAAAAACTAAATATTCTTGTTGACAGGGATGATGAAGGCTACCTACTTCAAATCTTTACCAAGCCTGTACAAGATAGGCCAACATTATTTTATGAGATCATCCAAAGAAAAGGCGCTAAATCATTTGGAAAAGGAAACTTTAAAGCCCTATTTGAGGCAATAGAAAGAGAACAAGAACTAAGAGGAAATTTATAAGAATGACAAGAGACGTTTTTCAGGTAGCTGATCAGTGGATTGCCAGTGGCATTGATGCTGAAACTCAGGCAGAAATAGAGGCCTTAAAAAAAGATAAAAATGCCTTAACTGAGGCATTTTATAAGGATCTTGAATTTGGTACTGGAGGTTTGAGAGGAATCATGGGTGTTGGTTCAAACCGAATGAACAAATACACCATAGGCATGGCCACTCAAGGACTTGCTAACTACTTGAAAAGGAGCTTTCCTAATGAGCAAATTAAAGTTGCAATAGCCTGTGACAGCAGAAACAACAGTCAAAAATTTGCCCAAATTGTTGCAGATGTTTTTTCTGCCAATGATTTCAAAGTCTATTTGTTTGAATCTTTAAGACCCACTCCAGAACTGTCTTTTACTATCAGGGAGCTTAACTGCCATAGTGGTGTAGTATTAACAGCTTCTCATAACCCTAAAGAATATAATGGTTATAAAGCATACTGGAATGATGGTGCCCAGCTTATAGCTCCTCATGACAAAAACGTGATAAAAGAGGTGCAGTCCATCAGTGGCCCAGGTGATGTAAATTTCAAAAGCAACCCTGAACTGATTGAATTGATTGGTGAAGAAATTGATAAAAAATACCTTGCAGAGATAAAGAAGATTTCACTGTCTCCTGATGCTATTAAGGCTAAGCATGATATTAAAATAGTCTATTCACCAATTCATGGAACTGGTTATAAAATGGTCCCTGAATGTCTTAAGAATGTTGGTTTTACCAACGTCCATGTTGTGAAATCACAAAGTACTCCTGACGGCAACTTCCCTACTGTGGTTTATCCAAATCCAGAGGAACGTGAAGCGCTAAAACTCGCAATTGAGAAGGCTAAAGAACTAGGTGCTGAACTAGTACTAGCTACCGACCCAGATTCAGATAGAGTTGGAATTGCCATCAAATCTAATGACGGTGATTTTACATTGTTAAATGGAAATCAGACTGGTAGTTTATTAGTGTATTATGTACTTAGAAGATGGGAGGAGCTAGGAAAATATAAAGGCAATGAGTGTGTTATTAAGACCATAGTTACCACAGGACTAATCAATGATATTGCCGCTCACTACAAAGTTAAATCTTATGACACGTTAACTGGATTTAAGTTTATTGCTAATTTAATAAAACAGCTAAAAGGTAAAGAGCAATTCATCATTGGAGGTGAAGAAAGCTACGGGTATTTAATTGGTGATTTTGTGCGAGACAAAGATGCCATTTCTTCATGCGCGATGATTGCAGAAATGTGTGCATTTGCGGCTCACAATGGTCAATCTCTACATGATCTTCTTGTTGAAATGTATGTTAAATTTGGTTTTTATAAGGAGAAGCTGATTTCCATTACTAAAAAAGGTATGCAGGGCGAGCAGGAAATTGCACAAATGATGACTGACTTTAGAAATACTCCTCCTACTCAGTTTGCTGGTTCAAAGGTAATTGAGGTGATTGACTACCAATTAGGTGTTAAAAAGGATTTGGACTCAAATACTGAAGAAGCTATAGATTATCCAAAATCCAATGTATTGCAGTTTATAACCGAAGATGGCTATAAAATTTCAGCGCGGCCATCAGGCACCGAACCAAAAATCAAATTTTACTTGAGTGCTAATACAAAGCTTAATAAAGCAGAAGATTATGATGCAAAGAACAGTGAACTTGATGGTTTACTTAGTAAAATAGAAGCTGACTTGAACTTGTAACTATTTAGGATGAAAGTAAAGAACAATCACTCTGTTTTCATCCTGAACTGATAATTGAGTAGCTTTGCACCCTGTTATGAAAAAGGTTGCTTTCTATACATTAGGCTGTAAATTAAACTTCTCAGAGACATCTTCTATATCAAGAATGTTTGAAGATAAGGGCTACAAAAAAGTAGAGTTTACTGATACGCCCGATATTTTCATAATCAACACTTGCTCTGTCACCGAAAACGCTGACAAGAAGTGTAAAAAAATTGTAAGGGAAGCCCGAAAGATATCAAACAATGCTTATGTAGCCATAATAGGCTGTTATGCCCAGCTTAAGCCAAAAGAAATTTCAGAAATACCAGGTGTAGATGCTGTATTAGGAGCTGCCGAAAAATTTCAGCTTATCGATTTACTCGATGGTTTCGTAAGGCCTGAACAGCCCAAAGTACTTGCTTCGGATATTGAGGTGGCCACCGGTTTCAATAATGCTTTTTCCATTAACGATCGTACCAGAACTTTTCTAAAAGTACAGGATGGCTGTGATTATAGCTGCACCTTCTGCACCATTCCATTGGCAAGAGGGAATAGCAGAAGCAATACTATTGAAAATATTATAAAACAGGCAGAAGAAATAGTTGATTCTGGTGTAAAAGAAATAGTACTAACAGGAGTAAATACTGGCGATTTCGGCATTAGGAATGGCAAGCGTGAAGATCGATTTATTGATTTGGCACGGGAGCTAGATAAAATCAACGGCCTGGAAAGAATCAGGATTTCATCTATTGAGCCCAATCTATTGACTGATGAGGTTATTGAATTTGTGGCCCAGTCAAACAAGTTTGTGCCTCATTTTCATATTCCTTTGCAATCAGGTTCAGATAATATTCTGAAAGCAATGAAAAGGCGCTATTTGTCAGATCTCTATGTATCAAGGGTCAATAAGATAAAATCGCTTATGCCCCATTGTTGTATAGGTGTAGATGTAATTGTAGGATTTCCAGGAGAGACTGAAGAGGAATTTC
This sequence comes from Fulvivirga sp., assembly GCF_040218215.1. NCBI lineage: Bacteria > Pseudomonadati > Bacteroidota > Cytophagia > Cytophagales > Fulvivirgaceae > Fulvivirga > Fulvivirga sp. The sequence continues at coordinate 49,877 of NZ_JAVJQL010000014.1, forward strand.
TAAAAACCTACAATTTTCTTAATGAGTTAGATGTCTCCTACTTACACGTATTTACTTATTCTGAACGTGCCAACACCCCTGCAGCTGAAATGGATGACGTGATCCCTCTTAAAGAGCGAAATAAAAGGTCTAAAATGCTTCGTTCTTTATCAGAAAAGAAAAGGCGGTACTTTTATGAACAACATTTAAATACAATTCAGGAAGTGCTTTTTGAAGATGATGTTGAGAATGGAATGATGCACGGCTTTACCAAAAATTATATTAGGGTAGCTGCCAAATATGATCCTGTATTAATAAATGAAATTAAACAATTGGCTCTAAAGGAGATTGATCATAATGGTCACGTCACTGCTGAAGAGTTGACTGAAATCCTAACCCATTAATGGCTCTATCCAAAGGCACCAAAGCACCAGATTTTTCCTTACCAAGTACTGACGGCACTCAATTTAAGTTGTCCGATCACCATAATGAGCCTCTATTGATTTATTTCTATCCATTAGATTTCACCCCAGGGTGTACCAAAGAAGCCTGCTCATTTCGGGATAATTTTGAGTTCTTCAAAAATGCAGATATCAAAGTATATGGAATAAGCACAGACAGCATTGAAAAGCATCTCAAGTTTAAAGAGAAGCATAAACTGCCATTTGACCTACTATCAGATCAAAGCAAGAAAGTTTCTAAGCTTTATGATGCGGTTATTCCTTTTGTTGGCATCTCAAAAAGAGTTACCTACTTGCTGGATGCCAATCATACCATAGTTGGTGTTTATGATAATCTGTTTGGGTATGAAAAACACATTGAAGAAATGATAAAACAAGTGAATAAAAATAATTAAACTATCACACCATCTTTCATTTCTATTTTCCTGTCAGCCATTTCAGCCAATTCCTCATTATGGGTTACAATGACAAAAGTTTGTCCAAACTCATCTCTTAGTTTGAAGAATAGGTCATGAAGTTCTCTGGCATTGGCAGAGTCAAGATTACCACTTGGCTCATCAGCAAAAACGATCGATGGATTGTTTATTAGTGCCCTGGCCACTGCCACCCTCTGTTGTTCCCCTCCTGATAGTTGTGATGGCTTATGATTGTACCTGTCCTTCAGCCCTAATATATCCAATAATTCCTTTGCCCTTCCTTCTACAATCTTCCGATCTGTATTACCAATATAGCCCGGAATGCAGACATTTTCCAATGCGGTAAATTCTGGAAATAAGTTATGAAACTGAAAAATGAACCCTATGTTTTTGTTTCTGAATTTGCCTCTTGCCGATTGCGATAGTTTAATAATGTTGACACCATCAAACATCACAATACCGTTATCAGGATTATCTAAAGTTCCTAAAATATGTAACAGTGTGCTTTTCCCTGCACCTGATGCCCCTACAATGGAAATTATTTCATTCTTATTTACCTCAATATCTATCCCCTTCAAAACCTTTAACTCATTATAGGCTTTGGTCAAACCAGTTGCTTTTAGCATAGAATAATTTGTTAATAACAATAAATTCAAACATACTAAAAGAGATTATTAATCTAGGGTTTATCTTGAAATATAAGGCCAAATCTTCTACTTTCGTGCAAAAATTCTAAAGCATGAACATTCACGAATATCAAGCCAAAGACATACTGAAAAAGTATGGTGTAAATATCCAAAGAGGTATTGTTGCAGATAACCCTGATAAGGCATTAGCTGCAGCCAAAGAACTTAACAAAGAAACCGGCACAAGTTGGTATGTCATAAAGGCCCAGATTCACGCTGGTGGGAGAGGCAAAGGTAAAGTGAAGGAAACTGGTTCTAATGGTGTTGTTTTGGCTAAGTCACTGGACGAAGTGACAGAAAAGTCAAAAAATATCTTAAATGGTATTTTAGTTACGCATCAGACTGGAGAAGAAGGGAAAAGGGTAAATAAAGTATTGATCGCTGAAGATGTATATTACCCAGGAGAGTCAGAAATAAAGGAATTTTATTTAAGTATTCTTCTTGATAGGTCAAAAGGCTGTAACGTAATTATGGCCTCTACTGAAGGAGGTATGGATATCGAAGAAGTTGCTGAACATAGCCCAGAAAAGATCATTAAAGAATGGGTAAATCCTTCTGTTGGACTTCAAGGCTTTCAGGCCAGAAAAATTGCTTTTGCCCTTGGTCTTGAAGGAAATGCATTTAAGGAAATGGTGAAATTCATCTTTTCACTTTATAGTGCTTACGAAGCTACAGACTCTTCAATGTTTGAGATTAACCCCGTTCTTAAAACTTCTGATAATAGAATATTGGCAGTTGATGCTAAAGTTAATTTGGATGACAATGCTTTGTATAGACATAAAGATTTAGTTGAGTTAAGGGATTTGAGTGAAGAAGATCCTGCTGAAATTGAAGCTGGAAAGTCTGGTTTGAGTTATGTGAAGCTTGACGGAAATGTCGGTTGTATGGTGAACGGAGCTGGTTTAGCAATGGCTACTATGGATATTATTAAACTCTCTGGTGGTGAGCCTGCCAACTTCCTAGATGTTGGTGGAGGGGCGAATGCAGAAACTGTTGAAGCAGGCTTTAGAATCATCCTAAAAGATCCTAATGTAAAAGCTATTCTAATCAATATTTTTGGTGGTATCGTAAGATGTGACAGGGTGGCTAATGGCGTTGTTGAAGCCTACAAAAAGATAGGTAATATTGAAGTGCCAATTATCGTTAGGTTACAAGGAACAAATGCTGAAGAAGGCGCTAAAATTATAGAAGAGTCTGGGTTAAAAGTATTCTCTGCCATCCTATTAAAAGATGCAGCAGCTAAGGTAAGGGAAGTATTAAGCTAACAGTTTAATACGCAGGCATCCGTAGTTCAACTGGATAGAATACCAGATTTCGGCTCTGGGGGTTGAGGGTTCGAATCCTTCCGGATGCACATTTTTTATCGCTACTATTGGAGAAATAGTAGCGATAATTGTTTATATCGGTCTTTTTTCTTGTATTGGTTCTATATTGAGTTATATTTCAATATCTTTATTACTAATTTTAATATCCAATAATTGGAATAAATGAAAAAACTAGGGTTAATATCTTTAATAACAATATGCTCCATTCAAGCCTCAGCTCAAAGTTTTTATAACTTTGGAAGAGGACGTGATATTATCGCTAGTGTTGGTACCGGAACTACCACCTATTTTGGTGACCTGAAAGCTAACGGAGACTACTTTGATCCTAAATTTAACCTTAATGTAGGTCTTCAATATTTTTTCAACAATCGCGTTGCTGCAAGGGTTGAAGCCCAGTGGTTCTCCCTTGAAGGTGCTGATAGTGATTCGGGTGAGCCAGGAAAAATAAATAGGAATTTATCCTTTATTTCTAATAATTATGAACTTAATGCTGTTGGAATTATACAGGCCTTTCCTAACGGCACCCGTTATTACCAAAGGCCAGCTTTCAATGTCTACGGATTTGCTGGAATAGGTTTGTTATATTTCAATCCAAAAGCGGAATATCAGGGTAAAAAATATGCCTTACAACCAATACAAACTGAAGGGGTAAGTTATAGTAGGGTGACCGTTGTAATTCCTTATGGTATAGGTATTAAATATAAAGTCAATCCTTTTTTTAATATTGGACTTGAAGGGGGTTTTCGTCAAACTTTCACCGACTATCTCGATGATGTAAGTTCAACATATGTAGACAATTCCACTTTTACCGATCCAGTTCATGCCGCATTGGCTGACAGGCGTCCTGAAATTGGTCTTTCTAAACAAGAGGCTGGAAGTATCAGGGGCAATCCGGATAGAAATGACAATTACATGATTTTCAATGTTAAAGTAGAATTTTATCTTCCAGCAGATTTCTTAAGCACGGCAAAAATGAACTCCAAAAAAAGGGGTGGTCGAAAACCAAGAAGGCGTTAAGTATCCAGCACCTCGTAAACTGATCGGTTGCTTTTGTACTCTGGAACCATTTTTTTCATGGCAGAAACAAGTGCCAGGTCTGAATGCTGCGTCAGCAACCCTTCAAGTTCTTCAACACCATGTTTGATGGTTTCAAAGTTAGGCGTTGCCACTTTTGCTATTAATATTTTTTGATTGTGTGTAGGTAAGGTATTTTCCTTGTCGGCCAGAAGCTCTTCATATAGCTTCTCCCCTTTTCTCAAGCCCGTAAATATAATATCTATATCCTTAAATGGTTCATAACCCGAAAGCCTAATCATTTTTTTCGCCAAATCAATTATTTTAACCGATTTTCCCATATCAAACAGGAATATTTCACCGCCATTACCCATACAACCGGCTTCAAGGATCAATTCACAAGCCTCGCTGATGGTCATGAAATACCTGGTAATTTCAGGATGCGTTACCGTTATTGGCCCGCCCTGCTCTATTTGCCTCCTAAAAAACGGGATGACGGAACCATTTGAGCCTAATACATTTCCAAATCTGGTGGTAATAAACGATGTAGAACCTCCTTTTAACGCATTGATGGATTGAATATACATCTCTGCTATCCTTTTGGAAGCCCCCATTACATTGGTGGGGTTTACAGCCTTATCTGTTGAAACCATCACAAATTTCTCGCATTTGAATTCCACAGCCAAGTCGGCCATATTTCTGGTGCCTATGATATTACAACTTACTGCCTCTGTCGGATGTTCTTCCATTAATGGAACATGCTTATAAGCTGCCGCATGATAGATGAGTGCTGGTTCATGCTCTAAAAATATTTCCTTTACTCTTGTGTAGTTTGTAATATCAGCTACGTAAGGATAAACATTTTCTTCATTGGATAGGCCAGTAGTTAAATCATACAATGGCGACTCCGCCTGATCTAATAATATAAGCTTTTTAGGCCTGTATTTAAGTACCTGCCTTACCAACTCACTTCCAATTGACCCTGCCGCCCCGGTGATGAGTACGGTTTTTGAGCTAATCTGGTCAATAAGCTCCTTATTCATAATGCTTATTGAATCCCGCTCCAATAAGTCATCAATTTTAACTTCCTTAATTTGGTTAATACTTAGTTCTCCCTGAACCCACGTATTGAGATCGGGAACTGTTCTCACCTTAATGCCATAGTTAAGACAAGTATCCACAATCTCATTCTTGCGCTCTACGGATAGCTTATTAACAGCAATAATAAGTTCCCGAATTTCATGCTTAGCTACTACTTCGTCAAGCTTATTAAAAGCGTGAATATTAGTTCCATTAATCTCCTTGCCAACCTTGTTAACATCATCTTCAAAGAAAGCTACTACCTGATAGCCTGATCTGTAATCATCATCCAGCAAGTGCTTGGTAACAATCCCCATTTGACCGGCACCAAAAATGGCCACATTGTTCTTCTTTCTGTAAATCTTGCCGTAATAAGAAAAAATATTTTTGATGAGCAGCCTGTATTGAAATAAGAACAAGAAAGAAGCAAGAAAGGAAATGAGAATGACCGAATAGGGAATTATGTTTCTTCCTTCTGAGAAGTTATACACTATATTGCAAACCGATGATAAACTGTGAGCAATGATCAAAGTTTGAAAAACCCTTAAACCATCCTTAAGTCCTGTATAACGGACAATTCCGGCATAACTCTTGGTAAGATAAAGTGCTATCAAGCAAGCCGTAGCATTAACACCTATCCCTATCAAGGGGTTATAATTATCAATTAAATCAAACTCGAAGTTGAAACGGAGAAGATATCCAAGGGCTGTAGAAACGGCCACAATAGTAACGTCAAGAAGTATAATCACCCAACGGGGTAAAATTCTGAGCTGTAAAAGAAACTTGGTAATCAAAGTATTATTATTACTTCTTACGCATCAAACGTTTTACTCCTAATGCACCACCAGCAATGAGTAAAAGTTCTATACCTCCTATTGGCACAGGGTTATCAGGGTCTCCACCTGGATCACCAGGCTGTGATTTAACAATATTTGAAAACCCAATAAGAATGAATATTATAAAAGCCCTTCTAATCATTATTGTTTAATAAATCTATGAGTAGATAATTCATTTTCAGATTGTAATCTAATCATGTATACTCCATTAACAAAGTTATCAATATTAATTTTAAGGGTCTTCTCACCTGAGATGATCTTCATTTTTAATTTTCCTCTAGCATCATAAAACTCAACCCACTCAATCGTTCCATTACTTGACGTAATGTTTAAAATATCATTTGTTGGGTTTGGAAACAACTGAATATTTTTCCCATCTAATTCACGATCTATAGACGTTACTTCATCTACATTGAATTCTTCACCTACCGTTTCAGAACAACCATTAACATCAACTTTCAACTCATATAAACCAGAAGTGAAGATTTCTAAGGTACTGCCCGTCTGTCCTGTTAGATGCTCACCATTCAAAAACCATGAATTCCCTTCTTCATAATTTGATCTTAATAAATTATCTTCCCTGGTTATTTGAGGGGTTATAGAAGTCTTTTTGAATGTTCCAGATTGCACTAAATTGGCAGAGCATGCTTCAAGGGTTGCTAAAATTGTAATTATATTATCATTCTGCAAATCGGTCGAAAGCAAACTGAATTCCAAGGGTTGACCTGCACCAACTACAGGATCACCATACTCTTCACCATTTAAGAAAACAGCATATTCTACTCCTATTTGTGGGCTACTTATTACTACTGCTCCATTGCCATCACCACAAATATCTTCAACATCATATGATACCAGTTCATCTACTGTTATGATGTCAACCGATAGTTGATTAACTAAATTAACTTCGCAATTTCCGTTATTAGCTACTATACTTATCAAATTAGAATTGGCCAGATCATTTGAAGAAAGATCAAAATTAAGTATTGATCCATTACCTGCTTTTACTTCACCATTTTCCTGTCCATTGATTTTAAGCTGATAACCAACACCATTCTCCGAGTCAAAAAGTACTACATTGAAACTTTCACCTTGGCAGACAGTGGCTGGAGACTCTAAATTTAAACCGTCATTGAGCACTGTTTTAGATACAGTTTTGGTTTGCTCTAAAAACTCCACACAATTATTGCGGGATGCCTGAATTGAAATGTTATTGTCTTCCAATAAATCATTACTAATTACTTCAAAACTTACTTTTAGACCATTACCAAGTATTGGATCACCGTAAGCTACATCATTTAAGAATAGTTGATATTGCACATTCTCCTGAGCAGTATCAATTGTTACAAAGGCGCTTTCCTGACCACAGACGGTTTGGGTTGCTGTATAGCCAATATTTAAATTGATATCTGACTTTTCAATTTGTAATACATCATTGATTATAACATTTTCACAGCCTTCAAAACTAGCTGAAACAGAAAGTTCATTGTTACCTGAAATGAGGTCTGAAGTCAATACTACCAAATCAACATCCCCACCATTGCCTAATACACTGTATGCTGAATTTTCACCATTAATGTTAAGGTTGTAAGTTATACCTGACTGAGTGTTTTTAACAACAATTGCAGCATCTACATCCTGACAAATTTCACTCGCTGCTTCTAAAACCACTTCTTGAGAAATAAAATCCCTTTCTAATCTTAGTTCGAACCTTGTTAATCCAAAAGTAGCACTGTTATTTTCATCTACTTCAAAAACATAAGATGGATTGCTCAAAACATCCACAATTGTTGATGTATAATTATCTACAAGACTCAATGACTCTGCTGAAAGAATAGATTCCATTTGAGAAAAGGAAAGTGTGTATTCCCCTGAACTGACATCGGCTACGTTGATAGGCAGACTCAATGAGCATCCTGCATAATCAATAGCGTTGATTGCCAGATTTACACCATCACCTGCAATTGTTGTGACATCAAATATCACATTGTTGAGATTTGGAGTATCACCAAGGTCATAACCCAGAGTCGCACCTTCAATTATTTTAACAAAAGTATTATCAGTGTCAACACCATCAGACAATGATATCTGAAGAACCTCAATTGGATCAGATTTCTCTTCCCTGAAGAATGTTCCTGTTGAAGAAGTTTTTGCCAACTCATTTAATGTTAACGAAGGGCCATTAGCAGTGGTCTGAACCCAAAAAGCCTGCCCCGTTCCTATAACCCCTGCATTTAAATCCCCTGTAGAGCCGTCCCAAACCCTATACGTACCCCCTGCACCGTTATCTCGAACCTGAATACCTTGATTGACGTTGACCCTGGTACCTCCAGTACCACTCAGCACATTATCCCAATCAATTGATGATGCAAAAGGATTACCTACCAAATTCCAACCTTCATTGGCAGGGCCATTACCATCATTATTATAAGTTACATTCAAATCAATATCTGCATTATTCGCCAAGTTCACGGTGCCTGTTACGTCAATTACAGTACTTGATGCCCCCTCCCTAATGAAAGCTGCATAACCTCGGCCAACTTCTATTGTGCTACTAGCTAATGCCCCAGATGCGGGGTATGCCTCATAACCATCATCTGCCAAACCCGGTAAACTCTCGATATAACGATATAAAGAAGGGTTGGTAGAAGTGATTCCAGTGCCCGTACTTGGATCATCAAACGTTCCAGTTATCGGAAAGTCGTCACGCCATTGTTCCAAATTGGCGCCACTTACAGGGCTGGATAAATACCTGTAAATCCTTCCTTCGCCACTCAAAAACCGCTGGACTACAACGTTGCCTGTAATATTGGCTCCTGACGGCACCACCCCAATACTACCATTTCCTGTCGCACCATCTGATGTAGATACAATGGTAAGGTTGCCTCCACTGGCTATTGTTGCACCACTGGCTCCGTCAAAACTCAATCTACCTGTTAAATTCAAGGTGCCGGCTATTGTAACTGTACCTGTCGCTTTTGTAACAGCAATATTATTAAATGACGCTCCACCTGCAGCAATATTTTGATTGGCCGTTGTTCCTAAAGTAACGGTGCCTCCGTTGGCAGAAAAAGTGGCTGATGGGTCAATCTGAAGATTTCCGTTAATATTAATATTACCAGAGGGCAAAGTTAATGAAGCTCCACTTGGAACTTGTACATTAACAAATGTTGCTGTACTAGAACCATTGATCAACGATACACCATTAAAAATAACTTGGCCAGAGTATGTTGATAACGAGCCTCCATTTCTTACCCAATTACCCAAAACCGTTAACGAATTGGCACCAATCGAGAGTGAGCCACCATCTAAAGTAACATTTCCATTAACCTGTAAGGCTTGATCTAAAACAAGGGAGCCAGAGGTATTGATAGTGATATCCCCTAGCGCATCGGTGGTAAGGGCATCCGGTATTTCACTACCAGTCGTTTGACCCGCATTGGTGTAGATAACATTGTATAACGCCCCACCGGTGGTTTCAGGGCTGTCCCCCGAGAATGTTGCATTGGAATTCTTTGTTAATGTGGCGTCATTACCCATGAACAAGTTGGCGTTATTTGTCAATGTACCATTTGTAAGTACTAATGATTGAGAAACATTGAGTGTACCATTCAAGGCTAGTGTACCAGAAGATCGATTATAGGTGATATTACCAATAGTATTAAAGGTAGGGTCAAATTGCAAAGCACCCACAGCACCTGTCCCAGTAATGTTAACCGTTGACGCAGTATTTGCCAACAAATTTCCTGTACCAGATATAGTTCCGGTTAAATTCAAGGTCTGATCCCTAATATCCAGATTGCCCTGAGTAAGGTTTAAGGCTGTTCCTATGGTTACATCATCTTCAAAAACTGCCACTTCACCAGACCTATCAATCGTTAACGTTCCCAAAGAAGGTGTTGCTGAAACAAAAGGAATGACACCAATAGCACCTGAACCGTTAAACACGAGTGTTGATGTAGAATTTACCGATAATGATCCACTTCCAGAATGGGCTCCCTGTAATGTCAATGTATTACTTCCGACAGTCAAATTACCACTGGTCAAGTTCAATTCTCCTCCTAAAACCACACTACTTGCCAAGGTGACACCGTTACTGTTATTGATCTCTGTATTAACACCTGAAGTTGATGGATGCCCCGAACCTATGAATTGGGCAGTAGCCCCATTATAAACTATAGTGCACCCCGTAGCATAAGTCTGTCCACCAGTAACTCGAATTCCCCCGGCTGAACCAGAAGATTGAATTGCTCCATTAGCAGCATTTGAACCAACTCTTAACTCAGCCAAATTAGCAACATTTAGAGCTCCTGAAGTACCTAAGAAATTGTTATTTGGAACTGAAACAATAGCATTAGACATGATATTAATATTCTGGCCATCGAACAATTCATTTGTTGAAGCAGTTATTACTTGTTCAGAATTACCATTAAAATTGATGGTATAAGAACCAGAACCAAATCCAGTTGTAATATAAGAAAAGTTCGACATGGATAAATCTCCCGATATATTTACTTCTGAGCTTCCGGATCCGGCCTGAGACATATCTATAAATCCAGAATTATCGAGAGTAACACTTCCTCCAACGTTTAAGGTTGCATTCCCGGATGCTCCGGAGAGAACTAAGTAAGGAAAGTTTGAGGTTAATATTGCATTTCCCTGAATATCAAGAACATTATTAGACCCAGATTCAGAAATTAAGAAATACTCTTCAACATTCAAATCTCCTGCTACAGTAACGGTAGTGTTAGATCCTGATTGATTTAGAAAGACACCTGTAAAACCTGTATTTAAAAGATTTAAATTACCATTTACAGTAACTAACCCACCTGATAAATCTATAGCAGATGTCTGGCTCGAACAGTCCCAAGTAAAATTTCCAAAAGATTGTCCTAAATTTGTTGGGGCAACTGAATTTGAAGTATATCCGCTAACCATACATGTTGAAGAAGTATCCCAAGTACCTAATGGAATGGTACCAGCAGTTGTTGTATGCTGATGATCATATATTGAGTTTGATTCAAAAAACAATTTAGCTGTTGTAAAACCTGTCATTGTGGATTGATTATTTACTCTACCAAAAACTCTCATTCTCTTTATCAACCCTCCTGCCATAGTTAATATACCCTGATTGTTTAGAATACCACTTGCAGAAATTGTGAGTCTGTCAGAAGGCGGTCCTGCAGCAGAAATAGTTAAAGAACCTCCACTTTGGATTGTTAAAGTTCCGTTTATTGTCTCATTTGTTGTCAGAATAACTGAATGAGTATTTTGTATTTCTATCAAATTACTCAAAGAATTAGGAGCTACACTTGAAGGACTTTCTTCATAAGTTCCATTCTGATCAGCATCCCGCTCCCATATTGTAGCTGTAGACCAAGTACCACCAGATAATGTCCTGAAATTTCCAGTTTGACTGAAAGCACTTATTGTAGTGATAATTAAAAGAATTGAAAGACTGAGTCTCTTCATATAACAAAAATCCAAATTGAACTTAAAATACAAAAATAAGAATTAAAACACAGCTTGGCTGTATAAATAAATCATTTTTTAGATACCAGTATTACCAAAAATGTAACCTACAATAAGGACGTTATTTTATTGATAATGAGTTGCTTTTGCTCTGTTGTAAGGTTCGATCCTGATGGCAGGCACAGCCCTTTTTCAAAAAGATGCTCACTTACCTTGCCTCCATAAGATGGATAGTGGCTAAAGACAGGCTGCAAATGCATAGGCTTCCACAATGGCCGGGTTTCTATATTATGTTTTTCCAGTTCAGTTCTCAATGTTTCCCTATCAAAACCTGTTGCTTTTTCATCTACCAAAACGGTAGTCAGCCAGCGGTTGCTATAATAATCCTTATCAGGCTCTTCAATAAACGTAAAACCCTTGCCCCTTAGATTTTGCTTATAAAAACCGTAATTAGCCCTTCGCTTGTCGGCCCATTCGTCCAGCACCTGAAGTTGCCCTCGGCCTATTCCAGCCGCTATGTTACTCATACGGTAGTTATAGCCTATCTCTGAATGTTGATAATGCGGGGCCTGATCTCGTGCTTGTGTCGCCAAAAATCTGGCCTTTTTAATCCAGGCTTCATTATTGGAAACCAACGCCCCGCCTCCTGATGTGGTAATAATCTTGTTACCATTAAATGAATAAATGCCAAAATCACCAAAGGTGCCTAACTTCTGCCCTTTGTAAGATGAGCCAAGCGCCTCGGCAGCATCTTCAATTAACGGAACCTCATATTTTTTACATATACTGGCAATTTCTTCAATCTTACCCGGCATGCCATACAGGTGAACAAAAATAACGGCTACTGGCTTTCTACCTCCTTTTATTTGGTTGTATAGAGCTTCTTCCAAAAGAGTAGGATCCATGTTCCATGTCTGCTCTTCACTATCAATGAATATGGGCTCGGCACCTTGGTACACTATTGGGTTCGCTGAAGCAGAAAAAGTAAAAGATGAGCATATAACACTGTCGCCAGTTTTAACACCTAAAATAATCAAGGCCAAATGAATGGCTGCTGTACCTGAGCTTAATACCGCACAATGTCCTGCTCCTGAATAAGCACACAGCTCCTTTTCAAAGTTATCTACATTAGGGCCTAAAGGGGCTATCCAGTTTTGATCAAATGCCTCTTGTATATAATTCAGTTCACTGCCTCCCATGTGTGGCGAGGAAAGGTATATTCGTTCATTCATTTTTTGGAATATTGTTTTGATAGTAAAAAGCGGGAATAAGTAAAAGCATTAATAATGGATTAACAATTAACCGGTGCATAAAAGAAACTAAAGGCCCATTATAATTGGTGTAATATCTAATGACCAGATATGGGGTAAGTATGAGTACTATTCCAACCAGTTGTACGTATAATGCAAATACCACATACTTTCTTTTTTCAAAAAGACCATAGATTAAAAGCACTACAAGCAAGTCATTAACAATGAACCGAAACGTTCGTGCCACTGCAAATGAGATGTATTTGGAGTCAAGGGTCTGGTTAAAAAAAGATTGGATATCGCGCTGAAGGAGGTAAGCCAGCAACAATCCCAAGACGCTAATAAAGACAATCAAATATCTTTTCATTCAGCATTTGGCTTATTGTACAGTTTGGTAACCCAGAAATACCACATAATGAAGATTACGCCAAAAAGAAACCCTGTAAAAAGATATTTGTGGGTAAAGTACAGATATTGATCAAAATAGACTGTGATATAATATAAGGCTCCCACCCTTACCAGGTTAAAAATGTGGATGATGACAAAACCAAGTGGAATAAACCAAAGCAATTTCCTTTTCAATCGGCCATAAGCCATTAAAAAGCTTACAAATACAATCATGGTATTTAGCCCATTGCAGCCCTCAAAAACAGACAACACACCTCGGTCTGCATTACTCAAGTGCACATTTGGCCTTGCCTCATCCCTTAGAATAGAGGTTTCATTTCCCGCAAGGTTTAATATCCAGGATGTTTGCTCTGTAACAATATAAGTTATGGGGTCAGGTTGTGGGGAGTAGCTATTAATATACAATCCATAGAGAAGGTTGAGCACCATATAGGTTCCTAAGAATTTGGCCAGGAATAATATTGAAGGCTTGAACTCTTTAAGCATTGACATATTCATTTTACAATTTTTGCGGGAACCCCTACCACGGTATCACCGGCCTTTACAGTATCAAGCACAACAGCCCCAGAACCAACTTTGGCTCCTTTGCCAATCTTTAACCCATTTAAAATATTCGCACCACTGCCCACCAGCACCTGATCATCAATTATAACCCCACCTGCAACGTTAACCCCTGGCATCAGTGAGCAACAATCGCCTATTACAGCATTATGCCCAACCGTGCTGTTTAAATTAAGAAGGACGTGGTTTCCTATTAATATTTCTGTAGTCAGCACAACACCAGCAGTTACTATCGTTCCCTCACCTAACTTAACTGTTTCTTGATCCATTATTATCGCTCCAGGGTGAACTAGTGTAGCATAATGAATATTTGAAAATACACTTATTTTTTCTGTCACTTCAAATTTAGTTTTAGGCGATCCAATGGCCACCACTAAGTAAATCCCTTGATCGTAGTTTTTTAAAATATCCAGTCCGCCAAGAACACTTTCATGCGTCTTGCCATCATCAACAAACCCAACAAAATCCCATTCAAATGTCTCCTTGTTGATCGAGTCGACCAATGCTTTTACTTCTTTTCCAAGACCCCCGGCACCATATATGATTAACTTTTTACCCTCAGCCATTAGCAATAATTTTACCTGGGTTACCCACAACTTTACAATTATCAGGAATATCAGAAACAATGACCGCACCTGCACCTATCGTGCACCATTTGCCAATTTTAACCAACGGGATAACTGTGGCTCCTGCACCAATTAATGTGCCTTCTCCAACTGCCACCCCACCACACAAAGTGGCATTAGGGGCTATGTGTACAAAATCATGAATAACACAATCATGATCGACAGATGAACTGGTATTTATTATGACGTGATTGCCTATTGATGTGTCTGCATTAATAGTGGCAGAAGCCATTACCACAGTGCCTCTGCCAATTTTCACTCTTTTATCAATTACAGAAGCAGGATGCAGGGCATTACAATATTCAGTATTCAATTTTTGAGCAATCTTCTTTCTTATAGCGTTGTTGCCTACTGTTATTATACAGGGAATATGCTCGGCTTTATGAGCACTGTAATTGCCAATAACAGGATATTGCCATAGTTGCTTCTTATTAGGATCATCATCAAAAATGCCTAAGATTTTTGAACCGTTTTGTTCAATGATGTCTATAACAACTTTTGCATGACCACTGGCTCCAAATAAAAACATATTTCAATTAGCAATTAACAATGCGCAATTAACAATTGACAAGTAATTAATATAAACTTTAGTTTCCCTTAAATTTTTCCATTGTTGCGCTTCCTTTTGCACTTATCCCTTCCGCAATAAACACCTTCTTTATTGTAAGAAAGATTATTTTCAAATCTAACCAAAAGGATTGGTTATCCACATAATACAGATCATACTGAAACCTCTGCTCCCATGAAATGGCATTCCTTCCGTTTACCTGTGCCCAGCCTGAAATACCGGGTTTTACCTCATGCCTTCTCCTTTGTTCAGGACTATAAAGCGGCAAATATTCTACCAACCACGGACGGGGACCAATGAATGACATGTCTCCTTTGATTACATTTATTAACTGAGGGAGCTCATCAAGCGATGTTTTCCGAACAAAACTACCAACCCAAGTCAATCTCTCTTTATCAGGTAAAAGCTCTCCATCTGCTCCTCTTTCATCAGTCATCGTTTTAAATTTGATAACTCTAAACAACTTCTCATTCATGCCTGGTCTTTGTTGGGTGAAAAAGACCTGACCTTTCTGAAATGCCATTAAAAAGATAATGACCAAAACAAAAATTGGGCTCACCACTATCAATAAGATAAGAGCAATTGAAAAATCAAAAAAGGGCTTTACCAGGTTTTTGTACATTAGCGCTACATCAATTTTTGATATTCTTGCAATATAAGTTGCCAAACATTTTCTTGTTTATAATCCATTATACTAGGCCGGGCGTTGGCAGCTAATTTAGTCCTTAATGATGCATTTAAGCATAGTTCCTCCATACTTTCCTTAAGTTGCGAAGTGTTTTTTGTTTCTATAAGCAACCCATTTTGACCTGGTTGTATAATTTCATTATTACCGTTAATATTAGTGGCAATTGATGGCAACCCCATGGCACAAGCTTGCAAAAGAGCATTAGGGAACCCCTCTCTGTAACTAGGAAAAACAAAAACATCTGAAGCTGCCAAATACATTCTTATATCACTTTGAAAACCGACAGCTATTATCTTTTCATTTAGGCGGATTTTATTTTTTGTTTCAACAGTAAGTGGTTCCCGTTGGTCTTCGTAATTGCCAACTAATACAAGATATGTGTTATCAACAGTCAAACTATCAAATGCTGCGACTAACTCTACTATTCCTTTATCCCGAACGAGACGACCCACAAAGCAAAAAACCATTGCATTTTCAGAAATATTGTTACAAGCTCTAAATTCAGTAGCTTTGCTTCGCAACGCTTCCGTTGTATCAAAATAGTTGGTATCAATGCCATTGGAGCTACCTTTACCTATCACTTTTAACTTCTTATGCGCAACGGTAAAATTTGATTTGATCCAACTTTCTAAATTTTGCGAATTTGGAAAAACATGTGTCGCAGACCAGTAAGTTAGAAACTCGGTAACAGTCAATATTAGTTTTGATATACCAGAAGCTTCCATTAAAGGCATTCCGGCTACAGTATGTATTCGATGCTTAACACCACAAATCTTTCCCGCTAACATAGCAATAAGACCTGCTTTGGGTGTGTGTGAATGTATGATTTCAGGCTTTTCAACTCTAATCAGTTGAATAGTCCTCCAGAGGCAAACCAGATCCTGCCAAGGACTGATAACCCGAGTAAAAGGAATAACAAAATGTTTTACCCCTTCCCTTTCCTTAATAAGACTAATATCATCACCATCTGCACTGGCTGTAATCACTTCAAAACCATGTTTTTGAGCATAGGACAGCTGCCCCTTCAAAAGTAAGTTTAATGAAATAGGAATGGTTGTAACACGGAGGATTTTAGGCATTATACATTTTTACTGACAGCTTTTGAGAATTCATAGAACTCTCCCCAAAAGGATTTACGTTTATCATTAAGTTTTTCAGGATAATAATTCTTTGCTTTTTCAAAATTTTCTAAAGCCATAGCACTCAAATTACCTAAATTTCGATATATGTAATTAATCTTCTCTGAAAGTTGGTTATGATTTCCAGGCTGATGAAGATAGGTCTGATGTAGCAACTCTGGGGTACCTGCAATAGAGGAAGCTAAAACAGGACAAGCCCGCGCCATTGCTTCAATTACTGACCTTGGAAGTCCTTCTTGCATGGATGGGTGTACATATAAGTCAATACTATCTAAAAAAACATTAATTTGCTCTCCTGCCATTAATTTTCCATGAAACAAAATGGAGTCCTCTAATTCATACTTTTTAATTATAGGTTTTAGAAAATCCTGATTACCAGGCCCTACTATATGCAATTTAAAGCTAATGTTCAGTTGGCCTAAAGCTTTGATCAAAATGCCGATGCCTTTGGCCTTTACATCAACTTTACCTATCACACCAATATTTAACGGCTCATTTGATAGCTCTAATTTTTTTATATTATCTAATCTCTTTGTTAGGATATCAGAAGATGGTTCGGTTAACATAACATTGGAAGCTCCAATATGACGGCCTTTGGTTGGATATCTAGACTGAAGAAATTGATCAGTAACATATAAAACGAACTTGCATTTCCATATAGCTCTTCTTAATCTAAAGTAAGAGTATGGAGCTATTAATTTTGCTTTAAAAGATTGATGGGCTCTATAGGCATCCCATGGGCAACCTACTAACTCAACAGCATAAGGCTTGTCTAGCATTTTAGCAATTCTGATCGCTTGAAATGCATATTCACTATATATGCGAACAATTAACGCATCATGAGATTTAACAAGCTCTTTTAATGACTTGTCATTTTTAAATAAGTTAATTACAAATGACTTTAGTGACTTGATAGGTTTAAAGAACCTAAAAGATACTTTAGGGTGACTTACAACATTATATCTACGGAGATCTTGATCAAAGTCTACGTTGTGACCTATTACCGTTAGCTGGTCAAAATGCTCTAAATACCTTTCCCATGAAGAACTATTAAATGCACCTGAGCTATAGATGATTCCCTCATCTGATTTTAAGTAATTGTGATCATATACAAATATCGCTTTCATTGATCAGAAGGTTCAAATTCCACAACAACTGCTTTAAATTTCTCATTTGCTCCTCGTGGGATAAAGCCCATGTAAGTAAATTCAATAAATATATTTGTATCAAGCCTTTTCACAATTTCTTCCTTTATTTGATCTTCAATTTCGTCTTTATTTGCATTAGTCCGAATTGAAAGTCTACATTCAAAACTTTCATATCCTTTTTGAATAATTTGAGCTTCATTAATTCCATCTACATTTTTTGTAGCATGAAAACATAAATAGCCTATTCTACTTCCATCTCTTTTCCAAACAAGATCTTCCGAACGACCGTTTATCTCACCAACTTCTGGCCATAAAGGGATGCTGTCTTCAGTCACATTGTAATCTGTAGATTGAATTGAATCACCGATTTCATACCTGATAAGCGGCATACTTTTACGCATAAATCCTGTTACTACTACACATCCATAGCCATTAGATACAGCATTCTTGTCTTGATCAAGTATTTCTATAAAGCCCATTCTGGGATGAATCTTCATTAGACCATCTTCATTTTCAAAAATTCCATGTACGCATTCCTGCGAGGAATAAAAATTATGAATCTTTCTTACCAAATTAGTTTCAATCACATTTCTCCAATCAGGTTGAAGTATTTCTGAAGTAGTAACTGCAACCATTTCATTTTTATTAGCTAGCGAATCTGATCCTAACACTTTTGCTAATAAGTGTACTGCAGAGGCATAACCATATATAATATTTGGACATTCTCTTTCAATCGTTTCTTTTATTTCATTAACATTTTGACTCTTTAATGCATAAATCGACAAATGAAGATCATTCGTGAATTTATCTTTAAAAAAAATAGGGCCACCAGCTTTAGGTACATAATAGCCTGAAAGAATTAATAACTTAGGAAAAAATTTACCATTGATTTTCTTAAACCAATAGTTTTTTATCATCTGTAACTCTGCTTTTTCAAAAATATTTGCTTTCAGCTTTAAAGGGGTGCCTGATGTCCCACTGGTTGTATGAGTCTTGGCAAGGAATTCTGAATTACTGAAGAAAAGAGAATTATTCGACTTGAGAACCTCTTTCTTTAAGATAGGAATTTTCTGAACCAGATCGAAGAACTCCTCCTGCGATCTACAGTTAGAAAAATTAATTTCAGGGTAATTATTAGCTTTATAGAATGGAATGTTTTGTAAAGCGTGGCTATAATTTTTCTCAAACTGCTTCATCTGATACTTCCAGAAATGCTGTTCATCAAAAGAATAAAATCTTCGGCACCTCAGATAATATAAGAGACCCATGAAGTCCTTTATTAGCCGATTCAATCCATATTTAGAATATTTTGCCAGCATAAAATCTCTACAAAATTGAGGAAATAGCTTCTTCGTACTGATCGGCTATTTTTGCAGGAGCAAAATCGAAAGCCCGCTTATAACCATTCTTAGAAATACTCTCCAATTTCTCTGTATTAGAAAACAGTTCATCAATAGCTTCGGCAATTGCAATAGAACTGTCAATAGGAACTAGTATTCCATTGTTATTGTGCTCAATAATTTCACTTGGGCCGTGAGGGCAATCAGTTGCAATTACCGCACAACCCGAGGCCATAGCTTCTATAATCACGTTTCCAAAACCCTCTAAATAAGATGCCAATACAAAAACCTCAGATCTATTTAAATAATATTCAGGGTTAGGGACCATTCCTTCGAATTGAACATTATCTTCAAGCTTAAGATGCTTTGTCATCTCCTTCAAGCGATCTTCCTCTGGACCTGATCCCAGAAAAGTAAGAGTTGCATCAGGAAATTTTTTGACTATTTCTACCATCGCCTTGATCACAAGATCAAACCCCTTCAACTTCACCAACCGACCAACACAGATAATTGATCTTGCTTTTCTGCTGTGAAATTCTTGATCCGCCTCAACGACATCATTATCTGTGATACCAATATTGTGTATGGTAACTATATTATCTCCAGCATTTAGAATTTTTTCAGTTATCTCTTTTCTTACACCATTGGAAAGAACAATTACCTTATCTGCATTTTTATAAATTCTAGGCATTATTTTATATAAAATCTGCTTCAAAAAATTCGGTTGAAATTTAATGGCTTGCAGTAGTGAAGCTTGAACCAAGTAAACACTTTTGAAAGAATGTTTTGAAAGTTTTCTTACAATCCAGCTAATGAAATTAACCATATCCATTACTGAAACAAAGGCTTTTGGTTTTTCAGAATTAACTAATCTTATCAGTGGGTTTACCGATAAAACCAAGGCTTTAATAGATGACTTGCAGTTTATATTTAAAGTAATTACTCTAATTTCATCTTGGTTGATGATATCAATATATTGATTTTCCGACCTACTAGTTACTAATATTTTCTCAAATCGCTCATTGTTTAGATTCTGAATTAACCGTGCAAAATGCTTTTCTGCTCCACCTCTGCTTAAAGAAGGACAGAAAAACATGATTTTGATTTTGGAATTATTCATTTCTTTCCTTGAACCATTTAATCGTTTGCATCAAACCATCTTCTAAGGCCACCAGCTGCTTTCCACCCAAAAGTTCATCGACCATCTTTTGATTACTAGGCTGCCTTCTCGTCATATCTCCCTCTTTAAGTGGATCAAGGTGTTTTATTTCACTAGCAGAATTGGTTAATTTTATAATTAGTTTGGCTAATTCTAAAACAGTCATCTCTGTAGAAGAGCCAATATTATAAATTTCATTTCTACTTTCATCAGAAAGCATAGCAGCCACGGTCGCATTTAAATTATCATCAACGAAGCAAAAAGTTCTGGTTTGCTGCCCATCTCCATAGATAGTAATGGGTTTATTTTTTAACGCTAAATCAATGAATTTGGAAATCACGAAATCCTGCGACTGATGAGGACCATAAGTATTAAAAAATCTGAAGATGGTATAATCCAAGCCAAATTCACTTTGATAAGTCTTAATAAAAACTTCACCCACGTTTTTTACTACTGCATAAGGGAGTTTAGAATTTAAAGGGGTAGTATGTTCATTCTGTGGTAATTCTACGGGTTCTCCGTAGACTTCACTGGAAGAACTAAATAGGATTCTTTTGACATTAAAGTCCTTAGATAACTCTAATATATGTTTAAATCCATCTATATCTTTCAGGACTTGCAATGGATTTTCCAGTGTTCTTAATACCCCAACGTACGCTGCATAATGAAATACATAATCAGGTTTAAAAGTGTAAAAGATATTGTACAGTGTATTATAATTATTAGCATCTCCTCTTATGAAACTATAATTTGGATCATCTTTAAACTCGTCAATATTATCAATTGATCCGGTCAAGAAATTATCTACACTAACCACCTTGTAATTCATAGATAATAGTTTCTTTGTCAACCTGGAGGCAATGAAACCAAGACCTCCTGTAATAAAAACTGTGTGATTTTTCATGCTCTAAATTATATTCACTTCCAAAAGGAAATATCAATTTTAAATTCCTTTTCTAATGCCTTATTATAATCTGCAAAATAGTCCTTTAATAAATTAATTGAGGACGAGTCACTCGAGGAAATTACCTGCTCGGTGAAATATCTAAAATATACTTTTTTGAAAGTTGATTTAAATGGTATCTTTCTAAAACTCCTATTCAATCTTGCCAGTATATTTTGAAGAGAAGAACTTTTAGGTTGATAGGTTTGATTTTTTTTCTCAAGATCCAGTTCATCCCAATTAAAATCAACATTTAACCAACTAAATAAATTAGAATAAAATCTTTCCGGTTCCTTTTTCATTTCCTCAAAGACTCCAATATAGAGATTGCTGTTTTCAAAGAAAGACTTATATTTTCTTAAATGATCAATGTAGGTAGAGTAATACAACTCATTTTTTAGAACGAAGCGGCTACTTTCATTTTTAATATAATCCATTGAATTATTTTGGATCAGATCGTGTACATAGCGCTCGAAAGAAATGTTTTCTGGCAAATAAGCCGCATTAAATTTAGTATAATAAAAGGATGAGCGTATCCTATCTGCTGGCTCTCGTAAAAGAATGATTAACTTGTAATCATCCATCCTGTTTTTAAGATGTTCAAACATCTTATCCTGAAATATATGATGGGTAGTTGCTTCCATCAAATACTTATTAGACAGATCAAAGAATGGGTAAAAATCTTCCCAAGAATTATTATTCCTTCGACTACTTTCAGCATATAGCTTGACAGGACTATCATCGTCCATAAGAAAAAATGTTTCTTTAGGTTGTGACCCTGTTATCGCCTTGCATTGATTGAGCACGTTGAATAAAGAACTTGTACCGCATTTTGGAAATCCAAGGATATATAGATTGGGTTGCATTATAAGGGCCTAACAGCGTTTTCACACCTACTAAAAATAATATCATTTGAAAATAATTGACCAAACTTAATACGGTTGTGTTAAAATTCATAATAAATATGATGTAGGCTATTAAGAAATAAACATCATCTGTAACTCCATACTTCAAAATTCTATTCACAACTAGTTTATATATCCTACCTTTTAAAAAGAAAACAAATATTAAACCCAAAAAACCAAAATTATAATAGGCTTCTGCCGTCTCGCCTGGTGGAATTCCCGCTTGAGATGTTCCAAAAACGTTTCTTCCCACATAGTAACCGGTACCATGTGGTTTATCATTCCAAACAGAGCGTGGAATAAAAAACAATAAGGCCCCTAAATATGATTTGCCATATAAATAATCAGTCTGATTTGGTACTTTGGCGTAGATAGCAATATCCGCATTTAATCCTTGCCATAGCCCCAGCTCTTCTTCTGATTTCTCTATTGATTCAGACAAATTAAGATTACTGAACACACTCCAATCTACTTTATTATCATAAGTTGAAGCTCTAAATTGACCTAAAACACCAAAAACTCCCAAGAATAATATGCCGATTAAGGCTGGTCGGGTGATTGGTATCTTTCCATTTTTAATCATCCAAACAATAAAAAATGGCATAGTCGCTAAAATCAAACCTGATCTCGAGCCCACAAGAAAAAACCCGGAAATAACAGTGATGATTACCGCAATGAGTAAAATTATATTTCCTTTTAATTTTGCACCATTAATAGTAAACCATATTAATGGGAAAATATATATTCTTTTCAAAAATGATAATTGAACTCCTATTTCTGATAGGGCTTCTTTCCTGGAAGTTCCCCAACTCGAAATATAGCTCGTAATACCACCTTGGCTATTAAAAAATAGTAATAATAACATTAAACTCGCTACCGATATATAGGGAATCGCCCTCTTAGCTGAAGTAAATACGATAGGAAACGGAAAGCGGGGAATCTTAAAATGAATGGCCCTGTTGCCAAGTGACACATAACCCAAATAAAAAAAAGACAATGCAACAATATCAAAAACACGGGCCTGTAGGTTTAAAAAAACTAAATCATATGTTACAACATCGGTAGAACGAAATGCTGCAGTACTAGAAAAAGTATATTCAGTCTGAAAAAATGGAGTTAAAAAATTACCACCTGCCTGACTAACTGTACTTTTTAATAAACCTAATAGAATAGTAAAGACTAAAGGATGAATAACACCAATATTTCTAAATGGAACTAATACCGGCAAAAATATTAAGGTAGAATAGATGATATTTAAAACTGTGAGAATAAAAAGACCTTCTTGTTCTGCATTAAGTAAAAAAGTGTATATCGGGATAAAAATTCTATAGACAATAAAATACGTCTTTAACAAGAACATTAACCAAGTCGGTATATCAATAAAACTATTGAAATTATTCTTCACTTACTATTTCTTATAATAACAATTAAGCACTATTACTTCACTTTTCACCCAATACACTCTAACCTTATTCATACAAAAGCGAAATCTTATGTACTTAAATAGATGTTTTGATAACTAGTGATTATCTCAGGCTTCGAGAATAACTGAGTCGCTAAATTACGCCCATTTTCTGAATACTTTTTTAGTAATTCCTTGTTGTTAGATAGCTCATAGGCATTTTGAAAGAAAGAATCATACACCCCTTGAGGAACTACAATACCACATTTATTCTCTTCTATAATTTCCTCTGCACTACTCACATTAAAGGAGACCACTGCTTTTCCACAAGCTAAGCTTTCAATCATACAGCGTGCAAGGCCTTCTCTTTTGGTCGGCACTATCGTAAGATCTGCTGCTTTATAAAAATCTTCCACTTGCTTATAGTAGCCATGAAAAATACACTTTGCCTCGAGTCCTAATTTTTCAACCATTAACTGACATTCCTGAGCATATTCATTAATATCCCCTACCAAGTGTATCATCACATCATGTGCTTTTAAATCTTGCTCCATCGCTTGGATAAAACCCAATTGATTTTTCTTGGTATTGAAAGTAGCTACATAAGCCCAATGCAAATGATCCTTATCCATCGTAAGTTTTTCTCTTAATTGATTCTTCTCGGTTTCATTTGCAGGAGAAAATCTTTGGAGATCCACAATACTGTAGATTGCATGAATGTGATTGCGCCAATACTCCTTGTTATTAAGAGGAAGTCGTTGATACAACTCCCTTTTCATGTGCTCTGACAGTACAATAAGCTCATCACAATAATTGACAAACTTCCACTTTTTAGTGTAAAGTCGACCAGGTTCAAAAACATCCCTTATATTAAAAATAATCTTGAATTCAGCTTTAAACTTAAATAAGTTAGTCATCTTGGCAGAAAAAACACCGTAAGAGAGTGCCATGATATCATTAAAATGAATAGCCCTTATATTTCCTCTTGATACCAGCTTTAATAAAGTAAAAGACCAAAAAAGGACATTATAGATTCTGGCCCTTAAACTGAACGAATCCATTGTAGGTGTAATCTTAAATTCGTAGCCTAAGGCTTCAGCTTGTTCCACCACTGAAGTACGGGCGTTGGTTAGTAAAATAGGCTCTATTTCGTCAAATGATTTGATGAGTTGCCATAAGCTGTTTATCCCTCCATTCGCTTGACTTTTGGATTGATAAAAAACAAAAATCACTTTTTTCTTATTCATGAATCTCTTTTAGAATCCTATGCGAACGTTTTTCCCAAGTATAGTTATTTATGAAGTCATCATAGGCCTGCAATGAGATACTTTGCTTTAGTTTTTTATTATTGACCAAAGTATGTATTGCATTTTGCCATTCATTAATGTTTTCTGGATTACATAAAATGGAATTATCATTATTTAGTACTTCCTTTAACACAGCTAAGTCCGAAGCTATTATCGGCTTTTGATGTGCCATATACTCAAACATCTTTAAAGGTGATGTAAAATCAGAGATGTTCGTTTTACCGTCATTCCATATTCTCACAATTTTTTGATTTGGCAATAAGCAAATATCAAAAGCATTAATATAATTTGATAAACTTCCTTGTTGAATAAAGCCATGATAATGCAAGTTAAAATAGCCATGCTTAGCTTTCCAACTTTCAATATCATTTTGATTACCACCCACCACATGAAATTGCACATTGGTCATGCAATGCGCAAGTTTTCCTACTATTTCCATTCCTTTCCCAACATATAGATGCCCTACATAGCCAATATGAAATCCTGCACCTAAATCGATTTTATCTGTAGTTGTTGGGACTACACTGGCATCATGAGCAACAATAACTTTACTAGCAGGTAAATTAAAGTCTTTAAGCATCTGATGCTTTAGAGCATTTGAAATAACAGTAACATTTTTAACTTTTCTGAAAAATCTTTTAGTCATCCAACCTAAAACACCTGCTTTCATTTTTAAAGGGGAATGAAATTCATGAACAACCTGTTTTCCCATGTTTACTAAAAACATGGCAGTGTAGAAGTCCCGTGAATAGTAAACATCTGCCCATCTTATCAACGCATAACATGCCTTCAAAAAGGAAAAAAAATATTTCGACCCTTTAAATTTAACGAATGTAAGACGCTTTATTTTAAAGGAATGTGATACATTGTAAAAATCAAAAATAGCACCTACTGATTTCTCACCTTTATTATAGTATATGTATGTCAGGAGTTCTACATCATGTGTTTTCGAAAAGGCTTCACACATTTTCATAATATGCACGCCATGAGCTGCCCTGGTAGGTAAGTCTGCATCTGACAAATAGACAATTTTCATATCTATTATCTAGTTGAATTTATTCCTAATTCTTTGAAATATAGAAGCTGTAGCTTCCTTCTTTGGTGAGGTGGATAACCTCTTAATGTATTCGGAGGAATAAGTATAATTAAGTTGCTTGTTAATATTTCTAGTTTGTTGAAAAAATTCTTCTTTCTCTGTTTCAGACCATTTATGAAATTTATAGGAAGGGCTTAGCGTATTCACTTTCTTAGCCGTTAATTTATGAAAGGTTGCTTCTGAAATTTTATCTTTCAGCGATAAAAAATCTGCAATTTCAAGGTATTTTTGGTAATCTAGGTCTTCTAGTTTGATTACTTTATAATGACTATTTGGAATACCCTCAAACTGTTTTAAAACTGCGGAGTTCAATGCTTGATAATACCATGAAAGCTTTCCGATTTGAGTTAACTGTTCCCATTCCTTCAATTCATTACCTATAGGCACTATTCTACTGAAACTGTGATGCTTAAGTGACATCTTTGGCTGAAAACCTGGTGCTTTAGAATAGTCTGAAATAACTAAATCGTTTTGATACCAGCCTTTTTTGTGGTAGCTCGTCACTACTGCATGAGGTGCCCTTACAAGCAGAATGAACTTGGCATTAAATTTTTCAAATAGAGGCTTTACTGCTAAGGATAAGTAAGCACTAGATTCAAAAGAAAAGTCTGCTTTTTCCAAGTCATTTTCAACTGCTTTCGCTTTAATATGAAAATAACCGGAGTGCTCTAACTTTAATTGATTCCACTCAGCATATCTATAAAAACTATCTTCTAAGGGAAGGCGTTCGTGGTGAGAGAGAAGATTAGGTTGATGAGATAACAACTCATACAAAAACTTCGTACCACAGCGACCAGTACCTATGCTGAATGCTACTTTATTAGAATAATTCATTCTTACATTTGTGTTTTATATAGCGTTGAAATATAATTAAAGTCCATTATTATTCTTTAAGGCATTTTTCCAAATTGATAATTGTTTTTTCGCTCTATCTTCAACGGAATATTTCAATGCTACTTCTCTTACAATTTCTCTATCAATATTTTCATGATATAATATAACAACTGCCTCTATAAATTCTCTTATACTTTCAGGGATGATCTGAACAGCAACACCTTCCTCCACCAAATCTTCATGAGTATTCTTAGGGATGATTATTGAAGAACCAGTAGCAAGATATTGATATATCTTCTGAGATGAATTACCCTTTTCTTTTACCTCCTGACTAGAAACAAGTGCAACACCAATATTCAAGCAGTTAAAGTATGGTAATACCTCATCAAATGGAATTGTTCCAGTGAATGTAAAGTACCTTTCAACATTCATTTTCTTAGCTAACTTTTGCATTTTATATAGGTGCGTACTGTCTCTATATTTACTGTCCCCTACAATGACAAAATGAACATCCGGAATCTTATTAATAATTTGTGGTGCAGACTTAATCAGCAAATCAGCACCTCTATTTAGGGGGACTCCTCCAATATATCCAATTATAAAACTGTCTTTTTTAAAACCATACTTCGCCTTGGTACTTGGTCGATCCATTAAATGGAATCGCTTTAAATTAACGGCATTTCCGACAACATGAACATTTTGATATCCTAATAAAATTAATTGATCAGCACCTTCCTTTTGCGAACAATCTATACACTTTGCCCCATTTAATCCCCACTTTAAGACTGTGTTTCTATACCAATTCTTTACATTTTTACTCTTTTTAATTTGACCTTGAAAATGACGAAAGCCAAATTTGACCCCTCTAAAATATAACCATATAGGAATTAAGCTTAATCTCCCGGTTGAATCGGGTCTAAGAATTACTAAAACGTCTTTCCTATTTTTACCCAGATTATGATAGATTGAGATAAAAGAGCGCAGATATTGAATCTGCCAAATAAGAAGTGACATTCCCTTATAAACTTTCTCATTTACATTGAAAGAATAAAAATTGGAACTTGAAATTTCGCTACGGTTGGTTTTTGATGCAAGCAAAAAAAACAGCTTAACATTCTCTTGAGCGCTTTGGTTTAATGCTAATATTGATTCCAATTCATTTGTACCCGGACCTGTAGGTTTGGATATATCTACTAATGTGACATAGACTATATTCATTTTTTAATTAATAAGCGATTGGAATTACTATTTTGTATATGGAAAGTCTTCGCACAAAGCTAATAACTCTTCACAAGTTGATTTTAATGTTATTGAAGTAATTCCAGAATTGCGCTTAACTTCTGTCAATCCCTTTATCACTTGCTCTATTTTCTCTGTTTCATCATCATAAAAACAACAGTACTCCTTAATTTCATGATCTTGATAATACTCCTTACCTTCAGTATGTAAAATAAGGCTCTTGACCTCCATTCCTGCGGCTTCGATTGCCACTGATGACATCAATGTAATATGCAGACTAGTATTTTTTAAGATGTTTGGTAATGGCAGAACTGTAGCTTCTTCAATATTAATTAAATCTAGTATTTCTAATCTTTCCAATTCCATTCTAATATTATCTAATTCAGGCAACTGCCTAGGATGTAAGCGAAACCAAAACTGATAATTACGATTATATTCTTTAATGAATGACACAAGGTAGTCCGGAAATTGCTCTCCTCTATTACCTAAAGTATATAATATTAATTTCTTTGTAGGATCAAGTAGTTCAGATATATCTTGAATTTGTGGAATCTTATTTTCTTTGAAGACCATTAACCATGGATTTCCCAAAGCCACTGCTTGGTGTGCTAACTGAGGTGACCAGCTATTTATAACATTGCTCTCGTACTGACTCCATGTCCAAAAGTAATCAGGTAGTGTAGATAAACCAGATGATGGGATATGTGAATAATTTCCGTAAGAATAGTGTTCCTTATAAATTATCCCGTGCTGGATATCAAAGGTAGGGATTTTCATTTCTTTTGCCGCTACTAAGAGTGCTTGCTGCCATTCTCCGTAATAACACACCAGTAAAACAGCTTTAGGTTTTATCTTTTTTAATAAATCTTTTGCTAAGGATTTATTTCTATTGATACGGTATGCTATGTTCTTGACTTTATGCAAATTTATTTTTTTTGTAAGCTTATCATCTACTTTAGATATAGCCCTTAAAAAATCATCAAACCCTATTAAAACTAAAGGGGCCACTTTATGCAATTTTTTACTAATTCTTACTCTTAAATTCCCCCAGTTTATGGCATCATCTAACTTTTGAAATCGATTATTCTTATACACTTTGGTAATGTAGACATCAGTTTTAGATTGTTCTACTAAAGATCCTTTATGACCCATTTCTTCTAACTGATCCAATAAGGGATCTGCAAAACGATTATATGAGGTATTTTCTAGCTGATTACGATAAATTTGATTTGCAGAAACTAAGAAATCTGCTGGCCTTGAATTTTTTAACAGCCTTTTGTAAGCAAAGTAATATTTGAACACATTTTTTAAATTGACGTCTTTTTTCTTCTTCTTGGTAGTATTTTTTTTTTCTAAAAAATGCTTAAAAATTAACTGGCGAATGATCGGCCATAAATCAATTCCTTCATACTTCCAGTCATACACCGGAAATTTTTCTTCTAATTCATTTACAAGAGTTAGTATATCCTTTTTTGATAAAGTCCTTGAACTGGTGTTTAACATTTATAATCTTATAACATATTAATACTCAGATTTTCTAAATTACTGCCTTTACAGTACTTGTTTATCATCTAGCATTTGGTTTTGCCTCCTAGATAGCCAACTAATTTATTCTATTAACTCATCTACTTTTAAACTTTAACAAACTTAGTCTTCATCTTTTCAGGAACTTCGGTAGTAAAACAATAATTTGTGCAGGCATATCTGATTCCTTCCTTAATTGGTGCACCTCTATGTATCCCTGATGTATCAACAAGAATTGCTGTCCCCTTTTTCCCGGTTATAGTACATAAAGCATTGGTTCTAAATTTCGACCTGATAAATGAATCCGTGTATCTGCTAGGAATCTTTTTTTCATCATCCAAATTATAATCTGCTTTAACCACACCTAATACTTTTTTGGATAAACGGTGTGATCCAACTATATATTGAAATGGCCCATTATTTTCGGTTACATCTGATAAATACACTATTAACTTTACTTGAGGGTAAATATAACTATCTCTGTGCCATCCTCCACCTGAACCTAAATTACCAGGAATAGGCGACACTCTATTTGCCATTGTAAATGAGCCTTTCGTATTTAGGTACCCTGATATTAAGTCAATTACTTTTTCTGACTGAAACGCCTTATGGAAAGTATCATCAACCACATCAATTCCCAGTAATCTATGATCACTTTTTAATTCATCTGCTATTACATTCTCAGCTTTATCAATTAACCCATCAATCTTTCCCACAAGAACTTCACACTCCTTCTCAGTCAAGAAATCATCTATCACAACTAGACCGTCTTTTTTCAACATTTCATATGTTTCATTTATTGAATTTGACTGAAGGTTAAATCTCTGATAGTCAGAAATATCTTTAAGCAATCTTATAGTATTATTAAGATATTTTTTAGTTTTAGTAGCCCACCTCATGATTTAGCGAATTTTTAATTATTTTATCAATAGAATCAATTGTACTATCAGAAAGATAGTCTTTGTAACCTCCCACTTTACCTTTCCTTACCTTATAAGCATCGTTATTGTCTTGTTTATCACTACTTACACCAATTGCGTTTGTTCCGTAAAAGTTTTCTTTTTCCTTTTGTTTCATTTTTGAAAAATCATTGAATTCCACTGATTTTGCAATTGAACTAAGCGATATGTCTTTAACATTAAAAAAAGATAGAATTTCTTTTACTGAGTCTATGGGGTGATTACGCATATCTTCATACTTTACAATTTTGAAATCTTTGCATTGATTTTTGGCCTTAATCCAATCATTATAAAAACGAATAATGGTTTTTAGTCCTCCGTAGTGACCCATGATGAAGTTTTCAATTGATGTCAAGTCAAACTCTTTTTTTTTCAAAGATGTTCCCCTTTGCGTCAAATGAAAATACCACGATATTAATGTGTCTTTTGGTTCTCTCACTAAAAACAGGACTTTCTTTTCTTTATATAATTTCTTATCTCTAAAAAGTTCTCTATAATGGTAATACATGGGTCTACCATCATGAGTCATTTGCAACTTGGGAAATGTCTTTGACTTTTCATTTAAACGTAATAATGTATCAATATATTCTTTAGGGTTTCCTCCAAACAATTCGGGATACTCAAAGTAAAATGCGTGATTAATAATTAATCTTAACCAAGTTCTTCCACACTTGGGGTAAGATACAATAACGTTGTCTGGTAAATTTTTAACCAGCTCTTGATAGATAGGTCTTCTTTTTCTCTTTCTTATTTTATTAATTATTAGCTCTGGCAATAGGGTTTTTAATGTCTGTTTCATATAAAAATGGAATTTAGCCCTAATTAATAATTACTACTTGAAATCAGGCTCATAATAATCACTTGAACTCCTTTCATTAAACTTGGATATTCTTTTTATCAATTTTTGAATTAGCAGTGAATAGTACTTATAACGAGGTTTTCTTGTATTGGAAATCCTCTCTTTTATCCTATTTTCAATAAACAATTGTAATTCACTATTTTCAAGTCTTTTGTTTAATGATAAAGCATATCCCAAAATTCCATAGCTTTCAGCGATTACAATTGCTTTTAGTATTTTTTCTTCTCCTTGAATAAGCTCAGCCCTTTTAAGGAAGAATAAGTTAATTCCAACAGGTTGTCGTGAGGATTCAGCTCCGTATGACTCCTCGTTAATATTTTTCCAAGCCATATAGTCGCTATTAATTTTATGAAGGAAGAAACCTTCATTATAGAGCAAATTAAAAACATCTCCAAACAATCGTTGTCCCTTATGTGCTTCAAGAGCCCAAGCTTCTACAAACACCCCTAGTGTTCCTTTTAATGCTTCTTTCGCTCCTTCTAGTATTTGAAATTCGGCTCCATGTACATCAACTTTCATGAAATCGGAAGATGAATTAGACAAAACAGAGTCCAGTTTATCAGTAGCAATTGTAGTTGTACTTTCAACAGCTCTTGTGTTCCAATGACGGTTTGCAAAAGTGGAACTTAACAATTCAATGTTTGGCTCAAATACGCTTGAAGCAGCCGCACTTTTTGTTAAGTACAGCTTCAATTCACTCTGGGAATCCCATAACGCTATATTATGATACTTTCGATTTGATTTTGCCTTGTCACATAGAACCTCAAATGCTTTCCTATCAGGCTCAAAGCCAATGACGTTAATACTTGAATCATCCAACATGTTCCAAGGTTCACCTAACTTTCCTCTTGCACCTATATCAATATAATTTACAGGGTCTTTAGATAATTCAACTTGAATACTTTTAAATGAAAATAAATTCTTTTTATACATAATTCTTTCTCTGTAAATCTAATACCTGTTTTATAATTAGTCCCTTTAAGGGACGGCAGCGATCCTCTTGTAAAGCAAAAATCACCTTTATATAATTTGAAGGAATTTACTATGGCTACATATTATATGTTGGGGCAGTTCAAGTTTTCTAGGTAACTCCAGACATCTCTTGGAATAATTTGTTATTTTTTAACAACTCTTGATATGATCCTTGAGAACTTATCATTCCATTTTCCAAGAATAATATTCTATCACATTTCTCAAGAGTACTTAATCTATGTGCCACCATTATTATAGTTAGGTCATCATCCAAACCATGTAATATTTCAACAAATTTCCTTTCTGTTTTATTATCCAAAGCAGAGGTGGCTTCATCAAATATTAGAATCTGTGGGTTATTATATAGGGCTCTTGCAATCCCTATCCGTTGTCGTTGCCCTCCTGATATTTTTACTCCATTTTCTCCTACCTTCGATTTCAATCCTTTATCTAATGAGTTGACAAAATCAAACAACTGAGCCGCCTTAACTACCTCCTTTACCCTATCTAAATCTACGTTATTAGGCTTAATTCCAAATGCAATATTTGCTATTATCGTATCATCAAGTAAATAAATATTTTGAGGCACATAACCTACACTCTTTTGCCATAAGGACAACATAGACTGTAAATCCACATTATCAACTTTTATATACCCTTCAGTAGGTTGATGTAAGCCAAGAATTAAATCTAATATTGTAGTTTTCCCTCCACCAGTCGCTCCAGCAATACCAATTATTTCACCTTTTTCAATTTCAAAATTGATTTTATTAATCACTTTACTTTCGGAAGATTGATAATTAAAACTAACATTCTGAAAAGATATCTTGTGTTCAAAATTGAGAGATTGATCTAGACTAGTATCATCCTGTTCTCTATCCTTTTGGATTTTCATATCTTTTACTACCGGGTCAATAGAAACTTCATTACTTCTTACCAGATTTAGATTAACCATAATTGCGCTAAAGTTTTGTCTCATCCTTACCAATGCCAGACCAAAAAAACTCAATAAATAAGTTAGTTCAGTTCCTTGGTAAGCTAAGAAAAGCAAACCCCCAGTTAAAAAAAGTATCATTACAACCGCAACTATTTCAAGGTAACCTGAAGGTAATTTGGAGAGCATATTTACCCTTAGTTGAGTATTTGCAAGCCGTAATGTGGAGTTTTTAAAAAGTTGATAAAAAAAATGTTCCCTATTAGCAACCTTAATGGCTTTCAACCCCTGCAGTCCTTGATATAAATATTGCAATTGCAACCGTCTTTCTTGTTGCATAGTTTTACCGTATCTCCTAAGTTTCCTTCTTAGTAACAAATTAAAGCCTCCCATTGCAATTACTAAAAAAGAAACAACTATTGTGGTCATATAAAATTCTACAACCAACATTGAAATAAAAATAGCAATTAGAATTATTATATTTAATAATATTAGAAAACTTGGAATCAACACCTTTGCAGCTATATAAGAAACTTCGTTATTAATATTCCTAATTAATGTGCTCGTATTTCTATTTAAATAAAGCTGATAAGGACTAAACAAATACTTACTAAAAAGATCACTTGCCAATTTTGTTTGTATATGCTTTATAAGCTTTAATTGCTTAAAATCAACATAAAAACGATAGGCATTTTTCATTAAGAACACCAATATTATCATAACCGAACCAACTAAAAATAGGTGTTTAGTGGTTAACAAGTTCAGCTCATCTAAAAAGTCATATAGCCAAGGAAAATTTTTAAGCTCTTCAGGTTGTAAGATATATTTTATCACAATCGGTACAATCCCAATGCCCAGTACTTCTAACACAGCAGAAAGCAACATCATCCAAAATAAAATGAAAATTCTATTCTTATTTTCGCTGTCAAAGAGGGATAAAATTTTTCTGATTAAAGACATATTAATTCTGAAGTAAGTAATGGCCACTCATTTTTTCAAAGATTTCAAAGTCAAAATTAGAAAATACACCAAATGCTGTTTTTTGATCAACCACTATATGACTGATTTTTCCTTTCATTAAATTTTTATTCTTTCTGAAGTTATCTTTTGTACTCAACATTATGCCTCCTGCTCCTCTATATAATGCTTCCCTTTCCAGTTTTGTGAATTTCTCTTGGTCTAAAATTGGCGCTAAGGTATGCCCGGTATGTTGATAATACATTCTGTTATCAGGCCGTACACTTAAAACTGCATCTGATTGAAATAAAGTCATCGTATTAATGGCATCATCCATTATGTCACTTTTAGTAAATGGATACTCTAATGAAACCGTCATAATAGCTTCGAACTCCCCATATTTTTCTTCTGCAAATTTTAAAGCTTGATCAATCGTATCCCTTAAAGTTTCGTTTGCTTGAGAAAAAGCTTTCGGTCTTTCTATAACATCTACTTGCTTATACCCTTCAAAGGTAGTTTTGGCATATTCTAAAATGTCCGGGTCTGCGCTTGAAATTATGATATGATCAATTTTTTTTGCTTCAACACAAGTCGCTACTTTCCTGTGTAAAATAGTTTTTCCATCAACCTGATGTAGTGGCCAGTTGACATTACCAATAAAGGCACTTCTGACAGGGATTATGCAAAGCGTACGTTTCGTTTGCAAATGCTGATTTACAAAAAGTTCTTTTATTTTTTGTCTGGTTGCTAGTATTCTTTCCTCATTAGTGGTTAAATTATTTCCATGCCTTCTGTAAGAAAATAAACTTTGAGAAACATTGGTGACCTTATGATGCATGATGAATTTAATCCATAAATCATAACCGTCCTGGCACGTAAAACTTTCATTATAGCCCCCTAAATCTCTTAAAAACTCTAAGCGAACCATCGTGCAGGCACCATGTGCAGGCTGATCATATAAAGAAACTTCCTTTTCAAAGTTGTGCCCCTTCTCCTCTCCAGTCTTATTGCCATCTATATCTACATAGTAATAATCTGGAAAGACTAGTCCTAGTTCTTCATCAGCTTCCAAAACAGCACTCATTACCTCTAATGCCGTTGGTTCTAAAAAGTCATCTGCATCAAGGCGCATGATATACTTTCCATTTGCCATTCGCATGGCAACATTATTAGTGATATTTAAACCTTTGTTTTGTTGATATATAATGGATACTTTGTTGTTTTCTCTATATTCCTCAATAATAGCTTTGCTTCCATCAGTTGAGCCATCATCAATAATTAGCAGGTCAAAATCTTGTAAACTTTGCTTTAAAACACTTTCAATTGATTGCCTTAAAAACTGTTCGTAGTTATAGTTTGTGATGTAAATTGTTATTAATGGACTCTTCATTTCTAATTTCTTTCTTTAAGCGGTTTTGCTGGAATCCCTGCTACAACCTGGTATTCTCCCACATCCTTTTTAACTACAGCATTACTCCCCACTACGGCTCCCCTTTTTATAATGACTCCTGGCATTATAACCACATGTGCTCCTAACCAACTATCTTCTTCTAAAACAATAGGTGCATGTCGATAGCCCTGGTCTTGAATAGATTTCGATTTCTCGGCAAAACCATGCATGCTAGTTTGCAGATAGACAAAACCTGAGATCAAACATTTTCTTCCAATAGTAATCGAATCACCCCATTGAAAACCGTATATAAGCCTACTCTTGCACCACTTTCTAAAGAAATTTGAGCATTATTGGTTGAAAGCAATCTTACACCCCTATCAATCCTGCAATTATCCCCTATTCTAATACTGCTTTTTCCATGAACTCTAATTTCTATACTTCTTCTAAACTCTACATTATTGCCAATCTCTAACTTACAGCCCTCGTCAATCCATATTTTAGGGATACTGTCAGTCCTAAAATTGTTTCCAATTTTAATATTAGAAGAAGCATAAAAAAATTTAGTCATCATTGCATTAAATGACGGTCTAAATTTTCTGATATAGAATTGTGTAAGCCGGTTTATCATATAATTATATCCCAGCTTAATTTTTGATGTTTGAAAATGTCTTTTTGGGCTCTTTTACCTAAGACATCATAGTAATATCGAGCATCTATACCATGATTTGGTCTTAATACTGTTGTATTTTCTTCAGTAAATTTTTCTCCCTTTTTTATATCTTTCAATGGATAGACTGCTCTTCTAAATGATAAATCATGTCCATTGTTAATTTCTATTGGTACAGGTTTTTTCTTTTCATCACCCTGAAGTGATTTGATTAATTTAATTTCACCAATTAATGAATGAACTTCTTCTTTCGTCAACGAGACTTTATGATCCCTAAACTGTTTATTTGTTCTATCATCAGTGAAATGAAACTCTAAGACTTCCGCTCCCATCGCAACCGCATACCACAAAGCTTTACTTCCTTCAGTATGATCAGAATACCCTATGGTCAGGCCTGTTAGTTTTTTCAGACGCTTCATAACGTTCAAATGTGCGTCACTTACACTAATCGGGTACATGCTGGTACATTGAAGTACGGACAGCATTTCCTTCGATTTATAAACAGGATTTACAGATTGGATAAAATTAATGGTTTCCAACACCTCTTCTTCAGTTGAAAGGCCAGTGGAGATCACCATCGGTTTTCCTCTTAACGCAGTTTTATTGATTACGGGATAAGCAGTTAAGTCACCACTCCCAATCTTATACAATGAGATAAACTCATCTATCCAGTGCATAGCGTCTAAATCCCAGACAGAGGAAGTATATTTTAACCCTGCATCAATTACCATTTTAGCAAGCGTTCTATGTTGCTCCTGACTTAATTCAAATTTTTTAAAATGTTTGTTGCGATCAGGGCTCTCCACACTCGAAACAAGGCTATTGCCTGTATAAATTTGAAACTTAACGTAATCAACATCAGATTCTATTGCTAATTGGGTCAATTGCTTTGCATATTCAAAGTCACCTTCATGGTTACCACCAATTTCTGCTATTAGCAACGGCCCGTATTTTCCATTAAATGCGTCTTTCACCATATTGATTTTGTGAAATTATTTCAGCTATTTCTTTGATATTATATTTTATGTGGTCTTGATCAAATGAATTAATAATAGTAATCGCTTTTTCAAAATCCTCTAGAGTATCTATTGCGAGTTGTGTACCTGCCAGTTCTTTAAGCTCATCATTATAAACAAAATGATACGATTTCAGCTCATTTTCATACAAATACAGGGTCACATGCTCGCGATAACGTTCTTCTGTAATGATCTCTTTTAATAAGTTTTTATAATGTTCTAGTCTTACGATTTCAATACTCATCCCTTTCGGATAGCTTCGTCCTTTGACATTACTTATAAAATCACATTTTCCAGTATGCGCCAAATTAATTAGGTTTTCCAATAGGGGAATATCTAAAAAAAGATTATCTCCATTTATTCTAATAATATAATCAACAGCTAAGTTAACTCCGGACTCGTAAAATCTTTTGGCTACATTTTCCAAAGACCCCCGATAACAATTCCAATTTTGCTTCTCACAATACCTTGAAATTATATCGTCTGACTTTTCAGTTGACGTGGCTATTATTATCTGTTCAGCTGGCAGCACCTTATTTACTCTTTCAAATATATATTGTAAAATAGTTTTGCCATT
This sequence comes from Fulvivirga sp., assembly GCF_040218215.1. Lineage (NCBI taxonomy): Bacteria > Pseudomonadati > Bacteroidota > Cytophagia > Cytophagales > Fulvivirgaceae > Fulvivirga > Fulvivirga sp. The sequence continues at coordinate 87,617 of NZ_JAVJQL010000014.1, forward strand.
AATTTCCTTTAAAGCTTTTCCTGGCAACCGACTAGAATTATACCTAGATAATATAGTTACTCCTATTGTCATATTCCTATTTTCTTTCTCCAATCTTTTTGGCTGGACTCCCACCCCAGATTTCGAAAGCAGGAATATTGGAATTCACTACTGAATTAGCCGCAACAACAGCTCCATCCCCAATTGTAACACCCTTCAAAACAGTAACATTACTGGCAATCCATACACCATTTCCTATAAAAATTGGGGCTGTTTCATTAGGTTGCTTATTAATTAGTCTTGCTCTTTCTATTTGATAATTACTATCCACTAGATAAACAAATGGGGCAATTAAGCAATCATCTCCTATTTCAATTTTGTCAGATGCAAAAATAAAATTATGATAACCAATGGTAGTTCTATCACCTATTTTAATTATTGATGATCCATTACAACTACAAATTCTTACACCTTCTTTTAAAACCACCTCATCTCCTATAAAGATATTTTTAGGAAACCGCATAAATTCAACCGATTTGTCGATATGAACCCTTTCACCAAGCTTACCTAGTCGGCTTTTTTGCCAAAAAGCACGTAATTTATGTTTCCATGTGAACTTAATATGTTGGCGTAATTGGGACATTTTCAAAATAAATTTCATTAAAACAGATGATAACGGGAATACCGAACCCACATACCTTCCTAGAAATGCATTTTACATTTAAACTATTTCGAAAACTACGGATTATAAATTGTAAAATTATCCTTCTTGATAATAGCCACCGTTTCCTTTTTTATTACCATAGCCATAGCCATAGCCATAGCCATAACCTTCTCCGTAGCCATAACCCGGGCCTACCCGTTTTATATCATTAAATAAAAGACTTACTTTTTTAATTTTCCCATTTTCATAAAACTCCTGCACGGTTTTAATCGCCTGCTTGGGAGTATAATCCTGCCGCACAAGAAAAAGTGTATGATCAGCGTATTTGGATAGAATAAAGGCATCCGTTACCAAACCAATAGGAGGAGTATCCATTATTACAAAATCAAAATTTTTAATTGCCTCGGCCATGAATTTTTCCATCCTGTCACTCATCAAAAGCTCGCTGGGGTTTGGAGGAACCGGCCCCCCACTGATCAAGACCAAATTATCAATGTTAGTGTCCTGAATGATTTCAGTAAATGCCATTTGCCCGGATAAATAATTACTTAAACCGACATCATTGTTAAGATTAAAATCTCCAAACAAGCGGGGTTTTCGCATATCTGCACCAACAATAAGGGTTCGTTTGTTGCTAAAGGCCAAAACCGTTGCCAGATTAATGGTAGAAAAGGTCTTTCCCTCACCACTGATGGAGGATGTGATCAAAAATATCTTTTTGTCTTTGCCTTCTGTAAAGAAATTAAGATTGGAGCGCAATGACCTGAACGATTCGGCCACGCCAGATTTCGGTTTTTTATAAACGATCAGGTTATCAGATAGCCCATTATGTCCCACTCCTCCGATAAGGGGTATATTGGTTACATTTTCAATATCCTCTTTCGACTGTACCTTGTTATTCAACAACTCCATAATGAGAAAAAAAACAAAGGGCAACATAACTCCCATTGCACCAGCAATGGCATAATTTCGAGATGGCTTAGGAGCAATGGCGCCACCCATCTGTCGAGCGGGATTCACAACTACAATGTCACTGGTGGTTGAGGCTTTTGAAATACCCGCTTCGGCACGTTTTTGCATCAAAAAAATATACAAGTTTTCGCTGAGTGTATAGTTTCGTTGCAGATTAACCAAACGTCTCTCCGACTCTGGAAGCTTAGCCAATTGCTGATCCACCAATTTAATTTGTTGCTTTATAAATTGCTCATTGATCTTTTGCGCCTCTAATGAACTCTCTACACTCTCCTGTATGTCAGCTCTTATCTTCGCAACTTGTGCCCGCTTCCTTTCTATCAATGATGTCTCTTCTTTTCCTCTACTGGTTTGCAAATTTAACTCTGTTTGTAGTTGTACTAGTGAAGTAATGAGACTAGTCATAATTGGATCTTCCACGCCAACGCTAGTGGGAGGTACTACTTGGTTGAGGTTATCTTCTTTGCGCAGATATTCCGTAAGATACTGGTAGTAGTTTTTCTGCAAACGCAGCTGTGCCAAATTGGCTTCAAGACCCTCTACCCGCTGGTATAGCCTTAAAGCTTCACCCTCCAGATTAGTAATGACATTTTTTTGCTTAAATGTCTCTACCTCACGCTCAAAATACTGTAATGAGTCCTTAATCAATTGCAACTGAGAATCAATAAATTCAATGCTTTGGGTAGCAGTTTCGTTTTTCTTATCCAAATCATACTGCTGATATTGTTTTATTAGCTCATTAAGGAAATCAATCTCCTTTTCCGGCACAGCTGTATTGATTTCCATGTTTACCACTGAAGCTCCCTGCTCCTGCCAGTAAGCTTTAAGACGTGAAATATAGCCATTGGCAGTTGCTTCTACCGAATTAAAGTTGATCAATAACCTGCGATCCACATAATTTTGGTTACCGCCAGTTGATATAACTAAAAAATGGTAATCATACAGGCGTATCGTATCACCAAATTCATAAGTAATTGGCTCACTTGTTCTAGTATCTTCCAATAATTGCAATTTAAATCTGTTAGCATTTAAGAGTGTGAGTTCCATAGTCTTTCCGGAAGGAGTATGCCCTTCTAAAAAATGAAATTTGAACGGTATATTTTTATCATATACCTCCGTAGTCTTAATTTCACCTTCCCTAAAATAGCGGGTATTCAAATCAAGATTTTCCACCACCGAAGACATGAGTGGAACTGATTTTAAGATATATAGCTCATTGTAAAAATTTCGATAAGGATTTACCAAGGCGTTGTTGTAAAGTAATTTAGCGCCTACATTTTCCTGATTTTCTTTAATAATAATAGAAGCCTTGATGGGATAAATTCTGGTACTATACCTGTTTATGGAGTACGCTACGACCAATGAAACAACCAAGGTTGAAATAATAACATACCAATAGCGTAGTGCCCTATAAAGTATGCGTTTATAATCGATAAGATTACTACCACTTTCACGAGATGCTTCAAACTGCATCATGTCGCGTTCAAACGGATAACCTGAATCCTTGCTAGTCATTAGTTTTTGAGAAGGTTTAAAGTGAGTAAAATCACGGAAACCGTAGAAACAAATAAGCTTAGATTTTGCCCGAAATATCTTCGAAAGGGACGTTGCTTTAGAGGCGGAACAATAATAACATCATTGGGATGTACAAAAAAACTACTGTGCTTCATATAGTCTTCTTCCAGAAGGTTAACATAGAACACCTCGGAAGTATTCGCCTTCTGTCTGATCACTTTCACCTTTGAGCGATCAGCCATCTCACTTAATCCTCCAGTACCTGCAATGACTTCCATTATAGTGACCCGGTTATTGATACTATTGAAGACACCTTCTCTATTCACCTCCCCTAAAACTGAAATTCTATAATTTAAGAGCCTCACCTTCACAGCAGGTGCAGATAAAAATCTGGTAGCTATTTCTGTAATTCTCTCCTCTGTTTGATGCAAGGTCAACCCACTTATTTTAACTTTTCCTACCTCAGGAAATTGAATTTCACCATTTCTATCCACTAAATATCCGCCAATTGCTAGGTTGTTTTGATTAGCTCCTCCTCCCGTACCTTGTTGTAGGTTGGCAAAAATATTATACTCATCTTCCGTCAAACTCTCAATCCTTATCGAAAGAATATCCTCAGATTGAATTCTGTATTCATAATTGACCAAATCATAAGAACGTAATACCGTATCAGTGGGAAAATCTTGATTCAGTTCATTTTCAGATTGTAAATAAACCAATTTTCTATTGGGAACACAAGAAGAAAAAAACAGCACAGCCAATACTGAAAAAATTAAAATTCTATCCATCAGTCTAAAAAATATCCACTAATTAACATACTGCTTACCAAGCATCCAAACCTCTTTTAACATCTTTAAGAAGTTTTCCATCTCATTGAGGGGTATCATATTGGGCCCATCGCTCAATGCTTTTGCTGGATTGGGGTGCGTTTCAATAAAAAATCCATCTACCCCAACTGCTGCAGCTGCTCGTGCAAGGTATGGAGCAAATTCTCTTTGCCCACCCGAAGTGCCACCTTGTCCACCTGGCTGCTGAACACTATGGGTAGTATCGAATACAACCGGAGCAAACTGTCTCATAGTAGGTAATGCTCTCATATCTACTACCAAATTATGATATCCAAAGCTCACCCCACGTTCTGTCAAACAAACATTGGGATTACCAGAATCCCTTACCTTATCCACAGCATATTTCATGTCTTCTGGCGCCATAAATTGTCCACGCTTTACTTTTACCATTTTTCCTGTCTCAGCTGCAGCTATCAACAAATCGGTCTGGCGACATAAGAATGCTGGTATTTGCAATACATCAGCCACCGTGGCCACTTCTGCCGCCTGATAACTTTCGTGTATATCCGTAACAATAGGAACTCCTAACCTGGATTTCACCTCCGAGAGAAGTTTCAAGCCTTCTTCCATGCCCAACCCTCGATAAGAATTAACCGATGTTCTATTTGCCTTATCGAATGAAGCCTTGAATACATATTCAATATCAAGCTGATTACAAATAGATTGAACCTTTTCTCCAACCTCAAGACATAAGTCCAAACTTTCTGCGGCACATGGCCCAGAAAAAACGACCAGCTTATCACCTCCAAGGGCAATCTTGTCTGCTATTTTAACATTAGTCTTAAAAATCTCCATGTGTTGCCTACATTCTAACTTTATAGTACTTGAGATACCAATCTACGAACTTTTTTACGCCCTCATCAATATCTGTGCTTGGTTTAAAATCAAATTCCTTAATTAACTCACTAACATCCGCATAGGTTGATTCTACATCACCGGGCTGTATCGGAAAATACTCTTTTTTTGCTTCTAATTTAAATGCTCTTTCTAATGAATAAATAAAGTCCATAAGTCTTACTGGACTGTTATTTCCGATATTATAAATTTTATATGGTGCAGTGGATGAACCTATATTGGAACCATCTCCTGCCCAATTAGTATTTGATGCAGCAGGTTTATCCATTACTCTAATCATAGCCTCTATGATATCATCAATAAATGTAAAATCACGCGACATGTCTCCATTATTAAAAATCTTAATAGGTTCATTCTTACTAATTGCTTTTGCAAAGAGAAACAATGCCATATCGGGCCTCCCCCAAGGGCCATAAACTGTAAAAAACCTGAGACCCGTTACTGGTATTTTAAACAGATGGCTGTAAGAATGTGCCATTAGTTCATTGCTCTTCTTGGTAGCAGCATACAATGACAATGGATGATCGACATTATCATTAACAGAAAATGGCATTTTTGTATTTGCACCATAAACAGAGCTGGACGAAGCAAATACTAAATGCTTAACTGGATGATTACGGCAAGCTTCAAGAACATTTAAAAAACCCTGAATATTGGCATCTAAATAGACTTGTGGATTTTCTACCGAATACCTAACTCCGGCTTGAGCTGCCAGGTTAACAACTATATCGAACCCCTGCTTCTCAAAAAGACTGTCGATAGTAAATTTATCTTTCAAATCAGCTTTAATGAATTGAAAGTTATCATAAGTATCGCTATTAGATAACTGACCTTCGGATATTGAATGTTCATCAATACCTAATTCAGCAAGTCTGTCTAACTTTAATGAAATATCATAGTAACCTGAGATATTGTCCAGACCAATGACCTTATCTCCCCTTTTAAGAAGTTGTTTTGATAAATGAAACCCAATAAAACCGGCAGCCCCTGTTACTAAAATCCTAGCCATTTACATAAGTGAATTTAAGACTCCTTCAAAATCACCTTGCGCAGCAAGCACTAAATCCCCCACTTCCCTCAAAACCCCATTGCCACCGCCCTTAACAGTAATGAAATGAGCTTCATCTTTAACATAAGATAGTGCGTCCACCGGAGCAACGCCCAAACCTACATTTTTAATGACTTTTAAATCAATGATATCGTCACCGATATAGGCTATTTCCTCTAGCTTCAACCCCTTCTGCTCTGCAATATCCTGAACAATCTGAAACTTATCTTTCACCCCCTGAAAACAATAATCAAGCTTCAGCTCTTGACATCTTCTCTCTACTAATACGGATTCCCTGCCTGTTATTGCACCAACGGTAAAGCCCAACCTTTTCAAGTGACTTATAATTTGACCGTCTTTTACGTTGAAGGCTTTAATTTCATCACCGCTATTAGTATATATGATTGATCCATCAGTCAATACACCATCCACATCAAACAAAATTGCTTTTATCTTTTGGGCACGACTTTGAACATCCTGAGGTATATCTACCAAGACCTTCTGCATAGCTAATAATGCCGGCTTACTAATCAACAATGATTACTCCTGTGGCTACAAAATTGTATTCTTCTTTCGGTTCAGTTATGGCCGCTATCTCAGCTTCACTTTTACCAGCATCCTGAGCATAATGTTGCAGGGTTTCTACATCGGTAATTTCCTTTACGGTCTCACCGGCAATTATTGCTTTCTTACCCTCTGCCCCACTTGTAGGCACGAAGAAGCCATAGTCTTTAAAGGTAACTCTAATTTCTTCTCCATCGTCCATCTTCATGGTCATCCAGCAGCCCTTCTTTTCACAAGTAGCCAAAATTTCACCCTCCAACTTCACATTAGCTTTTTTACCATTTTCTATTAATGACTTGGCTTGCGAAATACTAACCACTTCATTGTCATCAATTTTTTCACCATAGTAGTTCTGATTTGGCTGCGAGCAACCTACTAAGGCAACTAGAAGTAAAATTCCTAAATTTTTCATCATCATGATCTTAATGTTAATGCAAACAAAACTAGGACTAATTTCAATTACTCCTTAATTAAAATCTGAATTTAAATGTCAATTAGTTGAAGACAAGGACATTATTCACCCACAATTTTGAACGCCCCCCAATAGAAGGGCTCTGGATATTCTTGCATCAAAGACAGTTGAGCCTCTCTAAATGCATAGTATTTTTCCTTTCCTTTGGCCAAATTCTCATAGAATAGTGTCATCAACCTTTGAGTGGCGTCATCATCAACATTCCACATACTCATGACCAGATAACGAGCTCCGGCTATTTTAAATGCCCTTTGAAGCCCATAAACACCTTCTCCGTTTGACACTTCACCAAGACCTGTTTCGCAAGCAGACAAAACAACCAATTCAGTGTTGTTTAAGTCCATATTCATAGCTTCATAGGCCGTTAGTATTCCATCCTCATTATCAATAGGATTATTGCCAGATAGTAAAAAATCCTCTGCTCCGGCCAGTATTATTCCGGCCCTGAGCAATGGGTTTTGGTAGTATCTGTTACTCTCCTCAAAATCCGGGGATTTAACATTTTCAAGAAAATAACCATGTGTAGCTATATGTAAAATGCCCGGATTACTGATTTCCTTAAGCTTGGATTCACTGGCTTGACTGGTAGTGAGTGTATTTGTTATAATACCCCGGTCTTCATAAATTTTGCTTATCTCTTCTACCTCTGTTTTAGTGCCGGGCAGCTCGGCAATGCCCTCTCCACTTCGCATATACCTCAACAGACCTCCTCTCAAACCTCTTGTCTCTGAGAAATCAACACCCCTCAAACTTCTATTTACGCCAGTCTCACTAGGTTTTTGTTTCTTTGCTAGGGTATAAGTTGGAAAGCCAAAAAGATATTTAGAGGCTGATGCTTTTTCAGAGGCTGAAGACAAAATATCACGGGTGCTTGTTACTTCTTGAATTTCTATCTCCTTAATCAGGTACTCTTTGGTGTTTGGATTAACCAGAGTACTTAAGTTAACCTGATTGTAAACACCGTCAGGTGAAATGTATAACTTATTAACACCTTTGAACTGCTTTTCCAAAGGGGCCCACAACTCATTATATGTATAATTATCCTCGATTTGATACCTGATTGAATTTCGGTAGTTATTCAGATACCTGCCTTCCATCAGTTCACCTCTTGTTAACAGAACAGACCTTGGAAATTCAGAGCTTTCATCAATGATAAGTGCCAGGTAATGTATCTTTTCACTAAAAGACCCACCCTTTGCCGGGTCAGACACTCTATACCTGATTATTTCCACTGCAGTCTCACCTGTTTTTAGTGATTTCTGAACCCTTTTCCAATCTGGTATTTCCTCATTGTATATTTGTGCAAATTGAGAAGACCTACTTACCAGACTCTTTTCAATCTGATTGGCATACTGGTTTAAAGAATCAACTAAACCCTGCCTGGGATCATTATTTGAATATAGTTTTGAAAGCCTCTCTTTGGCCAATTTCCAGGTATTAAAATCCTTAATTAGTGAAGAATCATTACTGTCGTAAATACTCCTCCTCAACCTTTCAGTAGCCACCATAATGATGCCTTTTGTTCTGAGTTGATAATTATATAGCTGACCCAGGATGTCAGGGTCATTTTTCATCATCTGTGCTGCTAAAGAGTTGTACTGCTCAAAAGTTGGTCTTAACTTTTCTAAATAAAACTTGGTTTTTTCTTCTTCACTTAATGACGGGAAGAATAATTTTATCTGCTCAAAGAAGTTTTCAAATGTCTGTTCAAAATACTTCCTCGAATTCTTTAAATCATTCTTTTTCCAATAATAAATGGCCAAATAATTAGTAACCTCAGCATATTTTGGATGGTGCTCTCCTAAAATTGATTTTCTCAACTTAAGGGCTTCTTGAAGGGTTTTTTCAGTATTGGCTGCATTTTTCAATAATTCAGTCTTTCCAATATTAAAAATAACTGTAGCGTAGTTAGCACTCTTCTTGCCTTCAACTTTTTCGTAAATTCCCCTTGAAGTTTCGAAGGTTTTAATAGCCAGCTCATATTGCCCCTTTTCTCTGTAAACATTTGCTAAGTTGTTCAATACTTGCGCATTAACTTCACTCTGTTGATCATATAGCTGAGCTGAAATTTCCAACGCTTCTTTCAATGACTTTTCTGCCAGATCAAAGTTCTTGACATCATAATAGGCCATACCTATATTAATAAGTGATGTCAAATAATTAGGATGAACTGTGCCAAAGGTCACTGAATCCTGACTTAAAAGGTTTTTATAAATAGCTATAGCTTCATTTGATCTCCCAAGGGCCATTTGTGCTAATGCAATATTATTATCAATGTCATTAAGAAGTATTTCCATGCCCATGATCCCATCGAGGTTATTCTTGGATTGATTGAAGATCAATTCAGCTATCGGGTACTTTCCTTGATTAATGTAATTGATTGCTAAGGAACCTTGTGTAAGCACGAACCTTATGGTATCATCTTGCTCTTCAAACACTTTACTTGATGATACTAATAACTCTTTTGCATCATCATAATTACCCAGTAATGACAACACATCACCTTTTTTGGCATTTAGAACCGCTACTGCATATTCATCGCTTTTAGAGTTTTTTAGCTGTTTATTTAGAATTGCCAAAGCGTCTGAATATTTACCCGTTTCAACCAAAATATCGGCATAGAATAATACTGATTCTAAATATGCATCAGATTCCTTGCCATGAAGAGCTGCATCAACAACAAGCAATTTATTTGCTATACCAATAGATTTGTTAAATTTCCCCAGGTCAAAATACAAATAGGCCAGCGAATACAGGGTGTTGCTATAACCTATGGTTTCTAAAGGAATGAGTTGTTCCCGCACCTTTAATGCCTTCTCATAATATGATGTTGCCAAATTGAATTTGGCTAATCCCAAATATGTTTCGCCAAAAATTGAAAATATCTCAGCAGTTAAAGTATCTAAATCTGTGGTGTTTGCTGCTACTTGAGCCTCGAGGGCAATAATTTCTTCAAGTTGATCATTGTCAATTAATTGTTCTAATTGATTATAATAATCAGTTCTGTTTTGCCCGTAAGAATAAAGAGAAATACAGATTAAAAGGGGTGTAATAAGTTTCCTCAAAGTTGATTAGATTTTCGTTCGATTGACCAATAATATATGATCTTTAAATTTAATCAATATTATTAACCCAAATACAAGCTATTATTCCAAAAACCTGATTTAAGTAACCAATTATAAATACTAAATGTATTTAAAGCGATGCATGAAATGATTTATGACTGTTAAATCAAGTATAGAAATCAGATCTGGGTGGATAATTACTATGTTTCAGTGAAGAGTAAGGGTTGAAAACGAAAAAGCCCGAGTATTTCTACTCAGGCTTCTCTTATGTCGGGGCGGCAGGATTCGAACCTGCGACCCCCTGGTCCCAAACCAGGTACGCTAACCGGACTGCGCTACGCCCCGAACTTATATTTTCGTGATCCGCTTAGGATTCGAACCTAAGACCTACTGCTTAGAAGGCAGTTGCTCTATCCAGCTGAGCTAGCGGACCAAAATCTGTCTCAGCGGAGAGAGGGGGATTCGAACCCCCGGTACCCTTTCGAGTACGACAGTTTAGCAAACTGTTGGTTTCAGCCACTCACCCACCTCTCCGTCTCAATTTTTGAGAGTGCAAATATAAAAGAACTATTTTCAGTATTCCAAACACAATGTGAATAAAATATTGCGTTTAATTTCAGATAAGGATTTTTGATTTTAACATTAATTATGACAGGTGGTATTTGGTCGCCAATTTGGCTTCTTTATATTTGCCCCAGTTCAAAAAACAGTATATGTCTTGGTTATATTCATTTACGCTTACAGAAGGCATCCTTAGCGGCTTATTCGCCTTACTCTACCTTGCATATATGGCCAGAGTTATAAGTACTGCAAAAAAATTAAAAGTAGGCTATTCTAATGTTTTCATAAAGCTTTTGATAAGAACCGTTTACTTCATACTCATCATTGTAGCTATACTCGGGCCTTCATTCGGGGAGTCAAAAAGAGAAGTAAAATCTGTAGGTAAGGACATTTTTATGCTTGTTGACCTTTCGGAATCAATGAATGCCGCTGATATTCAGCCTACCAGGTTAGAAAAAATAAAATTTGAGTTAAAAAATATTGTCAAGGCCTTTAACTCAGATAGAATGGGAATTATCATATTCTCATCTGAATCTTTTATGCAATCACCCCTGACTTACGATCAAAATGCCCTTAACTTGTTTATAGAGACACTTAATACCCGGCTTGTTCCTAATGCAGGTACTGACTTTGGTCCTCCATTAAAAATGGCGCTGGAGAAATTGAACGCTGAAGAGTCCCCCCTAACACAACAGAAATCAAAAGTGATAATTTTAATAAGTGATGGCGAAGACTTTGGTGAGCAGACTGAAGATGTAACTCAGGACATAGAAAGTCAGGGAATCAAGCTTTTTACACTCGGAATTGGGACTGAAAGAGGTAGCAAGATAAGAGTACGTGGCGGATTTAAAAGAGATAGACAAGGTAATGAGGTCATTACAAAGCTTGATTCTAAGTCTCTAAGAAAACTAGCAAGTGAGACCGATGGGCAATATTTTGAGATAAATGAAACTAATAATGACGTTTCTCGCTTAATAAGTACAATAAACAAAATTGAAGGCGAACTGCGGGACACACGTCAGGTTGACGTTTCAGCCAATAGATATTACTACTTTTTATTAGCTGCTTTGTTTTTGATATTATTGGATGTGCTTGCAAGTGTTAAAGTGATAAAAATATGAAGTATATCATAGGTATATTATTAGTTGTAACAGCTTTTGGCAACATTGGTGATATTGCCAAGGTCAATTCATTGAAGAAGAAGGCAAAGGAAGCTTATACCAATGGCGAATATCAGGTAGCACTTCAGCATTATCAATTTTTGGTCGATTCTATGAATGTTGTTGATGACAACATTAAATTAAATATGGCTAATGCCTACTATCAACTGAAAGACACTACGAATGCCATTAATAATTACAGTGATTTATTGGCCAGCAATAACAAAACAGTGAGGTCTGTAGCTAATCAGCAGACAGGCATAATCAAAAACAAACAGAAAAAGTATGAGGAAGCGCTTGATCATTTTAAAGAGGCTTTGAAGGCTGATCCTACCAATGAGGATGCCAGGTACAATTATGAATTACTGAAGAAGGTCTTAAAAGAAAAAGAAGAGCAGCAAAAGAACCAAGATCAAAACGACAAGGATAAAAACCAGGATAAAGACAAGGAGAATAAGGACAATAAAGATCAACAGAATAAGGATCAGCAAAAGCAAGATCAAAACAAAGAAGATCAGGAGAAGCAGAACGAAGAACAGCAGAAGGAAGGGCAAGAAGATAAGGACAAGCAAGACGAGCAGCAGAAAAAAGAAGAAGAAAAGAAAGAGGGTGAAGAAAAAGATAAAGAGCAACAAAAGCCCGAGGATGCAGAAAATAAAGACCAGGAAAAACCAACAGACCAAGAGCCATCACTCTCTGAAAAACTGAAGGACATGAAAATCTCTGAGGAAAAAGCCAAAATGATTTTAGAGGCAATGAAAAATAACGAGATTCAGTACATTCAGCAGAATAAGCGAAAGCCGACTAAGAAAAAGGATCCGGATAAGCCAGATTGGTGACAGTTGTCAGGAAATAGTCTTTTTATCTCTGGTCAGATTCCCTAGATTTGTTGCCTAACAACAGTTAGGATAATTCAACAAATCTAAACCACAAAATATATTATGAAAGAAGTATATATCGTTGCTGCGGTAAGAACACCAATAGGCAGTTTTGGCGGTAGCCTGGCGGGGATTCCTGCAACTAAACTTGGGTCAGTGGCCATCAAAGGGGCTTTAGAGAAGGCTGGTGTTGCAGCATCAGAAGTTAACGAAGTATTTATAGGCAATGTAGTATCGGCAAATCTAGGACAGGCACCTGCAAGACAGGCTGCAGTAGGCGCTGGCATTGGTTATAATGTTCCTTGCACCACTGTAAACAAAGTGTGCTCTTCCGGTATGAAGTCAGTAATGCTTGGTGCTCAGTCAATCATGCTAGGCATTAATGATGTTGTGGTTGCCGGAGGTATGGAAAACATGTCTGCCATCCCCTACTACGTTCCCAAAGCACGTTATGGGCTTGGTTATGGACATGGCCAGTTAATTGATGGTTTGATGCACGATGGTTTATGGGAAGCCTATCATGGTTTTCCAATGGGAAATTGTGCAGATAATACTGCCAAAGAGATGAATATTTCCAGGGAGATGCAGGATGAATATGCCATCAACTCATATAAAAGATCAGCTGCCGCATGGGAAACCGGAAAATTCAAAGACGAGATCGTGCCGGTAGAAGTACCACAAAGAAAGGGTGATCCTATCATCTTTGCTGAAGATGAAGAGTACAAAAATGTTAGGTTCGATAAAATACCTGATTTAAGGCCAGTATTCTCTAAAGAGGGTACTGTTACAGCGGCCAATGCTTCCACCATCAATGATGGAGCATCTGCTATTATTTTAATAAGTAAAGAAAAAATGGAAGAGCTTGGCCTGAAGCCAATAGCTAAAATAAGAGGTTTTGCTGACGCTGCACAGGAGCCAATATGGTTTACCACAGCACCATCATTGGCCATACCTAAAGCCATGAAGCATGCAGGAATCGAAAAGTCTGATGTTGACTTCTATGAAATTAATGAGGCATTTGCAGCAGTGGCCATTGCTAATAACCAGGAGTTAGGCCTTGATCCTGCAAAAGTAAATGTAAATGGTGGCGCTGTAGCATTGGGTCACCCACTTGGGGCATCAGGTGCCAGAATCATAACCACTTTAAATAGCGTACTTCACCAAAATAAAGGCAGCATTGGTGTTGCAGGTATTTGTAATGGTGGTGGTGGTGCTTCTGCTATTGTTATAGAAGCGCTATAAGCCGATATTTTAAATAATATATTGAATAGCCCTGCGTTTTAGCAGGGCTATTTTTATTTTTGACCTATGAAATCACTTCTCCTTCTTGCATTGACATTCCTTTCCTTGAGCTTATGTGCTCAGCAAATGGTTTACACCTTCTATGATGAGGAGCAAACTATTCTAAAAGAGAAGTATGAAACACTAACTGGTGATGAATCCAGCCTTAACGGAAAATACATCAAATATCACCTCAATGGAAATGTGGCTACGGAAGGCTCGTTTAAAAACGGTTATAAAAGTGGTTTATTTAAAGAATATTATGAAAGTGGCAAGCTTCAGCGGGAGATCAACTTTGACAATGGTAACAAACAAGGGCCTGTGAAGGTTTACAATGAACAAGGAATATTACTTCAATCTGCCTATTTTGAAAATAACAAACTCGCTGACAGCCTTAATTTATTCTTTGATAATGGGAAGAAAAGAACTGAAGGGTATTTTAAAAATGATAAGCCCGAGGGTTTGCTTTATGAATATTATGAGAGCGGGCAGGTAAAAAGGGAAATTCATTATGAAGATGGAAACCAAACGGGAATTACCAAGACCTACTATGAAAATGGGGTATTAAATACTGAAGGTAACTATCTGAATGGCGTGCTCAACGGCTATTACAAAACCTATTTTCCTAATGGGAAAATTGAAACTACTTCTTCCATGGATTCAGGAACACAAACTGGAAAGTTTGAGAATTACGACTCTCTGGGCAACCTATTGTTAACTGGCACTTACAAAAACGGAAAGCTTGATGGAGAAAATCTGGGCTACTACCCTTCCGGAACTTTGAAGCATAAGTATTTTTATGAAGAAGGAAAATTTGCCGGCACCAACATTCAGTATTATGAAAATGGAAACAAAGAAAGGGAAGTAACAACCTCAAAAGATGGCAGCAACAAATCAATAACATACTATACCCAGGCCGGCATCAAATCCAAAACAGAATCCTTTTCGGGCGACAACCCTCATGGCGAATGGATATACTTTGATGATGAAGGATACAAAATCAAAAGTGAGAATTATGACTTGGGTAGGCTAAACGGGCAATTGACCCACTATTATAAAAGCGGAAAAATTCAAAGGCAAGTTGAATACAAGTACGATTATCGTTTCGGAAATTCTACCACTTATTACGAAACAGGAGAAATAGAATCCATTACACCATTTAGAAGTGACAAACAACATGGTACTTTCAAAAAGCTGAGTAAGAAGGGCACCATTATAGAAACTGGTGAGTATGTCGGTAATAGAAAGGTTGGAAACTGGAACCAGTATGACGAGACCGGAAAACTGATTTTGACTGAAGTTTATAAAGCCGGAAAACTGACAGAAACGATAGTGCCGCCAGAAGAAGATAAAACTGAAGGCAACTAGATGATATAAAAAACAAAATTGTATTTCATATCATGCCCCGCTGAATTAAATTTGCCCACGATCTATGAAAGCACTAAAAGGAACAAATTTTTCCTTCCCCAATCAGACAAAATTTTACAGCGGAAAAGTAAGGGACGTTTACTACTTCGGAGATAAAATGGCCATGGTTGCCACTGACAGAATCTCTGCATTTGATGTAATCTTACCAGAAGCCATCCCATTTAAAGGGCAGGTTCTCAACCAGATAGCTGCTAAAAATTTATTGGCAACTAAAGACATTTGCCCTAATTGGCTGGAAGCCACTCCTGATCCTAATGTGGCCATAGGTCACTTATGCGAGCCTTTTCCTGTAGAAATGGTTATAAGGGGCTACCTGGCAGGGCATGCCTGGAGAGAATATAAAAGTGGTAAAAGAGAAGTCTGTGGTGTAGCATTACCAGAGGGACTAAAGGAAAATGACAAGCTGCCTGCTCCTATTATTACACCTACAACAAAAGCCCATGAAGGTCATGATGAAGATATTTCCAAGGAGGAAATTCTAAAGCAAAACCAAGTGAATGCTGCAGATTATGAGGTGCTTGAAAAGTACACGCAGCAACTATTTGCCCGGGGCACCGAGCTTGCCGACAAACAAGATCTTATACTGGTAGATACTAAGTATGAGTTTGGTAAAATTGACGGTGAAATTTATTTAATAGATGAGGTTCATACTCCAGATTCGTCACGATACTTCTATAAGGAAGGATATAAAGAAAGACAGCAAAAAAATGAGCCACAGAAACAACTCTCAAAGGAGTTTGTCCGTCAATGGTTAATAGAAAACGGGTTTCAGGGTAAAGATGGACAAAAGGTACCCGAAATGACTGAATCAGTTGTAAAATCAATTTCAGATAGGTATCTTGAACTTTACGAGAAAGTATCTGGTGAGCCTTTTAATAAACAGGACTACAGCAACATAGAAAAAAGAATAGAAAGCAATATTATCGCGGCCTTAAAATAGAATTAAGGTTTCCACCAAGAAAACAAAAACAGATAATGAAATATACTATAGACAAACAAGAGAAATATAGCCTACTTAAATTGCATGAAGAAAAATTAGACTCGAGTATAGCCCCGGGTTTAAAATCAGAATTGATCACAATACATGCCGAAGGAGTTAAAAATATTATTCTTGACCTTTCAGAAGTAAAATATACAGATTCATCTGGTCTGAGTGCCCTTCTTGTTGGCAACAGAGTGGTACAGGAAAAAGGTGGTATTTTCATTCTCGCTTGCTTGTCAGACCACACTACTAAATTGATAAAGATTTCTCAATTGGACAGTGTTCTTAATATTTTACCTACCGTTGAAGAAGGTGTAGATGCAGTGTTTATGAACGAGATTGAGAACGAGCTTCAAGATGGTGAAGATGACATTTGAGGTAGAATAGTTGCCTTTTAATTTAACAATACTCGGCTCCAATTCGGCAACGCCTGCCTATGGCAGGCACCATACCGCCCAATATCTAAATATTGGAGGACACCATTTTTTGATAGATTGTGGCGAAGGAACTCAGGAAAGACTCAATATATACAAAGCCAAAGTTCAGCGAATAAACCACATTTTCATAAGCCACCTGCACGGTGATCATTATCTGGGATTAATGGGTCTTGTTTACACCATGCACCTTTTAAAACGCACTAAAGACCTCAATATTTATGGTCAGAAAGGTCTTAAGGAGATTATAGTCACCCAACTAAAGTATTCTGACAGCAGATTAAACTATAAAATAAATTTCAGGGAACTTAAAGCTGAAAAACCAGAACTGCTCTTTGAGGATGATACTTTAGAAATAACCTCTTTTCCTCTAAGCCATAGAATACCTTGTAGTGGTTTTCTCTTCAAGGAAAAACCCAAACCTCTAAGGCTGTCTAAAGAAATGCTTCCTGAAAAAATTTCATTGGCACATATTGCACTTTTAAAAAAAGGTGAAGACGTTTATGATGAAGATGGCAATTTAATCTATAAGAATAGCGAATATACTTTGCCTCCAAGAAGGTCGCGGTCTTATGCTTTCTGTTCAGACACCTTATATGATGAGAGCATAGTTCCCTATATAAAAGGTGTTGACTTATTGTATCATGAAGCTACATTTCTAGCAGACAAATACCCATGGGCTGAACTAACCTTTCATAGCACAACGCACCAGGCGGGAGCAATTGCCAAAAAAGCTGAAGTAAAGCAACTGATCATAGGGCATTACTCTGCAAGATATAAAGACCTTACTCCTTTTATAAAGGAAACTCAAGAGGTGTTTGAAAACGCTATACTTTCTGTGGAAGGAGAAACCATATCACTTAGTGAATAAACTATGAAAAATACTATAGACAAAAAAACCAACCTCTTCATAGTGCTGGCGGGTATTTTTCTCACCAATGCCCTATTGGCCGAACTCATTGGCTTTAAGATATTTTCGTTGGAATCATCCCTAGGGTTCAACCCGGCACAGATCAATTTGCTGGGTGACTGGGTGTTGGATTTTAATTTAACTGCAGGTGTGGTGCTTTGGCCTGTGGTATTCATTACCACAGATATCATCAATGAATATTTTGGCAAACAAGGGGTGAAAAAAATCAGTTACCTAACGGTTATTTTTATTGCCTTTGCTTTTATTGTTTTAGTAGTTGTTACAAAGCTAGAACCTGCTCAATTTTGGCTAGACATTAATAGTACTGACGCTCAAGGCAGGGACTTTGATATCTCCTATGCCTTTAACAAAGTATTACTACAAGGCTCATACATTATCATTGGCTCATTGGTAGCCTTTCTGGTGGGGCAATTGTTGGATGTATATGTTTTCCACAAACTCCGTAAAATCACTGGCAACAAACATTTATGGATAAGAGCTACAGGATCAACGCTGGTTTCACAACTGGTGGATAGTTTTGTGGTGCTCTTTATAGCTTTTTATCTACTGGCTCCTGCTGATGGGCAATGGACAGTTGCCCAGGTTATTTCAGTGGGAATTATAAACTACATCTATAAGTTTGTAATAGCACTGGTGTTGACCCCATTGCTTTACATAGCTCATTATCTTATTGACAACTATTTAGGAAAAGAAAAGTCTGAAGAACTTATAGAAGAAGCGGCAGACTCAAGTGAATCATTTTTTTAAAGCCAGCTTTTTAATTTTTTCCTCTCTCTGTTCTGGTGCGCATGGATATCCAAATAGGCAATCCTGAATAATGGCTTGTGCCACCTGGCGAGGTATTTTATCTTCCCAACCAGATTCACCTGCCTTAATCATAGCCAAAACATTGTCTGATATAATATCAAGGTTATCCATGTTGGCACCCTTAATATTCTCCAGTTTATTATTTTGAATCAAGAACTCAAAAAGGCCTCTTAAATTCTCAGGAAGCTCAAAATTATCTAAAGTATAAACTTCTTTAGAGTTGGCTTTTAATGCGGGATATACATATAACTTCACATTAATACCGAACAAAGCTCCAAAAGCTTCTAACACGCCCCCTCTTAAATCCGTGTAATACTTCTCTTCAAAAACACGCTGAAGATTATAAATACCCAAGATAATACCAATCTTACGTCCTCTGGTAATAGCCGATAAATAATCCACCAGCTTATAATACTCGGGATAATTTGAAATCATTACATTTTGACCCAACGCACAGATAATATCAACCCGTGCTAAGAAATCAACATCATCAATTTCCCCATCGGCCCTAAGGTCATTAAGGGTAATCTCGGTAAGCACAACTATCTTGGATTTATCAACATCTGGTTCACGCTTAAAATGCCTTCTTGCTGTAAGCAGCATATCAACATTTACATGAGTTACAGGCCTGAACCTTCCTCTTAACACCAGTACATTTTTCTTATAAAGTGCTTCAGATGGCTGCAGCACATCCGCATTAGGGCCAAACATAGCCGCTCTTGTAAGGCCATTCTTCACCAACTTTAAACTCATCAACCGGTTGTCAACATGAGCGAAATCAGGCCCATTTAACCTGAACATGTCAATGCCTATTCTACCAGGTGCAAGTCCATCAACCAATGAAACAAGCAACTCCTCTGGGTCAGTAATAAAGAAACAACCAAAAATCAGATTTACACCCACTATGCCAACCGCCTGTTGCTGCAGAAGTGCGTCATTGTCGCGCATCTTTATGTGAAGGATACACTCATTATAATCCCCACCCGGCTTGGTTTGAAATCTAAGACCTATCCAGCCATGAGGTTTATTGGTACGCTCGTAATTCAGAGCTTCTAAAGTGTCAGCAAAGGCAAAAAAAGTGGTGTTATCGGCTAAATGAGGCAAACGCTCAAGCAATAGGCTGTACTCATGTTCAAGCATCTTTAGTAGCCTGGGTTCGCAAACATATCTATCACTCATTCCATAGATGGCGTCACTAAAACTCATATCATAGGCTGACATGGTTTTGGCCACTGTGCCAGATGCTCCTCCAGCTTTAAAGAAATTGGCCGCCACATCCTGACCCGCTCCTATCTCTGCAAATGATCCGTAAATATCTCTCCTTAAATTGATCTGAAGAGCTTTTTCCTTTATTGTTAGTTTGCGGAGTTCATTCATAGCTGATATAATAACACCGTTTTAAGCTAATGTGTTTACCTGTTCAAATGTATAAGTTTTCAATTGTCTTTTGCATATATTTTCGACATTGATTTATAGTTAATTAAAAGACAGCATTGCTTTTTATTAAAACCATTCTTTTCTATCTTTTCCAGTTATAAACTCACTTTTTTAAACCACTTGTCTTAGTATGGAAGTTTTAGATTTCATTACCCTACTTATTATCATGGCAGCCTTTTTCACATTGATCAATGTGAAATACCTAAAACTTCCTTCTACAATAGGCTTAATGCTACTGGCACTCTGTCTTTCCCTATTTATTATCGGAGGCGAATATGTTTTTAGTATGCTTAACAAGCTGGCTACCAACCTAATGACTGAGTATGATTTCTCTAAAGTGCTCTTTCAGGTCATGCTTAGTTTCTTGCTTTTTGCAGGGGCACTGGATGTTAACCTCAATAAGCTTGGTGAAGAGAAATGGCCGATATTAATTCTTGCTACTGTAGGAGTACTTATTTCTACATTTATTGTAGGAGGAGCCATGTACTTGACTTTGCCATATTTAGGCCTGCCAATGGATTTTATCTATTGCTTACTTTTTGGGGCTTTAATCTCCCCTACCGATCCAATTGCAGTGCTGGCAATGATCAAAAAAACGGTAGTGTCAGAAAATTTAGAATCTCAAATAGCAGGTGAATCTTTATTCAATGATGGCATAGGCGTTGTTGTATTTCTTTCAATTTTAGGCGTTGCTGCTGGTGGTGTTGAAAATTTTGAAGCGATAGAAGTTGTTAAACTTTTCGGGATTGAAGTGATAGGTGGAATAGCCCTGGGAGCTTTGTTAGGATATATTGGTCTGCGTCTTTTAAAAATCATTGATAATGAACATACCGAAATTGAAGTATTGGTTACCCTATCTATGGTTCTTGGCGGTGCCAGTGTTGCTGATTTTTTGCACGTATCAGGCCCACTTGCAATGGTCGTAATGGGGTTGTTTGTTGGAAGAAAAGGTCGTATTGCCAAAGTAGATGAAGATGCTGCTGGTGAGTACGTATATAAATTCTGGCATTTAATGGATGAAGCCATGAATGCAATACTTTTTATTCTAATCGGGCTTCAAATAATAGTTATAAACTATGAAATGGATTACTTCTACGCAGCAGGCATTGCCATAGTAGCTGTGCTATTAGCGAGATTATTGGGAGTTGGCGTACCTCTTTCCATAATGAGAATCAAAAGGCACTTCCCAAAATATACCATTAGAATACTAACATGGAGTGGTCTGCGCGGAGGAATTTCTGTTGCGCTGGCGTTATCCCTGTATAAGGAAAATCATGGTTTTTTAATTGATGCCAAAACTGTAGATATCATCATAACAATGACATATTGTGTCGTTTTATTTTCAATAGTTGTGCAAGGTCTTACTGTAGATAAACTCTTCAAATTGGCCACAAAAAATAATAAACCGATAAAAGGAAGTACCGATTAAATTAAATGTAGCAGTCAATGTACCTGATGTGGATATTCCTTTTCTTATCCTGAAAAATTTATACATATTTACAGCCTGTTAAATTTTTATTAAATTATGGCTAATAGAGGAGGCTTTTCGAGTAAGCTTGGATTCATTATGGCTGCAGCAGGTTCTGCAGTTGGGTTAGGAAATATTTGGGGGTTCCCCTATGAAGTTGGACAAGGTGGTGGTGCTGCATTTGTAGTTATCTATCTTTTATTTTGTTTCATCCTCTGCTTCCCCGTTATGGTTACTGAAATAGCCATTGGTAGAAAAAGTCAAAAAAATGCCGTTGGTGCTTTCGACTACCTCGGATTCAAAAAATGGAATATTGTTGGAAAGATGGGCATCCTTTGTGGAGTCCTGATCCTTTCATTTTATAATGTAATTGCCGGTTGGGC
The DNA here is from genome assembly GCF_040218215.1 of Fulvivirga sp. NCBI lineage: Bacteria > Pseudomonadati > Bacteroidota > Cytophagia > Cytophagales > Fulvivirgaceae > Fulvivirga > Fulvivirga sp. The sequence continues at coordinate 109,349 of NZ_JAVJQL010000014.1, forward strand.
ATTTGGTTACATCTTTGAAATGGCCGTTGGTAATTTTGATATTGCCAATCACTTTAGCGAGTTCATAGTTGATGTATTTAAAGTGGGTGCATATGGTTTAGTCTTTATGGCAACCACAGCATATGTTGTTTCAAAAGGTATATCTGGTGGTATTGAGAAAGCTGCAAAGCTGTTAATGCCAACACTCCTATTCCTAATCGTTTCCCTTGTTATCTATTCCTTGACGCTTGAAAACGCTATGGCTGGCGTTAAATTCTATTTAGTGCCCGATTTTTCCGAACTCAATGGAAGGGTTATTTATAACGCCATGGGACAGGCTTTCTTCTCACTTTCTTTAGGAATGGGGGCTTTGATTACCTATGGAAGTTATGTTGGTAAAGATGACAATATAGTAACATCTGCAGCTCTCATAACGCTTACTGATGTTGGTATAGCTTTAATAGCTGGTTTAATGATCTTCCCGCTTATTGGTTACATGACTGAAGGCGCTATGACAGATGTTGGACGTGGACCCGGGTTAATATTCGTTACACTTCCTCAAATCTTCGGTACAATTGGCGGAACATTAGGTGCTGTTGTAGGTACAACCTTCTTTATATTGTTATGCTTTGCAGCACTTACATCTACAGTGTCATTATTGGAAGTACCAGTATCGTATATTGTTGATGAGAAAAACATTAAAAGAAGCAAGGCGGTTTGGCTTGTTGCAGGACTTATTTACCTAATAGGAATCCCTTCTTTATTAGGAAATGGCTATTCTGAATATTTCTCAAACTTCATTACTTATGTGGGTGCAGAAAGTGCCACCGACTTCTTATCGTTCGTTGGTCACGTGGCTAATGATACTTTGTTGCCCCTTGGTGGCTGCTTAATAGCATTCTTTGCTGGCCACATTTGGAAGAAAGCTAACCTGGATGACGAACTTGCTAAAGGAGCACCAGGATACAAAGGATCATTCATTCAGAAGTATTTGAATTTCGCAGTAAGCTACCTTGCTCCAATCGTATTAGGAACACTTTTCGTACTTACTGTACTTGGTACCTTCTTCGGAATAAACCTATTCTAAGAAAGAAAAGACAATAAAGGATAAAACAGATTTAAGAGGCTAGAAACGTTGTTTCGGCCTCTTTTTTTAATTCGTCCCATTCTGGTTGTGTTGGGATTTTACCTTCATCAAAAAGATTAATTAGCCAGCGTACTATTTCTTGCTTGTAGCCAAACTGATCAACCAGATCGTTGCAAAATTCAATTTCAGAGTCCTCTACAATACCATCGGCATAGACCATCATAATAACATCATACAACTGATCCATTTTTTCATCATGATTGTCCGGAATATGAAGATCGTTCTTCTTATTGCTTCTTAAGAGGCTTGCAATTTGCCGATCCTTCAAACCATATTTATCACCAATTTTGTAGATGAGCTTTTCCTCATCAGGATGCAGGTGACCGTCAGCCTTAGCTAAGGAAATAAGATTTTTAAGGTGATTTTTCTTAAAAGAAAGATATTGATGTTCAAAAAAACCAATCATATAATCAAATTAATATTATGTTTTCCACAAACGCCTGGTCAGAGCTATAACCTCATCAAGGTCACTTTTCTTCAACTCAAGCCGCTCTGCGATGTTTAAGCAAAGATCATATTCCTTATCTTGAATATCTCCATCTACCATTGACATAAACACTACATCAGCCAGTTGTTCCTCCCTATCATCCATATCATCAGGGACAACAAAATCCAACTCTGTTGGGTTTTTCAATATCCTGGCAACATCTTCTGCTGGCAAACCAAGTTCCTCAGCACGCTCTTCCAAAAACTCCCTTTCTTCTTCTTCAAAATGTCCATCCGCATAGGCCACCGACACTAAATTTTGAAAGTGCTCAAGTTTAATATTTCTCAAGGAAATCGATTTAAATAAGATAATTAAGCTCTAAATATTAAAAGTAATAAAATTACCTCAATAATTGAATGATTGCCATACGCTTAAAACATATTTATCTTACTACCGCTTCCTCAGAATTTAAATAATCAATGATTAAGCTACTGGCTCCAAGTATTGGAGCACTTTGATTTTGCAGACCAGAAGGCAACACCTGCACTTTGCCCTTGTAGATAGGCATCAGGGCTTCTTCCAAATATTTTCGTGTAGGTGAGAAAATTAAATCTCCAGCCAAAGAAAGTCCTCCAAATAAAAATATAGCCTCAGGGTCTGTGTGAGCAACAGTATCAGCCATTTTAGCGCCAAGCACCTGCCCGGTATATTCAAAGGCATCTTTAGCGACTAAATCTCCCCTTAAGGCCGATTCCGCTATCATTTTAGTCGTTAAGTCATGGAAGCTTATACCCCTAAGTTCGCTTTCCTCCAAATGATCTGCCAACATCTTATAAACAGTTCTTTTTATACCGGTTGCTGAAACATAAGTTTCCAGGCATCCTCTTCTACCACACCCACACTGCCTTCCTCTTGGATTTATAATTACATGACCTAACTCTGCTGCAAAGCCATCATGACCATGAACCAGTTTTCCGTTGCAAACAATGCCTGCGCCTAAACCAGTACCTAAAGTGATCACGATAAAATCATTCATATTTTTAGCATTGCCATAGATCATCTCACCCATGGCGGCAGCATTGGCATCATTTGTAACTAAAACAGGCACATTAAAATCTTCTCTTATAATGTCTACAATAGGAATAACCCCCTTCCAGTTAAGGTTTGGCGCATGTTCTATTGTACCTCGATAATAATTAGCATTTGGAGCCCCTATGCCTATCCCTATAATTTTTCCGTTGCTCCCAACTTTTTCGACTCCGGCTTTTATTGAGTCAGAAAGGTCTTTGATAAAGTCTCTAAAATCTTCATGGGTTTGGGTTGGTATTTTCGATTGAAAAAGAACCTTTCCATCTAAATCTACCAAACCGAATTTCGTAGATGTCCCTCCTATGTCTATACCCACTATTAACTCGATCATGACAAATTATATCTTTTGTTTAAATGATATTGAACCAAATCGTTAATTGGTTCTTTTATTATTTTACCAACTTCAATACCCTTCCCTTTGGCTACTTCTTTCAGAATATCTGAAAAGAAATAAGCGATAGAACCAGTAAAATGTGTCTTCACCGATTCATACTTGCTAAATTTTGTTATATATAAATCCATAAATTCGCCCATACCCCTTGTTATCATTTCTATGAAATAAGGGTGTTCTTTGTGCTCTTGAATGAATTTCATAAATGAGGCCAAATAAACATTAGGGTATGGCTTCATATAAACGTTTTCGAGAATCTCATCTTTGGTAAGGTGAAATTGCTCTGTAAAAGCTGCGTCCAGATCTTTCGGCAGTGTTTTATATAAGTAGGCATGAAGTAGTTGACGTCCGTAACTTGAGCCCCCCCCTTCGTCTCCCAAAACATAATCTAATGCCGGAGTTTCCTGTCTTACAATATCCCCATCAAAATAACAGGCGTTAGAACCTGTGCCAAGTATGCAAGATATTGAGCCCACACCTTCATAAGTAGCCAGCGCAGATGCCACAATATCATGGTTTACATAATACTGGCTTTTAGGAAATGCCCTTGTAAAAGCTCTTGAAATAACATTCTGAAAGTTTTTGCTACCACAGCCAGCACTGTAGATATACGCAACTTCCATGTGCTTATTATTAAGCTCTGGAATAGAAGTGAAAAGTTGATATATCTCTTCTTCACTATGAAAGATAGGATTGAGCCCGCCAGTGCTAAAAAAACCTATTGTTTTTTCATCTTCAATGAGCTGCCAGTCGCATTTGCTCGATCCGCTGATGCCAACTAGTACCATTAAATTGAAAGTATCTTAGAGATTCTTAATGCTTCGGGTTCTATTTCATGGTTTTTAACCATAGTAGATTCGAAATCATTGTAAACTGTAATGCCATTTTGAATACCAACCATCACATCTGTTTTGCCCGCCATTATTCCTTCCACAGCATACACACCCATTTTACTGGCCAATACACGATCAAAATAAGTGGGTGACCCTCCGCGCTGTAAATGGCCCAAAATGGTCACTTTGGTGTCATAATATGGAAAACGTTTGTGAACCTCTTCCGCAATTTGAAGAGCGTTGCCCAATTTTCCTCCTTCGGCAACTACAACAAGACTAGAGCTCTTTTTGCTTTCCACACCCTTGTCCAGCTTGGCTACCAACTCATCAATTGTCATTTCGTCTTCAGGTATAATGATCGCAGCAGCTCCTCCGGCTATCCCTGAGTTAATGGCAATATAACCAGAGTCTCTGCCCATCACTTCGATAAAAAACAATCTGTTATGAGAAAGTGCTGTATCTCTAATTTTATCTACAGCATCTACAACAGTATTGGTGGCTGTATCATACCCTATAGTAAAATCAGTACCTGGCAAATCATTATCAATGGTTCCCGGAATACAAATAACAGGCATTTTATGTTCTAAATAGAAATTATGAAGGCCTGTAAATGTTCCATCACCACCAATAGCTACAAGGGCATCTATACCCTTTTCCTTAAGGTTTTCGTAAGCTTTCTGACGACCTTCTTTTGTTCTAAATTCGTCACTTCTGGCTGATTTCAGAATAGTGCCACCTCTTTGAATAATATTGCCAACTGAACGCGCATCCAATTCCTCAATATCACCTTCTATCATCCCCTCATATCCGCGGTAAATACCAAATATCTTCTTATTGTAAAAAATGCTTGTTCTTACCACTGCTCTAATTGCCGCATTCATTCCGGGAGCGTCTCCTCCAGAGGTAAAAACTGCAATATTATTAATCTCTTTACTCATTAAGTCAAGGTTATTTTTTTGCTAAAATTAATGAAGATAACAATGCAATAACCATGAATTTGTACTGAATTTCAAGTAAAAATGGCAATTCTATTGGCGCAATCGATTGAAATGAATTCAATGAATGAAAATATTTTTCATTGATATTGCGCATATTTTTACGCAATAGTTGAGAGATTGAAAAAGCAAAAAATGCTTAACTCCTTGCGCTATGGAAAGATGAGTTTTTTAAGACCATAAATATATCTAAAGTGTAAGAAGTGCCGCGCCAAATACGCCCGCACTGTCACCAAGTTTAGGAGCAACGATGTGAGTATCAAAACGTGTATTAAAAGTAAACTCTTTGGCCTTTTCCACTCCGTCCGAGTAAATACTTAAAATATTGCCTACGCCACCACCAATAACTATCACCTCCGGATCTAGCATGTTAATGATTGTGGATATGCCCAACCCAAAAAAATGATGTAACCGATCCATTGTTTCCTTAGCATATTTATCAGTAGAAAGGTCTGCCACGATATTTTTAAGTTTCTTCCTAGACCCACTTACCGACTCATAAAATCGCTCAAGGGATGGTCCTGAAAGTATAGTTTCTACGCAACCAGATTTACCACAATAACACGGCCCACCCGAAGCATCTAAAAAATTATGCCCCCACTCGCCAGCGATGCCTTGAAAACCTTTAACAACTTTACCATTCACCACTATACCGCCTCCAACACCTGTACCCATAATAACACCAAAAACAACTTCGGCATTTGGCGCTATTTCCAGAACGCTACCTAGTTTGGCTTCAGCCAGGGCAAAGCAATTAGCGTCATTGGCAATGACTACTTCCTTCTCTAGTATATTGATCAAGTCCTCTAAAAAAGGTTTATGATTAAGGCTGGTTGAGTTACTATTCTTAAGCAGCCCTGTGTGAGGATCAATAGCACCAGGTGTGCCAATGCCTAATACTTCGCACTGCGCACCTGTTTCCTTTTCCATCAAGTCAACAAGCACCTTTATTCTTGAAAGCACATGGTCATAACCTTTATCACCTTCGGTATCAATCCTATTTCTGAAGATTATTTTATTGAAATCATTTCGATCTATAATAACCCCTTCAATCTTCGTTCCTCCAAGGTCAATACCCCATAGATAATTTTCTGTGCTCATAAACTGTATACTTTAAGTGATGCCTAATTACGTGAATTCACTAGCCACTTCCAATTCCTTGTCTAACCATTGTTTCTCCTGCATTATCCTGGATTCATCCCAACTAAAGGTTTTATATAGATGATTCAAAACAGGCTCCTTCAACTTTCCTATGGTATTAATATTAAAAAATAACCTGCCTGTCCTTCTTTCAAAAAAGTCCAGCACAGAGTGAACGGATTCATTTTCAATGGCCCATTGCAACTCCGCAAGTGCCAGGTCTACTTCAGCATCTTTTTCAGCAATTGAATCTGCAATTGTCAGTATTTCATCCGTTTGCTTTCCATAATTACCCACCAAATATTCAGCATAATATGGATCAAGCCCCTTGGCAACTACCTTTTCCTTAATCGAGGATTCATATGTTCTCACTTCTTTGGCGTTTTTAAAAACACCTCCTGTAAGTACAAGGCTTTCCGTTATACATGGGCCAATAATACGATGGTCTTTCTCAGAGAGTCTTTTACTAAGCTTATCGATTATCCTCTCCGCCATTTTCCTGTAACCCGTCAGCTTACCTCCTGCAATAGACAGTAAGCCACTTTGTGACTCAAAAATCTCATCCTTCCTGGATAACTGCGATGCTGACTTGCCTTCTTCTTCAATCAAAGGTCTAAGACCAGCCCAGCTGGATTCTACATCTTCAATTTTCAACTCAACATCAGGAAAGATATGTTTGACCCCATCAATTAAATACTGAACGTCCTTCTTTTCAGTACGCACATCATCTAAGTCACCAAAATAGTCTGTGTCTGTGGTGCCAATATAGGTAACACGATCTCTGGGGATAGCAAAAATCATCCTGCCGTCAGGCACATCGAAATAGACAGATTGCTTCACTGGAAATTTCTCATGAGGCAGTACAATATGCACCCCTTTGGTAGGATGAAGTTTTTTTCCAAACAAGGACTTATTCTTCGCTCTTAGTTTATCTACCCATGGACCAGCTGCACTAATAGTAAAGGAGGCATTGCATTCAAATGCCTGGTTTGTAAGATGATCAATACAATCGATGCCTTTTACCTTTCCTTCTTCATCATAAATAAAATCAGTCGCCTCAACGTAGTTTATGATATGAGCACCTCTCTGTACGGCCGTTTTAAGCACTTCAATTGTAAGTCTGGCATCATCCGTTCGATACTCAGCATAAATACCTCCACCTTCAATTAGCTCATCATGAAGCAATGGCTCCTTCTCCATTGTCTCCTCTTTAGTAAGCATTTTACGCTGATCCACTTTCTCGACACCAGCAAGGACATCATAAACCATCAACCCCACGGAGGTCATGATTTTGCCGTATGTACCATCTTTAATCAAAGGAAGCAGCATCCTTTCGGATTTAACCAGATGAGGAGCTAAACGATGTACAATTGCCCGCTCATGCCCAACTTCGCGCACCAATGCTATTTCAAATTGCTTCAAGTACCTTAAGCCCCCGTGTATGAGTTTAGTTGATTTACTGCTGGTGCCCGAAGCAAAATCACTTTTTTCAACTAAGGCTACTTTTAATCCTCTGGACACAGCGTCTAAGGCAATACCCGCCCCAGTAATACCCCCACCAATAATGATGAGGTCATATTTGTCAGATGTTAAATGATTAATTAGTACTTTTCTATTTCGTGCATCGAATAAATTCATTATTCTTTATCTAGCCAGTTAAGTGTTCGTTTTACAGCATTCTGCCATTGGGCATATCTGTTCTTCCTTTTTTCTTCAGACCAATTTGGCTGATATACTTTATCAACATCCTGAATGGATTGAAGTTTAGTTTTATCAAATAATTTAACGCCATAGCCTGCCAAAAGGGCCGCACCTAATGCCGTAGATTCTGTAAAAGCAGGCCTGACAACACCTACACCTAACAAATCAGCCTGAAACTGCATTAAATAGTTATTGGTAACTGCTCCGCCATCAACTTTCAGTTCTTCCAGGGTTATGCCACTATCCTTTTGCATAGCATCCAATATATCTTTGGTTTGGTATGCCATCGACTCTATAGCGGCTTTCGCCAAATGTGCGGGTTTGGTATCCCTGGTTAACCCGAAGATGGCACCACGTGAATATTGATCCCAATAAGGTGCACCAAGACCTGTAAAGGCTGGCACCATAATAACATCATCGTTATCAGCCACACTTTCAGCCATGGCTTCGGTTTCTCCAGCAGACCCTATGATGCCCAGTCCATCGCGAAGCCATTGAACCACTGCGCCAGCTATAAAAACACTCCCTTCGAGTGCATATATTATTTCTCCATCAATACCATAGGCTATAGTGCTCAATAATCCGTTTTCGGATTTACAAACTTCATTGCCTGTATTCATCAACATAAAACATCCCGTGCCGTAGGTGTTTTTCGCCATACCTGGGTCCAGGCAAGTCTGGCCGAATAATGCTGCCTGCTGATCGCCAGCGATACCATGAATTGGAATTTTCACTCCCTTGTATTCCCAATCTCCAAAATGGTCAGCTGATTGTTTTACTTCCGGCAGCATCGAAGCAGGAACATAAAGCATCTCCAAAAGCTTTTCATCCCATTCCAGAGACTTGATGTTATACATTAAAGTTCTACTGGCGTTTGTACAGTCTGTAACATGCTGCTTGCCATTGGTCAACTTCCACACCAGCCAGGAATCTACGGTACCAAACTTCAGATCTCCATTAGCTGCATTTTCCTTTGCGCCATCTACATTATTTAAAATCCAATTGACTTTAGTACCAGAGAAGTAAGAGTCCAACACTAGTCCGGTATTGTCAGAAACGTATGACTCATAGCCCTCTTCTTTCAGTTTATCACAGAATGCTGATGTTCGCTTGTCTTGCCAAACTATTGCTTTGTATACTGCCTTTCCAGAGTTTTTATCCCAAACAATTGTCGTCTCTCGCTGATTGGTAATACCAATTGCTGCTATGTCTGTGGCATTGATATGATTATTTTCAATAAGATCTGTCAAAACTTTGCTTTGTGAAGACCATATCTCTTCTGGGTCATGCTCTACCCATCCGGATTTTGGAAAGTATTGTTTAAACTCTTGCTGCTCCATAGCCACCATTTTTGCATTTGAATCAAACAAAACGGCCCTTGAACTGGTAGTGCCCTGATCTATGGCTATAATATATTTACTCATTAGAAGTTTTGTTTTTTACTATAGCAATAATTACTGCAACCACACAAAGTGCGATTACTATACCATAGCCAATTGAAAATTCATTTAAGAACAGGCACTTATATAATACAGCACCCAATATTCCCCCTAAAATAGGCCCGAATACTGGCACCCATGAATAGGCCCAATCAGAGCCTCCTTTACCCGCTATTGGCAACAAGAAATGAGCTAACCTCGGCCCAAAGTCACGGGCAGGGTTTATTGCAAACCCAGTGGTTGCTCCTAAGCCAAGCCCTATTGCTACTATTAGCGCTCCTACTACTAAGGGATTGAGACCTTCAGTAAAATTGTTAGCACCGATATATGATAAGGACATTGTTAAGGCAGTGGTGCCAAGCATTTCACTTATAAAGTTGGAAGGATATGACCTTATAGCGGGGCTTGTACAGAAAACGGCCAGTTTAGCACCCTGATCTGCAGTTTTAGACCAGTGTGGCAGGTAGTGTATCCAAACAAGAGAAGACCCTACTGCTGCGCCTAACACCTGAGCTACAATATATCCGGGAACTTTGTACCATTCAAAATCACCGACAAATGCCAAACCCAGCGTTACGGCAGGGTTGATATGTGCTCCACTTATTCCGCCAACAGCATAAATAGCTAATGTAACTGCCAACCCCCATGCCAACACTACTACAAGCCAGCCGGCATCATAGGCTTTTGACTCTTTCAACAAAATAGATGCAACCACTCCAGACCCAAATAGCATAAGGATCATTGTGCCTAAAAACTCACCCAGATAAATTGACATATGTACAACAGATTAAATGGTATTAATGATTGTTAATTAAATTATCCGTGCCTTAAAATGCACCAATAATAATACGCATTATACCTTCATTTTCATAGAAAGTAAAGGGCAATCACAAGTACTTGTAAACGATTGCTATTGAGCTAACTCAGGCATTACAATTTTCTGCCTTTCAAGAATTGATTGGAACGATAAAGCTACTCCGTTGCTCCACCCAAAACCATCCTGCAATGGATATTCACCCCCACCTGCTAGCAGGTCAGTGTCAACAACATTATACTTCTCCATCATCTTACCGGTCGATTTATAAACCTGCTGATTTCTGTTCAGCCATTTTTTCATGGCATCAAGGCCTTCTTTATTGTATTCATAGTTAAACATGCCATTTACAGTGATCCACTGAAGTGGTGCCCAACCATTTGGATAATCCCATTGCTGGCCAGTATTATTAAGTGTTGTCACAAAGCCTCCCTCCTTTAAGAAATCTTCGGTCAGCCTCTGTGAGGTTCTCTTAGCCTGCTTCTTGGACGCTATGCTAAAAAACAAAGGGTAAGCTGCAGCGAGGGAAAGTACGCCTGTTGCCTTTTTGTCAATGAAATTATAGTCAATAAAAAAACCAATTTCTTCATCCCAAAGGTATTTATTAATAGCTTCCTTTCTATTTGCGGCCCTTTCAAGGTAATAATCTGCGCTATCAAGTTGTTCATTCCAGTTGTAACCTTGAGCTATTTTCAACTCCAGATGATACATTAAAGAATTTAAATCAACTGGAATAATATTGGTGGTTTGAATTGTCTTAATGTTCTTACCATCGGCAAACCACCTACTGCTAAAATCCCAACCTGACTCGGCACCAGCCCGTAGGTGCTTGTATGTTGCTTCCGCTTCAAGGCCATTTTCATGCACAAGTTCATAGTCTTCTTTGTAGGACTCTGGGCGTGGCCCATCATTGTTATCATAATACCTATTGAATATAGTTCCGTCCTCAAGTTTAACAACTCTACTAAAGGCACTTCCATTGGCTACATCTGCTTCACCATTCATCCAGAATTCATATTCCTTTACCAATTGTGGCAAATATGACAGGTACTTATCCCTATTCTCAGAATAAAGCCTGGCTAATATTACAGAGTAAAATGGGGGTTGCGACCTGCCATTATAGTAAGCCCTGTTACCGTTTGGTATAAATCCAATGGAGTCTATAAGATGAGAGAAATTATCCAGCATATTGACAGCCATAGAATCTAAACCTGCATCCATTAAGCCTTCAATCGTAAAATAGCTATCCCAATAATAAATTTCTCTAAATCGCCCCCCAGGAACAATATATGAATTTGATAATGGCATTAATGAATTCCCCTCCACAACTTCATCTGGTTGCCTCGTGAGTACCGGCCAAAGTGAGTTAATATGACTCACCATAGACTTTGAAGTATCAGACACAAAATCAGTCTTTGGCTGATAAGGCATGTCAAAATTAGCTTTTACAAACTCAGAAAGGTTAAATCCTTCCTTTACCTTTTCTTGCTCATAGGAGGCTATTATTTCTCCATAAGGTTTGTTTGGAGAACAATCTACGAATGTTTTGCCATCAGGAAATACATTGGTTAGTTGTACTTCTTTGAATAACTCTGACTGATAAAAGTCATTTATTGAAACTACTGATGTTTCTTTTACTTCCTGACAAGCAGCAAATAAAAGAAGCAGGCAAAACACCCCTAATTTTCTCATTCTTCTTCTTTTAACTTGACATTATCGACAATGAACTTACCTAAGCTACGACCTTGAGTAACCCCGTTTTCAATGGCTGGCATATAGTGTATCCCACCATAAAGCCTACTAATAGCTGCTTCGTCAGAAGCTTCTTTAAATGAGTTAAACTCCCTGGCAGTAAGGCCGTATTTCACTTCTGTAGAATCAACAAAATGAAAAGGCTCACCAAAAATTGAGGTGAGTGCTACACCTGCAGCACCTGAAATCACACTATGCCCACTTGTATATTCTGGAAATGGAGGTGTTTGCAAAAGTGGCGTCCACTCTTCATCTATATATTTATTAATTACCGTTTCTGGCCGGATTAAATTGCTTCGGTATTTTTCATCCCAGCAGCTTATAAAACCATCAACCAAAGCCAATGAAGTCAATACGTAAGCACTGGCACTTTTCATAAGGCTGGCATCTGTTTGTTTACACACTGTTTTAACAATCCCGATCCAGTGACCACCTGGAGTCACCTTTTTAGTGGCAAACATCACGTGCCCATGAACATTCATTACATATGGATTACAATCCCAAAAACTAGCTATTTCAGATTGTTCTGGTGTTAAACTTTGTTTTACATCATACACTTGTTTTACCTCTTTGAAAAACTGGCTATTTTCATCTATGCTAAACTCTGTGGGAGGCTCAGGGGTAAACTGGGATGCAGAATCAATGACGAAAGTTCGAATCTTGCTCCAATGCGGCTCGATCGCTTCAATATAAGCTGGGGGCGTTGGCTGCCATCTTGAAACGTCTTCTTTAACAGTAAACTTTTCAAAAGTTCTGGTTTGTTTATAGTTATCCTTATCAGCCCAGTCCAATATGTGTTTTTTAACTGCATCAGCATATGCCAGTGTAGCTTCCTTGCCTTCTCCTGACCATCCCTGAGCTTCTAATTCGGCATGCCACTCATTGATGAATTCATCCATTTTATCTTCAGAGAAGATCAAAGTTTTACCCAGTAGCAACATTGTCTGAATTGCTGCTATTTCATGATTGACATTATCCGGAACCGGAGGTATAGGTGTAAGCCCGTTGAGCTGACCAGCAAGCGACTTATATGAAGAGTCCTTAGCTGCTAAAATCTCGTAAGCACCCACGCTCGGGTAGGTATAGATACGACTGGCAACTGGCGGGGAAAAGATATCATGCACAATAACATCGGTTAGATGCTGCATCGTTTCATGCATTTTATTTGCATCGACTTTGATAGGTTGTTTTTCCTGGTTACATGCAGAAACCAAAATTAGAAGTACAAGTAATACTCCAATAGATTTAGATTTTATTTTATTAAACATCACTTCTTCCTCGTCTTTAAATATTTAAAATTCTATCAATTAGATAATCTGTAAGTTTTCACCCTTCCATTGTTGAGGGCAAACAAATAGTAGGTATTGCCATTGACTTTTAGTATTTCGCTGGCATTCACTTGCCCTGTGATATTCAAACCTGAATTTGGATTAGGCAAATATTGAAACCCTAATGTTCCTTTGTTTAAAGCAACACCTCCATAGCTACCATCAAGTCTGCCCAAATTTACATGCATTTGATCAAAATTACCTGTTGCAGTAATATCAACCAACTTATCATTGTTAAGATCATGCAAAAGGAAACTATTAATAGATGAAAATTGCATTTCTTGAGGCAACGGGTTGGCTGAAAAGCTGCCTTGATCGTTAATAAAAACCATTGACCTTAACTCCTGAATTTCCTTTTTTTCAGAAACATCAATACTTTCCTGATCAAACAAGCTTTCTATTCCATTTACCTGCATGGCATAATCTTTATAAGAACCATATCTTTTTTTGATCATAACCACTTGCTTTTCTATTTCGTCTTTGGTGAAAAGTGGTATATACCTACCTTCCTGGCTTTGCATTATTATAGGATCAGTTCTCCCATTATTATCAAAATCATTAATATATAGTTTTAGTGGCTCTGAAATACTTGCTCTAAATTTATTATTCAAACCAATATTTCCTCCAACCAAGTCTTGATCTCCATCATTATCGATATCTGCAGCATCTATAACATTCCAAAATCCACTAGAATTAGGAATTACTTCTTTCTTTACGAGCTTATTAGCTTCATTCACCAAAATGGTGATGGGCATCCAATGTCCGGCTACTACCAAATCAACGTCACCATCATTATCATAGTCTGTCCAGACAGCCGATTTAACTAACCCAAATTTAGATGCAACAGGCGCAGTGCTACTGGTCTCATCTTTAAAAGTTCCATCCCCCTGATTTATCAATAATGTTCCTGACGTCCCTATTCCATATTGTCCAACCCCATTTAAATACCCTATAAACAAATCTTCATCACCATCACTGTCAAAATCACTAATAGCAATTGCGGATGAATTAAGTCTTGTACTTGAAAAATTCTCCGCTCGTGTGAAAATGGAATTATTGTTAATATAAAGTCTGTCTTCCAGCAAAGGATGACCGTCCGTAAACTGATATCCAGCACTAAGAACTACTAAATCCAGATCGTTATCATTATCCACATCAACAAACTCAGCCTTAGAATCTTCAAAAGCAGCATCTTTTGCAAATGCAACTTGAGCAACATTAAGAAACTCACCATTTTCACTTTGAATGAAGATAGATGCCTCTTGTCCTGCACCTCCTCCTATGAATACATCATCAAGGTTATCACCATTTATATCACCAACGGCTAAAGCTGGTCCCTCCGTAGATAATCGATAAGGCAATAAATATTCAAAATTATGATCTTTATATTTTATGTTCTCTTCGTGTTTGAACAATACCAAATCATCGGCTATTTGAAACAAAGGAGGCCGGTTACTCTCTCCTAATTCAATTCCAACTTCAGGTTCAGCTAAGGTTATCCTTTGATCAGCTTTTAGATTGGTCATCAATTGTTTTTTTCCTGATGCCCAATGAATTTCAACAGTATCTACAATTGTACTATTGCCCAGTCCAAGTGTCATGTTGGGCTCACCGGAAGACTGAAATCCATGTGTAGTTGTTAAATAACGCTGAATAATTCTGCCGTCAGTTTTCAATTTTATGCTCGTTCCAAGTGCAAAGGTATTTTGGTTCTTTCCTTCAAAATCGAACTTTATAAAATGTTTCAAGGAATCTCTCTCACTATTATTCCGGTAGACAAAGGCCTCTTGATTAACATTGTTAATAACCAAATCCAAATCACCATCGCCATCTAAATCACCATAGGCCGACCCATTTGAATAAGACGGTTGATCAAGACCCCAACTTGCTCCTACATTATCCCATGACAAATCACCTTTATAGCTAAATGTTTCATTAGGAATCTTCAGCGTAGGCATTCTTTTGATCATTTCCCTGTTTACGCTATCCTCATTGGTCTCATTGTATCGTAGATTAGCCAAATTGGAGATATATTGAATATAGTCCATATCATTGGGACGTTTGAATATTCCATTTGAGATATGAATATCATTAAAACCATCATTATCAAAATCCGCAATAAGTGGCGACCAGCTCCAATCGGTGGCAAAAATACCGGCATACAGTGCTATATCTGAGAAATTACCATTTCCAGTGTTCAACTGAAGGGTGTTTCTGGCCAATTGATGCCCATACCCGAAATCAAGTTTTATGTCATACACCTCTAGCTTATCCTCACCTCCCGATTTCATCAAAATAGTTGGATCTTTAGGTAGCATGTCTGTAGATATAATATCATATAGTCCGTCACCATTTACATCGCCAATGTCATTACCCATTGAGTATCTACTGCTGTGCCCCATTACATCATAAAGCGACTCGGTAAATGTTCCATCACCATTATTGAAATACAAGTAGTCATTTTCATGAAAATCATTACTCACATAAATGTCAGGATGACCATCCTCATTTAGATCAGATACCCCAACACCTAAACCATATCCAATCTTACTACTATATATACCCGCCTGCTCAGTAACATCTAAAAACCGCTGGTTGCCTTGAGCCACCTGGCTTTGCATAAGTTTGTCACCAGATTTAGCACTTACCTCTTCTCTAAGATTTGACCTCCCATAATTACCCACAGAATGAACAGAATGGTTTAGCAAATACACATCCAAATCAGTATCACCATCATAATCAAAGAAAACGGCATGTGTCCCAAAACCGGTGAAATTCAAGCCATATTCTACAGCCTGTTCTTCGAAAACTAAATTCCCTTTATTAATAAAAAGCTCGTTGGCGCCTTTCAGGTTTTTATAATCCCCAACATTACTTACATATATATCCAACAGACCATCAGCATTTACATCAGCCATAGTAACCCCATTGGACCAGCTTGTTTTGCCTCCAACACCGGCTTGTTCTGTGATGTCCTTGAACTTAAAATCCCCCTCATTTAAATAAAGCTTGTTTTCACCCAAATTAGAAGTAAAGTAAATGTCCGGAAGGTTATCATTATTTATGTCTCCAATGGCCACACCTGCGCCATTATAAAAGTATAGGTATTCAATGATATTCAGTTCCTCACTGGTTTCGACAGTATTCACAAAGTCGATACCTGTGACATTGCTCCCAAGTAAATCGAACAGTTTGTCAGAAGGAACTTCCGTTTGTTCAATACACCCGGATACAAGTAGTAATAAAAATAGAAGGTATTTCTTCATTTAAAATCCAAATTGAAGAAAAGCATTATTATTTCTTGCAATTATTAGCCTGTTACCTATAACAAAAATATCCCGGACTTCACCATCTGTGATGAAGCCTCGATTTCCTTCGTAGGTCTTAAACTTGTTTCCGCCAAGATTCTCCAGATATAAACCATAACTAGCATCATATCTGCCCACTTCTGGTTTAGCAGCATATAAGTTGCCCCCTAAAACAATATCCATATCGCCATCCTTATCAAAATCAAAGGCTTTAATGGCGTAAATAGGACTCAACTGAGCTTCCAGTGGCAAATCCATGTATGAGAATTTCCCATTACCCTCATTGATAGCAACAATTGATTTAAGGCTATTCACTTCGATTTTTAAGGCCTTTTTAAACATTTCTTCGCCTAAAATTTGCTGAAGAGTGGCATCCTTAAATGATTTATAATCAGGGTATTTCTTCAACACAAACTTCAACTGCTCTGCGAGATTATGTCTAAGGGCAAATGGATATAAATCTCCCTTCTCATTACTCCAGGCCAATATTGGATCAGAAAATCCATTCTTATCATAATCGTCAACAACAAGGTACAATGGCTTTTCCTTTGATGTTTTAAAGCGGCTATTTAAACCATGGTTGCCCAAAATAAAATCCTCATCGCCATCATTATCAATATCCACAGCCTCAATTGTATTCCACCACCCTTTCATTGAAGTTAGTGATGTTTCCAATTCTTCGAACTTACCATTGGTATTAGTAAATGTTCTAATACCTAAATACTCACCCACAATGACTAAATCATTATCTCCGTCATTATCAATATCAGAAGTGCTGGCATCGGTAATCATACCTATTTCTTTAAGACCAGGAGCTATTGTATCTGTAACATTACTAAAGTTTCCCTTACCATCATTTTGTAATATGTAGCCGCTGGATGGGAATCCATTCTGGAAAGGAATAAACCTTTCACCAACAAAAAGATCGATATCCCCATCATTGTCATAGTCAAAAGGCTTAACCACTGAAGTCACCTTATATTTATCAGCTGCCGGAAGCACCTGCTTTGAGAGTTCAAATTTCCCGTTTGTATTAAAATACAATTTATCCTTTAACGGCTCTGATACCGCTGAAAATTCTGAACCTCCAGTACATACATATAAATCCAGGTCTCCATCTCCATCAGCATCAAAGAAGGTGGAGCCCTGATCTTCTGATTCCCGTTCACCAGCAAAGCTTAAAGAGTCAACTATAAAACCGTTTTCAGTGGTTAATATGAGTTGCCCTGAAAACCCTTTTGACCCACCGATATAAAAATCATCAAGCCCATCACTATTAATATCTGCCACAGCCACCTTTGGTCCTTCTGTGCTGCTCATGTGATACTTTAGTCTATCACGATTGAACTCGACAAACTTATTTTCATGATGCGAAATGTTTAAGGACTGAGGTTCGAAAATATTAGATGGTCTTTTAGCTTCCAGAATAGATTGGTCACTCTGATTAATATTATTTTCATCCAATAAAATAGTTTGGTTGGGAACTACATTTTCCAGGTAAGATACTTTTTGAGAAGGCCAAATAATTTCGATTTTCACTTTCTCACCATTTGGCAAACCTACAAGTGGCCTGTAATCCATTGAGCTTTGAAATCCCCGGGTTGGTTGTTGTTCGATATAAAAGATTTGGTTGCCCTGATAAACAGTTACCTGTGCTCCAACAGCAAATGTGTTAGGCTCCTTTCCTTTAAATTCAAATCTGATGTAGTTCGCAGAATCTTTACTTTGTTGTCTGGCATTGTTCCTGTAAATGAATGCCTGCATATTCACGTTATTTACCACTAAATCGAGGTCGCCATCATTATCAAAATCGCCATATGCAGATCCATTTGAAAAAGAGCTCTGATCTAATCCTAATGCTTCAGTTTTGTCTTCAAAACTTAAGTTACCATTATTCTTAAAAGCCTTATTGCTAATAGGGTTTGAAGGAATAATTTCTATTAACTTTTTATAGTTTACCTTATTATTTTGAATAACCGACTTAGCTATCTCTTCATTGGAAATATAATTAAGATAGTCTTGATCTGTTAGATCTTGATAAATGCCGTTGGCCACGAAAATATCCTTATAGCCATCATTGTCAACATCAAAAATCAACGCTCCCCAACTCCAATCAGAAGCCTCTACGCCTGACAATCGACCTATCTCGCTGAAGGTCTTATTAGCATTGTTAAGTTGAAAAGTATTACGCGTGAATTGATGATAATAGCCATTTTTAACATTATAGCTGTACTTATCAAAATTCTCAAAAGTCGTCACCGACTTTAGGCGTTTATATTCATCCGGAAGCATTTCCGTAACAAATATGTCCGGGTACCCATCATTGTTGATATCAGCCATATCCGCACCCATAGATGCACCGCTTATGGAGTTCATTGAGTTAGTCAATTGTTCTGAAAATGTGCCATCCTGATTATTATAGTAAAGGTAATCCCTTTCAAAGAAGTCATTGGAAACATAAATATCTTCCCATCCATCTTTATTAAGGTCACCTATGGTTACTCCAAGTCCAAAGCCTATAATGCTTCCATATATTCCCGCCTCTTCGCTAACATCTTCAAAGAACTTTCCATTGTATCTAAGTAGCTTGTCACCACCTAAAGAGTCTCGCACTCCTCTTTCATTCCTTTCCAAGTTAAAGCTTCCTATGGCTTGGTAGGAGTTATTTAATAAGTAAACATCAAGATCTCCATCTTTATCATAATCAAAAAATGAGGCGTGAGTACTAAAGCCCTTATCATCCAAATGATATTCTCTCGCACTTTCAGTAAAAGTATTATCCTGATTATTGATAAAAAGTTCATTCTGCTTCTTATCACCTTCTATATCCCCAGAATTACAAACATAGATATCAAGCCAACCATCACCGTTAACATCTGCCATCGAAACCCCTGTTGACCAGCCCATTTCTCCACCTACACCCGCAGTCTCCGTGATATCCTCAAATTTAAAATCTCCTTTATTTAAGTAAAGTCTATTCTTTTTTTGATTCGCAGTTAGGTATAGATCAACTAACCCGTCATTATTAATATCACCTATGGCTACACCTCCACCGTTATAAAAATTGCGGTAAGTGTAGACATTGAACTTTTCATCAAACTCAAGATTATTAGCGAAGCTAATTCCCGTTTGAGTTGAATCTAATAAACTAAATAATTTCTCCTGCACTTGATCTTGATCATCAGTTTTACAGCTTGCAAAACCTATAACCAGAATAAAGAATAACTTTGAAAATCTCATCATTACGAACTAATAGAATGTTTGAATTGTGGATGAAGTAAGTCCTGAACCTTCACTACCACTGATTGTGTATCCTTGATATATATTAAAATGCGCCTATTGGCATCTACCTTAACCTTAAGCTTCTCTCCTCTAACTTCTGTTTCGATAAACTCATTACCCTTGTACCAAGTTTCTATCATTTTAACAACCTTTGGCTCAAGGTAGTCAGACTGCAATTCCCTATTCCATGGCGCCCATGCCATGTAACTAAACTCAATGTTCATTGCTGTCAATTTATCTTCATCATCAAAGTCTGGATAAAACAGGATCCTGACCGGGGTAGGTTTAGAATGAAACAAAGAATCTTGAAATACATACTGAACAGAGGAATTACTAGGGCCCTGTGTTACTAACTGCTGCCTGTTTAATTCAAGGCATCTTTGATAAAAGCGTGGCCTAGGGTCACCAAAATTAATGTCGAAAAGTACAGAATCTAGCCTCTGTTCTTTTTCTAATTCACGCTTCACTAACCTAGTGTATTCCGATTCGCAGCTCGCAAATAAGAATATCACGATCACCAAACTAAAAATGCACCTCATAGTATTCAACAGCTTCTCCATATTTTGTAACAACCAAATATTTTTTCTTTTCTATATCAATACTCTCAATGTCCCTTATCTGCCCAGGGATGTTGAGGGAAACACCATTCATAAATTTAAAACCTTTCTTATTTTCTCCTTTGAAAAACCATCCATTGGAAGCATCGAACCTACCAAATTGCGGCTTAACCTTATATTGATTTCCACCGGCTACTAAATCCAAAACACCATCTCCGTCAAGATCTTCAATATGCAATGCATAAATTGGGGCATATTGTGCCTGCTCTGGCAAATCTATCAATTCATAGCCATTTTCTGTGGAAAGAAGCATAATTGATTCGAGCTTGTTTACCTCAAATATAGTGGCGTCAGACAGATCTTTTTCGCCAAATAAGTCCTCCATGCCCATTGAAGCATAATTCTTATAATACAACAACTTCTTCTTTAATATCGGGAGTTGGGATATTAACTCATCTTTATCTAAAATTGGAAAATACTTGCCATTTACCTGGGTACAGAATATTTGTTCTACAGAGCCATTACCGTCAAAGTCATTGACATACATCCGGTCAGTTGGCTTGAAAAAGGAATTTAACCCATGGTTGCCTAACACAAAATCTGGTTTTCCATCGGCATTTAAATCTGCCGACTCAATGGTGTTCCACCATCCTTCTGATTCTGTAATTTTTTCCTCAACTTGAAAACCCGAGCCTTTATTTATCAAAAATGTAACTGGCAGCCAATCACCCACAATTATCAGATCCATTTTTCCATCTGCATTGATATCAGCAGCAACTGCATCTGTGACCATTCCTATACTCTTCAAAGCAGGAGCATATGTATCTGTAACATCAGAAAACACCCCTGTACCGTCATTTTCGAATAAAAATCCTCTACCACCTATCCCATAATAAAAAGGATCAAACCTTTCACCAATGAAGAGGTCACTGTCTCCATCATTATCAAAATCCAATGCTACAACAGTGCTTGTACTTATAAAAGATTTAAAAGGCAATTTATTTGGAGACTCTGTGAAATTACCCTTCCCATCATTAATTAAGATTTTATCCATCAAAACTGAGGAAGATGACGGGTAAAACCTACCTCCTGAAGCGTAATAAAGATCTAAATCCCCATCTAAATCTGCATCAAAAAATACTCCTTCAGTAATCTCAGCCTTCGAATTATCAGTAATTGTTGAAACCTGAAATTCATTTCTGATAGACTTGATTATTGCACTTTCCTGATCCTTACCACCGCCCACTAATACATCACTAAACCCGTTATTGTCAATATCGCCAATTAATAATTTAGGTGTTTCATTGCTGTACATCATAGGCAATAATCTATTCCTGTTAAAATCCACCATCCCATTTTCCTTGTGGGTGTATGAAGGCAGGTTTTGAACCTTTACCAGTGAAAGACCATTCTTTTTGGATGGGGGAACATAATTATAATCTCCATCACCACCCTTGCTAATCTTTATTTGTTGGTTAACTTTTAAATTAAATTGCTTTGTTGTTTTGCCATCTGGCCATTGGACAATGAGTGAATCAATATGCTGGACTTCCTTACCTAAGCCAATAACTACTTTATTGTCTACAGAGCTTTGGAATCCTCTGGTGACAAAGTTATCAGCGAAGAAACTTCTTCCACCAGCGTAAACAATTATTTTAGAGCCTACTGCTCCTACATTCTGTTTATCTCCGCTTAAGGATATGCTAATATTTTTGTATTGAATAGAATCAGTATTATTTCTATATATCTTGGATACTGAGTTAATATTATTCAAAACCAAATCTAAATCACCATCATTATCCAAATCGCCATAAGCGCTTCCATTAGAGAAGGTAGGTTCAGAAAATCCCCATTGGTCAGCTACATTTTTAAAATTAAAACTTCCTTCATTTTTATAGGCATAATTTGCAACAGCAGCAGAGGGCATTGTTTCAACCAGATTGGTAATGACGTCCTCTTTGTTTTTTATCATTTCTTTAATGCGCTCATTAGTCGCCTGATAGGTTAAGTAATCCCTGTCCAATAAGTCTTTGTAAATACCATTGGCAACAAAAATATCACGTAAACCATCATTGTCCATATCGAATAATAATGCTCCCCAGCTCCATTCTGTAGCTGCTATATCAGATAATCTACCCAATTCAACATAGGTACTATCCGATATGTTCTTTTGTAAAATATTTCTGGGAAACTGGTTATGATAACCGTTACTTACATTGAGCTGATACTTATCCCAGTTTTCATAAATGGCTTTGGTTTTTCTACGGCTTAGCGAGTCCGGTAGCATCTCAGTTACAAAAAGCTCTGGCCTTCCGTCATTATCAAGATCAGCAACATCCGCACCCATAGAGCCCATGCTTATAGATTCGAAGTATTTTGTTAGTGATTCGGTAAAACCACCCCTCTTATTATTAATGTATAAATAATCTCTTTCAAAGAAATCATTCGAGATAAATACATCAACCCAATCATCATTATTAAAGTCACCCAGGGTAATGCCTAACCCAAAGCCTATATTACTATTATAGATACCCGCCTGTTGAGTATAGTCTTCAAAATGACCTTCATTATTAATTAGAAATTTATTACCTCCTCCCTGTTCATCGGAAATATCCCTTTGGTTTTTAATTAAATCATAATTACCAACAGACTTGATTGAGTTGGTTAATACATAGCAATCCAAATCCCCATCCTTGTCATAATCAAAGAAAGCAGCATGAACTGAAAGTCCTTTAATATCCAACCCATATTCTTTAGATTTCTCTGTAAAAGTCAGATCTCCGTTGTTAATGAACAGTTCGTTACTTCTATTAGGAGTATTAGGATCTCCTGATTTACATACATATATATCTAGATAGCCATCTGCATTAATGTCTACGAAGGTCACCCCTGTAGACCAAACCTCAGGGCAGGCCACACCGGCTGAAGTTGTTATATCTTTAAATTTAAAATTACCCTCATTGAGGTAAAGTTTATTATCTACCTGATTACCTGCAAAGTAGATATCGGAAAGTCCGTCATTATTTATGTCGCCAATCGCAACACCACCTCCATTGTAGAAATTACGGTAGGTATAAGGATTAAGTTCCTCTGTAAAGGTGAGGTTATTTGAAAAGTCAATATTGGATTGAGTAGTAACATCAGAAAACAAAAACTCTGCTTTTTCGACCTTCTCGGTACAACCAACAACAATTATAAAAAAAACAACTCTATAGTAGTACTTCATATATCAATAAAATGGCGTCCAATAAATTGGACGCCATTTTCAATTTAATAATGTCTAAATCTAGGAATTAATATCCAGGATTTTGAGATAATGGAAATGCTTCTGATGCAGATGCATTAATTTGCTCAATTGGAATAGGCATTATGTCATAATCAGGATTACTATGAGCATCCTTCTCCCACCAAGCAGCTCCCCATTGTTCAAATCTGATCAAGTCAGTTCTTCTTAATGACTCTAAAAATAACTCTCTACCTCTTTCAGCTAGAAAATCAGCTTCTGTCATTGTTGTAAATGGAGTAGCACTGGCTCTACTTCTTAACTGATTTACAAGATCAACTCCCGCACTCCAGTTACCTGCTTGTCTGCATTGAGCCTCTGCCTTGTTCAACAATACCTCACCGAATCTTAATAACGGATAATCATTATCCATTTCAGGACCCTGACCAATTTTGAAACTGAACTTACCAAAACGAGCTCCAGCTTGTCTGGAACCGTTAGGGAATAGCTCATTTATCTCAGGGGTGTAATTAATTTCAGCACCATCAGGATCAGCTTTGTCAAAAGCCAAATCCAGGATTGGGTTACCGTCTAAGTCAGTTTGTGGTCCAACAATAAAGTTGTTTTCCTTTCTATTATCACCATCAGCATAAGAATTATAGAAGTCCTCCAATGTAGAGTAACCATTCCAAGGCTGCTGCTGCAATCTGAAAGTTAATTGACTTGGGTAGTGCAGCGTAAACTGTGCAATATTCATTCCTGTACCTGTAGACTCATCAAATGGTGCAACAAAAATATGCTCAACATTATCAACGTTGTCAGGGGCAAATACGTCTGCATAGCTAGCAGACAATGAATAGTTACCTGAATTTATTACCATGTCAGCCGCATCAATAGCTTCCTGATACATGGCAGTGCCGGTATAAACCTCAGCATTTAAATACAGTCTTGATAGCAAAGCATAAGCAGCACCTTGGCTCGCTCTACCGTAATCAGCTCTTCCAGCCGTAAGGTCAGGAATAGCAGCTAACAATTCGGATTCAATAAAATTAAAAGCAGCAGCTCTATTAGTTTGAGCAACATCAGTACCTGGTGTAGTTACCAACTTAATATTACCAAACATATCCATCAACTTCCAGTAAAAATATGCTCTAAGCATTCTAACCTGAGCAGTACCTGCCGCATCAAGTCCACCTTCATCAAGTAGTATATTACACTGAGTAACACCACCATAAAGGTCTCCCCATGCACCATTTATACCTCCTTGAGCTGGATTGAAGTCATGCTGGTGGGTTTGCAACCAAATACCACCATCAAACCAGTCACCACCTTTTTGGGTAATAACCGCCTCATCCGTTGAAATCTCAGCAACTGAAAAATAACTACCGTGATTGGCAGTACCGTTTAACAATCTAGTGAATGCAGCAGAAAGACCATCGCTAGGACTTTGAGCATTGACATTATTTCTAATACCAACCCCAGGATTTGCAGGATCAAAATCAGAAGTAAAATCTCCCTTTATCTCCTCGTCCAAGTCTGTACAAGACAATGCCAGCAGACTCAGAGGAATTAAGAATAATATTTTAAATAAATTTTTCATAGTTTTTAAATTTCTCTATTAATTATAGTCCAAGGCTTACACCAAAAGTGAATGTTCTTGCAGTGAAATAGTTATTTCTTCTGTCAATACCTGGAGACAATACGTCAGGGGTTGTACCCAAGAATCCACCATTATCAACTGGACCAAAATCTTGAAGTATTGGCTCAGGATCAATTCCAGTATAATTTGTTATTACGAAAGCATTCTGAATGTTGGCATAAACCCTCAAGTTTTTAATGTTACTGGCTTTAGAGGTATTAAATGTATAACCAAGTGTAACGTTATCTAGTTTCAGGAAATTTGCCTTTTCGACATATAATGAGCTAAACTGAGCAGAAGTTAAACCATCCACAGCTTCATCAGTACTGATTCTATTGTAGGAGTTAATTGCTCCTGGATCAATAGGCTCATAGAACGCTCTGTATGTATTCACCAAACTATGACCAAAGGCACCTCTAAAAAAGGCATTGAAGTCCCAATTTTTATAAGTAACCTGGTTAGTCCAACCTACTTCTAAATCTGGAATACCGTTTCCTAATTCTTGGAAATCACCAGCAGGGTCTAAAGCTAAGCCTTGATCTGAATTTACTGTTCCATCACCATTTAAATCCGCAAATCTTGGTGCGCCATTGGACTCAACACCTTCAAATACGGGTCCCCATATTTGACCAATCTCTTCTCCAACAGCCACTCTAATCAGGTTTGTGCTGTTTTGACCAGGAGCTCCTAAATTCGCTCTGGTTTGCTCATCGATTATAAACTCTTCCAAAGTAGTTGAGTATGTGCTCAAAACAACTCCTGGCGTCCATCTAACTTCACCAATAGCTATTGAGTTGTAGTTTAAAGACAACTCAGCACCTCTAGTCTGTAATTTACCAGCGTTTTCAAATCGTGTTCCTGATGGATATAAGTCAGTAGGCACTGCTCTTTCCAAAATAAAGTCATTAATATCCCTAGTATATATGTCCAAAGCACCTGTAAGCTTTCCTCCTAAACCAAAGTCAATACCCAGGTTAATTTCTGACTTTTCTTCCCATTTCAAATCAGGGTTAGCATCTCTTACAAGAGAAACCTGTCCACCACCTTGGAAACTATAGTTATATAAATCTTGTGCTAAACCAGAAGGTCCCGGCAATGATCCTGTAACACCATACCCTACCCTTAATTTTAATACATCAACTCCACCTAATTGAAGATAGTTTTGAAGATCAACTCCTACTCCTAACGCAGGAAAAACACCCCATTGGTTATCTGCACCCAATTTCGTTGAGCCTTCTCTTCTTACAGAGGCATTGAAAAATATTGCATTATCAAAGGTTAAATTTACTCGGCCAAAAAATGCAATGATTCGATTTTCAGGAGAAGCACTGCTGCTAATATTAACATTTGACGCCAATCCAGAAATTCTGTCACCTGCAGTTTCCAAAGCGTATTGACCTAATTCGTCACTTGGAAAATTACCTAGTTCAATAAAGATATCTTCAAATTCATCTTCCTGGAATGAATAACCGGCAGATACGTCAAGATTAATTCTATCGAAACCTTTTGAATATGTTGCATATGTTTCAAACAGGGTGAATTTGTTGTCAGAAGTATACCTTCTTGCCAAACCTCCTCTATTAAATCCTCTAAAAAGTGACGCTCTGGAATAATATTCTCCATTCAATACATTAGTGTATTGCTGACCGTAATTAGCCGTAACCGATAACTCATCTGTTATTGCAAAACTCATTTGAGTATTAAAATTAAGATTTTTCCTTTTTCCAGTATTTGTATTTTGATCTATGATAGCAACTGGGTTAAAGTTATCGAACAAAATTGCCTGAAAATACTCTCCGTTGTCAAATCTTATTGGGGCAGTTGGGTTGTATAACACTGCATATCTAAGAGCCTCGTTAAACGAAAAATCACTCTCTCTATTTGTCATAGACATATTGAAATCAACCGTTAAACGGTTATCAAATGCCCTGTGATTTAAACTTGCTCTTGTGTTAATCTGATCAAATCCAGACTTTTTCAAAACTCCTTCAATATTTCTGAAATTTGAAGAAAGTCTGAAGGTTGTAGTCTCATTACCTCCAGAAACAGCTATATTATGTACGTTAGAAACAGCAGTTCTTGTTACCTCCTTCTGCCAGTCAGTATTAGCGCCTAGATCATTACCTCCTGCAGCAATATATTCTCCTGGCTCCATGACAGGTTGTTGATTTAGAACTGAAGCAGCTGCAACGTATCCATTGTAATTTACAGATACACCGCCAGTTCTAGAACCTCTTTTAGTTGTTACAAGTATAACGCCAGAAGAACCTCTACTACCATAAATAGCAGCTGCCGAACCATCCTTAAGCACGTTCACAGATTCAATATCATTAGGGTCTACGTTATCAAGAGATGCTCCAATAACACCGTCAACTACAACCAAAGGTTCTGTATTTGCACCTACGGTAGAAATACCTCTTAACCTAATAGTTGAATTGGCATTTGGATTACCCCCTTTGTTATATACGCTCAATCCAGGCACTTTTCCCTGAAGTAATTGAGTAGCATCATTAATGTTACCTTTGTTAAACTCCTTTTCGCTAAGGGCTACAACAGAACTGGTAATCTCTTTTTTGTCTTGCGAGCCATAACCCACAACGACAACTTCTGATAATTCAGTTACATCAACCGCTAAACTCACATCTACCACCCCTCTAGATCCAACAGCTACCTCTTGAGTTGCGTAACCTATAAATGAAACAACAAGTGTTGCTCCGTTTTGAACTGACAGCTTATAGTTACCGTCAATATCCGTAACAGTACCATTACTAGTACCTTTTTCAACTACGTTAGCTCCGGGGATTGGATCACCAGAACTACCATCAGTTATTTTTCCACTCACGGACATTTCCTGGGCGTACATGACACCCGCGGCCGCGAGAAAGAAAAACATAAACATTAGTAAAAACTTCTTCATAAGGTTATGTTTTAAGTTAAGTTTAAAGTGTTTAATAATTAGATTTTTAATTACATACCGTATCAATTATAATAAGAAATCGTTTGCATTTCCTAATAATAAAAGCACTTATTCACCGAAAAATTACCGCAAACGTTTACGCAAACGTTTGTGATTTTATTATAATTTAACATTTTTTTTCGAAACATGCATCCGATTGCACAAATTCATATTTTACAACACCATACCAAAGTATATTTTGTGTTATTGCACAATTTCAATATTTACTCTAAATAGACAGCGGATTTTATTATCTTGGCACAGTTAATTACTACCGTATTCTGTAAACTAAATAATGAAGAACAATCAAATAACAATTAAGGACATAGCGAGAGAATTGGGAATATCTCCTTCAACTGTTTCAAGAGCTTTAAAAGACCATCCAGACATTAGCACTGCAACAAAAAAGGCGGTGAACGAGTTAGCTGAAAAACTCAAATATACTCCCAACTCTATAGCCCTGAGTCTAAGGCAAAGTAAAACCAATACCATAGGGGTAATCATCCCTGAAATAATACATTTCTTCTTTTCTACTGTTATTAGTGGTATTGAAGATATAGCGTATGATAAAGGTTATAGTGTTATTGTATCGCAATCCAATGAGTCTTATGAAAGAGAAGTTATGGATTCAAAAGCACTATTTAATAACAGGGTTGATGGAATGTTGATCTCCCTTTCTAAGGAAACATTAAAGTACGACCATTTTCATACTATTCATGAAAGAGGGATGCCGCTGGTTCTTTTCGATAGAGTTACTGATGCCATTAATTGTAGTAAAGTAATAGTTGACGATTTTGATGGAGCCTTTAAAGCGACAGAGCATCTCATTCAACAGGGAAATAAAAGGATAGCCCATTTATCAGGGCCATCTAATTTGGAGATCAGTAGAAACAGGCTTGCTGGATACAAAGCCGCTCTGGAACATTACAGTATACCCTACCGCGAGGAACTAGTTATGGGTGACTTCACCTCAGAAGATGAAATGGTTGCCAAAAGTATTGCCGCCAAATTGTTTGCCCTGCAGAATCCTCCAGATGCTCTTTTTGCCATTAATGACATAGTAGCCCTTGGCGCTATGATGGCCGCCAGGGAAAGAGGTTTGAATATCCCAAATGATTTTGCAATTGTAGGGTTTAGTAACTGGAGGTTCACTTCGCTCACAGAACCTGCAATGACCACTGTAAACCAACCTGGGTTCGAAATGGGACAGGAAGCTGCCAGACTACTTATCAAGCAAATTGAGGCGAAAGATGATGAGGTTATAGAACCTGAGACTAAAGTGCTTAAAACCAACCTAATAGTAAGGGGTTCTACAATCAAAAAATAGACTACTTAAACAATGCTTCTTTTTGGAGGTGGTGTTATTCTCAACTTCAAACGATTGCGGTCATTTTTTGACTCACATAGTACTCAATCAGTTTAGTAATCACTAATTTGGTTTGTTTTTAGAGATTAATTATTCTCTATTCTGAACCGAATTAGTACTGATGGATAATACAAAGAATAATAAGTTGAGCCAGGATCTTGGCGCATTTGAAAGTTTCAAAATCAAGGCTGATGGTCTTCACTCCAAAACCAGTAATGGTAATTTCATAGTTAAGGTTTATGATGCTGGCATTGTCAGAGTTCATATTTATTTCGGAGAGACTACTGACACGAACAAATACAGTGTAATTGCAAACCCTGTTGAAGACAAGTTCAGTATTGAAGATACCGAAAGTGTAATTCTTGTTAAGACATCTCTCCTCAAGCTTGAAATATCAAAATCGCCAGTAAGGTTTACCTTTAAGAAACCAGGTGGACAGATAATTTCTGCTGATGACACTTTTGGCTCATCCAGGATTGGAGACCAAATAACCACATATAAAAAACTACAAGAAGGTGAGCGCTTTATAGGGCTTGGTGAAAAAACCGGTCCGCTGGACAGAAGAGGTCAGGGTTATGAACATTGGAATACAGATAGCTTTGCCTATGGGTCAGAGCAAGACCCGCTTTATTGCTCTACTCCTTTTTACATTGGGTTACACAACAATCTGGCTTATGGCATATACCTTGACAACAGTCACAAGTCCTTCGTAAATTTCGGAGCGTCCAATGACAGATTTTCGAGCTTCTCAGTGGATGCCGGTGATATGGACTACTACTTCATCCATGATAATAATGTAGAAGGTATTATTAAGAAATATGCTCACTTAACAGGTACAACTCCCCTTCCTCCACTCTGGAGCATAGGCTATCAGCAATGTCGTTACAGCTATTACCCTGATGTTGAGGTTGAAAGAATTGCAAAAACATTCAGGCAAAAAAACATTCCTGCTGATGTGATTGTGCTTGATATCCATTACATGGAGCAATATAAAATCTTTACCTGGGACAATAAAAAGTTCTCAAAACCAGCTGAATTGGTACAACACCTCAAAGAATTGGGATTTCATGTAGTGGTTATGTGTGACCCTGGAATAAAAATAGAGGATGGTTATACTGCATATGAATCTGGTAAGCAAAATGATGTTTTTATTAAATATCCTGATGGCACTAATTACAGTGGAACTGTATGGCCAGGATTGTGTCACTTTCCCGATTTCACCAAAGCTTCCACAAGAGATTGGTGGGAAGAAAATTTAAAGTCATATACGGAGATCGGTGTTGACGGATTCTGGAATGATATGAACGAAATAGCCACATGGGGCCAGATGCTGCCCGAATTAATAGAATTCGACTTTGATGGCGAGAAAGACACTGCCCGAAAAGGTCGTAATATATATGGCTTTCAAATGAGCAGGGCAACATTTGAGGGGACTAAAGCAGGGTTAGAAAACAAACGCCCATTTAACCTTACTAGAGCCGGTTTCTCGGGCATCCAGCGTTATGCAGCGGTGTGGACAGGTGACAACGTGGCTAGCGATGAACACATGATGCTTGGTGTAAGATTAGTCAACAGCATGGGACTGGCAGGTATAGCTTTTGCCGGGTACGATGTCGGTGGTTTTGTAGGCAATGCAAGTGAACACCTGTTTGCCAGATGGGCTCAAATAGGCTCCTTCTCTCCTTTCTTCAGGGGGCATTCAATGATTAACAGCAGGGATTCGGAACCCTGGGCTTATGGTGAGCAGGTAGAAGAAATATCTACCAACTTCATTCGTCTTAGGTACAAACTGATGCCATATATCTACTCGCTGTTTTTCGAAGCGTCTGTCAGTGGCATGCCATTACAAAGAAGTTTGGCCATCAATTATAGTTTCGACCACAATGTATATAGTGGTCTGTATCAAAATCAATATTTGTTTGGCCCGTCCATAATGGTTGCGCCTCTGGAAAGTGACAAAACACTTACCAAAGTATATTTGCCAGAAGGCGAATGGTATGAAATGTTTAATGATCAGAAATTTGAAGGTAATCAGGAAATGATCATCGAGTGTGGCATTGAAAAGTTACCTGTATTCATAAAATCATCTTCAATAATTCCGGTTGTGCCTCAGGCAAATACCAATACCCAAGGGCTCGGAGATACTCTGGAGATTCACGTTTATGCCGGTCATCAAGAAAATTCCTTTGTTTATTACGAAGATGATGGCGAGTCTTATGACTATGAAAATGGACAATATCACAAAAGGACAATTGTTTACAATCCTGAAAATAATTCAATAACCCTGGAAGAGATTGAAGGAAGCACTAAATCAAGATATAAGCATTTAAAATTCTGCCTGCATGCCTTTGACGATAATTCATTCACTTTACAAGGCCAACATGCAGCAGCTCATAAGCATGAGTATAGATTTATAGAGCCAATTTCAAACTTTGATCCGTTTGGAAACGAAACTGGTGAAGGTTTAAAAATTAAAGAGATCAAGTCAATTGAAACGGAGTATGTCAATGATGTCATCATCCTGAAATGGTAATGCTCGTGGCCATGATGCGTTAATAAATAATGGCCTGCATATCTGGTTAGAATAATTAGTTAAGAATAAAAAAAATCGTAAGTTCAAAAAATGCTAACGATTGTATAACAATCAGGCAGTAATATTAGATACATTCACTATGGATAACATCTCTCTTTCCTCAGAAAAACCAAGGTTAGGTTTCTGGCAAATATGGAATATGAGTTTTGGGTTTTTAGGGATCCAATTTGGTTTTGCACTGCAAAATGCCAATACAAGTAGAATATTTGAAACACTTGGTGGTGATACCAAAGACTTAGCATTTTATTGGTTGGCAGCACCTGTAACAGGGCTTTTGGTTCAACCACTGATTGGTTATTATAGTGATAGAACATGGCACCCCAAATGGGGACGCAGACGCCCTTTCTTTGCTATTGGTGCCATATTAGCAACAATAGCATTATTTATCATGCCTAATTCGCCAAGCTTGTGGATAGCAATTGGTATGCTTTGGGTCATGGATGCAAGCATAAACATAAGCATGGAGCCTTTTCGGGCTTTTGTTGGAGATATGTTACCCCCCGATCAAAGAACCCAGGGCTTCGCTGTTCAAAGCTTTTTTATTGGGATAGGTGCCGTAATAGCTTCAGCACTTCCGTGGATGTTTTCCAATTGGTTTGGTGTGAGCAACACAACTGAAAACATTGGAGAAATTGCTGATTCAGTTAAATATTCATACTATATCGGTGGTATTGCCTTCTTAACTGCCGTGATGTGGACTGTTTTCACAACAAAAGAATACCCTCCTTCTGATGATGAAATCCACGAAGAGAAAAGTACGGAACCTTTGGTTATTAAATACACTCCTAATACTTATTTGAAAATAGGCCTGGCTTTGTTAGGTGTTGCGGCCTTATTATCTCTCTGGTTTTATTTTAAAAATATCGAACCCCAACTTTATGTACTTAGCGGAATCATAGCTGTTTTTGGAATTTGCTACTCGGCTGCATCTTTATTCATGTTTAGAGATAAGTATCGCAATGGCTTTGTGCAAATTGTAAGGGACTTTCAAAATATGCCCAAAACTATGATTCAACTGGCCTTTGTTCAGTTTTTTTCCTGGTTTGCATTATTTGCCATGTGGATATATACTGTCTCTGGTGTAACCAGCCATATTTATGGTTCTACAGACCCAACCAGTCAAGCCTATAATGACGGTGCTGATTGGGTATCATTACTTTTTAGTGGCTATAATGGAGTTGCAGCTTTGGCGGCATTGGCACTTCCCTTTTTAGCTAAAATTACAAGTAGAAGGGTAGCCCACCTGATAGCATTAAGCTGTGGTGGTATAGGTCTTATTTCATTTTATTTTATTGGTAACCCCACACTTTTGGCCTTTTCAATGGTTGGTGTGGGAATAGCCTGGGCAAGTATTTTATCAATGCCTTATGCACTATTATCTGGATCATTACCTCCACAGAAAATGGGGTATTATATGGGCATATTCAACTTCTTCATAGTCATACCTCAAATTGTTGCGGCAAGTATTTTAGGATTTTTAATAACTCAATTCTTCAATGGTGAATTTATATATGCACTCGTTCTGGGTGGAGGGTCAATGATTTTAGCAGGATTGCTATGCCTGATTGTAGATGATAAAGATGAAGTGGATATAAAGCAAAATGCAGCATAAATTAACCTCAATACTATTTCTCTTTCTAGTTGCAGTGGGCAATGTAAGTGCTCAGGATGACCCTATTTTTACAGATCGACCTAATGTGACTGATGCCATTGGCTTAATCAGCAAAGGCACTTTTCAGGTCGAATTGGGCTACTTTTCTAGCAAAATTGATGCAGGCACTAATAATTTAACGTCCAAAACAATACCTAATTATTCTATCAAATATGGCCTTTCAGACAAGGTCGAACTACGGATTTTAGGAACCTATTTGTCCATAGATAATGATATGGAGACCATCTCAGGGCTGAGTCCAATAACTCTTTCTCCTAAATTTGCATTATATGAAGGGCTCGGTGCCGTACCTAAGACCTCCCTTGCTGTAAATATGACTTTTCCTGATTTGGGTAAAAGGGAATTTCAGTTATCCGAGTTTAGCTATGGTTTCAGAGGTTTATTTGGTTATGTCTTTGGCAAGATTAGCTGGGATTCCTCTTTCGGTTTTGACTGGATAGATGGAAATAATGCCGTAAACGCCTATTCTTCAGCGCTGAGTTATCCGCTGGCTAACAGGTTAGGTGTTTTTGTTGAAATCTATGGTTCAGGCCGCTCCGATTATCTTCATGGCATAGATGCTGGCATGACCTATCTCGTGACCAATAATTTACAGATTGATTTCATTATTGGAAAAAACCTAAACTCTCTGGTTGAGTATACAGACTTTGGTTTTGGTTTTGCCTGGAAAACCGGCAATTAATCCAACTTAAATATTGTGGCCGTCTGGTCCCTGTGAATCCTTGGATTAAAGAAATGGAGCATTTTATCAAGACTCGAAGGTTCGATCTCAGTTTTAAAAACAAGGGCCTTATTCTCATATAAAGCCTCAACCCTCTTCTTTCTATCATCCAGATTATTTGCACCCTGAAAAATCACATAATTGGGTGTTTTACCCGCTGATCGGATTTCATTCTTCAAAGAATCCACTGATTTATCTGCGTTTAATGAATAAACCACATAATGGTTCTTGTCCATCTTCTCAACATCAGTCAACCCAAGGATTCCTTTATTCCATTCGTTAAAATCAGAATAATTATTACCAAGATAAAATACAGGTGGCTGCTTTACGCTACGTTCATTTTCTATTATCACAGATTGTGCGTCTTTTTGCTCATACAAGTAATGTAAGGGATCAACCCTATCCTTTTTGGTAAAAGTAAAGCACATAAAGGCTCCACCAATAAAATTCACCAGCCAAAAGAACTTCCATGAGACAGATGGAATAATGCTATATTTTGTTAGAAACTGTCCTTCTGCGATCTTTTTCCATCCGATAGTACCTAGTATTATTAGCATTGGAAACATGGGTAGAATAAATCGCTCTTGCTGATTAGGAAACGAGGAATGAAAGACAAAGAAAACCAGCACAGCCATAAACATGAGTGGCTCAATTTTGTACGATCTAACGTACCCAATCATTAAAAACACACTTACTGGTGGTATTAAAAAGCCAAATGTAGTCAGTGTAAATTTGAATGGAGAACCTGAAATAAACTCTCCCGAGTGACTGCTGTTATACCCAAAATACTCCACTATTGAATGAAAAGGATAGTCGAAGATTATGAGGTCGATGAGCCCTACGGTTAAAAAAGCTGCAAGTAAATAGCCCAGCGTAAAGAGAGCACTTCCAAGCCATTCTTTTCTAAAAAGAAGCACTAACCCAAGTCCACCGGCAAACAATATGGTATGGTACCTGAAAGCAAATGAAAGTCCGAACATGGCGCCTGAAAGCAGCCAAATCGAAAGAGTAGCACTTCCCTCTTTATGCGACTTTATCAGTAAATAAAAACCAAATAAAAGGGGTGGAATACAGGCCATTTCAACCAAAAAACGAACGCCCATAAAAGGCATAAACCAGAGTAGTGCAGTAATCCAACCAACCAGTTTGGCTCTTTTCTCATCAGCAATCAGTAGTGTTATTTTTATAGAAAAAAAGACAATCAGCAATGTGTAGGCGGCATGAACAAATCTCATGGCCATAGTTTTGAGGTAAGGGTCTTCAATCCCAAACTGTTGTACTACCCAGATGATGCCGGCATTTAAACCAGCATAAAACATACTATGCTTTGGTGGAATGCCATTTTCAAGCCAATGAGGAATACCATTAGCCCATGCATTAGCCACTCTTGTAACATCAAAATGGTCATCATGAAAGCCATAACCTTCAGAAAAAATAGCAGCCAAAACACGAATGAATAATGCTACTAGAAGTATGGTTTTAAAAGGATATTGCCTGTAGTATTCCCTGATCACTTTGAATGAAATTTCCGCAAAACTAGAAATAATTTCTAGGGAAACTAGGCTGTGGTCTCTTCTCTGAGTTCCCTGCGAATAATTTTACCCACATTTGACTTAGGAAGCTCCGTCCTGAACTCTACATATTTAGGTCTTTTGTATCCCGTAAGGTTTTCATCACAGTATGAATCAACTTCTTCTACAGTTAAAGATTGGTCACTTTTTACAATAAAAACCTTAACCGCTTCTGTAGATTTAGGATCAGGAACTCCTATCGCTGCCACTTCCAACACCTTAGGATGGTTGGCAATTACATTTTCAATCTCGTTAGGGTAGACATTAAAGCCAGAAACATTGATCATATCTTTTTTACGGTCAACTATTTTGAAGAATCCATCTTCATCCATAAGGCCCATGTCACCAGTCCTGAACCAGTTTCCTGGGAAAAACACTTGTGAGTTATCCTTATTCAGATAACCAGTCATTACTTGTGGCCCTCTTGCACAAATCTCCCCTACCTCTCCCTGAGCCAGCTGATTACCTTCCTCATCAAATATGGCCATCTCCGTACTTGGGGTTGGCAGGCCTATCGTGCCTCTTTTGTGGCTTCCGTCAAGTGGATTACATGATAATACAGGAGAAGTTTCGCTTAATCCGTATCCTTCTACTAAAGCTGTACCTGTTACTTCCTGCCACTTAGCAGCCACAAAGTCCTGAACTGCCATCCCTCCTCCGATTGTCGCTTTCAAACCGCTGAAATCAACATTTTTAAAATCTTCCTGATTAAGCAGCCCGTTAAAAAGCGTATTTACACCGGTCATCAATGTGAATTTCTGTTTTTTCAATTCACCAATAAAGGCTTTCATGTCACGTGGGTTTGTGATAAGAACATTTTTGGCTCCTATTTTCATCATAAACACCCCATTGACCGTCAAAGCAAATATGTGGTACAATGGAATAGCGGTAACCATGGTTTCCGTTTTCCCTATCTCTAACAAAGGATCAAACCACCAGATAATCTGCTCTGTATGAGACAACACATTTTTATGTGACAGCATGGCTCCTTTAGACACCCCTGTAGTTCCGCCAGTATATTGAAGAAATGCACAATCCTCCAAACCAATATCTGGTTTTGTGAGCTTTACGTTACTTCCTTCCTTTAAAGCGGTATTGAATTTTACTGCGTTGGGCAAGTTGAACTTAGGCACCATTTTTTTGATGTACTTGACCACAAAATTGACAATGGTTCCTTTCAACCCTCCCAACAAATCTCCAAGACCTGTTACAATAACATGCTCTATCCGAGTGTTTTTGATTATTTTTTCAAGGTTACAAGCAAAGTTTTCAACTATAACAATGGCCTTGACCTCTGCATCCTTAAACTGATGCTCCATTTCCCTGGGCATGTAAAGTGGATTGGTATTCACCACTTTTAGTCCTGCCCTGAGGGCTCCTATTAAGGCAATAGGGTATTGCAAGCAATTAGGCATTTGAATAGCGATAGTATCGCCTTTTTTCAGCTTACAATTATTTTGTAAGTAGGATGCAAAATTAAGGGACAACTCATCCACCTGGGAAAAAGTGAGTGCCTTGCCCATGTTTTCAAAAGCATCCTGATTGGAATACTTTTCAAAACACTCTTCAAACATTTCTACCAACGAGTTGTGCTTCAACTCCTCTATGTCCGCAGGTATACCTTTTGGATACCTTTTTATCCAAGCAAAATCAGCCATGCCAAATCAATCGTTTTCTAAACGGCTAAAGATAGATTTATTCTGGAATCTCAACAAATAAAAAAGCGACCCGAAAGAGCCGCTTTTTTTTAACCTATTAAACTTAAACGCATTTGCTGTAGGAGAAGGACTCGAACCTCCAAGAGGTGGTTAGCTATCATACATAGAAACACTAGTGGTCAACCCATTATATGACGTTTATCCCGATTTCCTCACCCCCGAGACAGGAGGGCTTGTTTGCCAATTTCAACACCCTACATTGTTTTTGATATTTCAAATGTAGCAAATCGATTCATTTATTAAAATTTTATCAATGATATTGATTAATATTTATTGTATTTTTAATTTTATTATGTTTAAATTAAAATATTAATAATTAAACTTTAAAAATATGCCTCTAAATTTCGAAATTGATAATGTGGACCTCAAAATCCTTGAAATTCTGATGAAAAACGCTAAAAAGCCCTATACAGAAGTGGCCAAGCAGGTGTTTGTTTCAGGAGGAACCGTACATGTCAGGATGAAAAAGCTAGAGGATGCTGGAATAGTTAAAGGAACTACCCTTGAAATAGACCCAACAAAACTTGGTTATGACATAACTGCTTTCATCGGGATATTCCTTGCCAAAAGCGAATTGTATGATGACGTGATCAGACAACTAAAAGAAATACCAGAGATAATTAATGTTCATTATACCACTGGTAATTATAGTATGTTCGCCCGCATCCACTGCAAAGACACACAACACCTTAAGGATTTACTGCATGATAAAATCCAA
The DNA here is from genome assembly GCF_040218215.1 of Fulvivirga sp. Lineage (NCBI taxonomy): Bacteria > Pseudomonadati > Bacteroidota > Cytophagia > Cytophagales > Fulvivirgaceae > Fulvivirga > Fulvivirga sp. The sequence continues at coordinate 147,708 of NZ_JAVJQL010000014.1, forward strand.
AAAGTAGATGGAATCGTGAGGACAGATACAATGATTTCATTAGAGGAGAGTATAAACAGGCATATTAGCCTCACATAGAACCAAATAAATTTGACCTATTAATATATAAGGAATTTCTATCCAAAAATTTGATTATTGGGAACATCCTTCCGTGAATTTTGTTGTACCTTTGCAATATAATTTGAAATTAGTCTAAATAATTCATATGAGTAAAGACAATCAAATTTTAGAGGAATTCACCTCCAAAGAGTACGAACACGGTTGGAGTATTGATATAGAGTCTGATCAGGCACCCAAGGGATTGACCGAGGATACCGTCAGATTCATTTCTGCTAAAAAAGAAGAGCCTGAATGGTTGCTTAAATGGAGGCTTGATGCCTTCAAAAAGTGGCAATCAATGAAGGAGCCAACATGGCCGAATGTAAAATATCCTGCTGTTGATTATCAGGATATAATCTATTATTCGGCACCCAAAAAGAAGGCTACCCTTGACAGCCTTGACGAGGTGGATCCTGAATTGAGGGAGACATTTAAAAAGCTGGGTATTTCCCTTGAAGAGCAAAAAAGATTGACAGGTGTGGCCGTTGATGCTGTCATTGACAGTGTTTCTGTGGCGACTACTTTTAAAGAAAAATTAGGAGAACTTGGTGTTATATTCTGCTCATTTAGCGAAGCCGTAAAGGAACACCCAGAGCTCGTTAAAAAATATTTAGGTTCTGTAGTGCCTACTGGTGACAATTACTTTGCAGCACTTAACTCAGCTGTATTTTCTGACGGGTCATTCTGCTATATACCGAAAGGTGTAAGATGTCCTATGGAATTATCCACTTACTTCAGGATAAATGCAGCAAATACGGGTCAGTTCGAGAGAACGTTGATTATTGCTGATGATGCTTCATATGTAAGTTATCTCGAAGGTTGTACGGCACCGCAAAGAGATGAAAATCAATTGCATGCAGCTGTAGTTGAAATTTACGCAGCTAAAGATGCTGAAGTAAAATATTCTACCGTTCAGAACTGGTACCCTGGGGATAAGAATGGTAAAGGTGGTATTTACAACTTCGTGACTAAGCGTGGTATCTGTGCAGGAGATAATTCTAAAATTTCATGGACTCAGGTTGAAACCGGGTCTGCAGTAACATGGAAGTACCCATCTTGCATTCTTAAAGGAGACAATTCTACTGGTGAATTTTATTCCGTAGCTGTTACCAACAATTATCAGCAGGCTGATACAGGTACCAAAATGATTCATATTGGTAAAAACACTAAATCGAGGATCGTTTCGAAAGGTGTGTCCGCAGGACATTCGCAGAATAGCTACCGAGGTCAGGTGCATGTAATGAAACGTGCTTCGGGTGCCCGTAACTTCTCACAATGTGATTCTTTGCTAATGGGAGATAAATGTGGAGCTCATACTTTTCCTTACATAGATATTGAGAATAGTACTGCTCAGGTTGAACATGAGGCTACTACTTCAAAAATTGGTGAAGATCAGATTTTCTATTGTACTCAGCGTGGTATAGACGAGGAAAGTGCAGTTGCTTTAATTGTAAACGGTTATTGCAAAGAAGTTCTAAACCAATTACCTATGGAATTTGCTGTAGAAGCTCAAAAACTTTTAGCGCTTACTCTAGAAGGATCAGTAGGATAACAGTTCTCAGTTTTTTGTTCATCGTTATTCATTATGTCAAGAATAGATAAATTTGAGGATTTAAAAAGTTGGCAAGAGGCAAGACTTTTATGCCAATCGATATATGGTCATTTGTTATCTAATGAAGAAATTAGAGATTTTCCCTTGAAAAATCAGATTAATAGTTCCTCTGGGTCAATAATGGATAACATTGCAGAGGGTTTTGGCAGAAGTGGAAATAAAGAATTTAGGCAATTCTTAACAATAGCTAAAGGCTCTTGCACAGAAGTAAAATCTCAATTATATCGATCATTAGATAGAAATTATATTAACGCTGATGTTCATCAAAATCTAAGTCAGAGTTGTGACAATATTGGCAAGTTGATCATGGGGCTTATTAAATATTTGAACTCAAGTGATTTGAAAGGCGGGAAATTTAAAAATGAGAGCAACACTCAAAAAACATCAAACTAAAAACAAAAAACAATTATGCTTAGCATAAAAGACTTACATGCCTCAATTGAGGATAAGGAGATTTTGAGAGGTATTAACCTTGAAGTGAAAGCGGGTGAAGTACATGCGATTATGGGGCCTAATGGTTCTGGTAAAAGTACTTTAGCTTCTGTACTGGCGGGAAGGGAAGATTACGAAGTGACAGCGGGAAGCGCTGATTTCGAAGGTAAGGATTTACTGGATATGGCAGCTGAAGAGCGTGCCCGTGAAGGTATTTTTCTGGCTTTTCAGTACCCTATTGAGATACCTGGTGTAAGTACCACTAACTTCATGAAAACGGCACTTAATCAAGTTCGTGGACATAAAGGCCTTGACCCTTTGGATGCAGTCTCTTTTTTAAAACTGATGAAAGAGAAAATGCAATTGGTCGAGATTGACCAATCATTGTTGAGCAGATCTTTAAACGAAGGCTTTTCTGGTGGTGAAAAGAAAAGAAATGAAATTTTCCAAATGGCAATGTTGGAACCAAAGCTTTCTATCCTTGATGAAACTGATTCAGGTCTTGACATTGACGCACTTAAAATAGTAGCCAATGGTGTTAATAAGCTTAAAAACAAAGATAATGCAACAATAGTGGTAACTCACTACCAGCGATTGTTAGATTATATAGTGCCTGACTTTGTGCACGTATTGTACAAAGGACGTATAGTTAAATCAGGAACAAAAGAATTGGCTTTAGAGCTTGAAGAAAAAGGATACGATTGGATCAAAGAAGAAGTAGACGCTACTATCTAAAATCAAATTTATGACTGAAGTTGCAGAAAGAAGTAAGGTTTTGGAAGGTCTAAATACAAGATTCTCTGGTCTGAATTCTAATTCAGAATTTCATACCATAAGGCAGAGAGCTTTTGATTTTGTCAATGAGAAAGGTCTTCCCCACCCTAAAAATGAAGAATACAAATTCACGAATGTTACCAGAATTTTAGAAAAGCAATTTGATATTTCTAAAAAAACAGGGCATGCAGTTGAAAAGTCTGATGTTGATGCACTCATATTTGAAGGGTTGGATGTTGTTAAACTCGTTTTTATTAATGGAGCATTTTCTTCAGAATTATCTGATAATGAAGAAATTAAAGGTTTAAAAATCTCTTCAATAGCCAGTGCCATCGAAATCAATGACCCTCAGTTTTTAGAGCTTTTCGGAAAGGCTACCAAAGATAACAATGATGAATTTGCAGCTCTAAATACAGCGCTTGTTGAAGATGGGTCATTTATTACAGTGGCTGACAATAGTATCATTGAAAAACCAATCGCTTTATTTTTTATCAATGACGCTACACAAGAGAAAAACTATACCACTTTAAGAAATCTGATTTCTATTGGTAAAAATAGCCAGGTTGATTTCCTGGAATTATTCTCCACAAAGGGAAACAATGATAGCTTCACCAATATTGTAACTGAAATATTGGTTGATGAGAATGCACATGGAAATTATTATAAAATCCAGAATAATAATGACAACGCATCACATATCGGCACCACCCAAATACACCAAAAGAGGTCCAGCGTTTTCTCTACATACACCTTCACATTAAATGGAGGTACTGTAAGAAACAACCTGAACATTGCCGTTGATGGTGAAGGCTGTGAATCACACATGTATGGCCTATATGTAGTCAACGGCAAAACGCATGTTGACAATCACACTGCTGCCGACCATATTAAGCCTCATTCCATGAGCAATGAGCTTTATAAGGGAATCTTAGAAGATACTGCCCGAGGAGTATTTAATGGTAAAGTATATGTAAGGCAGGCTGCTCAAAAGACCAATGCATTCCAGTCAAACAAGAACATTCTTTTGTCAGATACTTCTACTGTTAATACAAAACCTCAACTGGAAATCTGGGCAGATGACGTAAAATGCTCTCATGGCTGTACAACTGGTCAGCTTGATGAGGATGCATTGTTCTATTTAAGAGCAAGAGGATTGAGTAAAACCAGCGCAAGGGCACTGTTGCTTTACGCATTTGCCATTGAGGTAATTGAAAGTGTGAAGTTGGAACCGCTCAAAAATTATCTTGAACACATTATTTCTGATCGTCTACATAAAGACTTTTAATATGACAGCCATTAGTAGCAAAACAAAAACTTTTGATGTTGAAGAGATAAGAAAGCAGTTTCCTGTTTTACACCAAACGGTTAACGGAAAACCACTCATCTATTTTGACAATGCTGCTACCAATCAAAAACCTAAAGCTGTTATAGATGCTATATCCGGTTATTATTCAGGTTACAATGCCAATATCCACAGAGGCATTCATACATTGGCTGAAAAAGCTACCAAAGCATTTGAAGAAACCAGAAAAACACTAAAAGCATTTATTAATGCCAAGGAAGTAGAGGAAATCATCTTCACTAAAGGCACTACAGAAAGTATCAATCTGGTAGCCTCTTCTTTTGGCCGCAAATTTATTAATGCTGGTGATGAAATTATCATTAGTGGATTAGAGCATCATTCCAATATTGTTCCGTGGCAATTGATTGCCGAGGAAAAAGGGGCAAAAATCAAGGTCATTGAGGTGAAAGACGATGGCTCTTTAGATATGGAGCAATACAAGCTTTTGCTTTCAGACAAAACTAAATTAGTGGCAGTAAACCATGCTTCTAATAGCCTTGGAACCATTAACCCCGTAAAGGAAATAATAGATGAGGCACATAAAGTAGGTGCAAAAGTATTGATCGATGGTGCTCAGGCTACTGCTCATTTAGATATTGATGTTCAGGCTTTGGATTGCGATTTTTACGCCATTTCAGCGCATAAATGCTACGGCCCTACTGGCACGGGAGCACTGTATGGAAAGCGCGAGTTATTAGAGGCTATGCCTCCATATCAGGGTGGTGGGGAAATGATTAAAGATGTTAGCTTTGAAAAAACCACTTACAACGATATTCCTTATAAGTTTGAGGCCGGCACGCCAAACATTGGCGATGTAGTGGCGTTCAAAACTGCACTGGATTTTATTACTGAACTCGGTAAAGAAAATATTGCCAGGCATGAAGATGAGCTTTTAGCTTATGCAAAAGATAAGATTCAGAAAATTAAAGGTGTGAGGCTTATTGGCGATGCAAAAGAAAAAGTAAGCGTATTGTCCTTTATTGTTGATGGCATCCACCCTTTTGACATTGGGCAAATGCTAGATGCCAGCGGTATAGCTGTAAGAACGGGACATCACTGCACGCAACCTTTAATGGATAGATTCAGGATAGAAGGAACTGTAAGGGCTTCTTTCTCGGTTTACAACACCAAACAGGAAATTGACAAAATGATCGAGGCTCTTGATAGAGTTGTCAAATTCATGAAATAATATGTCAATAAAAGAAAAGCAAGAAGAAATTATAGAAGAGTTTGCCATTCTTGATGGGGATATGGAGATGACCAATTTCTATGTGATGGAATTAGGGCAGAAACTACCACCAATGAGTGAGGCAGATAAAACCGATGATAATATTGTAAAAGGTTGCCAATCAAAAGTATGGCTTACAGCCGACCTGGATGGTGATAATATTACTTATCATGCTGACAGCAATACGGCCATAACCAAAGGACTGGTAAGTTTGCTTGTAAGAACATTTTCCGGACAAAAAGTGAACGATATTCTTAACGAAGAGGTTTATTTCCCAGAGCGTATTGGTATGGAAAGATTCATTGGTACACAGCGTTCTAACGGCTTTGCTGCCATGATAAAACAAATGAAGCTATACGCATTGGCCTATAAAAGTAAGATAGAATCATGAGTGAGATTAAAGAAGCAGAAATAACGTTAAGGGATAAGGTTTTAGAGGCACTAAAGAACGTATATGATCCTGAAATACCTGTGGATGTATACGAGTTAGGATTGATCTATGAGATCACTATTCATCCTGTTAACAGTGTTTATGTGCTTATGACATTGACCTCTCCTAACTGCCCTGCGGCTGAGACAATTCCAGCGGAGGTTGAAGCAAACATTAAGAAGATAGAAGGTGTTAATGACGTGAATGTTGAAATCACTTTTGATCCTCCTTATTCTCAAGACATGATGTCCGAAGCCGCAAAGCTTGAATTGGGCTTTTTATAAGAACAATAGATATTCAATAATTTAAATAAAATACTAACTACAAATAATATGTATCCAGAAGAACTAGTAGCCCCAATGAGAGTTGATTTAACTTCTGTAGGGTTTGAAGAATTAAAAACCGGTGCTGATGTTGACAAGCATCTTACCGACCATAAAGGAACCACTTTGATGGTGATCAACTCTGTGTGTGGATGTGCCGCAGGTGCAGCTCGTCCAGGAGTAAAGTGGGCTGTTGAGCAAACAGATAAGAAACCCGACCACCTTACCACTGTGTTTGCTGGTGTAGATCAGGAAGCCGTGGCTAAAGCCAGACAGTATACTTTGCCTTACCCTCCTTCTTCTCCTTCTATCGCTTTGTTTAAAGATGGTGAGCTGGTGCACTTTGTAGAAAGACATCACATTGAAGGCAGAAATGCTGAAATGATTGGCAACCATTTGTTAGAGGTATTTAACGAATACTGCTAGTCGCGGAAGTAATTTAATCTGAGGCCCTGGTTTTTATCAGGGCCTTTTTATTTGCTTTACAACACCTAAACCTTCAACAACTTATTAATATCAGACACCGCTTCTGGTGTGCCCATGATGTAAAGAATGTCGTTCTGGTTAATTTTGGTATTACCATCGAGATCGGTTATGAAATTTCCATCCCGCTGAATAGCAACAATATTTACCCCCCAATTTTGTCTAATAGCTGCATCTTCCAGTGATTTACCAACAATACTGTTATCACTTTGAGACACGGTGGCACTTGTAATTCTTAAATTAGGAATGTTTAATCCATTGGCATCCTTACTAATCCCGGGTCTTATCATTTTATAATTGTCACCTCTTATATATTGGACAAGATTGGTAATCTGGTCATCTGGGATGAGGTATTTGTACAAAACCCTGGTAAAAATCTCAATACTGGTTTCGAATTCTTCTGAGATCACTTCATCAGCGCCAAGGTTAAGATTAGTGGAAATTTCGCTGATGTACCTGGTTCTGACAATGATAAATACTGTTCGGCAAATCTCCCTTATTGAACTTACCACCTTCTTGGTTGTTGCCCCATCAGAAATAGCAATAACAGCTACCCTTGCGCTCCATACTTTTACCTGCTCTAAAATAAACGGATTAGAAGCATCCCCAAAAATAATAGGCTCCCCGTTGGCCTTTTCAGCATGAACGGTTTCTGCATTCATCTCAATAATAACATAGGGTATCCCTGTTGATTTTGCTGCTTTGGCCACATTTTTACCATTAACACCAAAACCAATAATAATCAGGTGATCCTTAAGCGATTTAACATTTTCCTGTTCATCGACCTGTTCATTCCAGTAGTTAAACTTTGCCAGGTTTTTTGATAACTGGGTATTGCTGAGCAGCTTCACTATCCTGCCGGAAAACATGAATACTAAGGGTGTCAGGGCCATGGACAGTATAGATATGGAAAGAAAATATTGATTGGTTACGGCATCCAACAACCCATTTTCTATTCCTACCTTTGATAGTATAAAGGCAAACTCCCCCACCTGAAAGAGGGCCAGCCCGACCAAAATTGACACTCTTGGCGGATATTTTAATATTGCAGCGGCTACAGAGCCAATCAACCCCTTCAAGATGAAAACAACCACTGTAAATCCTATGATAACCCCTGCATTTTGCAAAAAGAATGTAATGTCAAGCAGCATGCCAATAGACACAAAAAAGAAACTGGTAAATATTTCCCTAAAAGGCATAATCTGGCTTGTTGCCTGATGGCTGTAGTCAGATTCAGAAATAATAAGGCCGGCAATAAAAGCACCCAATGGCAGGGAAAGGCCAATGCTGGATGTTAACCATGCTACTGCGAAGCAAGACACCACAATGGTAAGTATGAACAACTCCCTGCTTCTTGTCTTGGCTACTTCAAACAGTAAACGAGGAAAGATGTACCGTGCTGCAATAATTACCAAACCAACAACAAGCAATGTTTTTAAAACCAGGCTGGCGAGCGTAAGCAATACATTATCAGACTTGCCCGCCATTATTGGGGCAAGTAGCATCATAGGCACAACTATAATGTCCTGAAAAATAAGGATGGCAAGGGTAGTCTTTCCATGCGGACTATTAATGTCCCCACGGCTTTGCAAAATATTCAATACGATAGCCGTACTGCTAAGGGAAAATAGAAAGCCTATAAATACTGCCTTTGTAATATCATACCCTATGTAGACAGATAATAAACCAGCTACCACAATGGTGAGCAAAACCTGAAACGCCCCTCCCAGGAAAACCGCCTTCTTTATAGCGGCAAGGCTTTTCAATGAAAATTCCAATCCAATAATAAAGAGTAGAAGAATAATGCCTATTTCTGATAGAATTTCTACTTCATGAGAAGCTTTCACCAGGCTCAAGCCATGAGGGCCCGCCATTATCCCTGTAATCAAAAACCCTAAAATAGTAGGTAGTTTGAGTTTTTGAAAAATCAAAATAACAACAACCGACAATCCTAGAATAATGACAATATCGGGTAACAGTGGTATGTTCATAAAAGCAAATAGATAAATAAATATAAGATGACAAATAAATATTTAGAAACTCAGATGGTTCCTAAACTCAGTTATCTCATCTTTAAATGATTTGGATGTATCAATACCCAGCTTACTGTTCAATTCATCATTGGGCTGTATTTTAAGCTCACGTAGCTTGAGGTGTTGATTTACAAATATGAATTCCAATTCCTGGATTAGCTCCTTTAGAACATCAACAATATCCAAAACAACCAAATCCCTGGCCACAAGGTTATAGGTACCTGAGCTTATTGTGTTATTCAGCAGCCCCGCCAAGGCCTTGGCTATCTGATCGATATGAATGAATGACCGATGTTGTCTGCCATCTCCGTGAATCGTGATTTTTTTATTGAAATTGGCCTCAAACACAAATTTATTGATCACGGCATCAAACCGCATACTCTTGCTGTAGCCATAAACATTTCCGCATCTCAAAATATAAGTTTCCATCTTATCACTAAGCCGGCTTACCTGTTCTTCTCCACGCATTTTGGAAATGCCATAAAATGTCTTGGGATTTGGCGTTACCTCCTCACCTACCCCTTTTTTTGAAGATCCATAAACACCAGTACTACTGGTATAAATAAACTTTCTGACGTCACTATTCTCCACTGCGTAAACCAGTTCGGCTGTCCCCCAGTGATTGACCTGCTCAAAGAAATGTGGGTCCGTATTAGCGAAAGGCGTAGTCACCTTAGCGGCCAAATGATAAACAACATCCACACCATCCAGAACCTTTTTGAGCTGGCGCGAGTCCAAGAGTTCCCCTTTTACAAAGGTGAGCTTATCATAATTATTCATTTTACCATTAATGAATAGGTTATAGTTGCTACGGCTCAGGTTATCGTATACAATAACCTCTGCAACGTCCTTCTGCTGAACCAAAGCATACACCAGTTCTGTGCCTATATATCCGGCTCCACCTGTTACTAATATTCTCATTTACTTACTAAATCTGTATGAAGACCACATTCTGTTTTATTCATGCCATACCACCTTGCTTCCCGCTCCATCATCTCCGGATCAACCTTTCTTGTGCACGGCTCACAGCCTATGCTCAGGTACCCATTTGACTCAAGAGGGTGCTTCGGGAGGTCATATTCTTTCTGATATTGATAGATAGTTTTGGCGTTCCAGTCGAGCATTGGGTGAAACCTGACCGTATTATGAGGTGCTGGCTGCTCTACCTTCATCGCTTTGCGCACGGCACTCTGATCTGCCCTTACACCATTAATCCACACATCATGACGCAGTAGCAGGGAATCAACAGGCTGTGTTTTGTTCAGGTAGCAACAATGGTCAGGGTCAGAAGTAAACAAAAGCCTGCCCTCACTATCGCGCTGCATAAATTTTGGCACATCAGAACGAAGGTCAATCAAATTTGTTAACCCAAACTTTTCTACTACTTTATCCCTAAAAGCCACCGTTTCCGGAAAATGATAACCAGTGTTAATAAATACTATTGGAATGGAATTGTCTATCCTGCTTAAGATGTGGAGCAGCACCAAACTGTGCGATTGAAATGAGGAAGTAGTAAATAACTTTTTACCCTCACTCTTATAATTTTCAATAGCACTTTTTATCTCTTCGAAATTCAAATTACGCCCGTTTTAGGTTACCAAAGTTATTCAAACGCTTTTCAATTGGAAATAATTTGGATTAATAGTCTATTATTCATTTTTTCATGGAATTTTGATTTAGATGGAAGTGGAAAACACACGGCAAATAATACAGGTACTGAAAAGGCTCATTGCCAGTGAACAGAATTTGGCATTGGAGAACATTCAAGATCACAACTCCTTTTTCGATCTGGGCCTTGATTCTATAAGTGCTGTTTATTTGATGGAACTGGCAGAAAATGAATTGAATATCAAACTAACTCCACTCGATTTCTGGGACTATCCTACCATTGCACAATTTGCCGAATATATCTTCAATCAAAATTTTAAGCGATGAGTTTGTGGAGCCCACATAGTCCTGAAAATATCCTCAGTCCATATCCAATGTATGAACGGCTTAGAGCTGAAGCCCCTATATACAAGGCACAAACCGGGGAATGGATTTTTACGAGGTATGACGATGTGAAGCACGTCCTTACCAACCGGGTTTTTGGAAGTGGAAACCGGAAAAACTGGATTGAGCGAGGAGTAGAATATCTTGCACAAAAGGATATTGACCTGGCCTTCATTGCAGAGGCCATGAACAATTTTATCCTGCAACTAGACCCACCATCACACACCAGAGTCAGAAGGTTTGTAACAGACAACTGGGACAAACATGGCGTAGAGCAACTAATAGAAGAAAACACCAAGGTTTTAATAAATGAAATCAAGTCAGACGAATTTGATATTATCAAGTCATTTGCCGCCAAACTGCCTTCAATGACAACAGCAAGAATAATGGGCTTGCCTTTGGCTGATCATCAATACCTCCATGACTTATCTTCTGAGATGATAAAAGCACTGGATCTATACGTTGACTTAAAAGAGTTGGTGAGATTAAATGATGCTTCAAAAAAATTTATCACCTATTTCAAAGAGAAAATCAACAATGAAGAACTGGGTGATGGATTAATAAAACACTTGTTAACCATTAATAAAAAGTCCACTGAACCACTCAATGAAAATGAGCTTATCTCATTGTTTATATTCCTGTTTGTTGCCAGCGAAGAGACAAGCGTCAGCTTTTTGGGCATGACATTGTTCAATATCATTCATCATGATCTACAACCAACACTAACAAATAAAGCCAATATCAATACAGACATTGAAGAATTTTTAAGGTATGATTCTCCTGTACAACTGCTGGGAAGGATAGCCCTTGAAGACATTAGTATTAGGAATATAAATATCAAGAAGGGTGACACGGTAACACTTTCTATTGGTGCGGCTAACAGAGACCCTGAAATATTTTCTAATCCCAATGAAATTCAACTTGGCAGAAATTCCAAACATCTGACTTTCGGAAAAGGCACCCACTACTGCCTGGGGGATTGGCTTGCGAAAGCTGTAGCTAAAATTGCTATAAAAGAGGCATTAAAATCCTTCAGTAATTTACAAATAGTATCGCCCCCTGCTGACTGGTATAATAACATTGCCATTAGAGGATTCAGAAGCCTAAAGGTGAAAACCAACTAGATCATTGCCCCTTTAAAGTACCTGAGCCTGATTTGCTTTCCTTTTTTTGTATATCCTGCCAAAACGAGCTTTGAAGTTGGATAAACCAACTCCTTACGGGTTTTTATCAGTTGAGGATTTTCGATTAATGTTATAATCCCTACACAGTTGCTTTTCCCTGAAACATACAGGCCTTCCAGAAATTCAAACGATTCGGCTATAAGTTTATCAGACAAACCGGGTATTCGATATTCAGGATCAATCAACATTCTGAAACTGAAGAACTTGTTATTATTTAGATTGGGGACTTCAATTTCCTTTGCGGTAGATAGGCCAATAATTTCCTGATCCAACTGAATCTGACAAACCACCTCTTTAGCTCGTTCATTTACATCAAAACCAGCACTGGAAAATAGGCGCTGCCAAAACTTTATAGAAGAAGATTGTGCATCTTCATTTTTCCAAACGCTTTGTATTTGAAGTCGCTGATTTATAATTTCACTCATATGGCTAATAATGTAGATAAAGATAAGATTCAAAATTTTATAATTAATGAACTATCTGCTTTGCTGAAGATTGATTCGGACAAAATTGACCCAAGCATAGAATTTTTAAACCTTGGCATAGATTCATTGACAGGTTTAAATCTTATGACCAAGTTAGAAAATCTGCTTAAAATGGAATTAGACCCTATTATGTTTTGGAACTACCCAACAATTGAAAAGTTAAGCGAGCACTTATCCACAAAAACATCTGCACTTTAGGCTAACCTGGCATTGTCAAAATAAGAAATTCTGATACTATCACCCGTACTGTTGTTCCCAATGTAAATCATATTCACTCCAGGCCAGATTACATATCTCGCATTACTGGATAATCTCTCATTTTGTACAACAGCTAAAAGTCCTACCGGCTTATTTTCTTTAAAACTATTAAGGTCCTTCTCGAGAATGGATTTGGTTTCAATGGTCAGCTTTGTCTCCATGCCTATTACTCTGGAGTCCTTATGAATTAAGCAGCGATACGCATAAACATACGACCTCAATTCTTTAAAATAAGTGTGAAAGGCAGTTGAAACGCCTACAACCTCCTCATTTTTATTTTTAATAATTATAACAACTTGCTTTGCTCTCTTAGCAGCCTCAAGTCTTGACAGTATGCCAAGGCGCAACCAAAAGGACACAACTTGTTCAATCTCATCGCTGGTGATTTTCTTCCAGACAACATGCCATTTAAAATCGTGAATAGACCTTTTCATCATAAACATTAACAATCGCACATAAAAAGCACATCACAATTATAGTTAATTTATTGCGGTCACCATTTTCCAATTATTAGTATATAGTGCTGTGAGCTATCTATTATGTTTATATTAATTCTTAAAATTTTGTTAAAATTAATAAATATTACATGGATAGAAGCCGTAAAAAGCTCATATTTGAAGTAATTAACCAACTAAAAATCAGCCTCAATGAAAAGCAATCTTCGTGTTCTATACGGAACCACGTTGGCAAAATATTCGAAGTTTAAGTCCAGATATGACAAGAACGTTCGAAATGGGCACTTTAAAGATCTTAGTGATCGCAAGAAATCACAAATAATCTCGAAGCTCAAAAGGCTCTATAATCGACTTTGCCAATTAAGGCTACAATTGAAGTTAGCTGCTGCAACCGGAATTTTAGCACTTGGCTTAACCGCTACTCAATCAGCAACCGCCCAGCAACTGGGTCCATTTGTTGTTAGCGAAGAAAAAAATCCTTTGCCACCATTATTTCCGAACGAAAGAGATGAACAATTGGCAATTGCTGATTTGGATAATGATGGTGATTTGGATGTTATTGTTGGAAGGAACTATGGAGATATAAGGTTTTTGGAGAATGTTGGTTCAGCATCAAACCCTAAATTTGTTAATAGGATTGGAGTTGACAATCCATTCAACGGCATTTATGTCTCTTACTATGCTTCACCGGCCTTGGCTGATTTAGATGGTGATGGTGACTTAGATTTTGTTTTGGGAACAAACCTTAATGACCTTGCTTTCTTTGAAAACACGGATCCTACCACTGATCACAGTAACCCACAATTTGCTCCACAGAGCGACCCACCGCATCCTGTAGATAATCTTGTCAATAAGTATGGCAATTATATGCGGCCATCTATTGTAGACATAGATAATGATGGAGATGTAGATATTTTCGTAGGTCAAAACTACGAAGGTTCTGCTTATCCAATAGTTACATTTTGGCTGAATGATGGAACAAACATTTTTACACAACAAATAGGAACTGGTGCAAACCCACTATTTGATGTCCTAGAACCCGTAAAAGGCGGAATGTCCAGGGCTTATCCCACCTTTATAGATATTGATGGCGATAATGATCAAGATGCCATTATGGGAGACGCTTCTGGAAATATTCGTTTTTTTAGAAATGATGGAAATGTTACATCACCAGATTTTACAACAGAGGTAACTGGTGCCTCCAATCCGTTTAACACCATAAGTACTTCATACAATGCCTCCCCTGAATTTGCTGATCTGGATAATGACGGTGATTTTGACATGATTTTTGGTTCAGGACCATATGAAAGATTAAGGTTTTTTGAAAATATTGGTACTTCTTCTTCCCCTGTTTTTGAAGAGAAACTTGGATTTGAAAATCCATTATATGGAACTAACTTAGGTGACTTTGATATTGCTCCAACAACAGTTGACTTAGATGGCGATGGTTTTTTGGATATAGTTATTGGGAGCAAATACGAACAGACCCTCTTCTATTTTGAAAACAATCACAATGGAACGTTTACCGAGAAGGTTGGTTCAGACAACCCTTTTGAGAACCTAACAGGATGGACTACCTACGAAGAAAGTCCTGTTCCTGCATTTGCAGATATAGATGGTGATTTAGATTTTGATCTTTTTCTATCTGTAACAGATGATGAATCGGGTCCCAATATTCCAGAAGTTAAACTGTGGTCAAATGATGGTAGTAACAATTTTACCCCAGTCACTAGCCCCATTACTACATATGCATATAGCTCCAAATTTAGCACAACGGTTAATGATTTCGATGATGATGGTGATGTCGATGCTATTATAGGTACACCGTATTTTGGAGGTAGCTTTATTTTCTCTAGAAACGATGGTGGGGCAACATGGGTAGATCAACCCTCTGGTAATGCTCCATTTTTTGGCGTAGATATAGCTGCTGGGATAACTGAATATGCCAAACCTGTCATGGTCGACCTTGATCATGATGGTGACTTGGATGTTGTGGCTGGTGTTGATAACTCTACCTTAGCCGGTCAACTTGTTTTTTTCAGAAATACCAATGGAGTACTACTCCTACAAAATTTTGCAGCCAATCCTTTTGATGGAATCGATGTGGGAGGCGAATCGCACCCTGCTTTTATAGATATTGACAATGATGGTGACCAAGATGTCTTAATTGGTGAGGCATATGGAGATATTGCTTTTGTTGAGAATCAAAACGAATCGCCTACCCTCAGTCTTGCAGCCGGACCAATCAACTACACTGAAGGAGATGGGCCTGTCTCAATAGACGCGTTATTAAATGTTACTGACGATGCTCCCGGAGAAGGTGATTTAATTCAAGAAGCAAGAATTAGAATTGTTAACTATGTTAATGGCCAAGATGTATTAACCTTTACATCATCTTCGAACCCAGATGCTAACATTACAGGTATATTTCAAACTACTGGTTTAGATGCAGGCACATTGATTCTTACTGGAATGGATACCCTTAAAAATTTCATCCCTGTAATGCGGTCAATCATGTATGAAAACACCAGCATTGCTCCGAATACAACAACAAGAATCATTGAGTTTTCGGTCACAGATTGGGACAATACAAACCCAAGCCCCACATCAATTAATATTAATATTAATGCTGATAACTCTGCACCTATAATAACAGCATCCTCTGCGCCAAATGCAATATATAACGAGGATGATAGTCCAGGAGTAATTATTGACGGTGGATTGATAGTATCAGACGTTGACAACACAACACTGTCAAGTGCTACAGTTCAGATTACAACTAACTTTCAAACCAGTGAAGATGTACTTGAATTCACAGATCAGAATGGAATTACAGGAAGTTATAATGCTACTATTGGGCTATTGACCCTGACGGGTTCAGCTTCGGTTGCCAATTACCAAACTGCCCTGCGCTCGGTCAGGTATTCAAATACTTCGCAAGACCCAAACAATACCAATCGTACCATAAGAATCAGGGTTAACGATGGCACAATAAATAGCAATCTGGCGACCCGTATTGTTGAGGTGGTGCCAATAAATGATGCCCCTGTTGTTTCAAGTAGTAACACTACCACCCTTGATTATGATCATAATACAACTGCCATAGTGGTTGATGATCTTCTTGACATTATTGATGTTGATGACACCCAACTTGTCAGTGCAACGGTTACGATAACAGGATATCAGACTGGTGATATTTTGGCTGGAACAGCCCCTACCGGAGGTTCGATAGACTTTGATGCTGGAACTGGAATATTAACACTTTCAGGAACGGCTACATTGGCTGAATATATCTCAGCATTATCCACAGTCACCTTTTCTTCTGATCAATCAGGATCAAGGCAATTGAATTTCTCCGTTAATGACGGCACTAATGATTCCAATATTTATTCAAGGGATTTAAATATTATAGTACCGAATGAAGCTCCGGTTATTGCCTCAACTGGTTCTGGGTCAATTGATTATGAACAAAATGCAGAGGCCAGTATACTTGACAATTCTTTAACAATTAATGACCCAGATGACACCAATATTGAAAGTGTTTCCGTCAGTATTTCTGGATATCTAGCAGGTGATACATTGACCATCTCAGAACCGACAGGTACAACATCAAGTTTTGATGACACTACTGGCATTTTAATGGTGACTGGCAGTGCACCTATAGAAGATTATGAGGCTGCTCTACAATCACTTTCTTTTGCTAGTACCAATGGAGCTGGCGCACGTCAAATTTTGATAGTAGCCAATGACGGTGATGACAACTCGAATACATTCACAATAGATGTCAATATCAGTGATGAAATAATACCTCAACCACCTGTTGTCAATACCACCCCTGCAACAACGCAGGAAGGTAGCAGGCTTACTATTGATTTATGTGCCATCATTTCAGATCCTGACAATACATTTGATGAATTAACAATCACGGTTGTTAGTATAACTTCAGGTGCTGTCACTTCTATTGATGGCTGCGATCTGGTAATAGATTATGAAGGTCTTGATTTTTCAGGAACCGACTCTATCGTCTTGAGTGCCACAGACCCGGATGGGAATACAGATCAAAACACTTTATCAATTACTGTAGAAGAAGAGCCTGTGGTAAACGGGGGCGATCTCCTTATCTATAACGCTATCTCTCCAAATGGTGACGGTGCAAATGACTGGTGGGAGATTGTAAACCTTACTACCCCGAACAAAATTGAGTTATATAACCGCTGGGGAGATCTGGTGAAGACACTCAATAATTATGAAAACATAGAAAACAACAGCCAACTTGATGACTTACCAGTTGGCACCTATTTCTACAAAATATCTTCAC
The DNA here is from genome assembly GCF_040218215.1 of Fulvivirga sp. NCBI lineage: Bacteria > Pseudomonadati > Bacteroidota > Cytophagia > Cytophagales > Fulvivirgaceae > Fulvivirga > Fulvivirga sp. The sequence continues at coordinate 165,156 of NZ_JAVJQL010000014.1, forward strand.
CTCAAGGCGAATACACTGGATATATAACCATTAAGAAATAATATGAAAAGATACCTTACCATCGCTTTAGTCTGGTTAGCTACTTATGGTTCGTATGGCCAGCAGGATCCTTTGTATTCACAATACCTGAACAATCCTATTGTATTAAACCCTGCCTATGCAGGTATCAATAATGTATTCAGCGCATCATTAGCCTATCGTGCGCAGTGGACAGGACTGGATGGTGCTCCTAAAACGGCTTTACTATCTGCTAATTCATCATTCTTTGATAACAAAGTTGGTGGTGGGCTTACCATTATCAATGACAAGATTGGTTCTGTCACAAACACACAGATCAATATTTCAGGGGCTTATAAAATTGAATTTGGTGATAACACCTTCTCTTTCGGGATGCAGACTGGTATTAACACTTATAGAGAGAACAATGATGAGTTAGACATAAGAGACCCCAACGATGCCTTGTTTTCGAGCAATCAAAGCTTTACCAAGATCAATATTGGTGCTGGAGCCATTATTAAAGGTCCACAATATTTCATTGGGTTGTCGGTGCCAAGGCTAATTAACAGTACTGAAAATATTGATAATGTTGAGACACAGATTTACTCAAGGCATTACTATCTCGGACTTGGTTATGTATTTCTATTAAATAACAGCCTGGCACTTAAAACCGGAACGCTGATTAAAGCAGTTGCTGAAGCTCCGGCATCTATCGACTTAAGTGCCTCCCTCCTGTTTCTTGATCGATTTAATGCGGGCCTAATGAGCAGAAATCTTGAGACTTATGGACTAACCTTCGGAATGCTTTTAAAAGAAAATTTACGGTTTGGATACACATTTGAGGTTCCTACTAATCAATCGGTAGGCAGCCAGTTTAGTAGTCACGAGCTTACGCTAACCCTGGATTTAGAACTTTTAGATGGTCATTTCATAAAAGAACGCTACTTCTAAACTCCTTTTATTCAATATCATCAGAATATTTGCCCTGATATATAAAATAATATTTATTCTTGTTCGAACATTAATCACTGATCCGGTGTTTGAATTTGAGTAGATGAAAGTAGCTGTTTATAGAAAGGAGCATTTTAATGCCGCCCACCGTTTATTTAACCCTGACTGGGACGATGAGACAAATCAAAAAGTCTTTGGAAAGTGTAATAACCCTAATTACCACGGACATAATTATGACCTTGAGGTAAGGCTGATTGGGGAGATAGATGAACGTACTGGCTACGTCTACGATATGAAAAAATTGAGTACTTTGATCAAGGATAAAGTCTTAAAACAATTTGACCATAAAAACCTTAATCTAGATACCAAGTATTTTAAAAATTTAAACCCAACAGCCGAAAATATTGCCGTAGTGATATTCAACATCTTACGAAAGGAAATAGATGAGGCCATTGATTTAAAAATCAGATTGTATGAAACAGAAAGAAATTTTGTTGAATATCCAGCATAACTTTGATGATCAGGACATGGATGATGACCATGTAGCAACTTCATTTGACACCCCGCTTAGAGGTGATGCATTTGAAATGCATGATGATGAAAAGGTAAAGCAGATAGAAAGTCATTTTACCGAAATAATGAATATTCTGGGGCTGGATTTAACGGATGATTCGTTAAAAGGCACTCCACATAGAGTAGCCAAAATGTATGTGAAAGAGGTTTTTAGTGGATTAAACCCTGCTAACAAACCAAAGGCTCGTCTATTTGAGAATAAGTACAAGTATGATCAAATGTTGGTAGAGAAGGACATCACTTTCTACTCTCACTGTGAACACCATTTTGTTCCCATTTATGGCAAGGCACACGTAGCCTACATTTCAAGTGGAGAGGTTATTGGTTTGTCCAAAATCAATAGAATTGTGCAATACTATTCAAGAAGACCGCAAGTTCAGGAGCGATTAACTGTGCAGATAGCGAAGGAGTTACAAAACGTATTAAAAACTGAACATGTAGGTGTTGTAATTGATGCTACTCATATGTGCGTTGCTTCCAGAGGTGTCGGTGATACCAATAGTAAAACTGGAACCGCTTTTTTTGGTGGCAAATTCAAGGAAGATCAGGCTAAAAATGAATTTCTTAATTATATAAACAGCAAATAGTCATTACTTACCTGTTAAAACTTCAAAAAGGCGCTTTAATAATATTGAAGTGCCTTTTTTTTGTTTATAAAGAGTCTAATTAAGTATTATTCCCTTTACAGCAAAAATTTAATTTGTAACTTTAAACTTCAATTTTGATAACCGAAAACAACTCATTATATGGCGTTTGATTTAGATATGATCAAAGCAGTGTATGCTGGTATGGGAGCCAGAATAGAAGCTGCGAGAAAAGTGGTTAACAAGCCACTAACCCTTTCAGAGAAAATTTTATACTCACACTTATATTCTGACCAAAAATTAGAAGCCTTTGGTAGAGGCAAATCCTATGTTGATTTTGCTCCTGACAGGGTAGCCATGCAAGATGCTACTGCTCAAATGGCCCTTTTGCAGTTTATGCAAGCAGGTAAACCGACAGCCGCTGTACCTTCAACTGTACACTGCGATCACCTGATTATGGCTAAGCAAGGTGCCGTTGAAGATTTAAGAACATCTTTAACTGCGAGTGGTGAAGTATTCAATTTCTTAGAATCAGTATCTAATAAATATGGTATAGGTTTTTGGAAACCGGGAGCCGGAATTATCCATCAGGTGGTATTAGAGAATTATGCCTTCCCAGGTGGTATGATGATCGGTACAGACTCACATACTGTAAATGCTGGTGGGCTTGGTATGGTGGCTATTGGTGTTGGTGGTGCAGATGCTGTTGACGTAATGGCTGGTATGGCATGGGAGCTTAAATTCCCTAAACTAATTGGCGTTAAGCTTACAGGTAAACTTAGCGGCTGGACCGCTCCTAAAGATGTTATTCTTAAGGTGGCTGGTATCTTAACTGTAAAAGGTGGAACGGGAGCTATTGTTGAATACTTTGGTGAAGGTGCTAAATCAATGTCTTGCACCGGTAAAGGTACTATCTGTAATATGGGCGCTGAGATTGGTGCAACCACATCTACATTCGGTTATGATGAATCAATGGATCGTTACTTAAGAGCTACAGAAAGAGCTGAAGTTGCTGATCTTGCCAATGGAGTAAAAGAACATTTGACTGGCGACCCAGAGGTATATGCTAATCCAGAGAAATATTTCGATCAGGTTATAGAAATTGACCTATCCACTCTGGAACCGCATGTAAACGGCCCTTTTACACCAGACAGAGCTACCCCTGTTTCTCAGATGCGAGCTGAAGCGGAGAAAAACGGATGGCCTACCAAAGTTGAGTGGGGCTTGATTGGTTCATGTACCAATTCATCTTATGAAGATTTGTCAAGAGCTGCTTCCATTGCAAAACAAGCTGTTGACAAGAAATTAAAGACTAAAGCAGAATTTGGGATCAACCCAGGCTCTGAGCAAATAAGATACACTGTTGACAGAGATGGTTTCATCAAGATTTTTGAAGATCTTGATGCCCGAATCTTTACCAATGCCTGCGGCCCTTGTATAGGTCAGTGGGACAGGGCTGGTGCTGATAAGAAAGAGAAGAATACTATCATTCACTCTTTCAATAGAAACTTCTCTAAAAGAGCCGATGGAAACCCTAACACACATGCCTTTGTAACTTCACCAGAAATGGTAGCTGCAATTGCAATATCTGGTGATTTAGGTTTTAATCCTTTAACTGATACATTGACCAATGAAGACGGAGAGCAAGTGAAGCTTGACCCTCCTACTGGCTGGGAACTTCCAGAAAAAGGATTTGATGTTGAAGATAATGGTTATCAGGCTCCAGCAGCAGATGGAAGCGGTGTTGAAGTTAAGGTAGCTCCTGATTCTAAAAGACTTCAGTTATTATCTCCTTTCCTTCCATGGGATGGAAATAATATTACTGGTATGAAACTCTTAATCAAAGCCAAAGGTAAGTGTACAACTGACCATATTTCAATGGCTGGTCCATGGTTAAGATTCAGAGGTCACTTAGATAATATTTCTGATAATACATTAACTGGTGCTGTTAACTTTGCCAATGAAGCCACTGACTCGGTTAAAAATCAATTAACTGGTGAGTATGGGACTGTTCCTGCCACGGCCAGGGCTTACAAAGCCGCTGGTGTGCCATCCATTGTAGTTGGGGATCACAATTATGGTGAAGGTTCATCCAGAGAGCATGCAGCTATGCAGCCAAGGCATTTAGGCGTGAAGGCAGTATTGGTGAAGTCATTTGCCAGAATTCACGAAACCAACCTTAAGAAGCAAGGTATGCTAGCACTTACTTTTGCTAATGAAGCTGACTATGACCTTATTCAGGAAGACGATACTTTGGACTTGGTTGACTTGAAAGATTTCTCTGAAGGCAAGCCATTGACTTTGGTATTAAACCATAAAGATGGAAGCTCAGATACAATAAAGGTAAATCATACTTACAATGAGCAGCAAATAGGCTGGTTTAGAGCAGGCAGTGCTTTAAATCTAATTGCTGCAAAACAAAAATCATGATTTAAAACCCCGCTAAGCGGGGTTTTTTATTGCCCTTTTCAGAATACTGAGTCAATCTAGAAAGCAATAAAGTTCCTTTTGCCGTAAAGATTAGTCCATTGTTCAATCCTTCATATCATATTGAATGAAGAAATCTATCAAAACACAACAACAATGGCCAATAGTTACGATCTAGACTTTACATATACTACAATAGACAAGATTTTTCGCTTAAGCATGGGCGAATCGGGAGATTATAGTGGGGCCAAATATGACGGTGATTTTTCAATGCCACTGGAAAAGGCGCAAAAGGCCAAGCATAAGTTTATTGCAGACAGCCTGAATATCAAAAAAGGAAGTAAGGTGCTGGATATGGCTTGCGGATGGGCTCCATTTACAAAATACATCACACAAGAAAGAGGTGCTACCAGTATTGGATTAACCCTTTCCTCCGGTCAGGCTAAAGCATGTCAAAAAAACGGAATGAATGTAATTGTTAAAGACTGCAGATACCTTACCCCCGAAGAATTTGGAACATTTGACGCCATCACCTGTATTGGCGGACTTGAACATTTTTGCTCTGTTGAAGAGTGGAAAGATGGTAAACAAGAAAGGGTCTATCGTAATTTTTTTAAAACTTTATCTGATCTTTTGCCAGTTGGTGGCAGGTACTACATGCAGACCATGACCTTCAGCAAGAACATGTTGGATCATAAAGATATTGATATCAATGCTGAAAGAGGTTCTGCATCCCATGTACTAGCGTTAATGATGAAAGAATTTCCAGGCTCATGGTTACCTGACAGCCCTGAAATGGTCATCAATTGTGCCGCCCCCCACTTTAAGCTAATTTCACAAAGTAGTGGTAGACTCGATTATATTGAAACCATTAAACAGTGGCGCAAAAAATTCAGAAAATTTAACTTGAAAAAATACCTATTGTATTTATCTCTACTGCCTAAATACCTTACCAATAAAGAATTCAGACATCAAGTTGCCGTCTTTAAAATCAGCCCAAATAAAGTCTGCTTCGAACAGGAAATAATGGATCATTACAGATTGGTATTTGAAAAAATCCAGTAAAACCAGATCAACAGTTAAGCCTTAACTATGCCGCCATTTTATTGTACTTATTGCGATACTCTGCTGGGGTGAGGCCGGTAATCTTCTTAAACACCATTCTAAATGCCTTAGAATCTGTATAGCCAACATCATACATTACCTCACTAATGTTCTTTCTGCTTGATTCGAAACTGCGCTTTGCAGACTCAATTTTAACCCTTTGAATGTATTCCAGCACTGTATTGTTGGTTGCCTTTTTAAAACGCCTTTCAAGGCTTCTCCTGTTCATGGCCACACTTTCAGCCAGATCATCTACAGACAATCTTTCTGTAATATTATTTTCTATGAATTCCTGAGTTTGCAGTACCTCTTCGTCATTATGATTCTTCTGACCTTTAAACATGGCAAAAGCGGCCTGATTGTCACGATCAATGTCAATAGCAAAATATTTAGACGCTAATATGGCCGTTTCGCGGTCCGTGTATTTTTCAACAAGATGCAGGAGTAAATTCCAATATGAATTGGCCCCACCACTTGAGTAAAGCCTAACTTCTTCAGTAATAATACTACCATCTACCACTTCCACCTTTGGAAAAAGCGCTCTGAACTCATTAGCAAAACCCCAATGTGTGGAGCATTTCTTGCCGTCAAGTAGCCCGGTTGAAGCCAACAAAAACGCACCGACACACAAAGAAGCCACCTCTGCTCCTTTTTGATATTGATCAACTATCCAAGGCACTAATTCTTCATTGGCTTTAATGGCGGTCTCCATGTCTCCGAACAAGGCAGGTATAAAAATCAGATCAGTTTTATCAACTTCAGAGATACACCGATCCATGTGAACGGTAAAAATGCCTTCATTCAATTGCACTTCCTTATTAAGACCCACCAGTTCTACATTAAACAAAGGAGGGCTTCCTGATATGCTTAAAAACTGATTTACAGCTGTGAATAGGTACCTGGGATCAGCTACAGCCTGCATTACGCAGGACTCAGGAACAAGTATGGATACGTTTTTCATAATCTTAAATTGATAACTAAATATAAGAAAATTAATCAGTCGCAAATAGCCCTTATATTGTCGTTTTTACACAGGACTGTCATTTTCTTTAATTTCTACATTTACACTATCAAAACAGGATTAATATTTAAACAATAAGATAATGAGTACAGCAGAAAAGACAAAAATCACAATTGAAGCCGAGATAGCAGCTCCAATTACCAAAGTATGGGAATACTGGCTAGAGCCAGAGCACATTATAAAATGGAATTTTGCCAGTGATGATTGGCACTGTCCAAAAGCAGAGGCAGACATAAAGGTAGGAGGTAAATTTTCTGCTACCATGGCAGCTAAAGATGGCAGTATGAGTTTTGACTTTGAAGGCATTTACACAACTCTGGAGCGTCATAAAAAAATAGCTTATGAAATTGCCGATGGAAGAACTGTAGAAATAATATTTGAAGAGAAGGGTGATAAAGTTCATGTGAGCGAGACATTTGAAGCAGAAACTACAAATAGCATAGAAATGCAAAGAGGTGGCTGGCAAACGATACTTGATAACTTCAAAGCTTATGTCGAATCTAACTGACCAAACACGAGCGTAAAATGACTGATAGCAATAGTTATATCACATTCAATGGCAACTGTGCAGAGGCCATGAATTTTTATCACAAGTGTTTCGGTGGCACACTCGATATTCAGACAGTCGGTCAATCACCAGTTTGTGATGATATGCCTACCAAAATGAAAAACACAGTGCTACACTCCTACCTCAATGCCGGGCCGCTGAAACTTATGGCAACGGATATGGTGGGCAATGAAGCCTACAAAAGAGGAAATAACATGGCTATTGTATTACACTTCGAAAGCGAGCAATCTTTAAGAAAGAGTTTTGAATTACTCGCTCAAGATGGTCAAACCATTGATCAGGTACATAAAACATTTTGGGGAGCGCTATATGGCTGTCTTACCGACAAATTTGGCATTAGATGGCTACTTAATTATCAATATGAAAACATAAAAACCAACTAAACATGAAAAAGACAACGATTATTTTTTGGATTACAACTGGCATCATCTTCCTTTTTGAAGGCGTGATGCCAGCACTAACCGGCCATACCGAATTGGCAAAAGAAGGAATTCGTCATCTAGGATACCCCGAGTATTTCGGAACTATGCTTGTGGTCTATAAAGTAATAGGCTCTATCCTATTGGTTATACCTAATTTACCCAGAAAAGTAAAGGAATGGACTTATGCAGGATTCGGGTTTGATTTTATAAGTGCCTTTATCAGCCACTGGGTGGTTACCGGCTTTGGGCCGGAGTTAATTCTTCCGGTTGTATTAATGATCATATTAGTAATCTCTTATTTGCAATTTCAAAAACTTCATGAAGCCAGGCTTGCTCTATGAAACCCAGTCCGTAGTTGAGGTATTTAAGACCAACGTTTCGGATATAAATTCTGCAAATGGGATTAAAGAATTGTTGAAGTCTACTTTTTCAAATTGCCAAGTCAATTTCGATTTAGAAGACTGTGACAATATTCTTCGTTTTGAAGGAAATCCATGTTATATTGAAGGTGTAATATCCACAGTTAGTAACCTGGGACATCAGATTGAAGTCCTTGAAGGATAAATAGGAAGGTTTCGAATCAAACAGAACTGAAATCGAATCTTATTTAAAACCTAAAAATGGGAAAACTAAACGCATTCAATTTCATTGCTCCCTATACACTTGATCAGGGATTAAATGATGGTATTTGTATTCACATCCACACAAAAGAAATCACATCTTTTACAAACTACATTTCGGGTGCCACATTAAAATGCAATGCCCCTCATGGAAGAGTTTGTATGATGTTAACCTCCAATTTAGAAGAATCATGAAGGTAAACATTAAAAACATCATCAAACTCGGACTGATCATCGGCATAGTGGATATCCTTCTTGCATTTACACATGCCTACATTTTTAATGGTGCAGACCCCATCAAGGTATTGCAGTTTGTTGCCAGCGGTGCATTAGGAAGGGATGCATTTGCAGGCGGTATAACCAGTGCTGCCTATGGACTATTATTTCATATGCTTATTGCCATGTGCTGGACATCACTGTTTTATATTCTTTACATGAATGTGAGAATGTTTTTTAAAAACAGATTTCCCTTTGGGCTGTCTTTTGGGTTATTCATTTGGCTGGTAATGAATTTGATAATTGTTCCGTTGTCCAGCACGCCTCCACAACAGGCCAAAGCCATGCTTCCCTTAATGATGATGATTGGCATTCACCTTTTTCTGGGCTATCTCATGGCCTATTTTTCAGGAAGGTTCAATCGGGATTAGAATAAGTGAAAAAATAGTTTTATTTGATTGTAACAAATTGATCAAAGTTGTATCCAAGGGGTAAATAATTGATTATTTACTAACCTCAGAAAATACAACATGAAAAAACTTGAATTAGACACGTTGAGAATTGAGCTCTCTGTTAAAGCTAAAAACGGTATCGATTTTATTATTGCCGCATCAATTATTTGGATTTCAATTGCATTTATTTGGACACTACCCTATACGTCCTACAGCAAAAGTGTATTCACCTTTATGATTGGTGGATTGCTACTTCCTATGGCCTTTATGTTTTCAAAAATGTTTAAAACCGACTGGAAAGTAAAAGACAATCCCCTTCAGCCATTAGGGCTCTGGTTTAATTTTGCACAACTGTTCTACTTCCCTTTTCTAATCTTTACCCTCATCAAATACCCGGACTATTTTGTGATGGCCTATGCCATTATCACTGGTGCACATTTCTTTCCCTACGCCTGGTTTTATATGGAAAAAAGCTATGCAGTTATGGCTGGTCTTATATCGCTAGGTGCACTAATAATGGGATTAAACCTATCTTCAGAATACACTTACCTCATACCTGCCTTGATGAGTATTTGTTTGATTACTTTGGCGGTGATCATCTTTATATCCTACAGAAAGAAAGAATTCAATTATCAGCAATAAATGGGTTATCTTGGTAGGTTGATCATTAATCCTAATAGAAATGAAAAAAATTGCCGTTGTTATTCTATCTGTATTAGTTATTGCTTGTCAGCAAAAAGAGCAGTTACATGAAGAAGTTAGTGAACAAACAACCGAAAGCTGGCATTTTGAGGGCTTCGAAAAGGTTGATAGTATTAATCCGATCTTAAAACCATCCCCCGAGCTGGAATTCACTGATCCCATTACCAAAAATATGGTGAAATGGGAAGAACGCAATGTGCTAAACCCCACCGCTTTGGTAAGGAATGATACTGTTTTTCTGCTTTACAGGGCGCAGGACTTAAACGGCACTTCAAGAATTGGAATGGCCATTAGTACAGATGGTTTACATTTTATAAAACAGCCAGAGCCTATCTTCTACCCTGATAATGATGATATGAAGGTAAATGAGTGGAACTACAAAAAATCAGAAGCCGAGCAGGTAAACTCAGAAGAATGCTATTTCTGCTATTTTGATGGTGTTGAAGACCCAAGAATAGTTATGAGTGAAAGTGGTGAGTATTTTATGACCTACACTTCATATGATGGAAAAACGGCTCGGTTAAGTATTGCCTCATCTAAAGATTTAAAAACATGGACAAAACATGGTTTAGTGCTTAGCAGTGAAGAACATAAAGATACTTGGTCTAAAGCCGGAGCAATTGTTAGTGAATTAAAAGGAAATCAGGTGGTAGCCAAGAAGATTAATGGCCTCTATTGGATGTATTTTGGTGATACCAATTTGTTTATGGCCTCCTCAAAAGATTTAATTAACTGGGATATTGCCGTCAATGAAGAGTCAAAGAAAATGTTTTCAGTTTTGCACCCAAGACCAGGCTATTTTGATAGTCGCCTTGTGGAACCAGGCCCGTATGCACTTTACACAGATATTGGGATATTGCTGATCTACAATGCGAGCAATGCGGCCAATTTTAATGATCCAAGCTTACCAAAATTCACTTACGCAGCAGCGCAGGCTTTGTTTGATAAAGAGGTGCCTTACAAATTAATAGACCGCACAGAGAGTTACTTCATCCATCCTGACAAGGACTATGAAAAAGTGGGTGAAGTAAATGAAGTATGTTTTGTTGAAGGCCTTGTTTATTTCAAAGATCAATGGTTTTTATATTATGGCACTGCCGATTCAAAAATAGCCGTGGCTGTAAGTCAGGATCCTATCAAATAACCAATTTCTATTCTCTGTTTTGGGATATAGTATTGAGCAGATTACCTATCAACTAACCTGGCCAATAAGGCATGAGGTTATGTGGCCAGATAAGGCTGTAGATTATATTAAGCTCCCTGATGATGAAAATGGAATCCATTTTGCTGTTTGGAAAAATAAAGAAATAGTAGCTGTAGTATCTGTATTTATTGAAGGGGACAAAGCACAATTTAGAAAATTGGCTACTCTGGTAAGTGAGCAAGGTAATGGATATGGTTCAGCACTAATTAATCATTTAATAGCACACTTGAAGCATGAAGATGTTTCTCTACTTTGGTGCAATGCGAGAGTTGACAAAACAGGTTTTTATGAAAAATTTGGTTTATCTAAAACCTCTAAGAAATTTAACAGAGGGGAGCAAGAATATGTAATTATGGAAATGAACCTTTAAGCAGTTTCCACTTCAGGTATTTCAAAGGACACTTTAGTTCCCTTACCTTCTTCTGATTCAATATTGATCTTGCCCTTAAGTTTATCTACCGTTTCTTTAACAATATATAAACCTAGCCCGGAGCCTGCACCATCATCAGTGGCACGGTAGAACATATCATAAACTTTGTCAATGTGTTCTTTAGAAATACCCCTGCCATTATCTTCAATCACAAGTTTGGCAGCATGATCCTTTATACTTACGTTAACTTTAATTACCGGATCGCGGCCATTACGATACCTGATGGCATTTGAAAAAATATTATTGAGGATAACCTTAATTCGCCATGCATCACAATAAAAAGGCTGATCTTGTTTTATATTAATGCTCTTTTCAACTTTCTCACCATCAGAAGTGGCATGCTTCAACTGATTAAAAGTCTCATCAATTATCGACTTAAATGATATCTCCTCACGCTTAACTTCAAGCCTCGAGTTTCTGGACTGATCAAGAATCTCCTTAATGAAGTTATCCTGTTGCAAAGCGCTCTTATTGATCATATCCAGATAAGCATCCTTCATGTTCCTATCCTCGTCCCTCTTAGCCAAATTGATAATACCTAAAACCGAGGCAATTGGAGCTCTAAGGTCATGAGAAACGCTATAGACAAAATTATCAAGCTCCACATTTCTCTTACTCAATTCTTCATTGGTGTTTTTAAGCTTATCTTCAGCTTTTTTGCGCGTTTCTATTTGGTCATTAAGCTCTTTGGTTCTGGCCTTAACCATATCTTCCAGGTTCTCATTAAACTTCACAAGCTTATTCTGAACTTCAGTTCTTTCCTTGACTGTGGCTGCCAAAATAATTGTGGATATACTTATCACGCTTACAAAAATTTGCAAGAGAAGCATGGTGCTGCTTGCCGTTTCAAGAACAAACGGCCCCGTATTATTGGCTGTTAAATAGATGGTAACCACTGACACAATAACCACTGCTGAAATGGAAATAATCAATTGAAACCTGAAAGCCAACCACAATAAAAAGGGTATTAAAAGGTATGGCAGGGCTCTGGACATGGTAAAGCTTAGTTCCTCGACCTGAAGCAATAAATATAACCCCACAGCAAGTACAGCGAAGATCACTATCTCTAAAATCTTGTCAGTATGAAATGAAAATTTATGCTTTCGGAATAATGATAAGATAAATGGAGTGAACAACAATATACCTACCACATTACCTACCCACCAACGAAACAAGGCCGTCATAAAGTACCCAGCAGAGATGCGGTCATTAACCCACAAACTAAAAGTGGCAATAGTTGAAGCAACTATCGCAATAACCATTGTTATAAAAAGAAACCTAAAAGTATTTTTTGTGTGATGGAATGGAAAATCATCCCTTACCCAGAGCTTAAGCAAAAAATTTCCTAAAACCGCTTCCAGCGTATTACCTATGGCCATAAAGCTGGAAATAGAAATTACATTTTGTGCTGATAAGTCAGGCGCAGTGGCTTTCATGGCCATGATACTGGCCAAAAGAGCTCCAATGGTAATGCCCGGCCAAGCTTTACGCCCCAGAAGAATAATTAAAGCAAATCCCAGACCTGAGGGAGGCCAGGTAGGTAACGAACTGGCATTTTCAAAAGCTAAAAAATACCCAAACCTTGCCGCCAGATAATATAAGACCGCTACTATTACAATCTTAAAATCCAGGTTATACTTAAGTAAAGGTTTTAGATTCATGTTACAATTAGCTCATTGCCAATTAAATATCAGTAAATAAAGTTATTTTTCTCACTGTATGTAAGGAATTATCGCTATTACGCATTTTTATTCGATGACATGAACCGTGCTCATGACTAAAATGCAGCCCTATTTAACACCTGACACATAAATTGCTTCTGATAAAAAGGTGAAAAATCACAGAATAATGGCTAAATTCCGAACTTGATTAGATTGTAGTTTTTTTTAAAATGAAAGAAGGAAAAAGACCTGTAATACGTATATTTTTTATTTATACTTTCTTTCTCCTAACACTTTCTGCTTTTGCTATAGGCATCTGGCTATTTAATGACATAAAGCGTGATAGATTAAAGGACTTAAACTACTCTAGTGCTGTCATCAAAAGGTATTACGAGTTGAGTTTCAGGCAGTGGAGTAATACGCTATTAAGTTTAGGACAACAATTGGCTGAAGTTAAAGGCGAAAATGCACAGGTTAGAAGGATTGATTTGGCCAGAAAAGCCAATTCCAATTATAAAGAGTTATTAGCCTTTGGCTTTGCGGACACTACAGGTCAAGTTTTAGTTTTTTCTGAGGCGAATGTTGGTGATTCTTTGCCCCACCTCATGCTTTCAGAAAATTCGAAAAGGTCATTTTTGAAAGCAAAACAAGTGGACAATATATCAATTGGGGAAGCATACTATTTTCCAAATGTTGTTGACTGGATACTGCCCATAAGAGTGCCAATACGTGATAGCTTAAATAATCTAATAGCATTAAACACCACAGCCTTACAGTACAATAGTTTAAATCAGGAACTGTTAAGTTTTGGTTTTGATTCCACCTACAGAATTCATCTTATTAATAAAGATTTTAATACTACGCAGCTTTATTACCCTTTACCAGTGAAGGATTATGTTGCTTTACTAAGAAAAGAAGCGTCCATTTACACAGAGCTCTCAGAGAATGAAATTGCGGATGTCAAATATTACAATGGCTTTAATACATTTGAAAACCATGCTTCATTTTTAATTAAAGCTGATTTAATAGGTCTAAATCATGAGTTGGTAGTATCTGTAAATCAAAATGTTTTATGGGCCGAAATGATCCCTTTAACCTGGATCATGCTGGCAATCTACATCTTGCTCAGTGCAATACTTTGGATAACTTATTTCTACACTGATAAAAAAGAAAAACAGTATTTCTTAAATATTGAAAAGGAAAAAAACTTTAGTTCAAATATCATTGATAGCTCTCCAATCATAATTCTAGGGTTGGATAAAAATTATGATTGTTCATTTATTAACCCTGCTGGCAAAGTACTATTAGAATATCAAAAGGATCAAATTAAAAAATCAAACCTGGCCAGCATCTTATTTCCAAATTTGTCGCAAGACAAAATTGAAATCTTTTGGAATACTGGTCTTATCAATAATAAAGACACTTATACTGGTACACTCCTCACATCAAGCGGTCAAGAAAAATCGATTAACTGGCAATTGGTTAAACGTCATGTAAGTGATGAAATTGAAATTCTATTTTTTGGTATAGACGAGACAGATAAAAAAATAGCCCAAAAGCAGCTAATTGAAAGAGAAGCTAATTTAAAAGCCATATTTGAAAGCACTCAGAGCCTGATAGCATTATTTGATAAAAACAAAATGTTGGTTGAGTTTAATCAGCCCTTTGCCCAATATGCTAAAGAGGTGGAGAATATAACCCTTACTAAAGGGATGGATATTTTTGCTGCAATGAACAGCCCTCTAGTAGAGGAATGGAAACGCTTTCAAGACAGAGCCCTTAATGGCGAAAAATTTCAAGAGACAGTAGAATACCCAACTGACACCGACACACTTTATTTCCTGTTCAGCTATAACCCAATCTATCAAAATGGTGAAGTAACAGGATCATCATTGTTTATTGAAGACATCACACTCCTCAAGCAAGCACAGGCTAAATTGGAGCGCTATACTGAAAACTTAGAAGAAATAGTTAAGGAAAGAACAGAAGCATTAGAAGAAAAAAACGTTGAGTTAAAAAAAGGTAATGATGAGTTGGCTAAAGCATTGGAGAATTTAAAAACCACTCAACAGCAACTCTTAAAAGCTGAAAAAATGGCGTCCTTAGGTGTGCTTGCTGCGGGCATCGGTCATGAAATAAACAACCCCCTAAATTTTATTCAAAATGGGCTTTCAGCACTTATTCAAGAGTTGAATAACTCGAAATTGAATAAAGAAATTGAAAACCTAAAGCCGTACATAGATATCATTAACGATGGCGTGAATAGAGCCGGAAAAATAGTTAAAAGCTTAAGTCATTTTAGCAGGCAACAAATGTCTATGGATGAGAAATGTGACCTTCATGAAATTATAGATAACTGCCTGGAAATACTTAAAAATAATCTTAAGCATAAGGTTTCAGTTTCTAAAGAATATCAAGAAGGTAATGCCATAGTTAAGGGCAATGAAGGCAGATTGCATCAGGCCTTTCTTAATATCCTTTCAAATGCTGAACAGGCTATTGAAAAAAGTGGTAATATCAGAATTATTACAAAGCAAAAAGGGGATATCTTAGAAGTAAGTATAATGGATGATGGGTCAGGGATTAGCGAGGAAAACTTATCAAAAATTGGTGATCCTTTCTTCACAACAAAAGATCCTGGAAAAGGAACCGGACTTGGATTATTCATTACAAATTCCATAATTGAAGAACATAACGGGGAAGTCTCTGTTAAATCTGAAATAAACAAAGGCACCACTTTTACAATAAGGTTCCATTAAATTAAAATTTGCTAAGAAAAATATATAAATGGCAAGTGACAAAAATATAACAATCCTTTATGTTGATGACGAGGATATCAACCTATTCTTATTTAAAGCCAATTTTCAATCGAAATTCAACATAATAACCTCGCTATCCGCAACAAAGGCCTTAGAAGAATTGGAAAATCATCATGACGAAATTATTGTGGTGATTAGTGATATGAGGATGCCGGTTATGAATGGAATTGAGTTTATTGAAAAGGCAAAAGAGAAGTATAACAACATATTTTATTATATACTTACCGGGTTTGATTACAACGAAGAAATAGAAAATGCCCTTAAGACCAACCTTATTCAAAAATTCTTCACAAAGCCATTTAATGTTGAAGAAATAGAAAAGGCCATATTTGAAGCGGTTAAAAAATTGAAATAAAATTACGCGCTTCGGTAACGTTTGAAATCACCTGAATTAACGCATCCATTTCTTTTAGAGGTTAACCCTCTCAATCCTTGTTTGCACAACCACTTTCTAAGCATTAGTTTTAATATTTAACTAAAATGTAATTACATGGCTAAGCGACACACTTACGACATGGGTTTAATTGGTAATTGCTCATTTCAAGCTCATATCAATAAAAACACCAGCATCGAATGGATGTGCTGGCCTCGGTTTGACAGCAGCTTCATTTTTGGCAGTCTCCTGGATGATAAAAATGGAGGTAAATTCACTTTACTGCCACATGGAGATATCAAAGAAAGCCATCAATACTATAAAGAAAACACAAACATTCTTTGCACAGAAATAACCTGTGAAGAAGGAAAGTACAGGGTGACTGACTTTGCTCCGCGCTTTTATCAATTTGATAGATATTACAAGCCCCTGATGCTAATAAGAAAGGTGGAACCACTGGAAGGAGCACCTAGAGTAAAGGTTAACTGCCAACCCGTGGGTAACTATGGTAAAATAAAACCTACACAATACGAGGCCAGCAACCATATAGAGTATTTGGGAATGGAAAAGGAATTAAGGTTAACCACTGACTTTCCTCTCTCCTATGTTGTCAATGACCAGGCAATAGTCCTAAACGAATGTAAATATTTAGTGCTGACATATGGTGCTCCTTTAGAAGCATCATTAAAGAGCACTTGCGAAGCGTTCCTTGAAAAAACTACACTTTACTGGCAAGGTTGGGTGAAAAACATGAGCGTAAGCAATTTTCACCAGGCCAAGATTAACAGATCTGCTCTGGCACTTAAAATTCACCAATATGAAGATACTGGTGCCATAATAGCAGCTGGCACTACCAGCTTGCCAGAAGCAGATGGCAGTGGCAGAAACTGGGATTACAGGTATTGTTGGATGCGGGACTCTTACTATACACTTACGGCTTTTAACAACATTGGTCACTTTGAAGAGCTTGAGCGCTATTTTAATTATATAGTCAACATTTCAGTTCAGGTTAAGGACAGGTTTCAGCCACTGTACAGCATTTCGGCCACCTCAAATCTAGATGAAAAAATATTAGACCTACCGGGCTATTTGGGCAATAAACCAGTAAGAATTGGAAATCAAGCTTACACGCATGTTCAAAATGACGTGTACGGACAGGTACTTGTTTCACTGCTTCCACTTTATATTGATAAGCGTTTTATCAATGACGAGCGCTCCGATTCCTTAAAGCTGGTGTTCGACCTTCTTCAAAAAATAGAAAGACTTATGGATGAGCCTGATGCAGGCCTTTGGGAGTTTAGAAACCTTGCCCAATATCATTCATATACCTACTTATTTCATTGGGCCGGAGCATCAGCAGCTAAGAAAATAGGCCGCATGTTTGGTGACAAGAAAATAGAACAGCTGGCCGAAAAATTAATTAAAGCATCCTCTGACAAAATTGAGTCTTGTTTTGACAAAAAAAGAGGCGTTTATACGCAAGCTATTGGAACACAAAACCTTGATGCCAGTGATTTACAACTGATAATGATGAACTACCTTGATGGCAACTCTGATGTAGCTAAAAAGCATCTGGAAGCCTTAGAGAAAGATCTTAAAACCAAAGAAGGACTATTTTTTAGGTACAAACACAAAGATGATTTTGGTGAACCTGAGACAACTTTCCTGATCTGCGCATTTTGGTATGTAGAGGCCCTCACTTGTGTAGGAAGAATGGATGAAGCCATAGAAACCTTTGAGCAGCTTTTAACTTATAGCAACCATTTGGGATTATTGAGTGAAGATGTAGATGCTACAAATGGAAGCATGTGGGGTAATTTCCCTCAGGCGTATAGCCATGTTGGACTAGTTAATGCCGCTTACAGGATCAGCAAAAAACTGGATACCCCTAACTTTCTATAAGGGCAGTTAGTAACTGCCTTACATCTTTGTAGTCTTCAACACTATATTTAGCGGCTGAATGGATACCTCCTACTTTTACAGTGAAGGCTTTATCAGGTAGCGCTTTAAAGGTATCTTCATCTGTCCAGTCGTCACCTAGAGACAGTATGAAATCTGGCTTATTCTTTTGAAGCCATTTAAGTGCGGCTTTTCCCTTATTTACTTCGATATTCTTAATTTCAACTACCTTATTACCCTCAAGCACCTGAAGGTTCATATTAACTGATAAGTACTTAAGGTGGCTAATAATCTCTCTCGCTCGTAATTCACCCAGTCCGGTCTCCACTTTACGGTAGTGCCATACCAGAGAATAGTCCTTTACTTCAATAAATGAACCTGGGGTTTTATTTACATAGATGTCTAATATCTTCTTGATTTCAGCCTTCCAGCGGTTATCAAGACCTTCAGCCATGTTCCAATCACCATCCTTATCTTTGAGCCAGACACCATGCTCGCCAATGAAGTCTACTGGTAAATGTCCAAGCCATTTTTCTAAAGTGCCCCTATCCCTGCCACTTATAATTACTACCCGGTTCTTAGGATTACTGCTCAGTCTGGTAATTATACTTAGCAATTCCTCATCAGGATTTACGGCCATCGGATCACTATGAAAAGGGACTAGTGTTCCATCATAATCAAGAAAAAGCATCCGATTTGCAGCAGCTGTATATTTGCTTACCATCTTCTCTTCCACTTTCTTGTCAAACACTTTAGTAGCAAGTTCATTTCTCTTTTTCGCAACCTCGTCAAGCTTACTCATAAACAGATCTACCCAATGGTGGATATTAAATTTCTTAAGTGTTTTCTGCATTATAGCAGTGTGCCTCACCTGCTCATCCTCCGGCATAGTAAGTGCCCTGTAAATGGCTTTCACCACCTGATGTTTATCATTCGGGTTTACAATCAATGCATCTGAAAGCTCTTTTGACGCACCTGCCATTTCGCTCAGGATAAGCACACCTTTTTGGTCCAATTTACTGGCCAAATATTCCTTGCACACCAGGTTCATGCCATCACGCATTGGTGTTACCATGGCCACATCGGCCATACGATAAAATGCCGATAAATCTTCTAATGGAAATGAGCGATAGAAATAATGTATCGGAGTCCAGTTGACAGTACCATACTTTCCGTTTATTCTGCCTACAAGCAGGTCAACTTCTTCCTTCAAATCCTTGTATTTACCCACTTTATCCCTGGAAGGCACAACCACCATCAGCAATGAAACTTTGCCTATATACTCCGGGTATTTTTCTAAAAATATATCAAAAATCTGAAGCCTTGCCGGAATGCCTTTAGAATAATCCAGCCTGTCAATGGACAAAATCAGCTTTTGGTTTCCCAGGGACGTTCTGTATTGCACTTCCCTGCTTAAAGTTTCAGGATGAGCAGCTTGTTGTGCATACTTATCATAATCAATACCTATAGGAAAAGAGTCAGTGGCAACAGAGCGTCTATCTTTGAGTATCTGTCCGTGTTGATTACTGATATAGCATACACGGCTTACGGCACTTAAAAAATGGCGCATGTCGTCATAGGTGTGAAAGCCTACCAAGTCAGCACCCAGCACTCCATCAAGTAGCTGCCTCCTCCAGGGTAACAATCTGAAAACCTCGAAAGATGGGAATGGAATATGTAGAAAAAAACCAATGCTCACGTCAGGATGAATGTCCCGGATCATTTTAGGCACCAGCATGAGCTGATAGTCGTGCACCCAAACTTTATCGCCAGGCTCAATTACCTTCAATATTTCATCACAAAACTTCTGATTCACCTGTTCATAGGCCTGCCAATAAGACTTTTTATATAATGCATATTGATTGAAATAATGAAATGTAGGCCACAGGGTTTCATTGCTAAAACCTTCATAATAAAGCTTGATCTCCTCCTGGCTTAAAAAAACAGGTGCCATATTCTGTTTTTCCAAAGCCTCTTTAGCTTCTTTCTTCTTTTCCTTATTAGTAAAGTACCTGCCAGGCCATCCCACCCAAAGGTTGTTGCCGCTCTTGTAAATAGAACTTAGTCCTGTGGCAAGCCCACCTTCACTGGGAACATAGCTGAGTTCCCCTTCTTTGTCCTTAAGTACTTTAACTGGTAATCTATTAGAAACTATTATGGTTCTGGGCATGCCAAGAAATTTAATTCAAATTCGATTGATAGCTATAATAACAACTACAAGGCTAATAAGAAAGTTATAGAAGGGTTATTTAATTACTCATCCCGCTCCATAACTCAATAGCCTCAATATAGTCTGGAATAACGATTGAAATTTTATTTAAAATTAATCTAAATAAAGCTTGTTATTATTTTCGAGGCATATAAATTTGTAGTCTATTTTTAATAAGTCTAAATAAGTTATAATGAACAAAGTATTTTTAAGTCTAATTTTTACAACCATACTATTAGCCTCGTGTAGCGATGATAGTGACAATGGCCCATCAATAGATAATCCTGAAACCTACTCATTTGAGAGAAATGGACAAAGTACTGTTTCGTTTACAGGTCAGACTACAAGAATACAAATGGCCGAAGAATTGATATCTGCCATGATGGACTTTTCTACATCAGAAGCATTGCAATTGGAAATGTACAGAAATGAGACTGCTGACGGTGGAGATGCCAATCCCTATTCAGATCCAGCTTTAAACGCGGACAACAAAAATATTAAAAGCAAAGTAGCCGCTTCAAGGGATTTCTTCTTTACCAATACCTCAACATCAAGCATAATAAAGGCTGACTTTGAAGAGTGGATTTCCGGGCAGGTTAACAAGGTTTTTCCTAATGAGAATACCGTGGCAGCTCCCGGTATTGCAGGTCAAATAGCTGATGGAAGTTCAACAAGGTTTGTTAATTCCAAAGGTTTGGAATACAACCAGCTAGTGGCCAAATCATTGATAGGCGCCTTAATGGCAGATCAGATGTTAAACAACTATCTGGGCACCGCAGTCCTTGATGAAGCGGACAATCGTGCAAGTAATGACAGTGAACTGTTGGAAGATGGCACCAACTATACCACCATGGAGCACAAGTGGGATGAAGCCTATGGCTACCTTTATGGCACATCAGCCGACAAAACCAACCCGAATGCCTCTATTGGCTCAGATGACAGCTTCTTAAACAAATATATCGGTCGCGCAGAAAATGATAATGACTTTGCCGGAATTGCAAACGAAATTTTTGAAGCCTTCAAACTTGGCCGTGCGGCCATAGTGGCGGGGGATTATACAATCAGGGACCAGCAAGCTCAAATAATCAGGGAAAAAATATCTGAAGTAATTGCTATCAGGGCTGTACACTACCTTCAGGCTGGCAAAAACGCATTGCCAGATGACCGTGATAACACTGCTTTGTACGGTTCAGCTTTCCATGGTTTATCAGAAGGCTATGGTTTTATTTATAGCCTGCAATTTACACGTCAACTTGGAACAGACCTGCCTTATTTTACCCATAACGAAGTAAATGCCATGCTGGAAAAATTAATGGGGGATGGTGACAATGGATTGTGGGATGTTGAGCCAACAACGCTTGACGAACTGTCCGAAGAAATTGTAGCAAAATTTCAATTTACCATTGATCAGGCAGCTAACTAGAAAAAGTATCACTCCATGTATTTGGATTAAATAGTAATCAATGAAGTTATTGAAGATTTGCACTTTACTGATATCTGGCCTTGTATTTTGGGCATGTTCCTCCGATGAAGAGCCTCAGGTTAACACTGATAACTTTGACAGGGGTGCAATGCTCGCCAACTGGGCCGATAATATTATAATCCCTGGCTATACATCATATACTGCTTCGCTCATTACATTAGATGAAGCCTCTGCTGTATTTGCCGAAACCTCAACTATAGAAAATCTAGAGGGTCTCAGATCTGCATGGCTTGATGCCTACACCCTATGGCAAAAGGTTTCTATGTTTGAAATAGGCAAAGCAGAAGCAATTGCGCTTAGGGATTTTACTAATATTTACCCAACAAATGTAGAAACCATTGAGTCTAACATTTCAACTGGAGATTACAACCTTGAACTCCCCTCCAGCAGAGTGGCTCAGGGATTTCCTGCCATCGATTATTTGATCAACGGGCTGGCTTCCGATGATGCTTTAATCACTGACAAATTCAATCAAGATCCTAAATATGGAACATACCTAAAGGCTTTAACATCACGGCTCAACACCTTGGCCCAAGAAGTGTTGCAAGATTGGGAAACTGGCTATCGCGAAGCTTTTATTTCCAATGACGGCTCAAGTGCAACAAGCTCGGTTAACAAGCTTGTAAATGACTATATGTTCTACTATGAAAAGTTTTTAAGGGCAGGAAAAATTGGTATCCCGGCTGGTGTGTTTTCCAACACCCCACTTAGCGATAATGTTGAAGCGTTTTATAAGAATGATGCTTCTAAAATATTGTTCTCTACTGCACTGGATGCAGCGCAGGGCTTTTTTAATGGCGATTTTTACGATGGATCTGGTTCAGGCATCAGCCTGGACGACTATTTGGAATTCATTCATTCAAATGGTTCCTCAGAGGACTTAAACACTCTTATCAACAATCAGTTTGAGATTTCCAGAAGCAGAAGTCAAATGTTAAACGATAGTTTCTTTCTTCAGATAGAAAATGATAACGCATTAATGCTTAATACTTATGATGCGTTACAAGCCAATGTTGTTTTACTTAAAGTAGACATGTTTCAGGCTTTAAACATTAAAGTTGACTTTGTAGATGCTGACGGGGATTAATGTCAACATTGATAAGTAACTATATCAAAAAAACTACGAGGGCTGCACCATTGGCAGCCTTTCGTATTTTATTTGGTTTGATGATGCTCATCAGCATCATCAGGTTTTGGAGCTATGGGTGGGTAGCCAAGCTTTATATAAATCCAAAATTCCACTTCACATATTATGGCTTTGAATGGGTGCAACCTATTGGGGAGTTCACCTACCTCCTATTTGTTATCTGTGCATTGTCTTCAATAGGTATAGCCCTGGGTTATAAGTACAAAATATCCATCATCACATTCTTTTTAACTTTCACTTACATAGAGTTGATGGATAAGACAACTTACCTAAACCATTACTACTTTATCAGCCTGCTCAGCTTTATCATGATCTTTCTGCCAGCAAGTGCTTATTTCTCTCTTGATGCCAAAAATGATCCGTCCAAAAGGTTTGAATACATTCCACAATGGACTACTGATGCTATAAAACTGCTTTTATGTATAGTCTATTTTTATGCAGGGCTGGCCAAGTTAAATTCGGATTGGCTGATTCATGCAATGCCATTGAAAATCTGGTTACCTGGTAAATATGATTTGCCTATCATAGGTGATCTTTTACATAAAACCTGGGTTATTTATGCCTTTAGCTGGTGTGGCGCTCTTTATGACCTAACTATCCCATTTCTGTTGATATACAAAAGAACAAGGTTAGTTGCCTTCATCCTTGTTGTTATCTTTCATGTGCTTACCAGGGTCTTATTTCCCATTGGCATGTTTCCTTATATCATGATTGTAAGTGCTTTAATTTTCTTTGATGCCTCTGTTCACCAAAAGCTCCTTAATCATTTAGCAAGCCTATTTAAAACAACTACAGGCAAGTTTAACAATGGTGCCACCCTACATTACAAACTGCTAACTTCTAAGCTTAAACTAGGACTGCTATCAATATTCTTTTTTATTCAGCTGACTTTCCCATTTAGGCACCTGGCCTATCCGGGTGAGCTTTTCTGGACTGAAGAAGGCTACAGGTTTTCATGGCGGGTTATGCTCATGGAAAAGGCAGGAATAGCGCAATTTAAGATTGTTGATAGTCAAACAGGGGAAACACAGCATGTTGATAATTTGGAGCACCTTACCGCCTTTCAAGAGAAGCAAATGGCTACACAACCGGATTTTATTTTAGAATACGCTCACTATTTAAAGGACTATTATGCTGCTCAGGGCAAAACTGACCCCAAAGTATATGTAGAGAGCTATGTTGCCCTTAATGGCAGAAGGAGCAAACCTTATATTGACCCAACAGTTAACCTTGTAAAACAACGCGATTCGTTTAAACCCAAGACCTGGATATTACCATTTGAAGATGAGATTAAAGGCTTTTAGCATATCATTAATTTTAATATTGGCTGCGTTTTCAGTGCATGCGCAGTTTACCTTATCTGGAAAAGTGCTTGATGGAGAATTAAGCAAGCCGCTTCAGGATGCCGAGGTTTTTATTAAGGAGACCAGCGATCTGAAAAGGACTTCCTTAAAAGGTGAATTTTCATTTAGCAATCTTTCTCAGGGAAAATACACGGTCATTGTTTTTGCAGCCGGATACAATACCCTGGAGCA
This sequence comes from Fulvivirga sp., assembly GCF_040218215.1. Lineage (NCBI taxonomy): Bacteria > Pseudomonadati > Bacteroidota > Cytophagia > Cytophagales > Fulvivirgaceae > Fulvivirga > Fulvivirga sp. The sequence goes on from NZ_JAVJQL010000014.1 coordinate 189,553, forward strand.
GAGTTTTGAGATTGCCGAAAATGTAATCACCCAAATAGAACTTCAGCCTTTCAGCAATGAGTTATCCGAAGTAGTTATCAGCCAAAAAAGAGAAGAAGTGTTTAGTTTAAGTAGACTTAATCCGGTCGAAGGCACATCAATTTATGCAGGAAAAAAATCAGAGGTTATTCTTTTAGATCAGGCCGTGGCCAACATGGCAGCGAATAATGCGAGGCAGATCTATGCTCAAGTGGTGGGACTTAACATTTATGAGAATAATGACGCAGGCCTTCAGCTGAATGTTGGCGGCAGAGGCCTTGACCCCAACAGGACAGCAAATTTCAATACACGGCAGAATGGCTATGATATTAGTGCAGATGTGCTGGGCTATCCTGAAAGCTATTATACACCACCGGCAGAAGCACTATCTGAAATACAGGTAATTAGAGGGGCTGCGTCATTACAATACGGCACCCAGTTTGGTGGCCTCATAAACTTCAAACTAAAAAAGCCCAATGCCACCAAAAAGATAGAACTCACTTCGCGGCAAACAGTTGGGTCATTCAATCTTTTCACAAGTTTCAATAGCCTTTCTGGAACTTTAGGCAAGTTTAGTTATTACTCTTATTTCAACTATAAAAAAGGTGATGGGTTCAGGCCAAATTCAGAGTTTGACTCTAAGAATTTCTTTGCTCAATTGAACTACAATTTTTCAGACAGAACAAGGCTTTCATTCGAAGGCACATACTTGTCATACTTGTCAAAACAACCTGGAGGCCTCACAGACACGCAATTTAATGAAGACATAGAAGTAAGCAATAGGGATAGAAACTGGTTTGAAGTAGATTGGAAATTAGCAGCCCTGAAGTTTGAGCACAAACTATCCAATGCATCAAGTTTCAGCCTCAATCTATTTGGGCTAAATGCCGAAAGAAAAGCCCTGGGCTTTAGAGGTGACCCACAAAGGCCCGAACGTAATCCTATCACAGAGGTTGATGATCCATCGGCTTTTACAAGAGACCTTATCAAAGGCGAATTCGACAATTGGGGCGCAGAGGCTAAATACCTGACCAGATATCAAATTGCAAGTAAAAAGGCCGTTTTTCTTATTGGTTCTAAATACTATAAATCAGAAAATACTTCAATTCAGGGACCTGGCACCAATGGAGTGGATGCTAACTTCACCTTTCAAAATGAACAGTATCCCTCCTACCCAAACCAATCGGACTTCGAATTTCCAAATCAGAATATTGCACTCTTTGCTGAGAACATCATTTTCATCAACGATAATTTATCCATTACTCCGGGTGTAAGGTTTGAACATATAAAAACTGCTTCTGAAGGTAACTATACTGTAGTGCGTTACAACAATGCCGGTAATGAAATTTTCAGGCAAGACACTACCGATAATCGAAGCTTTGAAAGGTCTTTTGTACTTATGGGGCTGGGCATAAGTAATAATTTCAATGACAACCTGGAATTTTATGCTAACATTTCGCAGAACTACCGATCTGTCACTTTCAGTGATATCAGAGTGGTCAACCCTACTTTTATCATCGATCCTGACATTAGGGATGAAAAAGGTTTTACGAGCGATTTTGGTTTTAGAGGAAAATGGCAACAATATTTATCTTTTGATATAGGCGGCTTTATGCTCAATTACAATGACAGGATAGGAACAATACTTGTAGAACAAGGCCCCAACAAAGGTGATCGTGTAAGAAAAAACATAGGTGACGCTTTGATCTATGGAACAGAAATTTTTCTTGACTGGAACTTGGCCTCCTCGCTGGGAATGGATGTTCAAAAATTCAGCCTCAGTCCATTTATAAATCTGGCGGTTACGTCCTCATCCTACCGAAAGTCTGAAGAGAACAATGTGAAAGGTAAAGTTGTTGAGTTTATCCCTTTGGTGAATTTAAAAACAGGTCTGAAATATGGTTTTAAAAACTTACTTGCCAGTGTTCAATTCACTTATCTTTCACAACAATATACAGATGCAGAAAATACTAAAATTCCGGCCTCAGGTGATAGTAGGGAAGGTATTATTGGAGAAATACCCAGCTATGGCATAATGGACATCTCCTTTTCTTACAGGTACAAGTTCTTTAGATTGGAGGCAGGTATCAACAACTTGCTTAATGAAGAGTACTTCACAAGAAGGGCAACAGGGTATCCAGGGCCAGGCATTATCCCATCAGCTACCAGGTCATTTTATACTACCTTGCAGGTGAAACTATAAATCTAATTCTGAGCTGCTATCTGCATGAGCAAGCCACAAAGCCATGCACCATAAGTACCCAAAGCATAACCCATAACTGCCAAAAGTACACCTACCGGAGCCAGTGATGGGTGAAAGGCTGCTGCTAAAACTGGTGCTGAGGCTGCACCGCCAATATTGGCCTTAGAACCAACAGCAAGAAAGAAATAAGGGGCATGCGACAATCTTGCTGCTATGATCATAATGCCAGCATGAATTGCCATCCATATTAATCCCACCACAAAGAACCCAGGGTTCTCAAATATGGCGAGCACATCCATTTTCATACCGATAGTGGCTACCAGAATAAAGATGAATACAGTTCCTATTTTGGAAGCACCGGCACCTTCATACTGCCTTAGTTTAGTAAATGAAACTGCTATTCCAAAGGTCGTTGCCAGCACAATAATCCAAAAGAACTTGCTGTCCAAACTGAATTTGGACAACTGAGGCATACCGTTAGCAATTGCAGGGGCAATCCAATCGGCACCAGCATGTGCCAACCCCGTTATACCAAAACCAATCCCCAAAATCATCATCAGGTCAGTAACGTCAGGGATTTTGGCAATGCTCAAACTGTACGCTTCCATTTTGTCCCTAAGTGTGGCTATTGAACTATTGTCAGCCTTAAAAAATTTATTTATCTGCTCTTTACGCCCAATACCTAATAATAAAATCGCCATCCAAATTTCAGCAACAATAACATCTACCGTAATACTCACAGAATAAAGCTCATCAGAAGGTTTAAATACCTCATACATGGCCGCCTGATTTGCTCCTCCACCTATCCAGCTTCCTGCTATGGTGGACATGCCCCGCCATACCGCATCAGGCCCAATACCACCTACAGCATCGGGACTGATATATGACATTATGAGTATTGCTAATGGCCCACCCAGTATAACACCTATAGTAGCTGCGAAAAACATAATGAGCGCTTTGGGCCCAAGTTTGAAGATCTCTTTGAGGTCGATACTCAGTGTCAGTAACACCAGACATGCAGGCAATAAAAACCTTGATGCTACAAAGTAAAGCTGCGAAGCTTCTGCATCTACGAACCCAAAGGTGTTAAGTAAAGATGGTAGAAAATATGCGAGAAGAATAACAGGAATATAGGTATAGAACTTTTTCCAAAAAGGGGTTTTGAGTGCTGATGTTTTGAAAATTAGTGCCAGTAGAATCATTAATATTCCAAAAATCACAGCATCATTAGTAAGCAAAACCTCTTTATGTTCCATTTTTCAGCTTGGTTAAAAGAACAAACTAATAGATTTAAACATGAAATGACAAATTCATTTATTTTTGAATAGATGGCATACTTACCCGAAGAAATTCAAAAATGGCTGAATACCAGAATTGGAACTATTGATTCATTTCAAACTGTAGGTGGTGGCTGCATTAATTATACCGGGTCAATTATTACAAAAAATACTTCCTACTTTGTAAAATGGAATAAAGTCAAAGACTTTCCGAAAATCTTTCATAAAGAGGCTCTGGGTCTGAAGTTACTCAGCCGGGGCATTCTTCGCATTCCAGAGGTTATAGATAATTATGAAGGCGGAGAGTTTTCATGCTTGTTATTAGAAAACATTAAACCTGCCCCGAAGACAAAGAATTATTGGCAATTGCTAGGTGAAGGCCTGGCTCATCAGCACAAAATCACAAGTCAGAAATATGGGCTGACTCATGATAATTATATGGGTTCTTTACATCAAGACAATTCTCAATCGGAAAATTGGATCGGATTTTTTATTTCAAGCCGACTAAAACCACAGATTAAATTAGCTAGGGACAAAGGCTTAATGGATGAATATATTTCAAAAAGCTTTGATCAACTATATGATCAATTGGACAGCCTATTAGAAATAGAGCGCCCCGCACTTTTACATGGAGATTTGTGGAATGGCAATATTATGACCGATGATAAAGGAAGTCCTGTCCTTATTGATCCTGCAGTATATTTTGGTAATAGAGAAGTAGATCTGGCCATGACGCAATTATTTGGTGGCTTTGATGATGCTTTTTACGAGGCTTATCTTTCAACCTACCCTATCTCAGGTGATTTAGATGCTAGAATTGACATTTATAATTTATACCCGCTTCTTATCCATCTCAATTTATTTGGCCGAGGGTATCTTAGCCAGATTGTTCAAACTGTTAAACTTTTTACTAGCAACTAACACTTACCCGAAGATTCAAAATCAATTATAATTTGCTATTAAATTTTGCCTTTCCTAAATTTAAAACGATTGCAATGTGCCATGAGACACTTTTTACAAAACTAAATATCCCCCATAGTGTGTTAGACCATAGATTATTTTTTAAAGTACATTAGCAATTAAAACTTAAAACCAATTAAATTATATGAAAAAAATTTACAAGCTTACACTAGTGCTTGTCTTAGCCATTGTTAGTCCTTTGGCTTTACAAGCACAGCAGCAAATGAACGTGTCTGGAAAAGTCACGGACAACACGACTGGCGATCCAATTGCCGGTGTAAATGTTGTTATCAAAGGAACCAGTCAAGGTACTATTACTGACATTGAGGGTAACTACTCAATTTCAGCTAATAGCGGAGCTACACTGCTTTTTAGCTTTATTGGATTTCTAACTGAGGAAGTTGTAGTTAGTTCTGCAACCCTAAATATTTCGATGTCAGAAGATGTGACAAGTCTTGAAGAAATTGTTATTAGTGGTCTGGCATCTGGTGTTAAGAGGTCTAATTCTGCAAATGCAGTTGCGTCCATTGATGGAGAGGCCCTGGCAGGTAAAACAGGAATTCAGACTTTAGATGCTGGCTTACAAGGTAAAATTGTTGGCGCAAACATTCTCTCTAATTCTGGTGCTCCAGGTGGTGGTGTTTCAATGAAATTAAGAGGTATAACAACGGTTACAGGTTCTTCTGAACCTCTATATATTGTAGATGGTGTCTACTTTGACAATTCAGTCAACCAACCTGCAACAAATACGGTAACTGCCGCAGGTGGTGGTCTTCCCGCCTCTAATCAGGATAATGGCGCAAATAGAATTGCCGATTTAGATCCTTCAGATATAGAAAGTGTGGAAATATTAAAAGGAGCCTCTGCCTCTGCTATTTATGGATCAAGAGCCAATGCAGGTGTTGTAATTATTACGACCAAAAGAGGATCAACTGGTAAAACCAATATCACTTTTGGACAAGACTTTGGAACAGCTAAAATATTAAATCCTTTAGGAATAAGACCATTCACTTCAGCAAGTGTATTAGCTGATTTTGGTGCCACTGCTCAGTCTCAATTTGATGCTGCAAAGGCTGCAGGAAAGCTCTATAACTATGAAGATGAAATGTATGGCGAAACAGGTCTTTTGCTAAATTCAAGGCTAACTCTTTCTGGTGGAACTGATAAGACCAAATTTTTTATTGCAGCAAGCAGTAAAGATGAGGAAGGCATTATCAAAAACACTGGATTCAAAAGACAGTCTGTAAGAGCAAATATTGATCACAAAATATCTGATATGTTTGACTTTAACATATCAACCAATTACATCAAATCTCAAACAAATAGAGGGGTTACAAATAATGATAATGCTGGCGTTTCTTATGGCGTAGCCTTATCTGCTACACTTCCATGGCACGATCTTTATCCTAATGCACAGGGAATTTACCCAGATCACCCTGCAAACCCTTCTAACCCTTTGCAGACAAGGGATAAATCAGAAATTGGTGATGTTACTAATCGCTTTGTCATTGGAACCGGACTTAATGTTAACTTAATGAATAAGTCCAATTCATTCTTGCAAGTAAAGCTGACAGGTGGTCTTGATTATTATAACAATGAGTCTACTTTATATTTCCCTGAATTTTTACAGTTCACAATAGGAAATCAAGATGGATTATACTCAAGAGGAAATAACGTTACATTCAACACCAATCATTCAGCTTTCTTAGTTTACAATGTAAATGTTGGTTCAGTAAACTTAACATCTTCTGCAGGATACAATAGCATTAACCAAAATCGCGAATTGCTAACTGTTCAAGCTCAACAACTGGTATCTGGCCAAGCTAATCTTGAACAAGCAGGATCTCTAACTGTGTTTAATAGAAAATTAGCTGCCGAAGATTTTGGTTATGCCATCCAACAAGAAGCAAATTGGGATGATAAATTAATTGGAACCGCCAGTGTTCGTTTTGACAAGTCTACTTTGAATGGTGACCCTAATAAAATGTACGCCTTCCCAAAAGTTTCACTTGCAGCAAACATTGCAAACTTCGACTTCTGGTCGTTTACTCAAGTAAACCAATTAAAACTTAGAGCGGCTTATGGTGAAGCTGGTGGGGTACCTAATCCTAATTCAACAACATTGGCTCAGCCTCAATTTACAAGTTTAGGTTCCTTAAATACAGGTGGTTTAACTGGATCAGTGGTCGGGAATACTCAAGGTGACCCAGATATTCAACCAGAAAGATCAAAAGAGTTAGAATTAGGTTTAGACCTAGGGCTATTCTCAAACAGGGTTAGTTTAGCGGCAACCTGGTATAATAAGAAAGTTGAAGACTTAATTTTACAGGCTTCTTTACCTCCCACTTCAGGATTTACTACTCAAGTAACTAACCTTGCAGATTTAGAGAACAGAGGTGTTGAATTGTCCCTTGATGCAACAGTTATCAAAAACTCCAAAGTCACTTGGAATTCCATCCTAAACTGGTGGACAAATGAATCTGAAGTTACAAGATTAGATATTCCTGCATTTAACCCTCCGGGAGGTGGTTTTGGAACGGGTTTAGGAACCATTCGTATTGAAGAAGGAAAATCTTTAACTCAAATAGTTGGAACAAACGGCTCCTCAACACCTGAAGTTCTTGGTAACACAGCTCCTGACTGGGAAATGTCATGGAATAATAGTATCACATTTTTAAAAAATTTCTCATTCTCAATGCTTTGGCACTGGAAAAAGGGTGGTCAAAATGTTAACTTAACTGGTCTATTAACTGACTTCGGAGGTAGCACGTATAATTATGATGACATTCTAGCAGATGGCTCGAGACTAGGTGATGCCCGAATCGCAGCATTCTTTAGCGGTGAAAATGCAGCTATATTTGTTGAAGACTCAGAATACTTAAAGCTCAGAGAACTATCGCTCTATTATTCGATTCCTAGAAGCGTTTTATCTACTGCCTTTAATGGAACTCTTCAAAAAGTAAGAGTTGGGGTGTCAGGAAATAATCTATTACTATTTTCAGACTATACCAGTTATGATCCGGAAGTATCAAATTTCGGTAGTGGAGGAGTATTAGGTGGTGTTGAGGTAACCCCTTTCCCATCATCAAAAAGAATGTTTTTCCACCTTGAAATCGGATTTTAATCGAAAAAAATATAATTATGAAATCTAAATACATATATATAATTACTATGTCGATCGCAATGATATTCTCATCATGCGAACTGGACGAAAAAGTAGATCCTAACCAACCAAGTTTGGATGGTGTGCTCTCAGGTGCGAGTAAAGGGCAACTTAATGAACTTGTTGTTGGAATTTTGGCTAGGGCTAGCACGTCTATGGGAAATTACTATGATGTTGCAGGTGTAATTGGCCGAGATATTTATCGATTTGATGTTTCTGATCCCAGGTGGGTTGGTGACCTGCTTGGAACCGGCAACTTGGATAATAGCGCATTTTATACTGCAACCAATTTTGCTGCCAGATACAATAGCGTGAAAACTGCTAATACTTTAATTACAGCAGCACAAAATACATCAGAATTAACAACTGAGGAGACTAATGGATATTTGGCATTTGCTAAAACCTTTAAGGCCTTTGAGTTATTAAATGTTCTAAATCATCAATATGATAATGGTATAAGAATAGATGTAGAAGATCCTAAAAACTTAGGCCCATTCACTAGTAATGCTGCTGAATCATTAACGGCCATTGCAGGTATTTTAACAGAAGCCGCTGCAGATAATGCTGCTGCTGGATCAGCCTTTGGTTTCGCACTTACCTCAGGGTTTGCCGGATTTGATACTCCAGCTACTTTTGGAACCTTCATCAAGGCCTTACAGGCAAGGGTGGCGGTATACAGAGGCGAATATAACGCTGCATTAACCTTTGTTGATCAGTCATTCTTAGATGAAACAGGAAATTACGATCTTGGTGTGTACAGAGTATTCGCTAATGCCTCAGGAGATAGAGTTAATCCTTTATTCTTCCCACTAAACACAAACGGGACAACCCGGCTAGCTCATCCTGATTGGATTAATGATGCGATTCCTGGTGATGCAAGATTAAGCAAAACTCAATTAAGAGATGCACCAATTACTACAGCTAATTTAACTTCCAATTATGACGCATGGAGATATCAGTCAAATACAGACGATATTGCGATTATCAGAAATGAAGAATTGATTTTAATAAAAGCTGAAGCATTGATTCAAACGGATAAATTGCCTGAAGCCGTTGCATTAATTGATCAAATACGAACTGATGTAGCTGAAGTAGGCCCATATTCTGGTGCCATAAGTAAATCAGCATTAATTGACGAAATGTTACTTCAAAGACGATATTCTCTATGGGATGAAGGACATAGATGGATAGATATGAGAAGGTATAATAAGCTGAATGAAATCAGTACTGATAGAGCTGGAGATACTGTCATCAAACAGCTACCTAGACCCTTTAATGAAATAGGAGTTCAAGGGGGTTGATTTTATAAATCTATTAGATAAAAAAAGGGGCCGATGCCCCTTTTTTTATCTAATTACCTTAACAACATTTAAGAGTGCTTATTAACTTCCACCACATATTAGTATGTTTGTAGGATTGGCCAATTCATAATTTCTTATGCTGAAAATTGACATGCACACCCACATTATTCCAGAGCATATGCCTAACTGGACTGATAAATTTGGGTATGGGGATTTCATCTATTTACAACACCATAAACCCGGTTTTGCCAAAATGATGAAAGGAAATCAATTTTTCAGGGAGATAGAAGCCAATTGTTGGGATCCAGAGCTTAGAATTGAAGAGTATAAGCAATTCAACACTCAGGTTCAGGTGGTTTGTACCATCCCTGTCATGTTTTCTTATTGGGCCAATGCAGATGACTGCCTTGAGCTTAGCAAATTTTTAAATGACCATATTGCAGGTCTTGTTACAAAATATCCTAAGAATTACATCGGGCTTGGCACCATACCAATGCAGGATGCTGATTTGGCAATTGAAGAGCTTGAGAGGTGCAAAGAAATCGGGTTAGTGGGCATCCAGATCGGCTCCAACATAAATGACGAAAATTTAAGCGAGGATCAGTTCTACCCTATTTTTGAAGCTTGTGAAGCTTTAGGAATGGCAGTAATGGTTCACCCATGGAACATGATGGGCTTTAAAAACATGACCAAATACTGGTTGCCATGGCTGGTAGGCATGCCTGCAGAAACCTCTAGGGCAATGTGCTCGATGATCTTCTCAGGCATATTTGAAAGGCTCCCAAATTTAAGGGTGAACTTCGTTCATGCTGGAGGCTCATTCCTTCCGACTATAGGTAGAATAGAGCACGGTTTCAATTGCAGGCCCGATCTGGTAGCCATTGATAACCCTATCAACCCAAGAGAATACCTTTCTAAATTCTGGGTGGACTGTATTACTCATGACCCTAAAATGCTGAACTATGTGCTGGATGTTCAGGGTTCTAAAAAGGTGACGCTGGGTTCTGACTACCCGTTCCCATTAGGGGATTTGGAAATTGGCAAGTTTATTGAAGAAATGCCGTTGTCTAAGGATGTTGTAGAAGATATATTTTGCAATTCAACAATGGAATGGTTGAACTTAGATAAGAAAGATTTTATTCAATGAACAAGATAGTACTTACCCTTTCATTATTGGTGATAGCGATAGCTGTTCGAGCTCAAACTCAGGAAGAGAAAGTGAGGCAGCTTGAGATGGATCAGGTACAGGCTAAAAATGCCGAGATAATGCGAACCATGGATCAGGGAGTTGATCTTATGAATGAAGGCAATTATGAAGAGGCAAATAATAAGTTCAAAGATGTATTGGCAAAAGCCAAAGTTGTACCCTCAGACCTGACCTTTTATTTTGGTAAAAACTCATTCTATATGGGTAAGTACAAACAAAGTATTGACTGGCTAAATAAATATATTCAGTTAAAAGGTACAGCTGGCAGATTTTATGATGAGTGTACCGATTTACTGGAAAAGTCAGAACAAGCCTTTTTACTCGTCAGGGAAGATGACCGTAAAGAAGCACAATCAATACTTACATCCAACTACGAAATAGACTGCGGGCCTTCAGGAAAAGTGTCTTGCCCGGTATGCTCAGGCACTGGTGTTATTATCCAAAAAGGCGCCTTTGGCGATGTGTATAAAACCTGCCCGTATAGCGATGAACACGGATATCTTACATGTGAAGAGTATAACCAACTGCTCAGAGGTGAGTTAAAACCTAAATTTTAGTTAGTTTTGCATGTTTTATAAATCATTCATGCAAAATGATATTACACAACAGAGTTAACAAAGACGTACTCAAGGAGAAGCTCCAAAACAGTACGGAAAAGAGGATCACGCTTTCATTTTACAAATATGTGCACCTCGAAAATCCAGCAGCCTACCGGGATCAATTGTATGCCGACTTTTTCAAGCTAGGTGTTTTTGGCCGTATCTATGTCGCTGAAGAGGGTATTAATGCTCAGATAAGCGTTCCTGATGCCAATTTTGATGCTTTCGAAGAATATGTGGACAATAGCCCCGAACTGAGTGGCGAGAGATTAAATATTGCGATTGATGACAATGGCAAGTCCTTCTTTAAGCTTAAAATTCAGGTGCGTTCAAAAATTGTGGCTGATGGTCTCAATGACTCCACCTTTGATGTAACTGATAGAGGCATTCACCTTAAGGCTGAAGATTTTAATAAACTGGCCAATGATCCTAATACAATCATTGTGGACATGAGAAACCACTATGAAAGTGAAGTGGGCCATTTTGAAAAAGCCATTTGCCCTGATGTGGATACTTTCAGGGAGGCGTTGCCAGTGGTTGAGAGTACCCTTGAAGATAAAAAAGACAAGAATATTGTAATGTATTGCACAGGTGGCATCAGGTGCGAAAAAGCAAGTGCATATTACAAGCATAAAGGTTTTCAGAATGTATTTCAACTTGAAGGGGGTATTATAGAATATGCCCGTCAGGTGAATGCCAAAGGACTTGAAAATAAGTTTAAAGGAAAGAATTTCGTTTTTGATGAAAGGCTAGGTGAACGTATTTCAGATGATGTAATCAGTGTATGCCATCAATGCGGGCAGAAATCTGATTCACATACCAATTGCAAAAATGATGGCTGCCATCTCCTTTTCATCCAATGTGAGAAGTGCGCAGAACAGTACGAAGGATGTTGCTCAAGTGAATGTCAGGAAGTCATACATCTGCCTGAAGAAAAGCAAGCCGAGATAAGAAGAGGGAAAAATTTAGGACGTCAGGTGTTCAAAAAAGGTCGTTCAGAGAAATTAATTTATAAAAGTTAATGGCAGTAGCTAAAATTGGTGTTATCAATGTCTCTGACAGGGCGAGTAAAGGTATTTATGAAGATATTCCTGGTAAAGCCATAGTTGACACTTTAAATGACTACCTTGTTTCTGAGTGGGAAACCGAATACCTGGTATTGCCTGATGAGCAGGATGAATTAGAAGCTGCTATGATAGAGATGGCTGATAAAAAAGGCTGTAGTTTAATAGTAACTTGTGGTGGCACCGGACCTGCTCCAAGGGATGTTACTCCAGAAGCAACTGAAGCCGTATGCAACAAGATGATGCCCGGTTTCGGAGAGCTTATGCGGCAGGAAAGTATGAAGTTTGTACCAACGGCAATACTCTCAAGACAAACTGCAGGTATAAGAAACAAGACACTTATTGTTAATTTACCAGGGAAACCAAAAGCAATACGCGAATGTTTAGATGCAGTATTTCCAGCTATCCCCTATTGCATAGATTTAATAGGTGGGCCATATCTGGAATGCAACGAAGAGGTCATAAAAGCGTTTAGACCTAAGAATAGCTAGTAGATGGCAAGAATAAAATATTATTACGACACTGAGACCTGTAAATACGAACGTGTAAAGGTTAAAACCCAAGATGTTATCCTCAACTTCCTGGGGTTGGCCTCACTTATTATAGCTTGTGCTGTCGGCTTATTGATGCTCTACAACAACTACTTTGAGTCCCCGAAAGAGCTAAAGCTTAAGAATGAGGTAGCCGACCTTCAGCATTATTACAATACATTAAGTGATGATGTCGCTAAAATGGATCAGATCATTACTGCCCTTGAAAACAGGGATGACAATATCTATAGAATTGTGCTTGGTGCTGAGCCTATAGACACTGAAATAAGAAATGCGGGAGTAGGTGGTGCTGAGCGATATGCTGATATCAGGTCATCATCTACAGAGTTTAAAGATGAGATATTAAAGATTGCTGAGAATGTAGACAAGCTAAAGCGACAGATTTATATCCAAAGTAAATCGTATGATGAAATTGTAGAACTGGCAGAAAACAAAGAGAAACTTTTTGCAGCCATACCTGCAATTCAGCCTGTGTCGAATGAAGAGTTGATCAGGCTTGCCTCCGGTTTTGGATATAGGGTTCACCCTGTTTATAAAGTGAAGAAACTTCATACAGGCATCGACTTTTCAGCCCCAATTGGTACGCCAATTTATGCCACTGCCGATGGTACTATTGAAGAAGTTAATGTCTCCTTTAGCGGTTATGGAAAGACATTAATTATCGAACACGGCTTTGGGTTTAAGACCAGATATGCACATATGCATCAGTTTGCTGTAAAGGAAGGAGAAAAAGTTAAACGTGGTCAGGTGATTGGTTATGTTGGTAATACTGGCACATCCACAGCTTCACACCTGCATTATGAAGTGATCAAAAATGGGTCTAAAATTAACCCTGTGCATTATTTCTTCAACGATCTTAATCCTGACGAGTACGAAAAAATTGTCGAGTTAGCAAGTATAGAAAACCAGTCGCTTGGTATGTAATTGTAAATTCTTAACAAATAAATTTTGGATAGTAAATAATTTATATCATACTTTGCCCACGAATGAAATTATTCAGCACAACATATAACCATCATCACCATCATCATGTTAACCACCTGATGCATGGAAGTTATATGTTTTAATTAGAATCAAAATACTATTTATAAACAAAAAGGCTTGTCATGCGACAAGCCTTTTTTCGTTTAAACCCTTTTTAAAAAAATGAGCAAAAAATTAAAAATAGCAATTCAAAAGTCCGGCCGACTCCAAGAGCAGTCCATTAAGATGCTAAAAGAATGTGGGTTGAGTTTCGCCAATGGATCAAGCAGGTTAAAGGCTGAGGTTGACAACTTTCCTGCAGAGATATTATTTCTCCGTGATGATGACATACCTCAATACATTGAAGACAATGTAGCTGATATTGGCATTATTGGTGAAAATGTTTTTATCGAAAAGGAAAAACAGGGGGAAGTAATCCTGAAATTAGGATTTGCAAAATGCAGGTTATCAATAGCTGTTCCTAAGTCAGCAGAATACATAGATGCCAGCACTTTAAACGGAAAGAAAATCGCCACCTCCTACCCTGTTATCGTTCAGCAGTTTTTAGATGAAAATAATGTAAATGCAGAAATTCACGAGATCAGCGGGTCTGTGGAAATTGCACCTGGCATAGGTCTGGCCGAAGCCATTTGTGATATAGTAAGCACCGGCAGTACATTATTGACCAATGGCCTTAAAGAGGTTGAAACTATCATGAAGTCAGAGGCTATTCTAGTCGCTAACAATAATTTGGACGCTGAAAGTAAAGCTATTCTCGACCGTTTAGTTTTTAGAATTAATGCTGTTAATGCTGCTAAGTCAAACAAGTATCTACTTTTGAATGCCCCCAATTCAGCCATTGAAGCTATTACTAAGGTGTTACCCGGAATGAAAAGCCCAACGGTAATTCCACTAAAAGAAGAAGGCTGGTCATCACTACATTCAGTAGTCAATGAAAATGACTTTTGGGGTAAGATTGATGAGCTTAAATCTTTAGGAGCTCAGGGAATATTGGTTATACCTATTGAAAAAATGATCCTTTAAAATCACTGCCATGCAAGTAATTGAAAACATATTCAACAAAGACATTTCGAAAGAACTTAAAAGACCTGAGCTAACAACGGACTTTCTTGAAAGTACTATTAAAAACATACTGCAACGTGTAAAAACATCCGGAGATGATGCATTGCTAAGCCTGACAGAACAATTTGATAAGGTGAAACTTAGCTCACTAAAATTATCTGATAAGGAAATACAAAATGCTGAGCAGCAAATTAGCCCAGAACTAAAAAGAGCAATAGGTGTAGCAAAGGTAAATATTGAAAAATTCCATGCTGCTCAAAAACGCAGCACAGCGGTAATTGAAACCATGCCTGGTGTCAGCTGCTGGAGAAAGTCAGTGGCCATCGAAAAAGTAGGCCTTTATATTCCAGGGGGTTCTGCTCCTTTATTCTCCACAGTATTAATGTTGGGAATTCCTGCAAAAATAGCTGGATGTAAACAAGTTGTCCTTTGCACCCCTCCTGACAAATCCGGCAAAGTTGATCCTGCTATTATTTATACTGCCAGTTTGGTGGGTATTACTGATATTTATACTGTTGGTGGAGCTCAAGCTATTGCCGCAATGGCCTATGGCACGGATACTATCCCTAAAGTAAATAAGGTTTTTGGCCCTGGAAACCAATATGTAACCAAAGCCAAACAAATGATCAACCTGGAAGGTGTGGCCATCGATATGCCAGCTGGTCCATCTGAGGTAGCTATAATAGCAGATGAGACAGCAAACCCTGCATTTATAGCCGCTGACTTACTATCTCAGGCTGAGCATGGGGCAGATAGCCAAGTGGTTTTGATTACCGATAGCAACAACTTGCTTGAGGACGTACTTAAGGCTATCGAGAATCAGGTGAATGACCTGCCAAGGAAGGAGATTGCTAAAGAATGCCTTTTACAAAGCAAAGCAGTGTTGGTTAAGGATATAGAAGAAGCCATTCAGGTCTCAAACATTTATGCCCCTGAACATTTGATAATTAACTGTCATGATGCGGAGTCTGTTGCAGAAAAAATAACTCAGGCAGGTTCCGTATTCATAGGGGCATATACTCCAGAATCGGCTGGTGACTATGCCTCAGGCACTAATCATACTTTACCAACCAATGGAGCTGCAAGTGCTTATAGTGGTGTATCACTGGATTCCTTTGTTAAGGAAATTACCTTTCAAAAAATAACTGAAAACGGCTTAAAAAATTTAGGCCCTATAGTAGAAATAATGGCTGAAGCTGAGCAATTGGTGGCACACAAAAATGCCGTTAGTATCAGGTTAAAAGAACTGCAACCATGAATCTGGAAAAGTTAGTTAGACCAAATATATTGGCCATGAAGGCTTATTCATCCGCTCGCGATGAATTTGAAGTGAACAACGAAGTTGTTTTGCTTGACGCCAATGAAAACCCATTTGCCTCTGATTGGAACAGATATCCTGATCCATATCAGAGAAAATTGAAAAAGGCCATTGCCGAATTAAAAGATATCAATGTCGAAAATATATTTCTTGGCAATGGAAGTGATGAGGCCATCGATTTGATATTTAGAATCTTTTGTGAGCCTGGCAAAGACAATATTATTGTTACTGATCCAACATATGGCATGTATGAGGTTTCTGCTGCCATCCAGAACATTGAAGTTAAAAAGGTACCATTGACTAAAGCCTTTGAGCTAGAAAGCGATAAAGTGCTTTCCGCTGTTAACGAAAATACAAAGTTGATTTTCCTGTGTAACCCCAATAACCCAACTGCCAATTTGCTCGATGAAAAACAGATCAAATATGTAGTTGATAATTTTGAGGGTATCGTGATTTTGGACGAAGCCTACATAGATTTCACTGATATGGAATCAAGTATTCAATGGTTAAATGATTACCCTAACCTGATCGTATTGCAGACTTTTTCCAAAGCATGGGGCATGGCTGGTATGCGATTGGGCATGGCATTTTCCAACCTTGGAATCATTCAGTTTTTCAATAAAGTAAAAGCACCTTACAACTTGAGCATACTCACTCAAAACAAGGCTTTGGAGCTAATCAAAAATAATAAGGAGAAAGTAAAATCGAACCTACAGGTGTTAGTTCAGGAGAGAGCAAAACTGATTGAAGCTCTTAACAAGTTCTCAATGGTAGAGCACATCTACCCTACTTCGACTAACTTTATTTTGGTGAGATTTACCAATCATAGCAGGGTTTTTAAAACCTTAGTTGAGGCAGGGTTAATTGTTAGGGATAGATCGAAAGCCCTGAATTGCGGGAACTGCTTAAGAATAACCGTTGGCACACCAAACGAAAATGAATTGTTAATTGATGTACTTAGTAAAATATGAAGAAGGTATTATTTATTGATAGAGATGGCACCATCATCTTAGAACCAGAAGATGAACAAATTGATAGTCTTGAAAAACTGGACTTCTACTCTGGGGTTATAAATTGGCTCAGGAAGATAATTGATTTGAAAGAATTTGAGATTGTAATGGTCACTAATCAGGATGGTTTGGGTACAGATTCTTTTCCAGAAGACACCTTTTGGCCAGCCCATAATAAAATGCTATCCATCTTAAAAAATGAAGGCATCTCTTTTGATGAAATCTTCATTGACAGATCATTTGAAGCAGATAAATCTCCTGACAGAAAGCCTGGCACCGGTATGCTGACAAAGTACCTCAATGGTTATGATTTGGAAAATTCCTTTGTTATTGGCGATCGACTTTCTGATGTACAATTAGCTAAAAACCTTGGCGCAAAGGGTATTTTGATTGACAATGGAAATAAAGAATTAAATGATTTAGATGAACACACTGCGCTGGTTACTGAAGATTGGTCAGACATCTATAAACTGCTTACTGAAAGAAAAGCTTCGGTTGTTAGAACCACAAAAGAAACAGATATTAAAGTAGCAATTAACCTTGATGGAAAAGGTCAGTCTTCTATAAATACAGGCCTGGCTTTCTTTGATCATATGTTGGACCAGCTCTCAAAGCACGGAATGATTGATCTTGATATAAATGTGAAGGGTGATTTGGAAGTTGATGAACACCATACCATAGAGGATACTGCCATTGCACTCGGTGAAGCATTTTACAAGGCGCTAGGCAATAAAAGAGGGATTTCAAGGTATGGCTTCACCATTCCTATGGATGACAGTCTGGCTCAGGTAGCCATTGATTTTGGAGGTCGTAACTGGATAGTTTGGGATGCGGAATTTAAAAGGGAAATGATAGGCAGCATGCCAACAGAGATGTTCTTTCACTTTTTCAAATCCTTTTCAGATGCCTCGAAAAGCAATTTGAACATTAAAGTAGAAGGCACCAATGAGCACCATAAGATTGAAGCCATATTCAAAGCATTTGCCAGGGCGATAAGAATGGCCATTAAAAGAGAAGAAGGAAATGATCAGTTGCCAACTACAAAGGGAGTTATTTAGAAAATAGACATGAGATTTAAGATATGAGACTTATAAGTTCTTCTAATACTATAGTATCAACATCTCAAATCGACTTTCTTGAGTTTTAGTCTTATGTCTAATTTCTAGCCTCTTACATCTAATTAAAAAATGAAAATAGCAATCATAAAATATAACGCAGGCAATACGCAGTCGGTGATATTTGCATTAAACAGGTTGGGCATTGAGCCAATATTGACTGATGATTTCGAGGAATTAAAGTCAGCTGACAAGGTGATTTTTCCAGGCGTAGGTGAAGCAAGCACAACTATGAAACACCTCAAGGAGCTACACTTGAACGAACTAATACCAGACCTCAAACAACCAGTATTGGGCATCTGCCTTGGCATGCAGTTAATGTGCAAGTACTCAGAAGAGAATGACACCGAATGCCTCGGAATATTTGACGCTCCCGTAGTTAAGTTCAAATCTGAAGATCATAAAATCCCGCATATGGGTTGGAATAATCTTGTTGATGCAGACAATGAGTTGTTCAAAACACTTCCTGACGATCATATGTATTTTGTGCATAGCTACTATGTACCTGTGTCAGCATATACGATAGCCAAAACAGATTACATTAATAACTTTTCAGCGGCCATTAAGAAAGATAATTTCTATGCCGTACAGTTTCACCCAGAGAAATCCGGAGCTCAAGGCTCACAAATTCTCAAGAACTTTATCGAATTATGAGGCTAATACCAGCAATTGATATTATTGATGGGCAGTGTGTCAGACTCTCCCAGGGACGCTATGCTACAAAAAAGGTCTATGAAAACAACCCTGTAGAAGTTGCCAAAAGATTTGAAGACTCAGGTATTAAATACCTGCATTTGGTAGATCTGGATGGTGCCAAAAAAGGGCAAATAACCAATTGGAAAGTATTGGAAAGCGTTGCAAATGAAACCAGCCTGACCATAGATTTTGGAGGTGGCATAAAGACTGATGAAGATATTGCAATTGCTTTTAATGCAGGTGCCGCTCAAATTACCTGTGGCAGTATTGCTGTTAAAAATCCACAGCAGGTGCTGGATTGGATATCAAAATATGGAGCCGATAAACTGATACTCGGTGCTGATGTAAAAGACAGAATGATTGCCACAGGTGGATGGATTGAAACTTCAGCCATTCAACTTGATGATCATATTGCTACATACCTTAAACACGGAATCAAAAGTGTGATTTGCACTGACATTGCCACAGATGGAATGTTGCGAGGGCCTAACCTGAATTTATATCAAGAGCTACTGACTTCATTTCCACAGCTTAAGTTGATAGCCAGTGGTGGGGTAAGTTCTATTGAGGATTTAAAAAACCTGAAAGAGGCCGGCTTATTTGGAGCCATCATAGGTAAGGCTATCTATGAAAATAAGATTAGTTTGAAGGAGTTAACAGATTTCAACAATGCTTAAAAAAAGAATAATTCCCTGCCTCGACATTAAGGATGGTCGCACGGTCAAAGGGGTCAATTTTGTTAACATCAGGGATGCTGGTGACCCTGTTGAGCTAGGTAAGCAATATGCTGAGCAAGGTGCCGATGAGTTGGTGTTTTTGGATATAACCGCCACTAATGAAGGTCGTAAGACCTTCATTGAACTTGTCAGGGACATTGCCAGGAATATTGATATCCCCTTTACAGTTGGTGGCGGAATATCGTCTGTTGAAGATGTTGGGCCATTGCTCACTTCTGGTGCCGATAAGATATCAGTTAATTCATCAGCCGTTAAGAACCCTGAACTCATCAACGAACTTGTAAATGCTTATGGCAGTCAATGCATTGTTGTTGCCATTGATGCTAATTTGATTGATGGTGACTGGGTAGTGCATACACATGGTGGCCGAAAACCAACAGATAAGAAACTCTGCGATTGGGCGAAAGAAGTTGAAAAGCGAGGTGCCGGAGAAATACTATTTACAAGCATGAATAATGACGGCACTAAGCAGGGCTTTGCCGTAGAAGCACTTCGGCAGCTCTCCGAAGTAGTAAGTATACCCATAATCGCATCTGGTGGTGCCGGCACCATGGGGCACTTTACTGAGGCCTTCATTGACGGGAAAGCTGATGCAGCTCTAGCTGCCAGTATCTTTCATTTCGGTGAAATACCTATCCCAAAACTAAAATCATATTTAAAAGAACAAAACATCCCTATCCGATGATTCAAATAAATAAAAAGCCAGATTTTTCAAAAGGACTTCTACCTGCTATTATTCAGGACTACTATTCTAAAAATGTGCTGATGCTTGGCTATATGAATGAAGAATCTTTTCAGCTCACCTTAAAAGAGGAAGTTGTCACCTTCTTTAGTCGCTCAAAAAACAGGCTGTGGAAGAAGGGCGAAACCTCTGGAAATTTCCTAAATGCTATATCTGTTGATATTGATTGCGATGCGGATACTATACTCATTAAAGCTATCCCGGAAGGGCCAACTTGTCACACTGGTACGGATACCTGTTTTGGGGAATTTAAAAATACATCCACCGATCTGGGTTTTCTAGAAAAGACCATTCAGGACAGGAAAAACAACCCTTCCGAAAGTTCATATACCAATAGTCTTCTTCAAAAAGGGATCAATAAAGTGGCCCAAAAGGTAGGTGAAGAAGCCGTTGAATTAGTGATTGAGGCAAAGGATGATAATGATGACCTATTTCTTAATGAGGGTGCTGACCTGATGTATCATTATTTGGTTTTGCTTGCCGCAAAAGGGTTTGAGTTGAATGATGTGATTAGTGTTTTGAGGGAAAGAGAGAAGAATTAGTCTACACTCTCTTCCTGCTGGTCCATAACTAAAACCCTTTAATTCCAAATAAAAACTATGTTTTAATCGATGTTACCTTACTTAAAAAAATAAATATTCCTCAATGAAAAAAACATAGGAATAATGTGCTGAAAATGTATCTACATTTGCAATTGCTTCCATTCTCAAGGAAGTACAAAACCCATGAAACATGTATTGGTCTTAGGACTAAGTCTTGCCATTTCTTTATTAGGATTTTGCCAGGAAAATATCACCATTGCCGGAGGAGAAAAACTTGTTTTTAACGCCTCTTATAGCATGAGTGGTTTGATGACCCAACTTGCGCAGGTAACAATGGAAACAGCTGATATCAAGACATCTTCGGCTACCCTTCTACATTTAAAATGTACAGCCGTTACTTTTAGCAAATGGGATTCCTTCTTTAAAATTCGGGATCTATATGAATCTTATGTAAATCCTAAGAACCTAAAGCCAGTGATGCATAAGCGAGACATTGAAGAAGGCACTTATAAAAAGCAAATGAAATATGTTTTTAATAGCAAGACTGGAACAGTGAAGATCACATCCTCCAAGCCCAATAAGCCAACAAAAGAAACTCAACCGAAAATCACCCCTTCTACTATTGATGTTGTGTCATTGCTTTATCAAGTAAGAACTACTGATTTTTCAGCAATACCCGTTGGCGGCACTAAATCTTTTACCCTTCTTTTCGATGAGAAAGAACTTGCCGTTAACATCAAATTACTTGGGAAAGAGGTGATGAATTCTGGGCCATTAGGCAAAAAGGAATGTTATAAATTATCAGTATCTGCCAAAACCGATAAGCTTAAAGGAAAAGATCAGAACCTGATGTGGTTAACCACTGATAGAAGCAGAATGCCCGTTTATATGAAATTTAATATTCCTGTAGGCACAGGCGAGTTAATACTTAAATCTGTAGCGTCTCCTAAATAAAACTTTACCATCATGAAAAAATTCCTATTCGTTACCAGTATCATTTTTATTGCAATAAGTATTGCATTTTTATACCTGCCATTAGGAACTATAGGCCTTATTCCTTCAATCATAGCACTAATATTAAGTCTGATAGTATTTTTTATCTCTGCAAAAGGTGAAGAACAAAAAAAGCCAAAAGTTTTATTGGCAATATCCATCTTGACTATTGCCATCATTATCGGAAAATCAACATTTATTGAAGAAGAAATAGCTGTTGATAAGGCCTTTGAAGAAAAGATGGAACAATCAGAAGAGGAAAATATCCAAGAATTAGAGAATGAGTTGGAAGACCTTGATCTTGAAGGATTTGACCTTGAAGAAGATAGTCTTGAAATACAAGAGTAATCAGAAAGCCACATTTGTCTCGTCTCTTACAACTTACTTTTTAAAGAAGTCAGTATTATTGTGACATGGCAAAAACTAAGATGATTGATGGCTTTGAATATGAAGCTTATAGCAAAGAAACTTATGATGAAAATGAGTGTGTTGCTAGAAGCAAACGTTTTCTAGATTGGATTGATAAAAGACGGACCGTAAGGGAATTCTCTGACAAGCCCATACCTAAAGAAGTCATTGACAATATCTTAAAATCTGCCTCCACTGCCCCATCTGGAGCGCACAAGCAGCCCTGGACTTTCTGTGTGGTAAGCAACCCTGAACTCAAGCAAAAGATAAGAGAGGCGGCTGAAAAAGAAGAGTTTGATAGCTATAATGGGCGAATGAGCGAAGACTGGCTTAAAGACTTAGAACCGCTTGGCACTGACTGGCACAAACCATTCCTCGAAATTGCCCCTTACCTGATCATAGTTTTTAAGAAAGCCTATGACTTTGATAAAGATGGTAAGAAAAAGAACAACTACTATGTCAATGAGTCAGTTGGTTTGGCTGCTGGGTTTCTACTTACAGCCATTCACGATGCAGGTTTAGTGGCACTTACTCACACGCCAAGTCCCATGAACTTTCTCACTAAACTTTTGGAGCGACCTGAAAATGAAAGGCCCTATTTATTGATACCAGTCGGCTATCCTGTTGAGGAAACCTATGTGCCTAAACTAGGGCGTAAGCCTTTAAAAGATATTGCAGTATTTTATGAGTAATTAGAGGTCCAACAAATCCCCAAACTCCTCAACATCAAACTTGATATCATCTTCACCGATCTGGTCAAATGGATTTTCTAGGTGACCTTGGATATTATCAAGACTTACCAGAATAAAACTGAAAATCACAGGCATTACATATTCAAGTCCGTGAGAGTATTTCTCGGCTACTGAAACAAAGTATGGCGCATAAATAAGTGGGAATGTATATATAAAAACCTTGCTGTAGGCGCGCAGTGTGATTGGTGTTCTATAATGCCAGAAAACCTTGAGATTCTCAACGGATGTTAAAATTTTACTAGAATATTGATTAATCCTCGACATTTCACCAGCCTGCAGGTCATAGTCCCTGAGCTTTTGAAGCAAGGCTGACAGTTCTGACATTTTAATGTAAATGTTCTTCTCTGCGCTATTTTCCTTATCATGTTCAGCAACAAAAAATTCCCTGATAGAGGAATATACATCGAGCAAATGTGCTTTAACATCTGCCTTATAGGCCGCATCGTTAGGTGTCCAGTCTTTTACAGCATGATAAATTGACATGGCATGCGCCTTAAAATCACCCAATAAACCAAGGGCACGCTCCCTCCTTTTATAGGCGCTGTCAATGGAAAACACAACAGGAAAAACTATAGCTATGGCTACAAGTGTTAATGGAAATTCAGCTTCAATGTTATAATAATCACAAAGCCAGGTACCAGCAACAGCTAAAAAAGTAATGATAAAAGTTTTGTAATTAATAATGAGCGCGATGCTCCTGAATACTCTCATAAACCCATTTTTATAGGCGAATATAGAAAATATTGCCATGTTAAGAAATTGTTAAGTTGCTCAAATAAGAGTAAAAAATGGAAATAACTTTATCCTCTACAATAGGCTTACATAAATGAGGGGATTTATATATTTTTGTCGCACATTAAATTTTGATTATGGGAAGAGCATTTGAATATAGAAGAGCTGCAAAAGAAAAGCGTTGGGACAAAATGTCTAAGATATTTCCAAAATTGGCAAAAGCGGTAACTGTTGCTGCCAAAGAAGGTGGAACGGATCCCGACATGAATGCCAAGCTAAGAACTGCTATTCAGAATGCGAAGGCTGAAAACATGCCTAAAGACAATATTGAAGCAGCTATTAAAAGAGCGGAGGGCAAAGATGCAGCAGCTTACCTTGAAATCAACTATGAAGGCAAGGGCCCGCACGGAGTTTTGGTTTTTGTAGAATGCGCCACTGACAACCCAAACAGAACTGTGGCTAATGTAAAGTCTTACTTCAGTAAAGCTGGTGGTGGATTGGTACCTACTGGCTCATTGGAGTTCATGTTCTCAAGAAAAGCTGTATTCGAATTTGATAAACCTGAAGGCATAGACCTTGAAGAACTGGAGCTGGAGCTTATTGATGCCGGAGTGGAAGAAATAGAAGTGGATGGAGAAACTGTTTATGTATATGGAGATTATACTAACTTCGGTAATCTATCTACTGCATTGGAAGAGAAAGGTATAGAGCCAAATAAGTCTACGCTAAAAAGATATGCCAACTCTCCTGTGGAATTCACAGAGGAACAGCTGGAAGAGATTGAAAAGATGATAGACAAAATAGAGGATGATGACGATGTGCAGGCAGCTTATACTAACATAGCCTAACTATGGAAAACTCCTCAGCCAAACAAAAATTTAAAGTAATTCAACTGGTATACATGGCCATGCTGGTGCCCATGATTGTTTTTTCTGGATTTGTCTATTACACCAACTTCACCTCAGGAAATATTGCCAGTCAGGAGCCTGACATCTGGCTTTATCTTCCTTTTGGGCTTATGCTTATTGCAATTCTTATGGCAAGGCCATTATATACAAAAGCCCTTCAGAAGACTGAGGAGAAAACGCTTGATCAGAAACTTTCTGCTTTGATGACGGCACTAATTATAAGAATGGCGCCCTTTGAAGCAGCAGGGTTATTGGCCGCTGTCAGTGCATTTATTACTGGTAACAATACCATACTGCTACTTGTACTGATCATATTAATCCAGTTTTATACTAACAGGCCTACGCTCTTAAAAGTAGAGAATGACTTGAAAATCAGCAGGGAAGAAATAGATAGTATTCGTTAGAAAATTATGTTTTCATAAACCCCTTCACAACAGGTTCTGCATGACAGCTGACCTGTAAGCGCACTTGGCTTAAACATGGATTTACCCATCAGCATTCTCACACATTCCTGAATACCTTCTGTAATGGAAGGATGAGGATGAACACATTCTGCTAATTCTTCAATGCCTTTGTCCATACTTATTAATAATGCCACCGCTTGTATTGCACTGGAGGCGTGATTACCAACCACACGCATACCAAGAATCTTCATATCATCATCATTGGTCACCAGCAGCTTAATAAACCCTTGCGTGTTACGCTTTGCTATAGCCCTGGGTATGCATGAATAATCAAGAGTTACCACTCTGTAAGCTAATTTTTTTTCCTTTGCCTGGTTCTCATTAAGCCCCACCCCGGCAACTTCGGGGTGCAGAAACATGATGGTAGAAATATTCTCATAAACCAGCTTGCGCTGAGGTTTGCCAAATATCTTTTCTACGGCATGGCGTCCTTCCAACTCCCCAACATTAACCAATGCAATATCCGCTGTGATGTCCCCTACCGCAAAAATGTTAGAAACACTGGTTTGGGTTTCATTATCCTCAATCCCCCTTTTGTTCAATGTTATTGGCACTGCATCCGACCAAAGCTTTTCATAGTTTGGCACTCTACCTACCGATACAAGCGCCTTTTCTACATTAAAAACCTCTTTACTGCCATCATCATATTCAAGTTCATACCTTACTCTGCCATCTACAACTTCCATTTTTATAAGCTGCGAATTGCGATGTATGAGCACTCCTTTACTTTCCATATTCCGCTCAATGACACTTACTACATCATCATCCTCAAATGGAAGTATTCTATCCCCTTTATCAATCAGGTGAACTTTTGTTTTACCAAAGCCGGAAAATATAGTAGCGTATTCACAACCGATAACACCAGCACCGAGTATCACCATGCTTTCAGGAAAGTCGTCCATCCTTTCAATACCCTCGCTGGTCAATATTACCTTCTCATCAATAGGTATTTCAGGGAGTTTTCTTGGCCTGCTACCAGTGGCTAGAATTATATAATCGGCATATACTGTTGTTGTGCCATCTTTACTTTCAATTTCAATCTCGTGCTCATTGATTAGCTTAGCACTGCCAATTTTAAATTCTAACAAATCAGCAAATTGTGAGGATTGAATAAGATTCATATGCTCCATGAGCATTGTCTTTCGCTGCTCTACCGCACTGTTGACTTCAGCTTGTATCTCCTTAAAGTTTACATCTGGTGCCTTTAGGTTAAAGTTTTTTAACCGCTTATTAAAAGATTGAGTCTCTCGGGAAATCTCCCACCAGGTTTTAGACGATAATGCCCCATTGGTCACCCCCGCTCCGCCTACGACATTTCTTTCTACCAGTAATACCTTTTTCTTAAAATCAAGTGCTCGCATGGCAGCTGCATAACCTGACGGTCCAGCTCCTATAACAACGAGATCATATTTATTCATAACCTAAAGCCAATTTGTAGATTTTAAATATAACCAATATTTGGGCAATTCCTAAGTCCTTAAATAGGATGAATTATACTCTTTTTCCTGATGATGGACTCAGTATTTAGAATGGTTAAAAAGGGTAAGTTTAAAAGTAGTCTTACCACCTTTCAAAGCGTTTTGTGTCAGTTCAATAGTGCTTTTTAAAACTTTTGTAGCGGTTCTTACTGTGTACAATCCCAACCCGGCACTGCTGATATTGTCATTGCCCACAAAAAACATATCAAAGATTCGCTGTGTCTGATCTTCTTTAATGCCAATGCCCCAATCAGTCACATTGAGAATCAAAGTGCCATCTTCTTCTTTATATCCCTCCACCAGAATGTCTGCCTTTTTATCAGGGTGTCTGAATTTAATGGCATTGTCAAACAACTGATAAAGAATAATCTCCAAAGTGTCCTGACTGCTAACAACACCCAGACCTTCGGGTATCTTTACTGACACATTGTATAAATCCTTAAGAGGTGAAGTTTTGAATTTATGAAGTGCATTGTTTATGGCAATTTCAATATTCACATTTGTATAAATCAGGTCCGAGGTTTTGAGTCTTACCACGTTAATTAGCCTGTAGAAGATATCGTTCATTTCCTCGGCCGTTCCGTTAAGCAGACCCACAAGATTCAATACATTACTGTCATTGGTCTGCATTTTAATGAGATGGCTCAGCCCTTGTAACCTTGCTATTGGCCCTCTTATATCATGCACAGACCGGTAAATGAAAGTATCAAGCTCCTTATTAACATCCAACAGTTCGTCATAGGTTTCTTTAAGCTCATGGGTACGCTGCTCAACAATTTCCTCAAGTTTAGTATTCACCTTTTTAAGCTCATCATGCTGCTTTTCTATTTGTAACCTTTGCGCATCTATTTCCTCGTTCTGAGTCTCAATCTCCTCTTTCTTCTGCAATATTTCCATGGTACGCTCGGCCACCAGCTTTTCAAGCCTTGCCCTGGTTCTTTTTAAGGAAGATACCCTGAGATTATAAATCAGCACAACAATTGCGAAAACCGTTAGAATAGAAAAGACTATGAACCAAGTGGTTTGATAGAAAGCGGGTTTTATCCTAAAACTCACTATTGCACCTTCCTCATTCCAGATCTTATCATTGTTGGCAGCTATAACCTTAAACACATAATCTCCTGGCGGCAGGTTGGTATAGCTGGTTTCACGCTCACCTTTCGATATTATCCAGTCGTCATCATACCCTACCAACTGATATTTATATTGATTTTTTGAGGGGTAGCGATAGCTCAAACTAGCGAAGCTAATGCCAATCCTATTCTTACCTGCCGGCACCACTATGTCTTTATCCAGATTATAGGGCTCATCATTGACTTTAAAGAATTCAACCACAACTGGAGGCCTTATCTCATTTACTTTAATCTGATTAGGATCGATAACTTCCACACCAAATTGTGTGGCAAACCACAGTTTACCATCATTTGCTCTGATACTGGCAGCAGAAGAAGTGGCAGCGGTAGCTTTTATACCATCACTGCGATCATAAGCGATTGAGTTTACAGACCCAATTTTACCATCGCAAAAGTCATCCAGCTCTGACTTGAGCACTTTAAAAACACTTACATTCTTCTGATTGGTTGTAAACCAAAAGTAGCCGTCATCATCTTCAAGTATTTGAAAAACAGTATTACTGTTAAGGCCATTCTTGGTGGTTATAATCTTAAATTCACCATTCTTAAAACGGGTAATTCCGGCATTTCCTAAAATCCACAACGTGTTCTCTTTATCTGTGTAGGTCTTAAATACAAAGTCTCCTACCAGGCCGTCTTCATAATTGTATTTGGTAAACTTACCATGATCATAATAATTCAAGCCGCTTCTTGTGCCTATCCAAAAGTTGCCCTTTGCATCTTCACTAATGCTCATGATATACCCATGACTCAGGCCTTCTTGAGCGGTTAGGTTAAAGTGAGTACCATTCTTAAAGTCAAAAACGGTGATACCATTGACCGTTCCAGCCCAAATTCTTTCCTGAGAATCTTCAAAAAGTACCCGGACATTGTCATCGATGAGTTCCTGCTCTGCTGTGATTACTTCATATTTGCCGCCCTTATATATGATTAAACCTCGTTGCGAGCCAACGTACAAGGTGCCATCGCTACTTAATATTCCGGTCTTTAGTTTACTCGAAACTTCCTTTATTCGATCATCGAAAGTTCTCAGCTTATTGGTCTTGGTATTTACTTCGCTTACCCCCTCCTCATAAACTAAAATGTAATCATCACTGGTTTTCTGAATAATTGAATGAACGGTATAAGGCTCAGTTGGGCCAATAGAGTAATCGCAATAATTGGTGAATTTTCCTTCCCAGAATTTATAAAGGCCACCCCTGTAGGTCGATGCCCAAATATTCCCTTCGCTGTCTTCAAGAAGCGAAGTTATGTCCCTGCCGGAAATAGGGTGTTGATCTGAAAAGTATTCTACCTTGCCATTTCTCGTTCGGCAAAAGCCATTATAGCTCCCAATCCACAACCATCCATTATCACTCATCTGTGAAGAGTTAACTACCTTGCCTTTTAGGCCATCCTTTTGAGATATAGTGGAAATACGACCATCATCAATAATATTCAAGCCTTCAGTTCCACCTATATAAATTTTGCCTTTTTGAAATTTTACATAATTGTTTTGGTTACTTAACAGACCACTTTCAACAGTAAAGTGATTAAGTATTGTATTTTGGTAAAGCTCATAGACACCATCTTCATTGGTAAGCACCCAAAGGTGATTTTTAGCATCGACAGTGAGGCTAACAAGGTACTTGTTTTTCAGGACTCTTGGTAAGCCGTCATTGGTAAAAACAGAATCTCTTTTATAGACCAAACCTTCGCTGGTTGCCACATATAAAATGCTGTCAGCTCCTTGAGCAAAACTCTCCGCGAAATTGCTGGGCAAGCCATTTTCTACGGTGTAAATATTTACCTGTTCATTCTTAATAGAAACAATTCCATTACCACTGGTGGCAGCCCAAATGGCACCATCCAAATCTTCATAAATGAAGGTGAAAGAGTTGTTTACAATTTGAGCATGTGTGTACGAACTGTAGGTATAAAACTCAACACCATTGAAGCGTGTCACCCCACCATAGGAGGCAAACCAAATGTAACCATCCCTTGATTGAAGCAGATTGATTACCGCATTATCAGGAAGCCCTTCATCACTCGACCAATGTTCATAATTGTACTGATCTGGCGTCTTATTTGGGTTAAGAAATAGCTGGGAATAAACGGGTGTTGCTGAATAAAAATAGAGCAAAAAAGCAACGGCTATATAGGTCCTAAATTTTGTCAAAAGTTCAGCTAACCATGATAAGGAGTTTAATGAATATAATATTAAAATATCAATAAGAGAACAGTTTATTGATGATTATGCTCATTTATTTCAGCCATCTTGATTTAGCCTAATTATATATAAATTAATTTATTAAAAATATCAAGCTGTCAAATTTCATTGAAGTATTACTTTTATATAAGAAATTAATCCACTGATTTTCAGTAGAATAAATATTAAGTGCTATTAACATCACAACTTTTACGTAATTAATTACGTAATTTGATACCTATATGGAATACATGGATGAATTAGGCCTGCTGGCACTGGGCAGCAGGTTAAGAAGATTGAGTGATCAGATCATGGCCGATGGTGCCAAAGTCTATGCTCAATCGGGTATCGACTTTGACCCAAAATGGTTTCCCATTTTCAGGTTACTATCTACCTCAGCGCCACTGGGAATTATGGAAATATCTTCAATGCTGGACATCTCCCACCCCTATGCTATACAGCTGGTAAAAGCACTTGAAAAAAAAGGATTGGTAGTGAATGTTGTCAATAAAAACGATGCCCGAAAACGGGCCATCGGACTGTCAGAAAGAGGTAAAGAAGTGCTGACAAAACTTGAGCCGCTATGGAAAGATATTGAAGGTGCCATGGAAAATATGTTCCGCGAAACCAACAATAACCTCTTCACGAATATTATACAATTGGAAAATACCTTTAAAGAAAAACCCTTCTATCAAAGAGTAATGGAAACAACAAAACAGCGCCAAAATAAGACCGTGGATATCGTCAATTTTCTACCAGATCTTGCCCACTATTTTAAGTCATTAAATGTAGAATGGCTGGAGAAATATTTTACGGTTGAGCCTATTGATGAACAAGTTTTAGGCAACCCGACTGACTACATTATTAAACCTGGTGGCGTTATAATTTTTGCCATTCTTGACGGTGAAGTTGTAGGCACCTGCGCACTCAAACTTAAGGAGGGCAAGACTTATGAACTCACAAAAATGGCCGTGACAGAGAAAGCCCAAGGCTACCAGATTGGTAAGAAGCTGGGGCAGAGAATTATTGAAATTGGAAAAGAAAGAGGGGCCGAAAAAATCTACCTGGAGTCTAACCGCAAGCTGGTGCCGGCTTTAAGTTTATACAGAAAGCTTGGGTTTATAGAAGCGGTGAATCCTACCCCCTCGCCTTATGAGCGATCAAACATTTACATGGAACTTAAAGAAGGTATTTAATGACAGCTAAATTTAAAATCAGGGATGCGCACCCTTCCGAGTTTGAAGAAATAGGTCGGCTGGTGAGCACTGTTTATTCACAACTGCCAGACTTCCCAAAAGAAGAAGAACTCCCTACTTATTATGAACAACTCCGCAATGTTGGGCAGATGACCACTAACCCGGCCATTCATCTGTTTGCGGCTGTGGATGATGACAATACCATTTTGGGTGTAGTGGTTTACTTTGATGATATGCAGTTTTACGGCTCCAAAGGTGTGGCCAGCACCGTGAAAAATGCCGCTGGTTTTAGATTCCTGGCTGTTGACCCCAAGGCACGAGGATTAGGAGTAGGCAAAGCGCTCAGCATGTATTGTATTGAACTGGCGAAATCCACCGGTCAGGAGAAGCTCATTATCCATTCTACTAAGGCCATGGCCGTTGCGTGGGAGATGTACCTCAAGATAGGCTTTAAAAGAGCTGATTATCTTGACTTTGAAGGCAATTCAATTAATGTTTATGGATTTGAGTATGTTTTTGACGATCAGCGAGCCTAAGCTAAAGATAAAGTCATTCTGAGTGAAACGAAGAATCTTACTAAGTTGAATGACCTCAAATTACTTAGTTAGATGCCTCCAAAGTTGGCATGACAAATCCTTTTAGAACATAAGATTCTCTAAAACCCCTTCTTCATCCGCTCCACAATCTCCAGCACTGCGGGGCACACCAGCGTATTTTTGTACGTGAGGCTCAATATACCAGCCATCTTCTTCCTATCAGTGTGCG
This sequence comes from Fulvivirga sp., assembly GCF_040218215.1. NCBI lineage: Bacteria > Pseudomonadati > Bacteroidota > Cytophagia > Cytophagales > Fulvivirgaceae > Fulvivirga > Fulvivirga sp. The sequence continues at coordinate 221,119 of NZ_JAVJQL010000014.1, forward strand.
GGTACTCCCTGCAAGCCCTGGGCCTATGCTCATACACCGAGCAGATATTGTCATCCATTAAAAACGGGCAAGGGGCAACATTCAACACATAATCATTTTCACCATCCAGATGCAGGTACTGCTCTATAAAATCACCGGGCTTCATTTTTAAATGAGCCGCCAAGCGATCAATGTCACGGTCCTTGAATATGGGGCTGGTGGTTTTACAGCAGTTGGCACAGGTGAGGCAATCTATTGCCTCAAACACTTCCTCATGCAGGGTGTGGAAGGCATTATCCAGCTTTCTGGCATCCTTCTTTTTTAGCGACTGGAGATACTTTTTATTCTCTTTGGCTTTAGCAGTACTCTCCGTTTTGAATTTACCGAGATCCATCAGGACAAAATTACAAAGCCCAATAAAAACTGCCAGCCTCCGCCAAACAGAATTTACTTAATTCAAATAAATGCTGAATTATTGCTATTTTAGGTTTTAGTTAACTTAGTATAAACATTTACAAGCGTTTCAAACGGCAAAGTGTTGATATCTGGTTGTTAACTGCAATAATCGAGATTGAATTATGGTATCCAAAATTCTCATAGTGATGAACATAATTGGGATAATTGGAACCCTGCTTTGGTTAAAAGTTGAACAAGGATGGGAACCTATTGTCACGTCAATTGGACTTATTGGAACTCTTATAGCTCAAATATTTAATCAAAAGGGGAAAGGGAGTAGCACTGTTTTCAAGCAAAAAGGAGGTAAAAACTCTTCCAATTATCAATCAGGCGGGGATATCAACATAAGCACCAATGATAAAGGACAAGATAACTAGACAAGAAGGTGGAGAGAAATCTACAAACCTACAGGGACAATCAATTGTAATTAACCAAGGCATAAGCTATAAAGATGCTAAAGAAATAGCGACTGACGTTTTCAAGTCTAATTACCTTGAACTATCCTCCAAGGCTGCAGCGACTGCTAGGGAGAGGGCTGAAGAACTAATTGACGATTTTCTCAAAGAAGTAAAAGGTCGAAATCCAGAAGCTATAAAAACAATGGAGGATCCTGGGATGCAGCATGCAATCTTCTTGGCTCAAAAGGATTATGCCCGAATTGGTGACAAAAATTTATCTGATATGTTGGTAGACATTTTAGTTGATCGAGCCTCACAAACTGAAAGGAACTTAATACAAATTGTTCTAGATGAAAGCCTAAATATAGTCCCGAAGTTGACAAATAGTCAACTTGATACCCTGACGGTTGCTTTTATACTAAAGTATTCTCGAAACCATAACGTGAATAACCTGAACACCTTTAAGAAGTATTTAATCTCCCATTTGAAACCATTTACTTCTTCCTTATCAAAAGAAAACTCATTATATCAACATCTTGAATTTACTGGATGTGTATCAGTAAGTATAGGATCAAGTAACATTGAAAATATTCTTTCACAGACTTACAAAGGAATATTTTGCAAAGGGTTTACAGAAGAAGAATTTGACATGCAAGAAGGAAACTTTGAAAAATTTAAGCCTCTATTGGTTCCTTGTTTGCAGGATAAAACTAAGTATCAACTAAATGCAATTGATGATGACACATTAGATCAAAAAGCGAAACAATTGAAGTTGACAGATTTTGATATTATCACCTTGAAGCCTTTTTTGAATAGTCATCAAATGAACGGTAAAGAATTGAAAGATATAATAATCGATCAAGGCAAGTTCATGAATACACTCTTTGATGTGTGGGACAACTCTTCGTTAAAAAGCATTACATTAACAAGTGTTGGAATTGCAATTGCTCAAGCTAATTTGAGAAGGAAGACTGGAATAACAGTAGATTTAGGGATTTGGATAAAATAAAAGCAGTTAACAAACGCTAAAAATGAATATACGGACTGAGCTTAAAAAACTATCTGCGAACTCGAAACTCAATCAAATCTAGCAACTGTGGCGCATACTCATTTTAGCTAAGCGTTATACCCCAACACATCCACATACATCCAGTTCTAGTTCTCTATCTAAGAATTCAATACTTCTATCTGAAGCAGTAACAGGACTGTTTATGGTATCGTAACTTCAACTATGATCAGAACGATCTTCTCTGCTGTGCTCTGCCATACCGCTTCAAATCATATGAAGAATCTTAATTTCTGAATTTTCGTTATCTTAGGGCAAATGGCTGGTACTATGAAAACTGAGAATATAAAAATAGCCGACAATTTTGTTGACATGATCAAAACACTTAGTGACGATGTCAAACTTGACATTATTGCTAAAATTAAGGCTTCACTTGTAACAACGAAAAAAAAACAAGCTGACGACTCCTGGAAAGATTTGTTTGGAGCATTTAAATCAAACCAAAGTGCTGAAGAAATAATCAATGAAATCCAATCAAGCAGATATACTAACCGACAAATCGAAGATATTTAATGAAATTTCTGCTAGATACTAATATCTGCATCTATTTCTTAAAAGGTAAATACGGACTCAAGGATAAATTTGAGGAAGTTGGTTTTGACAGTCTTTATATATCTGAAATAACCGTTGCGGAACTCAAATACGGTGCTGAAAAGAGTGACTATCCTGAAAATAATCGTAAAGTAATTCAGAAACTATCCAGTCAATTTAAACAAATCCCTATTTTTAACGCTTTGGACATTTTTGCCAAAGAAAAGGCCAGACTGAAGAAGGAGGGCAAACCCGTAGATGATTTTGATTTACTAATTGGCGCAACTGCAATAGCTAACGATATGACATTAGTGACCAACAACGAAAAACATTTTGATCGGTTAAAGAAAATTAAAATCGACAACTGGACAAAACAGTAAAATATTAGCTCATCGTTGAATAAAGTTTAAAATCATTTTTATTCAGTAAATTAAAATCAACATAAAATTCTATTTCGATGAAAATTGCCCTAACCCTGGTTTTTCTTAGTTGTTCATTCATCTCTTATTCACAAAGCGATGACACCATTGCGCTTGATAAATTGTGGGATAAGATTAGCCAAACAGTGAACACCGGAGATTTTGAAGGGTATAGTGCCCTTTTTCATGAAGATGCAGTCCTTGTATCTTCAACTAATCCGGAAAATTCCAGGGCAATTCTTATCTCAGAGGCTTTAATCAACTGGAAACAAAATTTTATTGATGTTAAATCCGGGAAAATGAAGGCTGGTGCAGAATTTAGGTTCAGTGAGCGCATCATTAGCACTTCAGCCGCAAATGAGATTGGAATATTTAAATTTTCGTCAACTGATGCAAATGGTGATACTCAAATAGCGTACGTTCACTTTGAGGCACTGTCAATCAAGAAAAATGGTCAATGGCTAATGATCATGGAAAAGCAGAAAGCCTTGGCATCAGAGAAAGAATGGGAAACGCTAAAATAGAAATCTCAGCCATAAAAACGGATAGACTATTATTAAGACCAATAGTCAAATCAGATATTGGCAATATTTACAATGGGCTTTCCAATCCGGAAGTAATAAAGTATTATGGCGTATGCTTTGATAGCCTGGAAGCCACAAAAGAGCAAATGGAGTGGTTTGAGAAATCAAGTCAATGCTGGTGGGCCATATGCTCGCTTGACAACACACAATTTTATGGTGCCGGAGGGCTCAACGATATATCAGTGCCTCATAAAAAAGCAGAAATTGGGTTTTGGTTACTCCCCGATTATTGGAGGCGAGGAATTATGACGGAGGCGATACCTTTGATATGTGACCACGGTTTTGATCAACTTGAACTGCACCGCATTGAAGGCTTTGTAGAAACGGAAAACCAGAGCAGCAAACATACTTTGGAAAAACTAGGCTTCAGATACGAAGGCACAATGAAGGACTGTGAAATAAAGAATGAAAAATACATTAGTATTGACATGTACGCTATTTTAAACTAATCGCAAAAAGTGGCTAAAAGGCTCAACGAAGAGCAAAACTGAAAACCTACAGGATTTTGCATTGGCCAATTCGGATGCTCCTGATCAAGCCACAAAAGTTTAGTTCACCCGTAGCCACCCATTCCATTTCACCAGTTCTCCATCTAAGAATTCAATACTTCTGTCTCTAGCAGTAACAGGACTGTTTACGGTATCGTAACTTCAACCATGATCAGAACAATCCTCCCATTGCTGCTTGCTACTGTATTGGCCTGTAAAGAGCAACCAAACAATCAATCAACAGAGGTCATTGACCTAAGAGCGACAATTGCCTCTCTAAACAACCAACTTATAGCGGCAGCAAAAGCCAGGGACTTTGCTCAGGTGGATAATCTTTATCTCAATAATGCAATCCTGCTAGCAGAGTATAATCCACTTATTGCTGGCAAACAGGATATTGAAAAATACTATACTGAAATGTTTAAGCGGCAAGAGGTTACTGATTATCAAAAAGAGACCACCGAGCTATTCGATTTTGGAGAAAACATATTGGAGATAGGAGATTTTAAAAAGAGCTTTAACAATGCTCAACAGCAGGAAGGCAAGTATTTTAATGTTTGGCAAATGTCAGATGCTGGCACTTTACATCTAAAATCCGAATCTTTTGGCTACTATCACCCTATCGATTCACCAGCGGCTTTAAGGGTTTATCTTCCAGAAAAAATGCTGACGCCAAGAAAGACCTCGCTTGAGCTGGAGGCTTATCATGCACTTAACGAAAACTGTGTTCGTGACCGTGACACAGAAAAGCTACTCACCTCCTATACCAATGATGCCATTTATTATCCCTTTGCTGACACCAAAAAGGCCGGCATTGAAGTGCTTACAGAACACTTCACAGCTTACCACGCTCCTCCTGTAAAAATAGATTCGATAGAAATAGAAACCTTTGACTTCATTCCTGCTGATGATGGCATCATTCAATATTCACAATTCTTTGTCAAATGGACAGTACCTGGTTTTTCTGGCACAACAGAAGGCACAGGCCAAATCTATTTAAAAAGACAGGCAGACAACTCCCTGAAAATGCATCGCCAATTAGGGATGCATGTCCATAATGAATAAAACTGGCTATATTAGTCCAGATACCAAAAACCAATGTTATGTGATGAGGTTAGTATCATCAAACGGAAAATCAAATGAGCTCAAAGCAATTTGGCGGCAAGGTTAAGAAAGAACACCTTGCGCTGTATCAACAATCTCCCAACTGGAAAGATGGCCAGTTTAAAAACCTGGAGGAGACCAAGCTTGCCATCAGTCTGTACAAGATACCAGGACTAATCTGCAAGCAGATAAAAGGCCGCAAGGAGCGCGAACCCAAAAGGCCGCTACCGATTATTCCATTTGACAAAGCAGCTTTTCTGGCACCATCAGACAAAATGAAATTTATTTGGTATGGCCATTCGGTAATACTGATGCGTATGAATAACCAAACCATCTTGATAGACCCCATGTTGGGGCCTGACAGCTCCCCTATCGGGCCAATAACAACCAAGCGTTATTCTGATAACACACTGGACCTGATTGACCAGTTTCCTGAAATAGATTTACTGATGCTGACGCATGACCATTATGACCACCTGGACTATGACAGCATCCAGAAGCTAAAGACAAAAACCAGCAAGTATTTTGTGGGCATGGGTGTGAAAAGGCATTTGGTAAACTGGGGTGTTGATGCAGATTTGATCACAGAATTTGACTGGTGGGATAATGAAGCGCATGAGGATATTTCTATCACCTATACCCCAACACGCCATTTCTCTGGCCGCGGACTTACAGACAGGGCAAAATCTATGTGGGGTGGTTGGGTATTTAACACTGCAAAGGAAAGCCTCTGGTTTAGCGGTGACAGTGGCTATGGCCAGCACTTTAAGGAGATCGGCAAAAAGCTAGGCCCTTTTGACTTCGCCTTTATGGAATGCGGTCAGTATAATGAAGAATGGCACCAGATCCACATGTACCCTGAAGAAACGGTACAAGCGGCCTTTGATGGCAGAGCCAAAAACTGTATGCCTGTTCACTGGGCAGGTTTTACATTGTCCCCTCACAAATGGACTGATCCACCCAATCGATTTGTAAAAGAGGCAGAAAGTAAGAAGCTAACCTATATGCTTCCTAAGCTTGGTCAACTGATGACTGGTGATATGGAGCAGAAGGAGCATTGGTGGGAGGAGTTGTAAACTTTTGTATTTTAGTCATTATAAAATTCGCTTTCTAAAGCCAAGGCTCGTGTCTCACGAGCCTTAATAAAAATTATCAGATTGTTTTGTGAGAACACAAACTAAAAGTGAGTGCTATTTTAACGCACTTTGTCGTCATCTGTCAACTGAAATAATTCATTTACAGGCAATTTAAAGACCTCTGACAATCGCAATGCAAGAACAGTGGATGGAACATACTTATTCTTCTCCATAGAGTTTATAGTTTGACGAGATACGCCTATTAATTCAGCCAATCGGTCTTGTGTCATGTCATGCCTCGCGCGCTCCACTTTTAGACTATTTTTCATCTTTAAAAAGTTTCCTTTTAAGATACCAATAAGAGATATTCGCATACAAAAGCAGTAAGGAGACTATTGCCAAATTACCACCAACATTTATAGTCTTAAGCTCATTGCCAAAGCCAAAAGCACTAATCATAGAAATTATAGGCAAAAATAGTACTGCTGAGAAAATGAACCTGATGCCATGAAAGGTAGCCTTGAGTCTTAATGATAAAAACATTTCGTCCTCTTCTCGTTCAGAGGCAAACAAAATCCAAAAAAGACCTAACGATATGGGGATATGCAAGACGTAGCCACTCCATTCACGCCAATAATTCATTACTTCATCATTATCATAATTGATAACAAGTAATGACATTACCAAAAAAACTAAAGGAAGTCCGGCACCCATTAACACAAACCCACGCTTTCTATAAGCATATGGCAAAAGGAATTTTTCAATTTGATCTAGATTCTTCATGGTTTAAATATTTTACAATATGTAAAGTATATTTTACAATATGTCATATTAATACGACAATAGTAAATAAAGGTTGCTTTTTAATTATTCAAAGCCCTGGCTCATGTCTCAAGAACCTTACAAAAATTATCAGATCGTTTTGCGGGGACACAAAACAAGGGTAGAGGTTTTTCTATTGCAGATAGACAAAAAGCATGTTTTCAGCCAAAATTTATTAGTTTAAGGACTGATTGAAAACACACTAAAACATGAAATCCCTTAAACCTGCATCATATTGTTGGATATTGTGAGCAGTGGGCATATAATCAAAGAAGTAAAAAGTCTATTTGATTTTGTAATTAAATAAGATTAATAATTATAAAATAATATATTTTATAATTATTTTAGATTGCATATAATTGTATTATAATATTTAGAGTTTTTTAGACACTAAATATTGATTTCCTGATGCATTTTGCATTGGAAAATTGTTTAATTTTATTCACAATCTTAAAATTTTTATTAATGAAAAAATTACAAACTGTTTTCTTGGTATTGATCCTATCAATGTCAACTCATGTATTAAGCGCACAAAGTTACCAGCAAGGCTTTAGTTTAGGTCAGGGGGACGCTCAAGAAACAATGAATATGCATTTCAGAAAAAGTAGATGTCTAAGCTCATCTTCAGGGCCGGGATCACCGATTGTTTATGAGGAGTGTTATGTACTGACAACTAGTGAGCAAATTTTTATCAATTTTTGGCAAGATTATTTAGCTAATGTAAAGACGTCTCACTGTAATGCTGTCCCATCTCAAAAGGAATATTTCAAAGGACAAGTCAATGGTTACCACTCTCAAATGTTAATACTTTCCGCTCAATACTCCGCTAACTATTATGGTTCAAATGCTTTGCTCTGTCCAAACTAAAAAGTTTATGAATTAACAGTTATTAGTCTCAGTAGAAAAGTAGGAAGAATATTGTGCAATACTCTTCCTACTTTTAATGGATCTGGGACACAAAACAAGGGCAAGGAAATAAACCAGGGCAGAGGTTTTGTTATTGCAGATAAACAAACAGAATGTTTTCAGTCAAAATTTATTAGTTTAAGGTCTGATTGAAAACACACTAAAACATGAAAACCTTTAAACTAACCTTCATCATATTGTTGGGTATTATGTGCACTGCTAAAGCCCAAACCAAACCTGCCTATCAACTTTTCGATAACTCAGGCAAAGCCGCTGATTACGATAAAATGATCAGTGATCTGGCCAATAGCGATATGGTGTTTTTTGGTGAATACCATAACAATCCCATCTCCCACTGGTTACAACTGGAAATGAGCAAAAGCTTCTATGAAATCAAAGGTGAAAAGCTATTCTTTGGAGCTGAGATGTTTGAGAATGGCAATCAGCTGGTGCTTGATGAGTACCTAAAGGGTTTTTATACCGAAGATAAAATGCTGCCAGAGATCACTCAGCTATGGAGCAACTACAAGACCGATTATAAGCCTTTGGTTGAGTTTGCCAAGGAAAAGGGACTGCGCTTTATTGCCACTAACATTCCCAGAAGATATGCCGCCATGATCAATAAAAAAGGCATTGAGGTTTTAAAAGAATTGAGCCCTGAAGCATTAGCAATGATTGGTCCCGATTTAGAGAAGCACTTTGACCCTACCGTAAAAGCTTATGCTGAAATGGCAGACATGATGGGTGGGCATGTGCCTCCAAACATGCTAAACATCCAAACCGCTCAGGCCGCTAAAGATGCCACCATGGCGCATTTCTCTTTAAAGAACTTTAATAAAGGTGATTTCCTTTTCCATTTTGAAGGTTCTTATCACTCCAACTACAATCAGGGCATCATTTGGTGGATCAATAAAATTCAGCCGGGACTTAATATCAAATCCATCACTACGGTCATGCGGTCAGAATGGGATGAAATGACAGAAGAAGAAAAAGCAACGATTGCTAATTATACTATTGTGGTGGCAGACAACATGACCCAAACCAAGTAAGGTTTTGGAAAGCGATTTAGATCACTTCTACCTCAACCAGCCAGAGCCCAACAAAAGCTGTTTACTGGCTCTGAGAAGTGTCATCTTGCGGCAAGATGAACATGTGACAGAGACAAAAAAGTATGGTATGCCCTGCTTTTGTTATAAGAAAAAGATGTTCACCTACCTGTGGACAGATAAGAAAACCACCGAACCATACATTTTACTCGTAGAAGGCAAGCTACTCGACCATCCTGATCTTGAAGCTGGCAGTAGGGCAAGGATGAAGGTTTTCCGGGTAAATCCAAATGAGGATTTGCCTTTAGAGACTATTAATGAAATACTAAACATGGCTCTGAACTTAATAAAGAAAAGTAAATAGATTTTCTCTTATATTGGCTCTTTAGAATTTTATTATGATCATAGTCTTATTAGCCTTTATTGTTGGTTTCCTTTACTTATTATGGATTAGAAAGAAGGACCAATTTGAAAAAGAACCCTTTGGGAGGTTACTGATCGCCTTTTTAGTGGGCGGTACACTTTCTGTGGTTTTTAGTTTAACCATCTATAACTACATTCCCGCTGAGCACACTTTTATTGATTCTATTTTAAAAATTGGACCCATAGAAGAGATCAGTAAGCTACTGGCTCTTGCGGCCTGTTACAAATTCTTCGAAAAAGATTTTAATGAACCCGCAGACGGCCTAGTGTACATGTCTGCAGTCGCACTGGGTTTTTCGACCATAGAAAATATCTTCTATTCCTTTAGCAGCAATTACCCCTACACACTACTGGCACTTCGATCGGTTATTTGTGTTTTAGGTCACATGTCCTTTTCCGGCTATATGGGTATTGCTTATTACATTCATAAAAAATCAAGCAGCAACTGGAGAGGTTTATTAGTTTCTTTTATTGTGGCTTCAGTGGCACATGGTCTCTATGATGGTTTTATTTTTGAGACCAATTCAAATCTATTGATATATGGCTTTTGGCTAATTTCAGTGATATTCTTCATTGCCTTTTTCAATATGACCTTAAGCCTCTCACCTTTTAAAAAGAGGTTTCACCATGATGAATTCAAAGAAATTAACAAGGTAATTTCATTTCAATGTATTAATTGCGAAGCTGATATTAAATCTAACAGATTAACCTTCCAGAAACTAGAGTTTTCTATTTGCGAAAGCTGTGATCAGGTACTGGTAAGTCGCGACCATGTATTCAAACTATTTACCTATTACCGGCCTGGGTTCCGAAAAAAAAAGTTTGTCAATTCACTGCCTGAGGGAGGCCAGAAAGCATTGTTAGATGACAACGGCAACATCCATTACCACAGCCAACATCATCTACTCAGTGCCAGGCACGATCACTTGGAGATTTGGCTTAACAACTTTGGTAAAAAAGGTGTGCTAGAACGTATAGAAACAAAAATATCAGGAAAGATTTTTAAGTGGATTGGGGCGGATAAGTTGTTGGGCTTAAATGCTTAATTTAACATTAATCAACTCAATCCCGAGGCCCGTGAGACACCAACCTTACTAAGAATTAATGAATTGGTTAACGAAGAAAAAGAAAGTGAAAATTTAAAAATTAATCTTCGTAAATAAATTCAACTAAAAGTTCTTCGAAATCTACATATACTGTCAAAGGGTAACCATCTTCATTGTATGTAATTTCGAAATCATTAAACGTAGTTGAAATCACATTATTCCTAATTGGATATATAGAAAAAGATGATATTAAATTGTCATAGACAGGTCTGGGGAATTGGAAAAAGGGGTTTAATTTATTATCCACTTCAAGCTCAAAAGTGGTTTCTGAATTATTATTAAAAATACTTACCAATTTATCACCCTCATAATTGTATTTTAACCATTCATTTCTAAAGCCAGCCACTAGTTTCCACGATTCTATTAGGTTTCCTTCATTATCATATAAAAATTCAGACGTAGATGTATAGTCCTGAAAATTTCTTGTTTCGTAGGATTCTGTAAACTGTCCTTTCTCGTTATATGAAAAAACATGATAATATATTCGATCCAGAGGATAGTACTCGTTAAGACCTACAATTAAATCTCCATCATATACTAATTCTCTTGTTTCATAGATAGTGCCATCTGTGGAATTATAATTTTCTATCTTCAATAGTCTATTACCTTCGTAAGTAAAGTCAGCCATCAATTGTCCATTATACAGTATCTTGTCAATTTTTGGAGGAACTAAAGGACTCACACTTTCTTCACTTTCTGAACAGGCGTTAGTAAATAATAAAACTATTAAAGATATCCTAAATATTTTCATATGGTTCAGTTTAAGTGGGCGAAATTAACTTCATAAGCCATACTTTACAAAAGAAGTTTCACATTTCTTCTCTCAATTCAAATACCTTCCTCATCTTACCAATCAGCTTAGATGACTCGTCAAAATTTAGTGTTTGCTGACCGTCAGAATAGGCCTCCTCAGGTTTCTCATGTGTTTCGTAAATCACTCCATCGGCTCCAGCCATAATACAGGCTAAAGCAACAGGCTCAACAAAATCCCTGATACCTATACCGTGCGAAGGGTCTGCAATAACAGGCAAGTGGGACTTCTCTTTCAAAATAGCAATAGCATTAATGTCCATGGTATTTCTGCTGGCACGCTCGTAAGTTCTAATGCCACGTTCGCACAGCATCAAGTTTTCATTACCTGCTGAAAATACATATTCTGCTGAAGATAATAGTTCTTCAATAGTACCAGATATCCCTCTTTTAATTAATACAGGTCTATCTACTTTGCCCAACTCATCAAGCAAATTGAAGTTTTGCGTATTTCTGGCGCCTACCTGATATACATCTACATAATCATACATTTCCTCGATTTGTGAAACCTGCATCACCTCTGTGATGATTTTGATGCCAGCTTCACGAGTTGCCTTATACCACATCTTCAAGCCATCAATCCCCAAACCTCTAAATGAGTAAGGCGAACTCCTTGGTTTATAAACACCACCGCGCATGATCCTGATATTATTTTCAACAAGATGAGCAATGGTCTTTTCTATCTGCTCCTCACTCTCTATGGAACACGGGCCTGCCATCAGAGCCATACCGCCTTCTTCAATGGTCACGCCATCACCAAGGTCGATCACAGTTGGCTTTACTTTCCACTTTCTTGACACGAGTTTATAATCATCAGAAACAATGTGGATATCAGCTATGCCAGGCATATGGCCAATGTCCCGGATATCGAAATCCTTTTTGCCTATACCCACCAAGTAATTGCCTTTTTGAGTTTTTACTTCTGTGGATTTGTATTTGAGCCCAGCAATTTTATCTATGATCTGATTTTTATCATCGCTGGTTATATTGTCTTTTAGTTGTATTAGCATCTTTTAACGAGTTTCGTGTTTTGAGTTACGAGCTGCGAGCTTTACTGCACTAGCAGCTCGAAACTATTGGCTCATGGCCATTAACATTTAATTGATTCCTTTAATATTTTTAACAAATTCTCTTATATCGCCTTTCAAATCTGAGCTTTTGGCAATTGTTTTGATAAAGGCACTTCCTACAATAGCTCCACTTGAAGTTCGTGTTGCCTGATCAAAAGTTGTGTGATTTGAAATCCCAAAACCGGTGAGTGTAGGATTATTCAATTCCATATCCTTGATTCTTGTGAAATAGGCCATGTTTTCCTCTGAAAACTTATCCTTTGCGCCAGTCGTTCCTGCTGAAGAAACCATATAAATAAAACTGTCAGAGATGCTATCGATATGTCTTATCCTCTCTTCCGAGGTCTGCGGAGAGATTAAAAACACATTTTTAAGTCCATATTGCTGAAAGGTGGACTGGTAATGTTCCTGATACTCCAAAACGGGAAGGTCAGGCAAAATCAAACCATCAACACCTACTTCCTGACAGGCTTTGCAAAACTCCTCAAGTCCAAACTGGATCACTGGATTGATATAACCCATCAGAATTACTGGAATATCAACTGATTTCCGCAGACCTTTTAGCTGCTCAAAAAGCAGTTTTAAAGTCATCCCATTGTTCAAAGCCTTTTGATTACTCTCCTGAATGGTCGGTCCATCAGCAACAGGATCTGAAAATGGAATACCAATCTCCACCATATCTGCGCCCGCTCTTTGAAGGTGCTGAGTTATGGCAAGGGTATCATCAATCTTTGGAAACCCTGCAGTATAATAGACCGAGAGAATGCCCGATGATTTTTCGTTAAATAATTTATTAATTCTGTTCATATTTTAAAAGTTATAAGCAACGAGTGGTGAGCTTTGAGCCATGAATTAATCTCGCAACTAGTCCCCCGAAACTCGAAGCCATTTAATACTCTCCCCACTTTATATAAGTCTCTAAATCTTTATCTCCCCTACCTGACAGGTTAATTATTACAATTTCATCTGTCTTCAATTCCAATTTATTTAAAGCCGCCAAAGCATGGGCAGATTCGATTGCAGGAATAATACCTTCCAATCTACTCAACTCAACGCCAGCTTCCATAGCCTCCTGATCAGTGGCACTTTCAAACTTCACACGTCCTACATCAAATAAATGAGCATGAATAGGACCAATACCCGGATAGTCCAACCCGGCAGAAATAGAGTAAGGCTCTACCACTTGCCCATCTTCTGTTTGCATAAGCAAAGTCTTGCTGCCATGTAACACACCCGGTTTACCTAATACCGTTGTAGCCGCAGATTTTCCGCTTTCATTTCCTTTTCCGGCTGCCTCCACTGCAATGAGCTCTACCCTTTCATCATTTAGGTAATGATAAAATGCCCCAGCAGCATTACTACCTCCACCAACACAGGCTATAATTTTATCCGGCAATGCTCTTCCTTCTAAGCTGGACAGTTGAGTTCTTATCTCAGCGCTAATCACCGACTGAAATCTTGCCACCATATCGGGATATGGATGCGGACCTACAACAGAGCCAATGATGTAATGTGTATCGGTAGGATTACTGATCCAATGGCGCATGGCTTCATTGGTTGCATCTTTCAAGGTCTTACTTCCACTTTTCGCAGGCACAACCTCTGCCCCTAACAATCGCATGCGCTCAACATTAGGCCGCTGACGGGCCATATCCACTTCACCCATATACACAATGCACTCCATGCCCATCAAAGCACAAACTGTGGCAGTGGCCACACCATGCTGTCCGGCTCCGGTTTCTGCAATTATCTTTTGCTTGTTCAATGCCTTAGCCAATAATATCTGTCCAATGGTATTGTTAACCTTGTGGGCACCAGTGTGACACAAGTCTTCCCTTTTCAGATAAATCTTGGCCTTATACTTTTCAGAAAGTCGTTTTGCAAAATAAAGAGGTGTTGGCCTGCCAACATACTGCTTTAGTAAATCATCAAACTCAGCTTTAAAACTCTCTTTCTCAATGATTTTTAAGTACTGCTGTCGTAGCTCCTCAATGTTTGGATAGAGCATTTCAGGAATAAACGCGCCACCAAACTGCCCATAGTAGCCGTTACTATCTACATCATATTTCATGTGTCATCATTTTTTTAAGTGACTTCAGTTTTTCTATATCTTTTCTTCCCGGGCTGATTTCGAATTTGCTATTCACATCAATAGCAAAAATCTCAAGCCTATTCAGTTCCTCAATGGATGCTATATTTTCAAGGCTCAACCCGCCTGATAAAAAGATTGGTTTTTTAATTGTCAAGGTTTTCAGGTTGTTCCAGTCAAAGGTCATTCCCGTTCCACCATATGTTTCCAGCTTGGTATCGAACAAAAAGTAATCTACAAAAGGCAGGAAAGCATCAATTTCGTGCTGAGCAGGAAGCTTATTCCCCGCAAATACCTTAATGATTTTTAAATCATAAGCCTTTAGTTCCACGCAATAATCCACATTCTCATTGCCATGCAGCTGAACCATGTCAAAACGGTGTTTCTTCGCCAGATCAAGCACCTCATCAATAGGCTGATTAACAAAAACTCCAATTTTAAAAGCTTCATTTTTTAAGTTATTTGAGAAATCTTTTCCAATATATCTTGGCGATTTGTCATAGCATATAAAGCCCATAAAATCAGGCTTAAGTGCAGCCACCTCTGTGATATTATCACGAAGTCCGCAAACCTTGAGCTTTATATTGGCCAGTTTAGACATATTGCTTTTTCTCCAATTGACTAAGTGATTCTATAAATCGGGCGCAAGCTTTTTCTGGTCTGCTATTCTGCATGAAACGCTCCCCCATCAAAAAGCCTTGAAAACCAGCTGCTCTTAAATCCATAATTGTATCAGGATCACTGATTCCACTTTCAGAGACTTTAACAAAATCAGAAGGGATTTGTGGAGCTAGGGCTTTAGAAGTTTCAATGCTTACCTTAAAGGTTTTGAGGTTTCGGTTATTCACCCCGACAAGATCAATGTGTTCATTTACAGAGGCCGATAATTCTTCTTCATTATGCACCTCCAAAAGTGTCTCCAGTCCTAGCGACTGTGCAAATGCAGCCAACTCCTTCAACCTTTTTGGATCAAGTGCAGCTGCAATCAATAAAACTGCATCTGCCCCTATGGATTTGGCTTCCACAATCTGATACTCATCAACCGTAAAGTCCTTCCTCAATATTGGACAGAAGTTAAATTTTCTGGCTGTAGTTAAATCTTCATTTTTCCCGCCAAAGTAATCAGTATCTGTCAGTACTGACAGTGCAGAAGCCCCAGCCTGCATATAGCCAATGGATGTGCGCTCTATTGATACGTGTGCATTGATAGTACCTTTAGAAGGCGATTTTCTTTTAATCTCAGCTATAATGCCTGATTTATCTTCCCTTAATATGTACTTCTTCAGAGAGACAGTATCTGAGTTAAAATAGATACTCTTCTCCAATAATTTGGTAGGAAACAGCGACTTCCTCTCCTCTACTTCCTTGTATTTATGTGCAATAATTTGTTCCAGTATATCCATGATTTAATGATTTGAGATCGTAGTTTTCTTATTTATCAAATTTTTAAAAGCGCTCAGTGCCTTGCCCGATTTCAGGGATTCATCAGCCCTGGCAATGGCTTCTTCGTAAGACTGCGATTGATCAGTACAATATAGTGCCATTCCTGCATTTGCCAGTACAGCATTGGTTTGCGCTTTAGTCCCTTTACCCTTTAACACATCCTCAAAAATTTTGGCTGCCGATTCTATAGTACTTCCTCCATATAAATCCTGAGGTGTTACAGAAGTAAAACCCAGTTGTTTTGGAGACAACACCTGTTCGCCACTATTGGTTATCATTTTAAAGTCCCCTGTTAGCGATATTTCGTCATAACCATCCAAAGCATGAAGTATCACAAAGCTCTTGTTTGTTTTCTGGTATAGATAACCATATAGTCTGGCGAGCTCAAGGCTAAAAACACCAACTAACTGATTCTTAGGAAATGATGGGTTAACCATAGGTCCCAGCATATTAAAGAATGTCTTTACTCCCAAATCTTTACGTATAGGAGCTACATTTTTCATGGCAGGGTGAAAAAGAGGTGCATGCAAAAAGCATATGTTGGCTTCATCAAGGCTCTTTTTTAGCGTATCAATATCATTGGTGAATTCATAACCAAAATGTGCTAACAAGTTGGACGAACCACAAACCGAACTCACACCATTGTTACCATGCTTGCCCACTGCCTGTCCGGCACCTGCTACAACAAATGAAGCCAGTGTAGAAATATTGAATGTATCTCTACCATCGCCACCAGTACCGCAAAGATCAATGGCATTGTATTCATCAATCTCAACAGGAAGGCAAAGCTCCAGCATCGCATCCCTAAACCCTTCCAATTCATCAACGGTGATGCTTCGCATCATATACACCGTTAAGAATGCAGCAACCTGACTATGATTAAACTTTCCATTTGCAAGATCGATCAATATTTGACGTGCCGTCTCTTTATCTAGCGTATCGTGTTCGAATAATTTATATAGTATTTCTTTCATTTTTTTTGAGTAGCTAGTAGTTAATTCTCTTCAAGAGGGGATTTCTAGTGTTTCATCCAATTTTCAATCATCGTTATTCCATGTTCTGTCATTATAGATTCAGGGTGAAATTGTAAGCCCTGAACGTCATATTCCTGATGTCTTAAACCCATAATCAGTCCTTGATCATCTTCGGCAGTAATGCTTAAAGGTGATGCAATAGACTCCTTTTTTACAGCCCATGAATGATAATGAGCACCAATAAACGATGCTGGAATTCCTTTGAATAAATAGTTTTGGTTATCTAGCACATTTATCTGTCCTGACATACCATGCTTAACTTCTTTCATATTGAAAAGCTGTGCTCCGAAAACTTCGGCAATGGCCTGATGTCCAAGACAAACCCCTAATATGGATTTCGATGAAGCATAAGTTTTTATCAATGACTTTAAGATTCCAGCTTCATCAGGGATACCTGGCCCTGGGCTAAGCAATATTTTATCATAAGCCTCCACTTCATCAAGCGCAATCTTATCATTTCGGGCTATAGTCATTTGTGGCCCGTAACCAAGCTCCTTGATGATATGAACAAGGTTATAAGTGAATGAATCGTAATTATCCAGAACTAGTATCTTCATGATGCTCCGTTAATTGTTTGCGCCATATTCAATGCATTTCTTAAAGCTGCCAGTTTGTTATCCACCTCTTTCAGCTCACTTTCGGGAACAGATTTAGCCACTACTCCTGCGCCAGCCTGGTAATGCAGCACATTATTTTTACTCAAAAATGATCTGATCATAATGGCATGGTTAAACTCTCCATTGAACCCAAGAAAGCCAATGGCACCACCATAATAGCTTCTGCTTCTATTTTCATATTTATCTATCAGTTGCATGGCCTTATACTTTGGTGCCCCAGAAAGGGTGCCCGCAGGAAATGTGTCGCCAACCAATTGTAAAGCCGAATCATTTTCATTCAGTTCTCCAGACACTTTGGACACCAGGTGAATCACATGGGAGTAGTACTGTATCTCTTTAAAAACCTCTACACTCACCTTCTCTGCACTTCTGCTCAAATCATTGCGTGCGAGATCCACTAGCATAATGTGCTCTGCATTTTCCTTTTCATCTTCAGATAGTTTCTTTGCTAATTCTGCATCTGCAGTGTCATCACCTGTTCTTCTGAAGGTACCAGCTATAGGATATATTGTTGCCTTGTTATTACTGATCGTAATCTGAGATTCTGGTGATGAGCCAAAAATCTTAAAGCTGCCATAATCGAAGTAAAATAAATAAGGCGATGGATTAATAGACCTTAGCGCGCGGTACACATTAAATTCATCGCCTTTAAATTTTTTCTGGAATCTTCGGGAGAGGACAATCTGAAAAACATCACCCCTCAAACAATGGTTTTGACCATTCTTTATAATCTCTAGAAAGGTTTCATCATCATAATTGGAAGACTCCTCACCTACCATCTCAAACCCAAATTGTGGATCATCATGTCTTTTTATTAATGAAACCAAATTTTCGATCTGAGATTCATTGTCACCTTCAAGCTGATGTTCAAATAGATAAAGCTCATTTTTAAAATGATCAATTACAATCACAAAACGGTACATCCGATACATGACAGTAGGAATATCTTCATTCTTATTATTAAAAGTAATGTCTTCAAATTCCTGAACAGCATCGTAGCTCATGTATCCAAAAAGGCCATTGATGCTAAATTTAAATTCATGAGGGTCATTACTAAAAGAAGCCTTAAATGCCTCCATTTCTTTCACCAGGCTGCCTTTCTTCAAATCAGATTCCTCTTTTGACAAGTCAGGATACTGCCTGATTAACTTCTTGCCCTCCACTGAAAATGATGCTATTGGAGAGCAACAGATATATGACATGCTGTTGTCATTGCCATGATAGTCAGAACTTTCCAAAAGAATGGAGTCGGCATACTTATCTCTTAGTCTTAAATACAAACTAACCGGAGTCAGCGTATCTGCCAGAAGTTTCTTGTATTTCGTTTTTATTTTAAATGTTTTCATATATCGTTTTTTAAACAAAAAGGCCTTGCGAGTGAACACAAGGCCTTTTTATCAGACATAGCAAGTGTGTTCAATCCTTATGAATTGTTATGTGCCACCACCAGTTTAAAATTTGCTTGTTTTTCATTTTTGTTAATTAAAAAAGGCTTGCTGAATGAACAGCAAGCCTTTAGATTATATTTTTATATACAATAACGCTGTCCACTTCCTATTTAAGGAAATGCCACCACCATGCGTTATTTGTAAAATTTTTCTTCATTGTGCTTCAAATATAGAATCTGCTTTGATATATAAAAATACTTTATGTTTATTTTTTGAAAAATAAAGGAGGTGTCTCAAAAATATTAAATCTCGTCTTTGCGAGGAATCGAAGCAATCTCATGACGGTTTATACCCATTTAATGGAGATTGCTTCACTGCGTTCGCAAAGACGCTTAACTTTTGAGACGCCTTCTGAAAGCAACATTTGCTATGCTTTTGTTTTCTTAGCTGCAGCCTTCTTTTTAGGCTTTTCTTTCACTTCAGCTGCCACAGCCGATCCCTTTTTACTATCAGCCCGTCTTCTTGTTACACCGAAGGTACCTTTGGCTATTTTACCTCTTCTTGTTTTAATATCTCCTTTTCCCATTGTCTTTTTAGATTTTTGTTGAAAGATTAATTAAGCCATAAAGTAAAAAAACCTCTGGTAATTAAGCCAGAGGTTCTTCTAATTATTAAGAATCATTAGTTACCAAATCTTCACTCTGGCACTATCTGCTCTGTACATACCGTCCCCTTCTTTTACATCAAAAGCTTTATAGAAAGCTTCTAAGTTAACAAGCGGTCCATTGGCTCTGTACATTCCCGGAGAATGTGGATCTGTAAGCACCTGGGTTCTTAGAGTCTCATCTTTGTATTTAATTCTCCATACCGTTGCCCATGACATAAAGAATCGCTGTTCTGGAGTGTATCCATCAATTAAACCGGGATTTCCATTGGCAGCTAAATGTCTTTGTAAACCATCATAAGCGGCATTTATTCCTCCCAGGTCACCGATATTTTCGCCTAAAGTGAATGCCCCATTTACATGCACACTATCCAATGGCTCGTAAGCATCATATTGAGCTACCAACATTCCTGTTCTTTCCTTAAAGTTCGCAGCATCCTCGTCAGACCACCAGTTTTTCAAGTTACCTTCAGCATCAAATCTACTTCCCTGATCATCAAAACAATGAGATATTTCATGGCCAATTACCGCTCCAACACCTCCATAATTAACAGCATCGTCTGCTTTGTAGTTGTAGAATGGTGGCTGCAAAATAGCTGCCGGGAATACAATCTCATTAAATAATGGATTAAAATATGCATTAACCGTTTGTGGGCTCATGCCCCACTCCTTTTTATCAACTGGCTTACCGAGTTTGGCTACCTGACGTTCAAAGCCAAATTTAGCTGCGTTCATCAGATTCTGTGCGTATGAGCTAGTTTCAGGGTCACCATTAACCTCTAAAGCACTATAATCCCTCCACTCATCAGGATACCCGATTTTGACCGTCATGGTCTTAAGCTTCTCCAATGCCTTTTCCTTTGTAGAATCTGTCATCCAATCCAATGCCTTGATTCTTTCAGCAAAAGCAATTTTGATATTCTCTACCATTTCCAAGGCCTTCTGCTTGGCTTCTGGAGGGAAAGTTTCATCTACATACAATTTGCCAATGGCTTCTCCTAATGAGCCGTTGGTTGTTCCAAGCACACGCTTCCATCTCGGACGCATTTCTTCCACTCCATTTAATTCTTTACTGAAGAACTCGAAGTTGGTCTGAACGAAGTCATTGCTTAAGTAAGCCGCTGCGCCATCAATTAACCTCCATCTTAAGTATTCTTTGATTTCAGCCATAGGAACCTTGGTAGCAATTTTTTGAAACTCTTCCATAAACTTAGGCTGAGTAACAATTAAGGTGTCAACCCCAGTTACACCCATATCTGCCAAGTACATTTTCCAGTCAATTGAGGGAACAATTTTAGAAAGCTCACCTAAAGACATTTTATTATACAAGGCTGGAATATTCCTTTGCTCAACATTAGTCATAGAAGCATTGGCCAATTTTGTTTCTAATGACATTATCCTTTTTGCCTGAGCTTCAGCAGAACCTGCGTCATCACCAAGCAGTTGAAGCATTCTTGCAACGTGTTTAACGTACTTCTCACGAATCTCTTTAGACTTGCCATCTTGCTTAGTGTAATAGTCTCTATCAGGGAGCCCTAATCCACCCTGACCAAGATACGTACCCATCACTTTGCTATTTTTCAAATCAGGAAAAACGCCAAATCCAAAAAATGCACCTCCACCATAGGTCTCTTGCTTAGATAAATATTTCTGTAAGCTAGCCACATCACCAATGGCTGCTATTTGCTCAAAATGTGGTTGTAAAGGTTGAACCCCTGCGCGCTCAGCAAGTAACGAATCCATGCCTATAGCATAGAAATCAGCTGCTTTACGTTGGTCAGTACCGGCTGCGTATTTATCGCTTTTGGCTGCAGTTTCAAGTACATTCAAAACAGTCTCATTAGTCTGCTCTCGCAATTCGTTGAAACTGCCCCACCTTCCCTGGTCTCCGGGTATTTCAGTTTTATCGATCCATTTTCCATTCACAAATCGAAAAAAATCATCTGCCGGACTAACAGTGGTATCCATCAATTCAAGATTGATGGCCACTACTTCAGGTGCTTCAGTTGCTGCCTCTGGTTTCTCACCACATGACTGCCAAATAAGGGCTGCACCCAGTATGGCTGCCATTGGCTTCACATTAAATTTGTTTATTCTCATCGTAGTATTTTTTGGTTTTTGATTTAAAGGGAGCACCAAAATATTCATTTTTATTCAATCCCGCCTCAAAAATCCTGACTAACGGTCATTAGTTTAGATTAGCACCTCATTTGTGGTTTATGTGTTGTGAGCAAACTTTCCTTTTTGTATTTTGTTATTAATTAAAACACGAAGGCATGGCAAAAGCTAATAATGAAATCATTCTGGTGCTGAGAAAAACAGCCAAAGAGTTATCGAAGGCATCGACCTATCAGTGGGGACATATGGGAAGCTGTAACTGCGGATTTCTTGCTCAGCAGATCACTAAAATGAGCAGCAAAGAGATTCACTCAAAAGCCATGCAAAAACATGGCGATTGGAATGAACAGTTGAATGATTATTGTCCTACCAGTGGGTTGTTGATGGATGACCTTATTAGCCAAATGCTTGATTTTGGTTTTGACTCAGACGACCTCAAACATCTTGAGAAATTAAGCGATAAGAAAATATTACAATGCGTGCCTATTGAAGAGCGACATCTTCAACACAACAATAAAAATGATGTGATCAAATACCTAGAAACATGGGCCGCCATGCTAGAACAATCTCTTATCAAAAATATTGAGTTGCCAGCAATTGATGTTCAAAAAATCAGAAAGAAACGTGCTACCTTTGCTGAGGTTTAAAGCTTATTTATGATTCACGAATATTTCAAAAAAGATTTTGGCGACTTTAAAATTATTGTTCAATTAAATCCCAAAACCTTCGAAGGTGTTGAGTTGACCGTTCACTTAAACAAAGAGATTGAAAAAAGGCAGATGCAATTTGATGCTGAAATATATGATGACTTCAAAGAGGATAATTTTATAAAAGCAAGCCCGTTAGAGTTCAACCTTTACCTCAATGGCATAAGCGATTAATAGACCTCCCATTCCAGACTATACTTAGCCGCCTCTCCTTTTTCAGCTTTTAGGTCAGTTCTGAAAGGCCCTCCTCTTTCGTTAATCAACATACTAAATGTTCCAAGTTTATCATTAGGTGTCCAAAAATCATATTCCCATAGTTCCATACTCACTGTTTCATCTTTATTGATACCTTCTATATTGTGAGCTACCTTATGATCACCTTCTTTCATTTTTACATATTTGGCATCAACTGGCCATATCTTTTCTTTCTTAATCTTTAAGAAAACTTCATCACCATCACTTTCATCTTGTCGATAACAAGAAAGGTTTAGTATTCTTAACTGGTATTTCACATTATCTGCCATGAGTAAAGGTGGTTTTGAATTATGAATTTATAAAAGATATGGCAAAGTGAGAATATAATTTTAACAATTGATTTATTCGGCTTAACTTTGCCTTGGCAAATCAGTACGACCAGCTCCTGCTGAACTCCCCCAGGACCGGAAGGTAGCAAGGGTAAGCGGTTGTAGCGGTGCGATACTTGATTTGCCTTTTTTATTTCCCCTATTCTTTAAAGTAAGAAACTGTTAACACAGCATTCAGAGTGGATTGCAATTCAACCCATTGTCCATGACTGGTTTTTCTTTCAAAGGTTCTATATTCTTTATTATTAGAAGTCCTTTTGTCATCTACCATTAACCCTGTAAAAGGTGGAAGGCTCTTAAACCCAGGCCAGTTCATCATATTGCCATGATACTTGAAATAATGTGTCGAGTCATTTTCAACCACCATTTCAACCTTTTTATTACCAAGCAAATATTGTCTTTCCTTCCAGTCTCCCCACTCCTTTAGCCCAATAAGTAAACTATCACGCTGTTTTCGATCTTCAAGCCATTCAAAGCCTACAACTATACTTTTATTGTCAAACACTAAATCATAGTATGAAAGATCAAAGTTTAACCAACCAAACCTTTTTGCTTTTCGCAAAATGATTTCCCTTTTTAAGAGTTCTTTTCCCGGCTTATTTCCTAAAGAATCCCACTCATAAAAGTGCAATCTAAATGTTGCGGTATCCTTTGAGTTATACATTAGCCTTAGTTGTAACTTATCAATAAAAAAAACATTCTCAGATGGGTCTAGTAGTATTGCCACTGTACCTCCGCCCATAATTGTATCAAAAGGCAACACACCTTCTTTACCTTTCATCCAGCCGAGTCTTTCCCTTTTCAACCTGGCTTTTTTTGAATACACCTTTACTTCTTCTAGTATCTGAGCCTTAGGTTTTAACTCTAGTTTATAAAGCATGTCCATCTCCGTGATTTTAAAAGTCTCAGTTTCATAGCCAATAGATGAAACAGTAATTTCCTCATTCATAAAAGCAAGTGGGACTTTGATTTCAAAACTTCCGTCAGGGTCTGACAGGGTACCAACATTCTTATTTATGATGCCAATGTTCGCATATGGAATAGGTTCATTAGTTTGAGCCTTCTTAACCTCGCCTTTAATGGCAATTTCACCATGCCTATGGGTAAATTGACATTGAGTGATTTCTAATTCACCCCTCACCAGTTCTTCCAGAGAATACAAACATTGATCATATTGAAGCACTTTATCAAGATCAATAATTAATGGATTTTCAAAATCACGCTTGTAATAAGTGTAAATTCTTCTTGCTTTTAAATCATAAATATTTGAGTAAACCGTCAGTTCTTCTTGATGTGTATTGACTAATATTTTTTTCATATTAGCTACACTAGCCATATCATTTTCCAATATTAGCTCCTCTGCTTTCCCATAACGCCAGCATTTAGGTTCCTCACTGAGTTCTGGTTGCCACGGATTGAAGTTAGTTTGAAGAAGGTAGGATTCTTTAATCGATTTAACTTCAATATTTCCATCTTTCACACCAATTATTATTGCGCCACCTGTAGAATCAGCCAGAAAAACATGTGCCTCTTCCAGATCAGGCAATTGGTAATGAGAAAGTAATTTCAATGCATCTTCTACAGTGGAGCACTTATCAAGGACTTCCTGCCATATATAGCCATCAAAATGAGTTCTTTCAGGTAAATGATTAATTTCTTGATAAGGAGTATAGGCAGCATCAAAAAACAAACCTTGGTCATTAATACCTCCTTGCGCCCATTTTTCATCTTGGAAAGTAAAAATTAGAGAACCAAATCTATTCTCGTTAGGGGCATTCACTTTGATGGCCGCATTATCTTTAAACCAGTCCTCATGATTGCCAATTATTGTACGCTGGTCATCTTTCAGACAAAGTATTAAGCACGCCCTAGATGAGCCAAAACTGAAAACCAAAACGAACAAACATGCAAAAATGGTTTTATAAACTACAGAGATATGTTTCATTATAAGCTAGATGAGGATTCTTAAGCTTTAGTTGCATATCCGAACCAATTAAGAATCCTACACTACAGGGAGTTATTAACTCAAGAGTGTTTTTACTCACATAAAATTCTTTATTGATACCGCAAATCCAGATAACATCAATCAAGCCTTATACCTTGATGTTCTTAATGGAGTTACTACCAACACTATATTTATGGCCAAAGAAGGGATTACCAGAGAAGTTCATAATTGTTGCACGTCCTCACTAGCATGAAAAGTAATGCATCGTAACCGTGCGATACTTGATTTGCCATTTTTATTTTTAGCATTCAAGTAAGGTTTACAACAAAAATACAGATAATTCTGAAGGAGACTTTAGGTCAAACTATTGCTTAATGAACCTTTTTCTAACCGCTTGGCCTTCAAATACAACCTCAAGTAGATACACTCCGACTGCAAGCTCGCTCACATCCAATTGTGCCTCATGGATGCTAGTATTGATGGGAACGCTTAAAAGTTGGCCACTTCTGTCTCTAACCAAAATATAAGCATTGCTTAAATCATTGGAAGCAATAATATTTAAAATATTATTAGCAGGGTTTGGGTAGGTATCTAATACGCCAATTTGTTCATTATTCACCCTCGCTGGTTCAAAGTATTCGATTGTTCCATCATAGTCTGTTTGTGTTAAGCGGTAATAGGAAAGGCCTGGCAATGGGTGCTTATCTATAAAAAAGTAGCTGTTTTCATTTATTGAATTACCAGCCCCATCAATTGTAGCTATGCCTGTCCAATTTAAAGCATCATTTGAACGCTGGATGGTAAAAGATTCATTATTAATCTCTATTGCCGTTTTCCAAATAATTTCCACCGAGCCGGCAGATACTGAAGCCGTGAACTCAATTAATTCAATCGGAAGTGGATTACTCAGACCTACAGGCCATGACGAAGCTTCAGGTGCAGTATAATTTCCCTCAACATCACCGCAATTGGAGGAACAATTGTCACCAGACCAAAACGTTTCACCATCTACAGAAATAAAGTGCGTATCGCCACCGAAAGCCGTGCCGTCTTGCATCTGGCCTCCGGCCTCCATAATTACCCCAGAATCAGGTCCGGTAAAAGTAAGACTGCCATAATTAGGACATACTCCACACGTACTTTCCATTACCAAAGTTCCTTCAATAATCAATATGGTGTTATTCATTGTATGATCACTTCCCGGAACTGTTACATTAACCCCTGCTGGTATTAAGATAACTTCGTTATCACCTGGCACTCCACTTGGGCTCCATGTCGCTGCTGCATTCCAATTTCCTGTTGAAGCTGTTTTGGTCTGAGCGCAAACTAAGGCTGATGTCAAGCTTATAAAAAAGAAAAGTCCAGTTTTTATTAAGTTATTCAACATGACTATTGCGGTTTTTGAATTAGACCTTGATTATATAATACCTAATTCAAAGGTAAATCAAACCACAGCAAATACTCCAATCAGCAATTTTGTAGTAGTTACTTTGAAAGTGACATTTCACCTTGTCTGACATTTTAAGCTTGATTTAGGTCAATACTTAAGGGATATATTACATGGTCATTCAGTGGCTATTGGCACCACTATATAAAATATGCCGAAGTTCCGTTTTGCATTAAAGGGGTTTCATATTCCTTATTTCATTATTAAAACCATACAAGTGTTTAAAGCCAGAAAAGTAAAAACAGAAATGACCCTTTAGCTTTTAGGAAGCTATTGAATTCATATTTAACTTAGCACTACTTTTAACTATCAACCATAATTACTCCTATGAAATTCTTTATTGATACAGCAAATCTCGATGATATAAAACAAGCCTATGACCTTGGTGTTCTCGATGGGGTGACCACCAACCCTTCATTAATGGCAAAGGAAGGCATAACTGGTGATGCAAATGTTAAAGCTCATTACAAAGCTATCTGCGACATTGTAGATAATAATGTAAGCGCAGAAGTTATCGCCACTGATTTTGCTGGCATGGTAAAGGAAGGTGAAGAATTGGCTAAGATAGATGACAAGATTGTAGTAAAAGTGCCAATGATTAAAGATGGTGTGAAAGCTATCAAATATTTTAGTGATAAAGGAATAAGAACTAACTGTACGTTGGTTTTTTCTGCCGGACAAGCCCTTTTGGCTGCTAAAGCTGGTGCCAGTTATGTTTCTCCATTTATTGGAAGGTTAGATGACATCTCGCATGATGGACTTAGTCTTATAGAGCAGATCGTCCAGATTTATGATAACTATGGTTACGAAACTGAGGTATTGGCCGCAAGCGTAAGACACACCATGCACTTGGTACAATGTGCTGAAATTGGAGCTGATGTAGTTACTTGCCCATTAAAAGTGATTACAAGCCTGTTGAACCACCCTCTTACTGACAGTGGTTTAGCGGCATTTTTAGCAGATCATAAAAAAGCCAGTCAAAAATAATGTCGTTTTCCAATGACCCGGTAGTTAAAGTTCAGGATGCCTGCATCTTTCAGGATAATAATACCGTCTTGAGTGATGTAAACTTTGAGCTTGAAAAAGGCGAATTTGTCTTTTTAATTGGCCGCACGGGTGGTGGAAAATCTTCATTGTTAAAAACACTCTATGCTGACCTGCCATTGAGGCTGGGTCAGATTAATGTTGCCGGTTATAATATCGGCAACATTAGAAACTCTGAGATACCTATGCTCAGGAGAAAAATTGGTATTATTTTCCAGGACTTTCAATTATTCCCTGACCGTACGGTAGCTGAAAATCTGACTTTCGTAATGAAAGCTACTGGCTGGAAGGAAGGCTCTAAAATAAAATCAAGGCAGGCCGAAGTGCTAATGCAAGTGGGTTTAGGCTCAGTGGGCACTAAAATGCCGCATCAACTCTCTGGTGGTGAGCAGCAGCGTGTCGTTATTGCCAGGGCTTTAATCAATGACCCAGTAATGTTAATAGCAGATGAGCCAACTGGAAATCTTGACCCCGAAGTTTCGCAAGGTATCTTCAGACTTTTTCAGGACATTAACAAAAAAGGAACTGCCGTTCTCATGGCCACTCATGATCATAATCTGGTTAAAGGGCAGACAGTAAGGGTATTAAAATGTGAAAAAGGGAAGCTATTGGACTCTACTAAAGAAAAGTTTGAGATTAAAACAAATCTATATTAAACACTGGCGTCATCATCAGAGGCATTAACTTCTTCCTCAACAACCTCACTTTTCTCCAACTCATCAATCTTGCCATTTAGAACGTCAATACGCACAAGCATATTGAGAATAAGAGCATCTACTACTTTCTTGCTTGGGTTGATTTTTAGCTCTTCTTTCAGCACTTGATACATCGCATCAAGTTTCTGTAAGTCTTGCTCAAAATCAACTTCTATAGGAGTTTCCTGAGTGTCAAAATCATAAATCAGGTCCCGTTTATCAGAAATAATTTGAAAGTAGTACGATTCTATATCCACAAAGTCTTCGGATATCTGCCCTTTTTTAGCGATAAGCTCATCTTTACTTTCCGCCTTTTGAAAGAATAGGTAAACTGTGCTACAGAAAAAGAGCGTGGCGGCTACCTTCCAAATCCAGCTAAAATTCCTTCCTCCAGAAGAAAGTTTTGAATCAATTTTATTCCAAACCTTTCCTGACGGCTCTTTGTCATCAAAAGCTGATTTATTGGATCTTATGTGTTTATCAAAGTTATCGCCCATAATAAGCCTCCTTTTCTATGATCTCTTTTAACTTCTTCTTTGACCTGTTAAACTGCGATTTAGAGGTTGATTCTGTTATCCCCAAAATTTCAGCAATCTCACCATGGTCATACCCTTCTAGTAAATAGAGCGAAAAAACAACTCTATAACCATCTGGAAGCATATCAACAGCTCTTTTTATTTGACTTATGTCAAACTCGAAACTTTCGTTAAAGATTGGCTCCTCTTCCGGCACATCAGGTAGCACATCCACGGGAGTAATCTCTATATGCTTCTTTTTAATATAATTTAGCGATTTATTTATTACAATCCTTTTAAGCCATGCACCAAATGTGGATACGCCACTATAACCCGCTAAATTTTTAAAGGCACTTACAAATGCTTCCTGCAAAACATCTTCAGCATCGTTTTCATTGTGAACAATCCGAAAACTAACATTATACATCGCTTTGGAATACAATTTATACAGCTCATATTGAGCCATACGGTCTCCCTCAAGACATCTGTCAATAATATCCTGATGTATGTTCAAAGAAGTCTGTTCCAAGCCTTTATACCTCTATTATCAAAGACAAAGATATATGATAGAGGTTGCAAGAGCAGTAAAATTTATTTTAGTGCTTCCAGATTGTCTTTCGCCAGTTGGAAATCCGGAGCCAGTTGTAAAGCTTGCTCATAAAATGATTTAGCAGCGGCCTTATCACCTTGCTCGGTAGCAATAAGACCCTTCAGATTAATTAAGGCCACTCTTATGGGGTACTCTTTTTGAGAGCCATCTGCCAGATTATAAATTGCCTTAAGCTCGTCTATTTCCTTCTTAGCTAACAATATATCAGCATTTGTTTTGCTTTCTGTATAGTTCTTTAATTCATACTGAAGGAATGCAATCTTATACAAAGTGTTAAAATCATCTGTTTTCAAGTACAAAGACTCGTATGTCTCCAGGGCCTTATCCTTGGCACCAATATTATCATAAGAAACCGCAGCTATCTCCAATGCTCCAATATTATCTGGATTCATAGTAAGAACATCCCTTGCTGTAAGCGCAGAAGAGGTGTAATTCTGCATCTGATAATACAATAACGAAAGGGAATATAATATCGAGTCATTTTGTGGGTTCTCAACCAAAATATTGATTAAAGCATGTTTGGCTACATTATAGTCATTATATCTGATCCCTGCCTGATAAGTTCTGGCATAATGCATAGAAAGTACTTGGCCTGCCGTTGGCTGCTGCTGCCTGGTTGCTGGCGTTTGAGGTTGGTCCTGACCAAATGAAACGTTACCTGCTACAAGCAACAACACAATAATCCAATATTTCATAAGTTTTAAAATTTTAATGTTTGAGTTTTTGTTAAACAAATTCAAGTCTGATTCTATTCGCAAAATTTTGCCAAAGCTAATTATTTCCTGATATTTTGACTAACCCCTTTTGCCGGGCCACTTTATGCATGTAATCTAACGCATGAGTACGGTCATTGGGAATCTTTCCTTCCAATATAGCTTCCTTTATTTCCTCCTTTATTTCTCCTATTATCCTGCTTGGATTCAAATTGAAAGCTGCCATTATTTCCTCACCACTTACAGGTGGCTGGAAGTTCCTTACCTGATCCTTCTCCTCCACCTCACGCATTTTTTTCTCAACTTTTTTAAAATTTGATAAATAGCGCTGAACCTTATCATCATTCTTGGAGGTGATATCAGCGCGGCAGAGCGCCATCAAATCCTCAACATCATCACCAGCCTCAAAAAGTAATCGTCTTATAGCCGTGTCCGTAATATTATCCCTCACCAGGGCAATTGGTCTTAAATGCAGCCTAACCAGTTTTTTAACATAATGCATCTTTTCATTCAATGGCAGCTTCAGTTCCCTGAAAATATTTGGAACCATCCTGGCACCTTTATCTTCGTGCCCATGAAATGTCCAGCCAACTTTAGGGTCAAACCTTTTGGTAGGCGGCTTGGCAATATCATGCAATATGGCCGCCCATCTAAGCCAAAGATCATTCGACTTTTCTGCTACATTATCCAACACCTGCAGCGTATGGAAGAAGTTATCTTTATGCGATTTTCCATCAATGGTTTCAACACCGTGCAAATCTACCATTTCAGGGAAAATCAGTTTCAACAAACCACAATGAAAGAGGAGTTTAAACCCGTAAGAAGGCCTCTTTGAAAGGATTATTTTATTGAGTTCATCTGAAATCCTTTCTTTAGAGACAATTTTAATCCTTTCAGCATTCTTGATAATACCTTCAAAAGTCACAGGCTCAATATCAAAATTTAATTGACTTGCAAACCTGACCGCTCGCATCATCCTCAACGGATCATCTGAAAAAGTAATGTCTGGATCAAGCGGTGTTCGAATAATTTTCCTTTTCAGGTCTTTCACACCATCAAATGGATCTATCAAATCACCATAGTCATCAGCATTCAGACTGATAGCCATGGCATTAATGGTGAAATCCCGTCTATTTTGGTCATCCTCCAAGGTGCCATCTTCAACAATCGGCTTTCTGGAATCACGATTATAAGACTCCTTGCGTGCACCTACAAACTCATATTCAAAGCCTTTGCTTTTGATCATTGCTGTCCCAAAATTCTTAAACACCTGAACATTTGATGCGTTGATTTTATCTGCAACTTTTGTGGCCAACTCTATCCCACTGCCAACAGTTACAAAATCAACATCCTTACTTGGTCTTTTTAAAATGAGATCGCGCACATAGCCTCCTACAACAAATGTCTGCTGATGTGACTCACTTACTTCGGAAACAATATTAAATACTGGATACTTATCCAGATTGGGTTTAAAATTCATGCTCGCTTTATATCGAAATCTGTAGCCTTTCAACTACATCAATTCCCAAAGTTAGCATTATTAGCCCTTATGGTGAAGCGGTTATTTGTTAAAGGTTGGGCAAGGGATAAACTTATCCTTCTTTTTTACTTTTGAGCGGAAGGCGATGTCCAATCTGTAAAGCAAAGAAACTTCATGTGCCCCTCCAGAAATAGCACCAAGTTCAGATACTGTAAAGTCATAGCTATACCCTATTTCTATCTGGTCAAACTGCATTCCCAAGATCAAAACAACAGCATCCTGACTTACATTGTCATTCACATTTTGCTGGATAGGAATGCCCCTGTACCAAATCCCAACCATGATAGGCTCATACAAAAAATGCAAACCAACATCGAGTTGATCAAATTCGCCTTGATTTTTATAGATAAAAGATGGGGCAATACTGGAAATACGCTCTCGTTTAAATGCTCCGTTGTATAAAGGAATACGAACCCCGGCATGGATAGAAGTCTTCATAGGTACAACACTTTCTTCGTCAAGTAATGATCTATTTGGTTCGTTTATGTGTGCTGCAGAAAACCCTGCCCAGAAAGTTTTATTATACACCAAAATACCAGCTCCAAAATCAAAGAAACTGGCATTACCAAGACTTCCCGCACTCATATCCGAAGTTGGCACCTGTCCATCTGTCTGAAAATCAAGCTGGTCTCCAAATACCAATTTATCAAAGTCTATACTTCTATTTGAGTATCCGAATGACAACCCAGGGGTTACAATCCACTTGTTGGCCATCTGTATTTTATAAGAATACAGAAAATTAAAGCTTGTAGAAGTCAAATTCGCTGATCCTGCTTTGTCCACAGTGGCCAGAAAGCCCACCCCACTTCTTAAACTCTCCATGTTATAATCATATGAAAAGGCATAGGTGACAAATCCATTGGCAAATGCTGGCCATTGATTACGGTAATTTGCTATAAATCGATGATCTGACCCTGTTCCTGCAAATGCAGGATTCAAATACAATGGAGCCGCATAGTATTGCGAAAACTGCGGATCTTGTGCCAATAAATTTATTGAGCTAATTACAAAATATGATAATATGATTATTCGCTTTATCATCTAATCAGATTTACGTCTCCGTTTCGGGTTATCTTCTGTCCATTTTCAAAGACCAGATTGACTTTGTAGATATATACATCCTGAGGGCACAATTTGCCATTGTAGTAGCCATCCCAACCAATATTTTTATCCTTGCTTCTAAAAAGCATTTCTCCCCACCTATTGAAAATGAACATTTCAAATTCTTTTACACTTTGAGTCAAAGGCAGAAAAATATCATTAGTGCCTGGTTGTCCTGAAGCATCTCCTGAAACAGGCCCTGAAAGGTTTGGTGTAAATGCATTAGGAACTAAAAACCTGCCGTTCATCTGACCTTCAACAATGCTTTCCCGCTTCAATGTATCTGCGCAACCGTTACTGTTCATTGCAATTAAAGTGATATCATAAGTTCCCTCTTCTTTATAATAGTAAGTAGGTTCGGACTCAGTACTCGTACCTCCATCACCAAAATCCCAAAAGAAAGATGTAGCCCTTTGACTATTGTTGTTCGTATAAATAGGGTTATCAGGAACAAAAACAATAGTTGGCCTAACATCAAATTGGGCTATTGGTGTTTCAAATACTTCAATGATCTGTGTCTTAGTCTCGGTATCTGTTTGACCAACACTATTAGATGCTGTAAGACTCACCGTGTAAACCCCTGGTTCAAAATAGGTATAAGTTGGATTAATTGATGTTGAAGTTCCTTGACCAGCACCAAAGTTCCATTGGTAGGAGGCGTCATCTGTAAACTGACTCAAGTTTGTGAACTGAACAGTTAATGGAGTGCAGCCACTGTCTGGATTATAATCAAAATCCACAATTGGCGGATTTGGTGGTATCGGGTTGATGGTAATTGACTTTACAGTTACTTCCTGACAAGTCCCTGTAAAGGCAGTCAAAGAAATAGCATAGGTGCCTGCATCTGCATATGTGTATTCAGAAATATTGGGATCAGAACTGGTATTACCATCTCCAAAATCCCAGGAATAATTCCATGGGCCTGAATTCGTATTGTTAGTTAAAAATACGGTTGCATCAGGTAATGTCTGATTATTGGGTGTAACGTCAAAATCAACATTGATCTCCTGTCGTTGTTCTATTTGAATAGTCTGAGATGACTCTGGACTTTGACATCCTGCAAAATTCGTAGTAATTAGTCCAACTTCAAGGTCAAGAGGGCTTGTCGTCTTGTTGATCAGGTAGTCAAAATTATCACCTTCGGTATTGGAAGAAAACAGCGTTGTTCCATTTATTTTAAGTATCCATTGGTATTCAGTCAACCCCTTTTGTGTCGCATTAAAGTTCAGCATTATTTCATCGCAGGTGGCAGATACCGTATCAATAACAAATCCTGATAAAGGAATAGGATTAACCCTAACTGTTAATGAACTATCATTTGTACAACTACCCGGCAATGTAGTTGTGAGTAGAACATTATAGTCCTTTATGCTCTGTGTAAGGTTATCAAATGTATAATCCAATAAAGGAGTGACCCCAGTACTGATAACATCTACAACACCTGAAGTATCCGATACTGTCCAGCTGTAATCAGTCGGTGACTGATTCTGAGTTTGATTATCTACTCTGAAGGTAACATCCAGTGGACTACAGTTATCATTGAATGGAGAATAGTTGATCGTATTAAAACCAGATAAGGGTGCGGGAAACACAGTTATATCTACAGGAGCACTAACTGTCTGGCAACCATTAGTCGTTACTGAGGTAAGTCTAACAGAGTAAATCACATTTGTTTGACTGTTATTTTCAAACAGCCTGACTAGAGCATTCGAAAAACCCGGATCTGTTGGTGACTGGATTGAATCAACAACAAACCCTCCACCATCGTCCACTTCCCAGATGTACTCATCAATCACATCTGGCTGAGAACCCACAAAATCATTACTAAAATTAACCGCTAGCACACTACATCCTTCAGTCACATCAGGAGTTATTTGAGCAAGAGGTAGCGGGTTAAGTGTTACTGATTTAACTGTAATGTTACTGCATGCATTTTGGTCAGTAGTTACTTGTAAGGCTACATCATAAGTTCCTGGTATGGCAAAATCATAATCAAAAGTGGTTTGGTTATCATAAACAGGATCCTTATTAAAAGTAACTCCATCATAATTAAAGTCCCACTCCCAACTAATTATTGATTCTCCGTTTATCGAGGTCAAAGAGGATAAATCCTGAAATGACACCAATTCTCCTTCGCAAACATCCAGAGCTTCAAAATCAGCATCCGGATCAGAATACACATATACAAACTCCTCCGCTACGCTTTCACATGTTGTTGCATTATCCCTTATGATAAGCACCCCTCTGTAAACTCCCGGATTGCTGAATGTTCTATCATACGGCCCGAGAGGCACTGCAGAAAATGCTCCTGCTGCAGGATCCTCAAAGACAAGACTGTTAT
This sequence comes from Fulvivirga sp., assembly GCF_040218215.1. Taxonomy (NCBI): domain Bacteria; kingdom Pseudomonadati; phylum Bacteroidota; class Cytophagia; order Cytophagales; family Fulvivirgaceae; genus Fulvivirga; species Fulvivirga sp. The sequence goes on from NZ_JAVJQL010000014.1 coordinate 255,998, forward strand.
TCTCATCATAAAACTCCCATCGCCATCTTGTGTTTGCTGTAGCACTTCCAACTGAGTTGTCCCTAAACCTCACATCAAAACTCTGGCTATTCGAATTATCCTGACAAAACCTAGGGTCTATTGGGTTGTCAGATAAATCTGATAACTCAATACCTGCAACCAAAGAAGGAGATATATCTACGAATCCTTCATAAATTTCAATACACGATCCTTGAGCCGTAGGATCCTCAGCCGTTAACCGTATAAGCTTTTGACCGGGAGAACCAAAGTCAAATGTTGGGTTATTATTCGTGCTCGTATTTAATAGGAAAGTTCCAGTATTGTCATCATAAAACTCCCAGGTAAAGTCAAGCCCTCCAATGCCAGGAGTTTCATTGTCAAAATAAATGTCTTCCCCTAGGCAGAAAGTTGTTGTAATGGCACCAGAAGCATCTCCTCTTCTGGTTATAAAATCTGGTTGAGGTGAGTCAATGATAACAATATAGGCAGTAGTAGAAATGGCTTCATCGTAATTAGGGTTTAAAGGATCTCCATTATACGGGTTACACACATTCCAATTAAACATGGTTATTTCAAATGTATTTCCAATGAGATTATTTACATCTGCGGGGGCGTTCATAGGAAATGTAATTGATACGGGGCCATCTGCAGGAAAAGGAATATTTTCTACAGGCCCGAAATACCCACCTGTTACCATTAGGCCGGCAGTTCCTCTGGTAGTTGGGGTTGCAAGGTTTCCGCTTCCATCTGTTAGGGACTGTGTCCCTCCATCTTCCAGACTCAGATTTAAAATGGTTGAACCGGGATTGTGGTTTGTACCATATACAAATTGAACATGTCGATCCTGCCTATTAGGATTATCAGGCTCAACAGCTATCCGGCAATTGAAGTCTGAGGTATCAAAGAATACGGCATTGGTAATTGGATTGTTAAAACAGACATCATAGAATGTTGGTGAGATTGAAAGATCACCATTTCCATCCTCATCAGTGCCCCAGAAAAAGGCAGTTTGCTGTTGAGCAGAGGTTGGACAAAGCACTCCATTGATATAAATGTATGAAGTTGGTCTTAACGTACAATCATCATTGATAAAGTATGTAAACGGTGGTGCTGAGGCTGTAAATTCCGTATCACTATTTGCCGCAATTAGTCCATTTCCAATATTGACAACCGAAATTTGATTTCCTGGATCATTCCATTCGAAACGAATTTCGATATTTGCAGGAATCTGTGGTGTATTAAAAAAATATGTTATAGTGAAGTCAGTGACCTCGACTGGCGCACAATCCTGATCTGTGTTAAAAGTAATCGCAGTTTGTGGACGTAGGGAATTGCATTGTCCATAAACTTCAGACAGTGACCAATAGAAAAGAAAAAATAAGCCTAAAAAATATTTTGTGTACATGCTTTACAAGGAGTCCTCATAAAGCCAACCAGACATTGTTAATTATGCAAAGTTGGAAAAGGAAACCATTGTAAATCAATGGATTATAATAATAATCGACTAACTACATCTTTGTCTGTTGAATGGAATTATATGTAGACAAATGGATTAATTCCAGAAGCCCTCTTTACTGTTGAAGGTTGGACATGGTATCAGCTTGTTTTTGCGTTTCACCCCTCTTCTAAAAGGCTTAGCTACAAACTCATAAATCAGCGAGATTTCATGTGCGCCTCCAGCCGCTGTTGATAGCTCAGAAATAGTAAAGTCATAACTATAGCCCACCTGGAAAGCATTGAAAAGTAGCGCCAATGAGAACACCAGTGCATCATTTTGCACCTGTTTGTCTTCTATACCCAGATATTGGAACGAACGCTGCAAAGGCACCCCTCTGTACCATACACCAATAGAAACAGGGTCAATATGGTAATTAACACCAAAGTCAAACTGTGAGAACGTACCTTGTCTGCGATAAACAAAACCAGGTGTTAAATAGGAAACCCGACTAATGGTTCTAGGGCCATTATATAATGGTAATTTCATTCCACCATGAACATTAAGTTTCATCGGAAGTCTACTCTCGTTACCTATTAAAGAGATGTTCGGGTTGTTCATATGGTAAGCTGAAATACCAAACCAGAGGGCTCTATTATACATTACTATACCTGAACCTACGTCAAAGTATTGTGCGTTGTCAATTCTTAAAATCTGACTGTCATTTGATCCTGCCTGATCAGAAGCCAGCTCATCTCCCAAAAGCAGCTTACTTTGGTCAATACCCTGCTGTCCATATCCAAAATAGATACCTGGTGAAAACACCCAGTCTTTACTAACCCTAATTTTATATGAATAAAGTAAACCAGCATTGGTTGTTCTCCATCCACCAGTTCCCATTTTATCAGTACTTGCCATTAGCCCAAAGCCACTCTTAAGCTCACCTACAAACATCTCGTAAGAAACGGCATATGTAGAAAACACCTGAGGCAAATTAGGCCATTGCAATCTATGATTAGCAATCAACCTCTGCTGAGGTGTTATACCCGTAAAACCAGGATTTAGATATAATGGAGCATTATAAAACTGAGAAAACTGCGGATCCTGAGCCTGCAACTTGAGACCAGTAACCAAAAGAATCGTAAGCAGTAAAACTTTTTTCATTTCAATTATAGTTCAAGTTATCTAATCAAAGTTACATCTCCAACCCTTGTCGTTCGTTGTCCGCTCGACAATATGAGATCGAGTTTATACACATATACACCTGGCGGCAATAATTGGCCTTTGCTATTGTATCCGTCCCATCCAACACGTTTATTGTCACTAAAGAAGATCAGGTTACCCCATCGATCATAGATATACATCTTAAACTCGGTTACACCATTGGTAATTGGCAAGAATATATCATTTGCCGCATCTCCAGAACCAGGTACACTTGGATCAAACTCTGCACCTCCCGATGGTCCGTTCAAGCTAGGCGTAAAGGCATTAGGGGTTTTTGTAAAGCCACCTTCCTCTACAATTACCGTATCTACAGCAGAATCAACACAACCAAAGTCATTCTTGACATTAAGAGTTACAATATATTCACCTTCCTCTTCATAGAAATGCTCTGGGCTTCTAAACATATTTTCTTGCCCAAAGGAGAAGTCTCCAAAGTCCCATTCATACTCAGAAGCTCTTTGCGATCTATTGGTAGGTCTAAAACCATCATCTGGTATATAAACTACAGTTTGAGTGATTTCGAATATCGCAGATGGCTTGTCAAACACAGTTATTACCAGCTCATCAGTTGCTGTATCCCCATGACCATTGTCACCCTCAACACGAACATTATAAACACCTCTTTCAGTAAATGTAAATGTCGGGTTTGGTGTTCTCAGTGTATTACCATCAATTGTCCATGTTAAGTCCTCAACCACAATATTCTTTGAAAGGCTAAGGTCTTCCCTGAAACTTTCAAAGTTGACTGTAAACGGAGGACAACCTTCTAAAATATCAGCAACACCAACTACTGTAGGCTGTGCTGGCAACACCTCAATAAAGAAGTTCTCAACATCATTACAATTATTTGCGTTTGGTGATTCTACCTGTAATTCAACAGAGTAACCCAGCGTACCAAACTCAGAGGGTGATGTAAATGTATATTGGAAACTCGCTGATATTTCATCATCTAACAAAATATCATCCCCAATTTGCAATTTATAAGTATTGGCAGGCTGGAAATTATTAACAACTATGTCAACAGTCACTGTGCCAGAATTAAAGTCTAATGTCACCGCCTCAGGATTCTTCGATCCATTTATGGTGAAGTCCGCTTCCGCCTGCTCAAATACAATATTTACCTCATCTGAAGGATTAACTACACAATTATAGAAATCTTCCATTTCAACAATTCGGTAAGAAACAGACTCATTAGCTAATATTACGTGTCTAGTCGCCAGATTTTCAAGTATCTCAGTAGTTACAAAACCATCTGCATCTGTTTTCTCCAAGGTCAATTTAAATGGCGCAGAACCTGCCAATTGGAATTCTATAGCCTTGTTATTTCCAATACATAGTATCTCATCTTCAGTCAAGATTTCAGCACTCACTGGAGGACTAACTGTTACAATTACTACTTGTGGCAACCCAGCACAAGGGTCAACATCTGGAGCAGGTTGAATAATTTGAGGAGTAATTGTGTACAATATTGTTCCTGGCGTTGTACCTGTATGAGCAATAACCTGATTAATGGATTCACCATTTACCAAAGTATCTGCTACATACCCTGAAATATCTGGGTTAGTTGATGATGCTTTTACAATGTAAGTCGTATTTGGTGTATTTCCATCCAGCAATATATCTACAGTCTCACCAGCACAAATTGATATTTGGCTTTCATTGATAATAACATCAGGTACAGGATCAATCATCACAGTAATGGTTTCTACCGGCCCAGTACAGCCATTATCTAGCAACAAGAATGGCTCTACAGTATATGTTAAGACTTGTTGAGTAGAAGACGTATTAATCAATGACTGGAATAATGATCCTCCCAGGCCATCAAACTGACCTATAACATTCGGGTTAGAAGATACCGTCCATGCAGCAATAGAATTAGTCACATCTGTTGGCAATGAAATATTGACTATTTCGCCACTACAAATTTGAATGTCATTAATAGATGGAGTTACTGTTGGTCTTGGGTTAATTGTTACTACAAAATCAAATGGTGTACCATCACAATCTCCAGCATCACTACCAACAATTCTTGGTAATAGTGTATATGTAACCGTTTGTGCTGTAGTTATACCTGCCCCTATGTTAATAATATCATTCAATTCATTATTTGGTGCTATAGTAGTTAACGTACCAGACGTACTGAAATCAGTAACAGCTGGATCAGAAGCAACAGCCCCTTGAATAACATATTCGACTGTTCCAGTTCCAGAAGGTATTTTACTTGTAGTTATAAAATTATCCAGATCACCTATCGATTCACCCTCACAAATTGTTACAAAAATTTGATCAAAAGAACCTGTTGGTTCAGGCTCGACAAAAACGCTTACAACTGTTGGTGAACCAGGACACCCACCAAGCAGCTTTGGTGTAATTGAGTACTGCATCTCAGCAACTGTATTTCCTAAGTTCCTTAGATTATCTTCGATTACAAATCCATTACTTAGATTCTGTCTAACAAATGGGGCTCCAGTAACAGAACCGATAGGTGTAGCCTGAACATCAAATGTAACATCTTGTGGGTTGCCACTTTTAGGAATTGTAATAGAAGACACCAGAATTGAAGTGACATCTTCGTTACATATATTCTCGTTTCCGGGTATTACTAAAGTAGGTTCAGGTTCCACCGTTAGAGTAACTATCTCAGCAGGGCCTTCACATGAGTTAAGGCCTTCTATTGGAATTATAGTATAGACTACATCCAGCGAAACACCTAAAGTATTATTTATGTACTGATCGTTTGCTATTTCACTAGGATCAATAGTCAAGGTGTTATCTGCAGTCTGACTAACAATTGTTAATCCTGCTTCAGGAACAACGGATACTATCCTATATTGGGCAGCTGGAGCCCCTGTAGACGCAGATAAAATTATCCCCGATAATTCATCACTACATACTGTAGCATCTAAAGGATCTAAATTAGGCGCAGAGAAAATCGTAATGACCAATGTAAAATTATCTCCGATACAACTTCCATTAACTGGTCTTACAACATAACGAACCTCTTTGGCGCTACTTGTTGTATTAATGAATCTATCGTTAACAATAGCATTTAATGTAAGTCCATTTCCTGTAGTAGTTACCACTGGAGTTAAACCTGTATCTGGAGTTACAGATATCACATCATAGCTAGTGGCTGCTACTGACGTTGGTGCCACACCTAACTGTACATTTAAAGGATCATCGCTACACACCGGAAATGGACTTATAGTAGCATCAAATACTGGTTCTGGATTAATAGAGACTGCAATAACAAATGGCTCTCCTTCACAATCCAATGAGCTAAAAGGTGTTACCGTATAGAATACTGAAACAGGTGCATTAGTTGTATTGGTCCAAGCATCTCCAGCAATTTCAATGGCAGTTTTGTTGATGCCAGAACTGTTTGTGCCTGCACTCTGTATTAGCCCATTTGGATTCACGTTTATGGTATAATATGCAGCTCCAACAGAACTTCCGGCAGTACTCAGGTTTATGCCAGTTAAGTCATCACTACATATAGGGAATGGTCCTGTTAGTGATGGGTCAACCACAGGTTCTGGATCTATTCTAAATCTAATATCAAAACTCTCTCCTGTACAATTTATTGGGGCAGCTCCAATTCTTCTAGGTGTAACCGTGTAAGTAATAAATACTGCTGAAGAAGTGGTATTGATATATGAATCCGCTGGTATTGAAATTGGACCAGTAGCAAACGCCTGACCTGCCAGCGGAGGAACAGCAATCGGATCGCTAGAGGATACAGTGTACATAAATTCACTATTCAATCCATTATTTGTATTGATATTACCCTGCAAATCATAACTGGTAGCTACTCCACTACACACCACTTCATCTAAATCATCGGTACCAATAGGTGCCGGATATACATCAAAAGTTACTTCGAATGGCTCACCGTCACAGCCAATACCTAAAGTATTAACAGGGGTTATTTCGTAAGTAACTGTAATTGCTGAGTTTCCTGAATTAATAAATGTATCAGCTATTGGCTGGATGGTCGCTACCACTCTATTCAAAGAAGCAGGAACTGGTGATAAATCACCTCCTGGATCTACGGCACTTACTGTATATTTATATGTGCCAGCAACACCGTTACCTCCATTATCAATATTATCAGCAAAAATGTCATAATTAATTTGGTCACCACTACACACATCTTCGGCATCAGCAACACCCGCAGGGCCAGGTACTATTTCGAAATTCAAAAGAAAATTCTGACCTTGACAACCAGTTGCAGCGTCAAATGGTGTTACTGTATAGGTAACAATGACAGGATCACCAGAAAGGTTAGTATAGTTATCTGCAATTGGGTCACTGGATGCAGTAATTCTGTCCAAGGTTCCAGGTGTTGGAACAGCTACTTCATCATCACTCTGTACTGTATAAGTAAATTCACTAGCTATAGTATTAGAAATAGCGTCCTGTATATTAAAGGCAACAAGTGAAGTTGCTCCTCCACAGACCTGCCTATCTTGATCAGCACCTACTGGTTCTGGAAGGATATCAAATTTCAGCGTAAACTGGTCACCTTGACAACCATTTGGAGTGTCTGCATAAGGTGTAACTACATAGGTGATGGTCTTTGTTGAACTAGTTTGATTTACATAACTGAAGTCAATTCCAGCACTACTTCTTATTGTCCTATTAGGCTGTAACACTAATGAGCCACTAACGGTAAATGTAAATTCACTATCAACTTCATTGCCACCGCTACCAGTATCATCAATATTACCTTGTAAATCATAAATTAAATGACTCGAACCATCAAAATCACTGCATATCTCTATTGGTACGGGTTCATCAAATCCTACTGGATCAGATTCAATAGTAAACTGCACGATAAATGGATCACCTTCACAATTACTACCAGCAAGGGCATATGGTATAACAGTGTAAGTTATTACTGCATCGGTTCCAGTTTTATTAATATACGTATGATTAATAGGGCTAACAGATTTATTAGCCGGTATTCTATCAGCTTCAGGGACAACACCAGCGTTATCACTTGAGACAGTATATGAAAACAAGCTCAAAACACTATTACCCCCATTAAAAGTGTCATTAATATTTTGTGTTTGGAAGTTGTATTGTATGGTGTTACTGCATTGAACAGAAATAAAATCATCAAACCCTACTGGTTCTGACTGTACTGTTACCGTATGGGTAAACGATTGTGCCGGTACGCCCGCACAGCCTTCTGGATCGGAGGTCGGGAAGATTGTATATACTACATCTATCGAAGCGCCTGTCACATTTGTTAACGTCTCTGATAAACTACTGCCATTAGGGATGGGTGCTGGTGCTACCCCACCTGTTACTGCCCCATAGACCGCACTCCATGTAAAGGAACTTGGTACTCCATTGCCGCCAACTGCATCTATATTGTTCGTTTGAGGATTGATGCTAAAGCTCGTCCCTGAACAAATTGTCTCTGTGGTATTGATGCCTACTGGCTCTGGGTCTACTGTTACCGTATGGGTAAAAGATTGTGCCGGTACGCCCGCACAGCCTTCCGGGTCTGATGTCGGGAAGATTGTATACACTACATCTATCGAAGCGCCTGTTACATTCGTTAATGTCTCTGATAAACTACTGCCATTAGGGATGGGTGCTGGTGCTACCCCGCCTGTTACCGCGCCATATACCGCACTCCATGTAAAGGAACTTGGTACTCCATTGCCGCCAACTGCATCTATATTGTTCGTTTGAGGATTGATGCTGAAACTTTCGCCTGAACAGATCGTCTCTGTGGTATTGATGCCTACCGGCTCTGGGTCTACCGTTACCGTATGGGTAAAGGATTGGGCTGGTACGCCCGCACAACCCTCTGGATCTGATGTCGGGAAGATTGTATACACTACATCTATAGAAGCTCCTGTTACATTCGTTAACGTCTCTGATAACAATCCGCCATTGGGGATGGGTGCTGGCGCTACCCCGCCTGTTACTGCACCATAGACCGCACTCCACGTAAACGAACTTGGTACGCCATTGCCTGCTCCTGCATCTATATTGTTCGTTTGAGGATTGATGCTAAAACTCGTCCCTGAACATATCGTCTCTGTCGTATTGATGCCTACCGGCTCTGGGTTTACTGTGATTACTACATTTTCTATGGTACCATCGCATGCCACTCCACTTGTAGCGGTTACCACATAAGTTACATCAAATGGTGCACCTGTAGTATTCGTAAGGACATCTGTGATGTGCAAAGTGCCAGCCGCTCCCATAGCTATTCCAGCCTGTGATGTTGCAGGACCTATTCCATCTGGATCTGCCCAACTAAATACTGTACCTGCTGGTAGGTTCAATGGTGATAATAATATCTCATAATTAACATTTTCGCCACTGCAAATTTCTTTCGTCTGGGCAGGTATTATTACAGGCTCTGGATTTACAGTAATCACTACATCTACCGCTGGTAAGGTTGTACAGTTTAATCCGCCATCCACCGTTGGGGTGACACTATACGTAGCCGTGATGCTTGCTCCTGTTGTATTGGTCAATACATCAGTAATGGTCAATGCATTTGATTCAGGTACATCTGTTCCAATACTTCCCTGAGCTGGGCCAGCCGACATGGTTGGAAGTCCCCATGTGTATTCGGTGTTCAATGGTAAGCCTGCTGGCGTTAGGTTGACATGGTAATCTACATTGTCCCCACTACAGATCGTCTTCACCTGTAAAGGTACGATCACTGGCTGCGGCTCTACTGTTACTGTAATTGTTTGACCAACTCCTTCACAAGCAGGTGATACTGGAAGTTCATTTTCAGTAGGCGTAACTATATACTGAACAATACCGGAAGATCCTGAAACATTGGTAATTTGATCTGTTAAATTTCCTACACCTGTTTGATTTAAAACAACACCCGAAACATTCGCAGCTACATTTGTGACCCTCCAGTTAAAAGTAATTGGATTTACAGGAGCAACACCGCCAACTGTAGCGGTAAAATTGATATTAGAAGATGGGGAATCACCACTACAAATAGTTGTACTATTTGCGGAGGTCATTACCGGAACATCATTGAGGAATACATTCACTGATACTGGCGCTCCAGCACAGAGGTTTGAGTTCGACTCAGTAACTCTCACAAATGGTGGTGGCGCAGTTGAAGTACCCCAATTCACAGTAATAGATGCGAAATTACCACTTGACGGCCCTACTATGGAACCACCTTGAACTTCCCAAACGTAGTTTGAGCCAACTTGCGCTCCTCCAACTAATGAATATGTGACCCCTGTCTCTCCCTTACAAACTTGTGTTTCAGGAGCATCAAAAACTAGTGGTGGTGGTGCTCCTGTAACATTAACTGTAGTAGTAGCATCAGGCCCCAAGCATCCATCTATTGTTTCTGAAGCAACTATATCAAATGTTCCTGCATTAGGAAACCTTAAAAGAAGTAAAAAAGATGCTTGAGTAACTGTATAAGAATCTGTAACCGTGAAAGTTGTGCCATCAAAAACCTCGAAGTTAGTGCCGTTTCCATCTATTTCCCAGTTATATACATGAGTAGTGCCAAAGACATTAGTCGCTGGATCTAACTGATATATCCTAACTTGTGAGGGACTTGTACACTGGATAGTACTACCATTAATAGAATTTGCCGCTGGTAAAGGAGAAGTAACAAATGCTACTTCCTGAAAATTGGCACAAGCGTTGGCATCTTCAGCTCTTGCAAATACAGAACTCCCCCCAAAAGCTGTAAAATTACCAACCTGACCTACAGCTGCTCCGGCAGCAATTTGATTAGAACCTGCTTGAGCATCTGCTAAAGTTGGAAACCACGTTATTGTTGTAGTCCCACTTATTTGTGCATTATAAGCATCTAAATCAACACCTGCATGTGACCCTGACCCCTGTACATCCTCACAGAAAGTCCGACTCGCTATTGTTGGTTCAGTTACTGCTGGCAGTGGATATACAGTAAATGTGATTTCACTATCACTGGTACAAGTTGTATTTAGAGACGGATCAGTATCTGTGACTGTGATATAAACAACCTCACCATCACTTATATCAACATCCGTTGGATCAAGAATAAGGTCAGTAGCTATATTTCTTGATGCATCGTCAAAATATGCAATTGAACGATTTGCAGAACCAACAATTCCTGTGATCGCATCAGAATAAAGTGCAATTGTCAAATCAACTCCAGTAACTTCTAAAGGATTGCCAAATGTCTCATCACAAAGTTCAGGAGTTATGTCATTTGCGGTAGGGAGAGGATTTCTTTGTACATCAACTGTTTGCGTAGATGGCGCACAAGATCCTAAAGCGCTTGATACCGACCAAGTCAGTGTAGTTATTCCAACAGGAAGGCCACTGACCGTAGCGTTTTCATCATGGATATCGTCAAACGTCAGAATTGTGCCTGCAGCGTCAGTTAAACTAACATTATCAAAAGATAAAAATTCTGCATTGGCATTGTTAAGCACCTTAACTCGGATAACTACATTGGTACCTCCACCTGTTGGAATAGTTCCTGAAATTGGTGATGTTCCGAAATTACCAGTGACCTGACCCACCATCTGCTCAGCATTGGCATCAATTTGATACCACAATTGTATGTAATCTGTTCCTTCATGATCACCAACTTCAATGGCATCTATTGAAATATCAAAATTAGCAATGGCTGAAATATCAATAGGCTCTGAATTCCATATACCTTCCCCATTCAGGTCATTTGCCTCAAAAGCATTAGATCGTACTTCAAAATGATCTGTTGGACCATCAAAGGCAGTAGCAGAAATATCACGAGACCAACCAAAAGTTCCTAAGCTTTGATAGGTTCCATCAGAAAAACCATTAAAATCTTCATAAAACAAAAGCCCTGGAAAAGTCCACGTTCCTGTACCTCCATTATCGGCAGCAATTGCTCCAAGAAGCAACTCATCTGTACATGTTTCTAATAAAGTTACATCATTGTCTAAATCAGCATCTGCGGCAGTTGGCAACAAATCTTGAATGTGTTCAACATCCAACGTGTTAACGCTATGACAATTAGTTGGTGCAGTATTACTCTCAATTACCGTAATATAAGTTTGAGTAGCATTGCTATTTGGTGTGAAAGTTTCTTCATTTGAACCTCCCGTTACTCCTATCGCAGGGGTATTGGTCAATTCATCTGTATATGCAGTATACCAACGCACTACAAAACCTGCTCCAGGATCATCAACTGAAATTGTCGCTCCTGTTGGATCTGAAGAACACGCAGTTGCACCAATAGGACCGGTGGGATCAGCTGGTCGTGGGTTTATAATAATGTCTCTAGCGTCAGGAAGGCCGGTCGCATTACAGTTTGTAGTAATATTAACAATTGAAGTAATTTCGAAGGTATAAGTACCAGGAGTAGTACCCAATTGAGTCACATAATCAGGATTAATCGTGAATTCTCCAGAAGCATCTGTAGTAGTGGATAATATTTGATCTGAACCTCCATTTATATTATAAGTAATTTCATAATCTTGTATCAAATCAGGTGCTAAATCTACGGTCAATGTTGGTGCAACTGTTGCCAAGTCATCATCACATACAGGTGAGCCGGGAACAAAAAATTCTATACTTGGAGGCAAAGTAGGACTTATGGTAACAGAAGCAACTCCACCCAGAGAAGTCGCTGAGCAAACATTATCATCAACTAATGAAATTATCTCATAATCGGTATCCTGAGCCGGATTTGGAGATACAATTGTAAATATATTGGTTGTGTGCCCTGAGATAGGTGTGTCTACAATAATATTAGCCCCGCCTGGATCGGTAATTGTTCTTAAAACGAAATCATAGTTTGGGGTGCCGGTAAATGTCCAGACAATATTTGGTGCAGCAGTACCAGCACAAACAGATCCACCTCCTGATACTGTAGCAGTGGGTAATGGGTCTACTAAAATTTCAATTTCATTACTAAAAGTGGTTGGACATACACCTGATATAACCTGCCTCCTATAATACATTGTGGAAGTTAGAACAGGCGGATCATAAGTCGATAAATTATTTACACCTGCAGCTGCAACAAAACCAACCCCTCCACCAGTGGTAGACTCCTGCCACGTGATGTTATATGTAACCCCATCACCACCACTAGGAGGAGTAGTTTCCCCTAAAATTGATGGATCATCCCCGGCACATATATTTTGAGGGTTGTTAACAACTCCTGGATCTACTATCTGATCCATTGTAACTTCTACAACATTGGATACTGCCGAACCAGGGGCGCAAACTCCTGAAAATACCAATCTTCTATAAAATGTAGTGTTTGTTAAAACTGGGGGATTATAAGTTACTTGATCGTTTGTTCCAGAAGCAGCGGCATATGGCCCACCAAAGCTATTCGATTGTTGCCATAAATAGGTGAATATGCCATTTCCCCCTGATGCTGGTGCAATACTTGTTAATGCAGCTGGGTCACTACCAGTACATAAAGTTTGAGGATTACCAATGGCACCTGCAGTAACTGGTTGATCGACTGAAAATTCAATGACATTTGAAAAAACATCAGCACACTGCCCGGATCTTACCCTTCTTCTATACCAAGTTGTGGTGGCTAGAGCCGGTGGGTCGTAAGTAGGCTGATCATTTATACCAGACGCAGCAGCGAATCCCGCAACTGCTGAGGTTGTGGAAGATTGCCATTGATAGGTAAATATGCCACCAGGTCCACCTCCTGAACCAGGAGTAGTACTCGTAAATGCCGGAGGGTTATCTCCTGTACAAATTGATATTGGTGTAGCACCAGATGGATGAGAGATTGTACCTGCAGTATTAAGAGCATCTATTTGAATAGTAATTTCAGCTGGTGGGCTAGTACAATTTATACCTCCAGGATCTGTTTGTGTTACATATCTTGTGAATATTGTACTAGTAGCCACATTTTTGTTAATTCTGAATCCGGCCGGCCCTTGAGTCACTGGGTTAAACGTGTTGTCATTATTAGGGCCTTGTAATACTTGAGTTAAAGCAGCATCAGCATACCAGGTATAGTTAGCTCCAGCTACACCATTGGCAGTTATTGTAAATGAGCCATTACCGGCAGATTCGCACTCTACCGGATTGTTCACAGTAGGAGCATCAGGAGAAGTAACTACAATAATTTCATCAGTTATCTCTCTGGCATTCATTCCCACAGCATCGCCTAACCCATCATAAGTATTACAAAAATTCCAATATTGAATAGTAATGTTGAAAGTTCTGCCAGCATCTCCTATTAGTGTGGGTGTTGAAGTAGTAATGGTCTCTAACGTCCCTGCTGGTCCGGCAACAGGAGCAGGAAAATTGACTACCCCAAATGCATCTGGTGTTCCCAAAGCATTAGGTATTGTAGGGATAAAACCTCCTGGGATTAACAAGTTTCCAGAAGCATCTGTAATTTGAGTACCCAGCACCTCTACATTTCTTATGGTATTACCAGGAACATGAGGAAAACCATAAATTACCCTTATGTTCCTATCTCTGGAATTTAAAGTAAATGGTGCCGGAGCAGCAGCTAAATCAATACAATTTAAATCAGAAATATCGTCAAATGACATATTGACAAAATCCCCCTCACACACTTGGTCTGTAAAGGCAACAGTAGGCTGCGATGCAAGTGCCCCATCGCCTTCTCCTGCTCCATCGGTATTATAAGAAGAATAAACAACATTTTGATTGGCATCGGCAATTGCACACAAAATAGCAGGTGCATTATACAGGCGAAGTCTTGTAGCCGAAGAATAACCACAAACATTTTCATTGGCAGGATAACTATAACCAGTTAAACTGTGATCAACTGTAACAAAAAATTGATTAGCTGCTGGATTACCTCCGGCATCAGACTCATATGTGCCAATTTCCGTAAATGTATTTCCAGCATCCCCCCAAAATACTCTACTTCCAATTGCCCCTACATTCCAGTTGCTAGAGTTTCTTAACCTAGCCGTCACAACAAAAGTCATTCTTGTTTGTGGTGATACTGGTGCACAGACATCCGTTGCAACATTGTTTCCAACCCAACTAAAATCATCACATACCTGAATCCAATTATTCTGAGAATTTAAATTTACGATGTTATTAATAGCAGCATCCCCCGCAAAATTTACAACTACACTTTCACCAATACCGATGGCAGGTGTAAATGAGATTGTCACCACGTTCGATCCAGGCGCGCCAATTACGCTACTTATTGTGGCAGGCGAGCCACCTACAGTTAAGGCCCAACCAGCCGTATTAGAATATAAAACTCCTAAATTACCATCAAGAGTTACTGCTACCTGATTCTGCAATAAAGATTCATGTCTTGCCTGCGTAGCATTTAATTGCCCAAAACCAACATTTGCAAAACCGAGAAAAACTAAAAAAAGGGTGAGGCGGAGGTATATCTTCATTCTATATAAGAATCAATTTTGACTTAAGTGGGTAAAAATAGCAATTATCTTAGTAATCTATAATCTGTTTAAATAATTATTCTATTTAAATAAAGCCACGGTTAGATATCCGTATCAAAGCTATGGTAACCTGCCAAATAGGCACTTTTTTAGACATTTAAACCAAATTATTTTTTTTAGGAATTAAAACTGGGTCTCACTTAATATTGTCAAGTTATTCCAATACCTTTGCACCCCATAAGTTTAACAGCAAAAAATTCATACCTAAATCAACTTATGGCCACTGCAAAATATATCTTCGTCACAGGTGGTGTGACGTCTTCATTAGGAAAAGGAATAATATCAGCTTCTTTGGGCAAACTTTTGCAAGCCAGAGGTTTTAAGGTAACCATCCAAAAGTTCGATCCTTATATCAATATTGATCCGGGTACGCTAAATCCATATGAACATGGTGAGTGCTTCGTAACAGACGATGGGGCAGAAACCGATCTTGACCTTGGTCATTATGAGCGTTTTCTTAACTCCCCTACTTCACAGGCCAATAATGTGACCACTGGACGCATTTACAATAATGTAATTACCAAAGAGCGCAAAGGCGAATACCTTGGCAAAACAGTTCAGGTAGTACCACACATCACTGATGAGATCAAAAGAAATATCTATCAACTTGGAGAAAGTGGAGATTATGATTTTGTTATTACTGAAATTGGTGGCTGTGTTGGTGATATAGAATCATTGCCATTTATAGAGGCTGTTCGTCAGGTAAAATGGGATGTAGGTACCAACAATTTTCTTGTTATCCATCTTACACTCATTCCATATTTAAGTGCTGCTAAAGAGCTTAAAACAAAACCTACTCAACATTCGGTAAAGCAGCTATTGGAAGCAGGTATTCAGCCTGACATATTGGTTTGCAGGTCTGAAAGACATTTGCCGCAAGATATCAGAAAGAAATTGGCGTTATTCTGCAACGTACATATCAATTCGGTAATTGAGGCGCTTGATGCCGAAACAATTTATGATGTGCCAATTCTTATGCGTAAGGAAAAACTCGCTGAAAGGGTTTTGGCCAAACTTAAGATTAATCATAAAGAAGAGCCTGATCTTGATCAGTGGAAAGCATTTCTGGGTAAGCTTAAAAACCCAACCGATGAAGTAGAAATAGGATTGGTAGGTAAGTATGTAGAACTACCTGATGCTTATAAATCAATAGTGGAGTCTTTTGTGCATGCAGGCGCTGCCAATGAGTGCAAGGTAAACCTTCATTGGATATCTTCTGAAACCATAAATGCAGACAACTGCGAAAATATTTTAAGTCAATATCACGGCATTTTAGTGGCACCGGGATTTGGTGAAAGGGGCGTTCAGGGCAAAATTGAAGCGGTAAGGTATGTTCGTGAGAACAATGTTCCTTTTTTTGGAATTTGCCTCGGTATGCAATGCGCTGTAATTGAATTCGCCAGAAATGTACTAACGTTGCCAAACGCCTCGTCTACAGAGATAGATGCAAAAGCAAAAGATCCGGTAATTGATTTAATGGAAGATCAAAAAAAAGTAACAAATATGGGTGGTACCATGAGGTTAGGTGCTTATCCTTGCAAGCTTAAAAAAGGAAGTAAGGCTTTTAGTGTATATGGAAAGCAAAATATTAGCGAACGCCACAGACACCGTTATGAGTTCAATAATAAATATTTAGAGCGAATGGAAGCTGCGGGAATGAAAGCAACTGGTATTAATCCGGAAACCGGGTTGGTCGAAATTGTCGAGTTGGAAAATCACCCGTGGTTTATAGGCACACAATATCATCCTGAATTAAAAAGTACGGTATTGAACCCTCACCCGCTATTTGTAAAGTTCGTTGAAGCCGCAATTCAAAAAAAGAAATCTTAATCATAAGTAAAATATAAAAAATGGATAAGAACCAAGCTACCGGGTTAATACTCATTTCAGTTATGCTTTTTGGATACTGGATGTTTTTTAAGCCGGATTTACCCGCTCCTGAAGAGACTGCAACCAATACTGAACTGGTTATGCCGAGTGATTCTACAGTTGTAGAGGCTCAGAACACGCCAGCATTGCCGGACTCATTATTAGATGCTGAGCTAGTCAACAAATTTGGAGTATTTGCAGCCGGAGCTAAAGGCGAGTCAACCAAGAAAACTGTTGAAAATGAGACCGTTAAAATCACTTTCGACTCAAAAGGTGGTAAAGTATCAGAAGTAATACTAAAAACTTTCAACTCTAAAGATGGTAATCCTGTAAGGTTGATTACACCAGAAAGCAATGAGTTTAAAACGATCGTTACTTCTTTCGGAAAGACTATAGACCTAAATCAACTTTATTACAGACTAGGAACCAGCACCAGCGGTGACTCAACCATAATTTCATATTCCCTTGACTTAGGTGAAGGTAAATCTGTAAAGCATGTATATAGCATTCCTAGCGCAGGGTACGAAGTAGGCTACAAACTGCAATTCAAAGGTTTAGAAAGTAGTATTACTAAAGAAGAGGTATTGTTCCAGTGGAATGACCATATGATTACTCAGGAGAGTGATGTAAATATGAGCCGTCAGAACTCCACTGTTAACTACTATACCACATCAGGGGAATTTGAAGAACTATCTGAAAGATCTACATCATACGAAGAGGAAGTTATCAGCGAGTCTATCAAATGGACAACTATCAAGCAGAGGTTCTTTTTATCGGCCATAATTGCCAATAAAAGCTTTACTAAAGGAAAGATATCTACCAACGTAGATCCTAACAACCCTGAAGTAGTAAAGTATGCTGAAGTAACATTAAGTCTTCCGTTAAGTGATCTGAACAAGGGTCAGGGCAATTACAGGTTCTATTTCGGGCCTAATGATTACCATATTACAAGTGAAGTAACCGAAGAGTTCTCAAAGAACCTTTTTCTGGGATGGCCTCCTATGCTTTGGGTAAATAAATATGTATTAATTCCATTATTTGATGTTTTAAATGACATTTTAGACAACTATGGATTAATCATCATCATCATAGTATTGATTATCAAATTGGTATTGTCACCGCTTTCGTACAAGTCATATTTATCAATGGCCAAAATGAAAGTTTTGAAACCTGAGCTTGATGAAATTAAAGAAAAACATGGCAGTGACATGGCAAAGGCTCAGTCTGAGCAAATGAAATTATATCAGCAGGTAGGCGTAAATCCTATTAGCGGCTGTATTCCGATGCTATTTCAAATGCCTATTTTGCTTTCCATGTTCTATTTCTTCCCTCAATCTATTGAGTTAAGAGGTGAAAGCTTCTTATGGGCTACGGATTTATCAAGTTATGATTCAATTTTAACACTTCCATTCGAAATACCTTTTTATGGTAGTCATGTTAGTTTGTTTGTGTTGCTTATGACAATCTCAACCATCATGATTACCTACTCTCAGCAGCAGGTGAGCACAGTACAAGGCCCTATGAAATCAATCTCTTATTTCATGCCTGTTATCTTCATGTTTGTGCTAAACTCCTACCCTGCAGCCTTGAGTTTTTATTACTTTATTGCTAACCTGGTTACTTTTGGTCAACAAGCGCTCATAAGAAGGTTTGTGGATGAAGATAAGATCAGAAGGATTTTGGATGAGAATAAAAAGAATGCAGGCAGTAGAAAAAAATCCAAATTTCAGCAGAGATTGGAAGATGCCATGAAAGCTCAGAACAAGAACAAAAAGTAATTTTCTTAGCGATATTAAACTGATTGAAAGGCCCTTATAAATTGGGCCTTTCTTTTTATCAGATTGGTTAAGGGTAACTCTTACATAATTCAATTAAACTTATATCTTTGTAACCCCAATTTGAAAATACTTAGTTTTCAAAGAAGTGGCTTAAAACGCCTTTTTTGAGCAATAAAGCACGATTAAAACCATTTCCTGTGTCATAAATGTTTGAAAACAAAGGATTTGAATTGGTATATAATTTAACCGTAAAAACTAACAGTTAATGACTAAGGTAATAGCCATTGCAAATCAAAAAGGAGGAGTAGGTAAAACAACTACGGCAATAAATTTAGCTGCGAGTTTGGCAGCCCTTGAGTATCGCACTTTAATTGTTGATGCCGACCCTCAGGCTAATTCAACATCAGGGGTTGGGCTCAACCCTCGTGAAGTTGAGCACAGCATTTATGAGTGTATGGTTGATGGTGTAGACGTGTATGATGCTATTACCAAAACGGATATAGAATACTTACATATTCTCCCCTCTCACATAGACCTTGTCGGTGCTGAAGTGGAGATGGTAAATATTGAAAGAAGAGAAGAACGTATGAAAGACTCCCTTAAAAAAGCTAAAAAGGATTACGACTATATAATCATAGACTGTTCCCCTTCGTTAGGACTTATAACTATCAATGCGTTAACTGCTTCAGATTCCGTAATTATCCCGGTTCAGTGCGAATATTTTGCTTTGGAGGGTTTGGGTAAATTGTTGAATACCATAAAAATTATTCAAACAAGGCTTAACAAAGCATTGGAAATTGAGGGTATTCTGTTAACAATGTATGATGTAAGATTGAGGCTGTCTAATCAGGTGGTGGAAGAAGTTCAAACACATTTTAAGAAAATAGTTTTCGATACAATTATTCCCAGAAACATTAAGTTGAGTGAGTCTCCAAGCTTTGGAGTACCTGCTATAGCCCACGATGCTGAAAGTAAAGGTGCCGTAAGTTATTTAAATTTGGCTAAGGAAATTCTAGTCAAAAACGGCAAATCATAATATTAATACCAATGGCCAATAAATCAATAAAAAGAAAAAGTGCGTTAGGAAGAGGACTCGGAGCCTTATTGGAAGATTCTCCTTCGATGGAGAAAAATATTGCCGTTGGTGAAAGTAATCCAGCTGGTTCCATCAACGAGATCAGCCTGGATGAAATAGAGGTAAACCCATTTCAACCAAGAACACATTTTGATCAGGATGCCCTTCAGGAGTTAAGCGAGTCTATTAAAGTTCAGGGCATAATTCAGCCGATCACCGTCAGGAAATTATCCAAGAATAAGTACCAGTTGATCTCCGGGGAAAGAAGGTTTCAAGCTTCCAAGCTAGCAGGACTTACAGCCATACCCGCTTATGTAAGAACTGCAGATGATCAGCAGATGCTAGAAATGGCATTAATTGAAAACATTCAGCGGGAAAACCTTAATGCCATTGAAATTGCCTTGAGTTACCAAAGGCTACTCACTGAATGTGAGCTTAAGCAGGAAGAACTTGGAGACCGTGTGGGCAAAAACAGAACCACGGTAAACAACTATTTAAGGTTATTGAAATTGCCTCCGGCCATTCAGGCTGCTATACGCGATAAAAAAATAACAATGGGCCACGCAAGAGCCCTGATCACAATTGATAGTGTTGATCAGCAACTGGACATTTTCAAAAGAATTCTAAGTCAGGATTTATCAGTCAGAAAGGTAGAAGAACTGGTTCGTTCAGAATATTCTTCAAAAAAACCAGCTGAACCTAAAGAACAAAACGAAGGCGGCAAGGAAATTGCTAATTTGCAACACAAATTAACATCGCATTTTGGCACCAAAGTTCAAATTAAGTCAGATGGTAAAAAAGGTGAGATAAAAATTCCTTTTGTATCCGTTGAAGATTTGAACAGGCTGTTGGAAATTCTTGAAATATAAATGAAAAAGGCATTTCTTCTCACTGGATTAATCCTATTGATATTCTGTTCGGCTCAAGCACAAATAAGCCCTGCAGGAGTTAATACTGACTCTACCAGAAATGATGAGCCCATCCTGGTTGAAAGTGAGGACAATGTTCGCGTTCAAGAAATAGATACCTATGCCGATAAGTTTGTGCCAAGAAGGGCCTCGTTATTAGCGGCTGTGCTGCCAGGTGCAGGTCAAATTTATAATAAGAAGTACTGGAAGTTACCTATTGTTTATGGTGGTTTTATAACCCTGGGATATGTTGCCAGTGTTTACGATAATCAATATAAAGAATTCCGAGGAGAGCTTTTTCAACTATTACAAGACCCTGATTTTACACCCCCATCCGGTGCTACTGAAGAGCAGCTGCGCTCTGCTATAAACAGCACAAGGAGAGATAGGGACTTCTATTTAATATTAATGGGCGTTTTTTATATGATGCAGATATTAGATGCACACATTGATGCACATTTGAAGGAATTTGATTTAAATCCTGATTTAAAAGTTACAATCGACCCCATGTTTGAGCAGCCTGTATATGCAAGGTACAATGCCGGGGTCTCCATAAAACTAAAGTTTAAGTGAGAATACTATTGATTGGCTATGGGAAAATGGGCCACGCCATAGAAGCCATAGCCTTAAAAAGAGGACATCAAATAGCAGGCACCATTGACCGTGACAATGCCAATGACTTACAAAAATTCAATGCATCTAACACAGACGTGGCTATTGAATTTAGCCAGCCTGAATCTGCTTTCGCTAATATTAAATACTGTTTAGAAAACAACATTCCGATATTATCGGGCACAACAGGATGGCTAAATAAAAAAGCTGAAGTTGAAGAGCTGTGTAAAAACAACAATGGCACTTTCTTCTATGCTTCTAACTATAGCATTGGGGTTAACCTGTTTTTTCAACTTAATGAGCAGCTTGCCCGATTAATGGCAGACCAAAGTGAATACAATGTTGATATTGATGAGATTCATCATACGCAAAAGAAAGATGCCCCAAGTGGCACAGCAATAAGTCTCGCTGAAGGCATTATAGATAACAACCCTAATAAGGAAAATTGGCTGCTTGAAAAAGAAAGTGAGAAATCCATTACTATTCATGCACACAGGGTAGAGAATGTGCCAGGCACGCATACTGTAAAATATTCATCACCAATAGACGATATAGAAATCAAGCACACGGCACATTCCAGAGAGGGATTTGCGATGGGTGCAGTTATGGTGAGTGAATGGCTGCCACAGCAAAAAGGTATCTTAAATATGAAAGACTTTTTAGCTAACCTGAAAAAATAATAGACACAAATTGTAAGAAACAATGCTGGTAATATACCAGTAACAAAAAATCAAAATATATGAACTGGAAATTTTGGGAGAAGAAAGAAAAGCCTGAAGTAAAAAAATCAAAGGCCAGAGAGTGGTTAGATGCCATCACCTTCGCAGTTATTGCTGCAACACTTATCAGATGGTTGATAATGGAGGCATTTACTATCCCTACCCCATCAATGGAAAAATCCTTGTTAGTAGGCGATTTTCTTTTTGTAAGTAAGTTCCATTATGGCACCAGAACACCTGCCACACCCTTACAAATACCTTTAACACATCAAAAAATATGGGGCACCGAAATTCCTTCTTATGTAGACTGGATCCAACTGCCACAATATAGACTTCCGGGTTTTACCTCTATCCAGCAAAATGACGTGGTGGTATTTAATGTGCCTCCAAAAAGTCTGAATGAAAACATTGATTACCCTATAGATTTGAAGACAAACTACATTAAACGTTGTGTCGGGCTTCCTGGTGATGTGCTTAAAATCGAAGACAAACAAATATATATCAATGATAAGGCCATTGAAAACCCGGAAGAAATGCAATTCTCGTACCTGGTCTTCTCAAAAAATGCCTTGAGCCAAAGAATTTTAGATGATCAGGATATTACTGACAGTCAGGTTGTAAGCAGGGACGATAATGGCGTGGTTCAGCTCATGTACATCACTTCAGCTCAGGCTGAGACACTTAAAAAACTTCCATTTATCACAGAGGTACGTCCTTCATCCAATAATCCTTACAGACAATTTGAATCGTATCATAAAGGTGAGTTAGATAATGGAATATTCCCTAATGACCCTGAATTATTTTCATGGAATGCAGACTGGTATGGGCCTTTAACCATTCCTAAAGAAGGCGCAACAATAAAAATTGACAGGGCTTCACTTGCAACATACGGAGATGCCATAACCCTGTATGAGCACAATGAAAATGCCGAGATCAAAGATGGCAAACTGTTTATTGATGGTAAAGAAACTGCTGAGTATACATTTAAGCAGAATTATTACTTTATGATGGGTGACAACAGGCACAATTCACTAGACTCGCGTTATTGGGGATTCGTACCTGAGGATCATGTGGTAGGTAAAGGGTTCTTTATCTGGCTGTCCTTAGATCCTAACAAAGGCTTCTTTAGCAGAATACGCTGGAGAAGGTTCTTCAATCTTATAAGATAAGTATAAAGAGGTGATCTAAATAGATTGCCTCTTTTATTACCAGCTTATTGTATCCAAACCTTTTGATTTCAAATAGTCATTAGTTCTGCTAAAAGGTTTGCTACCAAAAAAGCCTCTGTCTGCAGCAAATGGTGAAGGATGAGCAGATTTGATTATCATGTGCTTTTGCGCATCAATCACCTCCCCTTTCTTCTGGGCATATGCTCCCCACAAAATAAAGACTAGGTGCTCCTTCTTATCAGACAACAGCTTGATAACAGCATCTGTAAACTGCTCCCATCCTTTCTTCTGATGTGAGCCTGGTGAGTTTGCCCTTACGGTTAGCGTTGCATTCAACAATAAAACCCCCTGATCAGCCCACCTTTCCAAATTACCAGATTCTGGAATCTCCGTGCCCAGATCATTTCTTATCTCTTTAAAAATATTGATTAATGAAGGTGGTTTCCTTACTCCATCATTTACGGAAAAACATAAGCCATTGCCCTGACCGGGGCCATGATATGGGTCTTGACCAATTATCACCACTTTCACATCTTCAAAGCCACAATGGTCAAACGCACTGAAGATCTGTTTTCCTGGAGGAAATATTGTGTGAGACTTATATTCCTCTTTAATAAATGATACTAAATTCTTAAAATATGCCTTTTCAAACTCTCCATTTAACTTATCCTTCCACGAATCAGCGATTTTTACGTCCATTTAATTTTTTTATTTGGAATTAGATTTAAATTTAAAACTTCTTTAACATCCAATGCGTTTTGTAATAACAAAATAAATTACTCAATGGTAACGGAAATAACAAAAGGTATAAAAGTAAGTGTGGAGACTGAATATCAACCAGCATATTCCAGTCCTAGCCAGTACCATTATGTATTCACTTACAGAGTTACTATTGAAAATCAGAGTGATAACACAATACAGTTATTAAGGCGTCATTGGAACATTCATGATGCGGCACTTATCCCCCGAGAAGTTGAAGGCGAAGGCGTTGTTGGACAGCAGCCCATTTTAGAACCTAGTCAATATCATCAGTATGTATCAGGTTGCAATTTAAAATCTGGTATCGGTAAAATGGGTGGTACTTTTTTGATGGAGAGAATTGTAGATGGTCATAGGTTTAAAGTCACCATACCTGAATTTACCATGATTGCTCCATTCAAAT
Organism: Fulvivirga sp.; assembly: GCF_040218215.1. Lineage (NCBI taxonomy): Bacteria > Pseudomonadati > Bacteroidota > Cytophagia > Cytophagales > Fulvivirgaceae > Fulvivirga > Fulvivirga sp. Next base: position 280,368 of record NZ_JAVJQL010000014.1, read on the forward strand.
TGAATTAATTTGTCTTTTATTCATCAAACCTTCAGTTACTTTAATTATTGGTTAAACGAGGAAAATGAGCATTCCCTTCATTCTCCATTTATCTATGAGCTTTATAAAAAGGTGATTCTAGATACTAATAGGAAACCTTTATTTCCAGACATTGAGAAGATAAGGGAACAATTTGCGCTAAGTACCAATACCATTGAGGTTGTAGATCTGGGAAGCGGGTCTAATGTTTCTAAAAACAATCAAAGAAAAATCTCTGATATAGCCACTAAAGGTATTTCAAAAAGAAAATTCTCAGAACTATACGAGCGCTTGATCAGGCATTTTGACTACAATATAGTTGTAGAGCTCGGCACTTCTTTAGGGGTTAACACCTTATACCTTTCAAAAAACAAAGATTCAAGGGTTTTTACATTTGAGGGTGACCCTTCTTTAGCCGCTATTGCATCGGCAGTGTTTCAAGGGAATGAGAAAACCAATACTGAAGTTATTGAAGGTAATATTGACCAAACACTGCCCCTTTTTCTTAATAAGTATAAAAAGGTCGATTTTGCCCTAATAGATGCTAATCACACCTACAAGGCTACATTGGCTTATTTTAATTTATTTCTTAGCCATATTTCTGATCATACATGCTTGGTGTTTGATGATATTCATATGAATGGAGAAATGGAAAAGGCCTGGAATGAAATCAAAAGTCACTATCAGGTTACAGTTACTATTGATCTGTTTCAGGTTGGTCTAGTGTTTTTCAATCCTGAAATAAGGAAGCAGGACTTTATTTTGACTTTTTAGTTGAGACGCAGTTTAATCATAACTTCACTTAGCCTCCTCACAGCTTTCTTTTTGTTGTTCATTTTACCTAATCTCATAAACTCAAGAGAGCGTTATCATTTTTCTTCTGAATACAGAATAAAACAAGCCGATGCGTTGTTTAACAATCACGATTCAGATTCAATAAACACATCCATTTCTAAGTTTTACGATCGCAATTCAATTGCAACTACCCTTTTTGGTAATCATTACAGGGAACTTTGGAGTAAGGAAATACAGCTTCCTGTGTTTACCGGACTCGATACATTGCAATTTCACAAAGTAGGTGGCGGCCAGCAGACAACCAGCATTGAAATGAAGGCTCCTAACCACAAGCACTACTCGTTTAGGTCAATTGACAAGGACCAGTCCAGGGTATTGCCCAACTGGCTAATTAATTCTGCATTAAGGCCACTTTTAAGGGATCAAACTTCTGCACTTAATCCATATGCAGCCCCAGTAGTGGCAAGCCTTTCAGAATCTCTTAATATCCTTCACACCAACCCTGCTATCTACATACTCCCTTACTATTCTCAGGTTCATGACAGTATAAAGCTTCACTTGCCTGGTGCAGCAGTAATTTTTGAAGAAGAATTGGATTCAAAATGGAAGGGCAGCAAAGCCTTTTTTGAGCCTGCAGATGTCATTAACACGGATGAGATGCTTAGTGCAATTCAAAATGCAACCATAAGGCTTGATACCCTTGAGTATTTAAAATGCAGGATTTTTGATATCTTAATCAGCGACTGGGACAGACACGCGGGGCAATGGAAGTGGTTGGTATACGATACTCTTGATCATCAAATAATCAGACCCTTTCCTATTGATAGGGATATGGCCTTTTGCAGGTTTAATGATGGGTGGGTCAACACGGTAGTTGTAAATACAACAAACAAATTCAAGTCTTTCCGAAAAGGAGAGGCAAGTGTGAATGATGCCGCTAAAAAAGTGACCGATCTGGACATGCTGTTATTAAAAGGTATGAGCCAGAAAAGTTTTAAAAATGTTACTACAGAAATCAAAAAAGCCCTTTCCGAACCTGTCATAGACCAGGCTATGACGGAATACCCTCCTGAAATTCATAAGGAAATTGCCAGTGAACAAAAGGCTACTTTGATCGATCGTCTTGACCATCTGGAAAGTGCTTCAACAGAACTCTATAACAATATCAATAATTAACTTTCAATTACAGATATAACCTTAAGCAAAATACCCATCAATCGGTATTGATGCTGCACCATTACCTCAATATCTTTATTAAAATATTAAGCATATGTTTTTTCAAAACAGAAATATAAAGGTGATTGAATCTGTAATTGATTATTACGAAGGCAATATCGACCATATTCCTTATTCCGTATCTGACATTGTAAAGGCACTTGAGTATACTAAAAGGTTTAGGAGTGACTACCCTGACGAAGTTATTGAAAAATTAAAAATGGTAAGAACTATACTTAAAAGTTAGTATTACTTTATATAAACTGTCTTAATGTTCACAAACTCCTTAATACCATAAGCACTTAGTTCTCTGCCATAGCCACTACCTTTTACTCCCCCAAAAGGTAATCTGGGATCAGACTTCACAAAGTCATTAACAAAACAGCATCCTGCTTCAATTTCATCTTTAGCAATATACTCACCCCGCTTCAGGTCTTTGGTGAAAACTGCTGCACCTAATCCAAAAAAGCTGTCATTAGCTATTTCAATAGCTTCTTTCTCATTGCTGGCTTCTATAATAGAGGCCACCGGACCAAATAATTCTTCATGATAAGCTGGTGAACCCCATTTAACATCTGTAAGTATGGTTGGCGGGTAGAATGCTCCTTCACTATTATGATCAATAACACCACCTAAAATACAGTTGGCACCCATTTCCTTGCTCTTTGTCACTTGATCGTGGAGCTCATCACGCAAATCCATTCTTGCCATCGGCCCCAGATCTGTTCTTTTATCTAAAGGGTCCCCCACTACTCGTTCTGACATATACTTTGAAAGTAGCTTTTCAAACTCAGCTTTCACTTCCTTAACCACAATAAAGCGTTTGGCAGAAATACAACTCTGCCCATTATTTATCAATCGACTTGTAGCACATGTTTTAGCCGCTAATTCCAAATCGGCATCTTCTAAAATTATATATGGGTCACTACCACCTAATTCCAGAACAGTTTTCTTAATCTGACTGCCGGCTATGGCAGCTACAGACTTACCAGCGGGCGTACTACCTGTAAGGGTTACTGCCTTAACTTTTTCATTTTTTATCACCTCAGCCACCTGATTGGACGGAATAATAAGTGTTCTGAAAATATTTTTCGGGAAACCTGCTTTTTGAAAAGCTTTCTCAATAGCAATGGCGCACCCACTCACATTAGAGGCATGCTTTAATACCCCTGCATTACCAGCCATTAAAGCAGGTGCTGCAAATCTCATGACTTGCCAGAAGGGAAAATTCCAAGGCATAACAGCCAAAACAATACCAATAGGTTTGTAAGATATGAAGCTATTGGAAGCTTCAGTGTCAACTTTATGATCCTTTAAGAATTCTTTAGCATTATCAGCATAATAATCACAAACCCAGGCGCATTTTTCAATTTCAGACTCCCCATCTTTCAGCACCTTACCCATTTCCAGTGTCATTAATTCTGCATAAGATGCTTTGTTTTCCCTCAAAACTTCCGCGGCTTTATGCATTAATTGACTTCTCTCATCAAAAGAGGTCTTGCGCCAATTTTTCCAGTCGAGGTCTGACTCATCAATGATATGTTTCACTTCTTTAGAGGTCATTGCCTTGTAAGTGGCAACGCTTTCTCCATTAGCAGGATTGATTGATTCGATATTCATTATTTCTTACTTTATAAGATGCACCCAACCTTTACAAGTGGTCACATCTTCAATAACAGCTTCATAATAATATACACCAGATGGTTCATTAACCCCCTTCCAATCATTCTGATAATCATCTGTTTCTAAAATAGTCTTACCCCAGCGGTTCCAAACTGTTAACTTAACTTTATTGGAAGCTATTATCTCGAAAACTTCATTATCAGAATCTCCATTTGGCGTATAAACATTGGGTACTTTAAGCGTTTGTATAGCAACTGTTTTGGATTCTTCGTACACACATTGCCCACTAGCCCCAATTAAAGTTACGGAATAGTTACCATCTTGCTGGTAGATATGCGTATCCTCAGGCTGATCAGAGATAGAGCCATCGCCAAAATCCCATGAATATGCTCCCTCATCTAAGCTTGTATTAACAACTTGCAGCTCAGGTCTCGAAAAACAATCGTACACTTTGAGGTAATCAAAACTCAATTCAAGTCCTGGCAGCACCTCTACGTTTACCGTATCTATTTTACTGCAGCCTAGTTCATCACTTATAGAAACATAATAGGTTGTGCGTTCTAAAGGTGACACCTCATAAATAGCATTTGTAGATTGAGAAAGACTATCCGCACTGGTCCAGAAGTAATTAGTCCCTCCAAATGCAGTTAGTCTCAGTGAACTGCCTTCACATAATGTCTGGTCTCCAATCACATCAAAAATGGGCCGTGCCACCTGCAGAGTTGTTGAGGTAACATCTTCCGATATACAGGTATTCTGATCTATGGCTTTTAATGTGATCTTATAATTGCCAGCATTGGCATAATTATGAACTATTGGCAAAGTGTCATTAGCTACAACACTATTCCCATCACCAAAATCCCATTCAAATATTTCGCCCCCAATACTTAAGTTTTGAAAGACTACATCATCAGGGAAACAGACAATGGAAACGCCAGGATTGTTCAATTCAACAGAATTGGTTTGAATTACAGCCCTCAAAGAGGCCAAATCAAACTTAAAAGCAGCATTGTTACAATTTTGGCTATTATTAGTTGACGAAAATGCATCAGGGGTGGTAGGGAAGTCAGAAAAACTACCACAGCCTGCACATACCGCATGATACACAATACCTCTTTTATCAAACCTACTGGTACCACCATCAACGTGCGTTTGAGATTGACTACCTCCCAGATAAGTGGCATAGAGTAACTCTTCTGCATTGGCACTTAAAGTCATTAAATAAAAATCAGAACCATTAGTAGTAGATTGAAAGGCATCGGCAGTAATAGGCATTCCAACGGTTGAGCCTCCAATAAAACCATTGTTAGTCCCCCCGCCCCATCCGCTGAGATAAATGTTATCACAGTCATTGACCAAAAAAGCAGTGGGGGAAATATTTGGAAAACTGCCTGAGGAACCGAACCTTGTTGATAGCTCTAAATTTGTAAGGTCGTTATTCCATTTTTGTAAAAACTGGCCTCCTCCAGAGGTATAGACATTCCCTTTTATCGGAAAAGCACCACTAGTTTGTCCGTAAGTATAAATATTACCCTCGGAATCCAAATCAATAAAATACACCTGGTCGGTTTCTGATGTACCAACATAAATACCTGTATCCAGTTTAAAAGTTACATTATCAATTATAGATACCCAGCCATCAATTTTGCCTGGTTTACTGTTTGAAAATCGTTCTGTTGGCTTGGCTAAAGCCGCAGAATTGGTACCACCTGCTACAATTATCTTTCCGTTGTTATTTGATTTAATGGAATAAGCGGCATCCATAACCGGGCCTCCCAAATAGGAGGAAAAAATTAAATCAGTTAGGTTAGCACTCATTTCAAAAACTACAGCATCAGTGGAACCTCCTGCAAAGGTATCTTGAAATGCGTTTAACAATGGAAAGTCAGTGGAGCTGGTTTTGGAGGCCACTAAAATATTGCCGTCTTCCTTTATATAAATATCACCTCTTGACTGATCTCCGTAATTACTAACCAGCGCCTCTCCAGCTATCATTAGCCCGTCATTAGCCGTGCCACCTATAAAGGTAGATGCTAATAAGCTGCTTCCAGAGGCACTTATTTTGGTGACAAAAATATCAGACCCAGACGGAAACAATACATTATTAGCACCACCACCAAAAGGTTCAGCATTTGTGCCTCCTCCATATGATGATTGAAATGCATTTTGAGTTGGGTAATTAGATGAGCCTGTAACTCCCATGACAAGTAGGTTATTATTTTTGTCAACTATCAGGCTTTGCGGCACTTCCGATTGGCTTCCGCCCAGGTATGTGGCATATATTGGTTGACGACCCAGAGAATCATATTTAAGTATGGCAACGTCCCAGGCACCGGCATATGTTGTCTGATAGGCTCCTGAAGTAGCCGGAAAGGCTCCGCCAGAGTAATGGCTTGTAATTCCACCCGAATACAAATTGCTTGCATCATCAAAAGTGGCAGTATTGCCCCAATTATCTGCCGTGGAACCAGAATAGGTTGAAAAAATTAATGTGGGATCAATAGTCAGCTCCAAACAAGGGTCATAATCTTCGAGAAGATTAATAGACAGGCTTCCATTATTCAATGAAAATTCAGCCTCATAAAATTTCTTTTCACCATTTATCCATTGATAAGCAATTGGACGGGTTTCCATTAACTTATTAACCTCCGTTTCAATATTTAGATGACCTAATTCATCTATATAAGATGCATTAGCCCCATCAATTTCAATTGCAATTTGATTAATATCAGCTTCTGGGGCCACTATAAAATCATACTTTACCGAGTTGCCATAGTTGTAGTATTTAAAATCTATGCCTGTATACAACTCAGCGTAGTAAACTTCTGAATATTCATGGGCTTCAGTAGTCCACTTACTTTTGTCCCCTACAAAGTAGTTATGAACTAATTGCCCTTTGAAATTTCCTGTGACTTTAACATCTGGGTTTGAGTTCTTAAATTGAAAATAATAGGCATGTCTGTTAATTAAATCCATTTCAGACTCACCATCCTGATGCAAGCCCATGCCGGGTTCATCATGGTGCGACTTCATATTATAGAAGTCGTACACGAGTTTATCGGCCTGAAAAAACACTCTGCCTTCTGGCAATTTTCCATAGAAGAAGTTTTTAGGTGTGTATTGACCTTTATTCTCTATGAACATAGTCTGTGCAAATACCACAGGGCATTTCGACAATAGTAAGCATAGAAAGATTACTCCTAAAAGGCTTTTCATATAAGAATCATAATTACTTTAATACCACATAATTTTGAGCATGGAACATTAAAGATAATTAACCTATACTTCTTTTCTTAAAACTTCAAGTGGTGATCGATGAATTACCCCTCGTGTATTTAACCATCCCACAAAAATGGTCAGACCCATTATGGTCAACCAGAGATATAAAAGACCCAAATAGTCTGGCAGGAAGATTACCTCGAAAAAGAATGTAGACAAAAGCCATCCTGAAATGATTGACAACGAGATACCAGTCAATCCTGCAAAAAAGCCTAGATATCCATACTCTAAAATGGTCATGCCTACGATCTGCTTACTTACTGCACCTATTGTCCTTAACATCACATTCTCCTTAAGTCTTATATATTTACTATTAATCACTGCTCCAGCCAGCACTACAAGACCAGTTAATACACTGAACAAAGCCATAAATTGAATTACAAAAGAGACTTTATCAAAGAATTCATTTATAGTGGTAAGAACAAGACTCAAGTCAATCAATGACACATTAGGGAACAATGCTACCAGCTCACGCTGATAAGTATTCGCCTTGGATTGAGCATCTATTCTAGTTGTAAGCACATAAATCTGCGGTGCCTGCTCCAATACCCCATTAGGAAATACAAAAATAAAATTTGGTGGATCAACAGGCCAATCCACATCTCGAATGCCTCCAAGATAGGTAGTAATACTAATGCCCTGAACATCAAATACAATCTCATCACCAATGTCCAACTCAAGATTTTCATGCATCCCCTTACTAACCGTTACATAAATACTGTCATTAGAAACATGTTGTAATTTACCTACTTCCAATATTTCAGACGTATGGATTGAGTCCCTATAAGTGACCCTATACTCCCTGGTAAGTGCCCAGTTTGGCACGGCATCAGTAGTATCTTGCTGAATATCTCTAATGGTCTTGCCATTTATACTGCTCAACCTGCAGGTAATAATTGGAACCAGTTGCTGAACTGGTAAATCATTATCATTGGTCAACTTAACTACTCCTTCTCTCTGGTTTGGCTGTATGTCAAAAAGAATGGTATTCGATTGATTTTCATTACCAACAAACTCAACCTGATTCAGCAGGCTGTTTTGAATAATATTTAAAGTGGCAATTAGAAAGGCTCCAAGGCCAATTACCACAACTAATACAATTGTTTGATTGTTAGGTCTGAATAAATTGGCAAGACTCTGTCTCCAAATGAATGACCACCCTGACGGAAAAAATTTCCTTACGGTTCTCATCAAAAGAAGTGCTACCCCTGCCAATGCAGCAAAGGCTACCACCAAACCTAAAAAGAACAACGCTCCAATTGTAAGGCTAGAGGATTGATACGCAGCAAATAACAGTGGAAACAGTAAAATCAGAACGATTACCAATATTCGGGCTTTTGAGAACCTTCTTAGTGGCTCAAAGCCAGTTCTCAGCACTGATAATGGAGGCACAAACCTTACAGAGATTAATGGAAGTACTGAAAACAATACGGAAATAACCAAACCTAATAACAGGCCTTCCAAAATTGCCCCCCAGGCAATACTTAAATCCAAGTCTAGCGGTATAAACTCTTGGAGCAGGGCTGGCAATGCATATTGAATAACCACTCCAAGCAAAACTCCAATGGCACTTCCCACAAGTCCTATAACCAATGTCTGCACAAAAAAGATATTGAAAGCCTGCCACCCTGAAGCGCCTATACACCTAAGGACTGCAACAGTATTTCTCTTCTCTCTTACATAGATGTGTACCGAACTGGCAACACCAATACAACCTAGTATCAGAGCTATAAATGCCAGCAAATTGAAGAACTTATAAAGGTTCTGAAAACCCTCTCCGAGATTCTCCTTTCTCCTCTCAACTGTTTCTACCGAATGCCCATATTTTCTGGCAATAGGTTTCAATTTATCTACAAACTGATCTGTTTCTTCCTGAGAGGCTGTTTTAAAATATCTTTTGTAATCAACCCTACTACCGTACTGTACCAAGCCAGTAGAGTCAAGGTATTTCATGGAAATATAAACTGAAGGCGTGAATGTTGATTGGATACCCCCTCCTCCAGGTATTTTAGAAACCTCTCCGGCTATCTTGAAGGTCATTTTCCCAATTTTCACGGAATCATCAGCACTCACATCATATTGGCCCATCAGGTTTTTGTCCATCATGGCATAGGGCTCATTACGCATTAACTCAGGAGCATTTTCCGGAAGCGTTTCCAACTCACCATAAAAAGGAAAATCACCTTCAATAGCTACAATTCTTACCAACCTCGTACCAGGGGTGCTGGTCATAAACATGACCATAGACGCTAAATCTGCTTCGCTGGCCTTTATAGCGTCTACCGAGTCAAAAGCCTGAATCATTTCCTCTTCAAAGGCCTTATTGCCGTTTATTACAAAGTCAGCTCCTAAAAGGTCTTTAGCCTGATTGTCAATACTACCTTGCAAGTTGATATTGAATGAGTTAATGGATACCAGCGCTGCGATACCAATAATTACAGAAGAGATAAACAAGAAAAGCCTACCCAAATTATTGCGGGCATCTTTCAAAGCCATTTTCCAGACCCATTTATCAGAAAAAAGCGAATTTTTTCTTTTCTTAATTTTGATAAAATATTCCATCTATGCCTTCACCGGGGTTTTCTCATCACTTATTACTTTTCCACCCTTTAATCTTAATATTCTATCGGTGAATGAAGCCAACTCCAGGTTGTGAGTTACCATTATCAAGGTAGTGCCTTCTTGTTTGTTGAGATCAAACAAAAGATTTTGAACCTTTTCTGCCGTTTCTTCATCAAGATTACCAGTAGGCTCATCAGCAAATAATACCTTGGGGGAAGTGATGAATGCCCTGGCCATGGCCACCCGCTGCTGCTCGCCACCAGATAACTGAGACGGGTAATGCGTCATTCTGTCACCAAGACCAACCCTTTCGAGCAGCTCAATGGCTTTGTCCTTAAAGTCTTTCTCACCTCTTAATTCCAATGGAACCGTTACATTCTCCAAGGCGGTAAGCGTAGGCAATAGTTGAAAATTTTGAAAAATAAATCCCACATTCTGGTTTCGCACATAAGCCCTGTCATCTTCATCCAAGGCGTTAAGCTTGATGCCTGTTAATGATACCGTACCACTTGATGCAATATCCAAACCCGCGCACAACCCTAATAATGTTGTTTTTCCGCTGCCAGAAGGTCCTACTATAGATATACTAGAGCCTTCCTCGATGCTGAAAGACACATCATCCAGCACTGTCAATGATCTATTTCCTGATTTAAATGTTTTGGTGAGTTTTTCAACTACAAGAATTTCTGCCATAGTGAGGATAACAAGATTTTATATTTATCGTTAAAAATGTGTTAAACATTTCCTTCGTTTAACGTGATATTAAATTTTTGTTTACTTTAATTAACATATTTGGAGCAATAATTGATTAAAACTAATTAATGTTCAATCAGTCATCAAATTATAGACCCCACATGAAGTTCAAGTTTTTAGGTTTAATAGTTCTATTTTTCACGTTGTCATTTACTTCCGGGAAAAAGACGATCTTGTTTTATGGAGACAGTCTAACGGCAGGATACGGACTTTCAAAAGAGCAGGCCTTTCCTGCTATTATAGATAGAAAGTTAAATTCAAATTCTGATCAGTATAAGATTATTAATGCCGGGCTGAGCGGTGAAACCACTGCCGGTGGATTAAACAGACTAGATTGGATACTGAAAGAACCAGTAGATATTTTTATACTTGAGCTTGGCGCAAATGATGGGCTAAGAGGTCTCCCTCTTTCACAAACTGAGAGTAATCTTCAACAGATTATTGACAAGGTAAAGGAGAAAAATCCTAATGTAGAGGTCATCATTGCCGGCATGATGGTACCTCCTAACCTGGGTGAAGATTATACTGAAAATTTCAGGTCGATCTTTCCAAGAATTGCAAAAAAGAACAATGCTGCGCTTATTCCATTTCTCCTACAGGGTGTTGCTGGAGATGAAAACCTTAATTTGGCAGATGGGATTCACCCAAATGTTGAAGGCCATAAAATAGTTGCCAACAATGTTTTAGAGGTTATAAGACCGTTATTGTAGCAAAAGACAAAAAAGATAATTTCTATTGAAGTAATTGTCGAATATTTATAGCTTTGCGACTTAATTTCGAAAGTAGAAATGGCGCTGTGGCCGAGTGGCTAGGCAGAGGTCTGCAAAACCTTCTACAGCGGTTCGAATCCGCTCAGCGCCTCAAGTAAAATCCCATCCGTCTGGTGGGATTTTTTTATTTACAGCCAGATATAACTGTAGTCTATATGACCATTGATAATAATTATAAATAAAGTAGTTCGATCAAAGAACCAAAAATGTCTACATTTGTGTTCCTAAATCGAAATGATATTTTCACTCTTTAAATAGAAATAAAATGAGTAAAACAATTGAAATCACAGACTCTAACTTTGACGAAATCTTAAACAGTGACAAACCTGTTTTGGTAGATTTCTGGGCAGAGTGGTGTGGTCCTTGTAAAATGATCGGTCCGGTTGTTGAAGAATTGGCTGGCGAATATGAGGGTAAAGCTGTTATAGGAAAAATGAACGTTGACGAAAATCCTAACGTTCCCGTTAAGTTTGGAATCAGAAGCATTCCAACTTTATTAGTTTTCAAGGGTGGAGAGATAGTAGATAAACAAGTAGGTGCTGTGCCTAAAGGTGTATTGGCTCAAAAACTTGATGCTCAATTAGCATAAAAAGCTTAGACAATAAAAAAGCCCTTCCGGAAATTCCGGAAGGGCTTTTTTTGTCTTTTGATCAAGTATTAGCTAATCTCAACTAATTCAATATCAAAAATTAAATCTTTACCAGCCAGAGGGTGATTTGCATCGATCTCTATGGTTTCAGTTTCTACCTTAGTAACAACCACAGGAATAGCCTGTCCGTTTGGCTGCTGCATGCTTAGCTGCTGACCGATTTCAGGATTTAAATCAGGTGGCAACTGGGCCTTAGGCACAGAAACTACCATGTCATCATTTTTTTCACCATATGCTTCAGCGGCAGGTATTTCTGCTACTTTTTTATCACCTACTTTCATTCCATTCACAGCGTTATCAAAACCTGCGATCATCATTCCTGCTCCTACTTCAAATTCAAGAGGTTCTCTGTTGGCAGATGAATCAAATACTGACCCATCATTCAATTTACCAGTGTAATGCACTTTTACTTTGTCCCCTTTTTTTACTTCAGACATAACATTCTATTTTCATTTCAAAATTATCTCCTTGATTGTCAAGGACTGCAAAGGTAGCCATATGCCATGCAAATAAAAATTTAAAGCCAGATGTGTACCTTTTTATAACTGGTGCATTATAAGGGTACTTCATTTCTAAACAATGTTGTGAGAGGCATTGTAAGGCGGAAATATCCGGCTACTGGTTCCGAAGTCAGTAGTCCGGATATTTTACTTCTTCGATTAATGATGGTATATTAAATAGTGCTAATAATTATGGTATGAGTTTTAGTAAATCGTTTAATTATCCTTCCTGGCTCATTATGTTTTATAGATTGGAAAATATTCTATACCCATATCTTAAAACTACAACCAGCGCCTACCACGTGTCAAAAGAGGAAATAAGAGAAGAACTATCTATCATAGAAAAAGCAAAAGAAAACCCAGAACACTTCGCTCCGATATATATCAAATACCACGATCAGGTATTTTTATTTGTAAACAAACGAGTAGATAATCTTGAACTTTCAGCAGACATAACTTCCAGGGTGTTTCTCAATTGTTTGAAAAAAATTGAAAGTTTTAAGTTTCAGGGCGTACCGTTTTCTTCATGGCTATATAAGATCGCCTTAAACGAGATCAATCAGTTTTTCAGAAGACGAAATAATGCCCTGCGGTCTGTAAGCATAGAAGATCACCACATCAACCTATTAATAGAGGAAATAGACTATTCTGAAACCCTCATTGACTCGCATGTGTTGATATCAGTACTGCTGGAGCAGTTAGATGAATATGAAATTCAGTTCATAGAATTAAGGTTTTTTGAAAATCACTCCTTTAAAGAAATCGGGTATTTAATGGGAATGACAGAGGTGAACGCCAAAATCAAAACCTATAGAATATTGAAGAAGTTGAAAAAGTTGTCGGAGAATATAAACTATAGCGAATAATGACTAAGCTCAAAGTAAATATTAACAAACCCCAGCCACCTTTAGAGGTCATTCATAAGTACAGGGATTTTGGTGGGTTGATGCAGCAATACAGCAAATATTATCGCACTGACGGCATTCGCCATATGTTATATAATGATAGAAGAAAACTTGTTTACATTGTTATTATCATTGTATTCATTTTATTAATGCTTTTTTCTGATGACATTTCGCTTTAAATGGGTAATTCCATTATGTTTTATACTAAACTCCAGTTTTTGTCAAAACCTAGCTTACCCTATTTATAAAGCTAAAGATCAACTATCACCCCAATTTATAAGTGCCATTTGCACGGCTGCCCGTACCAAACAAAAAACAGCTAACTCCTTTGTTACCGAACTGGAAGTTTTAATCTCAGAGGCAGCGGGTATTAAATACAAAAGTGAAGAACTGCCTGAAGTAAGTTTTAAATGGTTTACCAAATATGGCAGCCAGTGCCACTGTTCCGCTGACGGAGGTTTTAAAGAAGGAAACGTTTTAAGGCAAGTAGTTCAGGCTGACTTTCGTGAGTTTGCAAATATCATTGGTCCAAACAATAGGTTAAGCCTCAATTTAGAAATGAAAGATGCTAAAGATGGACTTACGCTTCTCGAATATGTCAACAAAAAGAGAATTGACATAGAAAAATCCCATAATGACAAGCGCTTTGAGTTTCAGCAAGATGAAGAATGGAGAAATATAATGTTCTTTTATTTTTTATTCAGCGAATACAGCATTAATTAGCTGCTGTGAATTTACTACATGCCCTCGACTTAATAGGAACGTTCGTTTTCGCCATAAGTGGACTGCGATTAGCCGCTAAGAAAGATATGGACCTATTTGGTGCTGCCGTCATTGCTTTTGTTACAGCAGTGGGTGGAGGCACCACTAGAGACCTGCTCTTAGGGGCAACTCCAGTGGCCTGGATAGACAATGTGGAATACCCCATTGCTATACTTTTGGCTGTTCCTTTTACTCTTCTATTCAAAAAATACATTGTCAATTTGAAAAGGACATTTTTCATATTTGACAGTATTGGTATCGCATTATTTACCATCAGCGGAATGCAGAAAGCATTGGATTTTGGTCTAAATCCGGGCATGGCCATGGTAATGGGTATGGTCTCAGCGGTAGTAGGTGGTGTTATTAGAGATATACTCTGCAATGAAATTCCTCTAATTTTTAGGAAGGAAATATATGCTACTCCGTGCCTGATTGGCGCATTTACATTCTTTGTGCTTTCAGAAACAGGGTTGAATCAGGATGTTAACTATATTATAACTACATCCATAATATTGACAATAAGAGTGGTGGCCATTAAATACAATCTGTCAATGCCAAAGATGAGATAATTACTCCATCGCAGAAACAAACTGTGATTCCCAAGTTTGCCAATCGGTGGTTTTAAAATTATCTCCACCAATAAACTTAACGATCATCTCAAAACGATCAGGCTTTTGATATCCAGGAAGTGGCTGGATAATGTTGAAATTCTCGTCAAGAAATACAACTGTAGGGTAACTCAATTTATTGTTCAGCAAAGAGGCCGCTAATTCGTGGTATCCTCTCCTTCCTGACTCTACAAATTTAAAAGTATGGTCTCTAAAAATTATATCTTCACGTTGTTCTGCGTTAAGCTTTACAGCATAAAAATTTTCATTGAGGTATGCTGCAATCACAGGTTGGCTAAAAGTATTTTTATCCATCACTTTACACCAACCGCACCAGTCAGTATATACATCAATAAAAATTTTCCTTTTCTCAGTTTTAGATTTTTCAACTGCCTCCTCAAAAGACAGCCAGTTTACTTCACCATCTTGGGCAAAAGAACTCTGCGAAAACAAGACTCCAAAAATGAAGACTAAAGTAAAAACAGGGCATTTAAGTGATTTCATTCTATTCATTAGTTCAAAAATATACGATATAAACCATTTTCAGTTCAAATAAATTTCCTTATTTCTTTATTTGATCATCAATATACCCAAGTATATTCTGAAAATCGTCAGGATGAAACCACTTGATTTCATTATCTCGTCTAAACCAGGTCATTTGTCGTTTAGCATACCTTCTTGTATTTCTTTTAATCAATTCGACTGCTTCATCCAGTGTTGTCAATCCATCTAAATGGTCAAAAATCTCTTTATAGCCAACTGTCTGCAAAGCCTGCTTTTCGCGAAAAGCTTCTAATGCTTTAACTTCCTCCTGCAGCCCTAGAGACATCATCATATCAACCCTCTTGTTTATTCGTTCATATAATTCTTCCCTAAATCTGTCCAAACCAATTTTTATCACAACAAAATTGCGAAGCTTTTTTTCACCTGTCCTGAAAGTTGAGTACGGTTTGCCTGATGACAAATAAACTTCCAGCCCCCTAATTACCCGGTATGGATTACCCTTATCAACAGTCTCATAATAGACAGGATCAGCCTCTTGTAATTCATCAAGTAGCACCTTAAGCCCTTCCTTTTCAAATTTGGAATTCAGATTTAGCCTGATCTCAGGATCAATTTCTGGCATTTCATTAAAACCATTCAATACTGCATCAATATAAAGCCCAGAGCCTCCGGTCATAATTACAGCTTCCTTACTTTCATGAAGTTCTGTGATTATTTCAATGGCCTCTTTTTCAAATTTCCCTGCTGAAAATTCGTCTTCAACTGAACGATCTCCGACAAAATGATGCCTAACCTGGATCAATTCCTGCTCAGTCGGCTTGGCAGTTCCAATAGACATTTCTTTATAAAATTGCCTTGAATCCGCTGATATAATTTCTGTTTTTAAAGCCTTTGCCAGATCAATACAGAGGGCTGTCTTCCCCACTGCTGTCGGACCAACTATACTGACTAAATATTTTGATTTTAATGACACTGTGAGCAAAATACATCTTTAAATATCACAATGTCAAAAACAACCATTAGATTAGAATTTGTTAATTTCACAGGGCATGAAGGGTGATACAAAGTTACTCAACCAGAAGGTTGTAATGTTGGAGAGAGAGCTTCAGGAAGAGCGTCAGAAAAATGCTTTTTCCAATGCTATTTTAGAGAGTGGCAATCTTATCATTTGGGCTGTAGATTCAGAATTCAACCTACTTTCTTACAATCAAAATTACTTTGAATATTTCCTGCTGCTTAATGACGCAGAATACATTCATTACGAATTGAAAGGTGAGTTAAAGTCCTTAAAAACCAAGACCTTTTGGAGCAGACAGTACAATAAAGTACTAAAGGGAAAGTCTGTAAACGTAGTTATCCGAATGGATATCGAGGATGGTTTTGAGTGGAAGGAATTATTCCTGAACCCTGTATATGGCTCCAGTGCCCAGATACATGCCATTTCTGGTCTGGCTTATGATATTACAGAGAAGACAGAATCCAGAATTAAGCTTGTAAAGAGTGAAGAAAAGTTTAGAAATATCTTTGAGTCATTTCAGGATCTTTATTTTAGAACTGACTTCAAAGGAAACATCACCATGCTTAGTCCGTCAGTTAAAGATATTATGGGCTATAGGGAAAGTGAGCTTAAAAGTAAAAACATTACCAATTTTTACATCTACAATATAAAGATCAAAACCCTTCTTAAAGACTTGATAAATCATGGGAGTGTTCGAAATTTTGAGACTGGTATTGTTCATAAATCTGGCAAAGTCATCCCCACTATTTGTAACATCAGGATAATAAGAGATGGCAAAAAACCTCTTTACATTGAGGGAACGGCCCGTGATATAACAGAACTTAAAAAAACCAATGAACAGCTGCAGTATTCTAAAGAGTTAGCAGAACGCTCTCTAAAAATAAAAGAGAGGTTTTTGGCCAATATGAGCCATGAGATTAAAACCCCACTTAACGGCATTATGGGTATGATTCACTTGCTCGATGAGTCAGTGCTTGAAGGCAAACAACGAAAGCACTTTGACTCACTTAAAAACTCCTCAGAGATTTTAATGAATGTGTTGAATGACCTGCTGGACATGTCAAAGATAGAAGCGGGTAAGATGGAGCTTAAAAACTCGATAATAAAAACAGATAAACTTCTGAGCAAGCTAAAGACCCTATATGGGCATGAGGCTAAGAGGAATGGCATAAATCTCCAATTCAATTTAGAGAAAAAACTACCAAAGAACATACTGACAGATGAGGTCAAAATAATTCAGATCTATTCCAACCTTATTTCTAACGCATTAAAATTTACTCCCAAGAAAGGGACTATAACTGTTTCTTTAAACAGCTTTAAAAAGAAGAAAAATGGCACATTAAAGCTAAAAGGCTCAGTAGTTGATACCGGCATAGGTATAAGCTTAAATGACAGCAAACTTTTATTCAAAAGCTTCACTCAACTGGACGGTTCAACCAGTAAGTCATTTAAAGGCACGGGTTTAGGGTTGTTCATATCTAAAAAGCTTGCCAAAATGCTGGGAGGAAAAATAGGTGCTTTGCCCAACAAAGATAAGGGCACCACCTTCTGGTTTACTTTCGAAACCATTGCTACATCTCCGTCAGCTACCCTTGTAGAAGATAAAATTAAAATCGAATTAAAGAACAAACCAAGAGTTTTATTGGTTGACGATAATAACGTTAACCTTCAACTGGCATCAGAGATGCTTAGACGTGCAGGATGCGTTATTCAACAAGCAGATAGTGGTGAAAAGGCCATTGAATTAGCGGGGAAGAAAAATTATCAAGTTATTTTAATGGACATACAGATGCCAAAGATGGATGGTGTTACGGCCTCCAAACATATTAGAAAAACTGAGCTGAACAAGAACACTCCAATTATTGCCATGACGGCCTATTCTTTAAAAGGAGATAAAAATAAGTACTTGAATGCTGGCCTGGACGATTACATTTCAAAACCAATTGTTCCAGAAAATCTGATCAGAACAATAAAAAAGTGGACTGAGGATACTGAAATTGAGCAGCATTTGGAAAAGAAAATAAAGGAATTGGAGAAACGTCAAACACTAAACCAAAAAACATTA
Source organism: Fulvivirga sp. (assembly GCF_040218215.1). Taxonomy (NCBI): domain Bacteria; kingdom Pseudomonadati; phylum Bacteroidota; class Cytophagia; order Cytophagales; family Fulvivirgaceae; genus Fulvivirga; species Fulvivirga sp. Next base: position 298,394 of record NZ_JAVJQL010000014.1, read on the forward strand.
AGCAGATTAATGGAATTTGGTGGAAAAGAAATGGTATCAGAAGCACTGGAAGAGTTTGATAATGAGTGCAGTATACAATTAAATTGGTGCAAGAGACTTATTTCTGAACCAAATAATGAAGAAATTTTGAATATTTTACATACTTTAAAGGGCAATGCGGGAACCTTGGGCGTTGAAAAAATGGCTTTTTGGTCCGAATTCACTGAAGATGAAGTGAAAAAGAAAAATTATCATATTTTTGAAAACAACTTGAAGGAATTATATAACCTTCATTACGACTTCAAAAAAGCAAAAGAACAGTTTAATAATAATTAGAATGGCAAAGCGAATCTTATTAGCAGATGATAGTCCAGTTATTCAAACGTTGTCAAAAAAGATATTCTTTGGGCAGGGTTATGAACTGAAAGGTTTTAAGTCAGGAGCAAAAGTAATTAGCGAAATTGAAGCTAATGACTATGATGTTATTATACTTGACATTATTCTTCCTGGAGTGAGTGGAATGGAGTTGGCCAAACAAATCAGACAGTTGCCTGACAAAAAGAAGGCTTCTACACCGATTATAGCTATTTCTGGTAACTATAAGAATTATTCGAAAGCTGACTTTGACGAGGTGGGCATTAACGACTACTTAATTAAACCTCTTGACTACGATGCTTTGGTAAGTGCGGTGAAAAAGTATGTTTAAATGAGCCTCAGGTACTCGAAGCATTTTCTCAACAAACTTGAAGACTTAATAGCCGAAACAGACTATATCCTTAGGTATGAAAGAGGGAATTTCACATCAGGATGGTGTATTTTAAATGATACTAAGGTTATTATTGTAAACAAGTTTTTTGCAACAGATGGCAAAATCAATTGCCTGTTGGATATTATAAAATCGCTCAATATCGATAAAAACTCTCTCAGCGAGAAGAACCAAAAATTGTTCTACGAGCTTTCACAAACAAAACTAGAGCTTTGAAAATCACATTTCTGGGTACTGGCACGTCACAGGGTATACCTGTAATTGCCTGTAGTTGTGACGTTTGCACTTCATTAGACTTCAGGGATCACCGATTAAGAACTTCCGTGCATATAGAAGTTGAAGGAAAGAGCTTTGTTATAGACACTGGGCCAGATTTTCGGCAGCAAATGCTGCGGGAAAGAATTAACTCTTTAGATGGTGTTATCTATACTCATGAGCATAAAGATCATACAGCTGGCCTAGATGACGTAAGGGCTTATAATTTTATTCAGCAAAAAGAAATGCCGATTTATGCCACTAAAAGAGTCTTGAATCAGCTAAAAATGGAATATAGCTACATTTTTACGACTGGTAAGAAATATCCTGGCATACCTCAAATCAAAGTTGAAGAAATAACCAATATGCCTTTCGAAGCTGACGGTATTAAATTTACTCCTATTGAAGTGCTGCATTTGAACCTGCCAGTATTTGGTTTCAGGATTAATAACTTCACGTATATAACAGACGCCAATTATATTTCTGAAGAAGAAAAAGAAAAGATAAAAGGATCAAAAGCTTTGGTCATTAATGCGCTACAGAAAGCAGAGCACATTTCTCATTTCAACCTTGAGCAAGCAGTAGCATTGGCTCAAGAGCTGAATATCGACCATACCTACTTTACTCATTTAAGCCATAGAATGGGCAGGCATGCAGATGTTGAAAAAGAACTTCCTGAAAACATATCTTTGGCCTTTGACGGTCAACAGATTGAATTATAGTGCACAATAACTATTACTTCCTTAAACAGCTTACTCCTGAATTGGGAGAAAGGATCAAGAATTTAAAAGTATCATCCTGCTTCTCTCAAAATAAGGACGAGTTGATTATTTCATTTGGTAATAAGGAGAATGAGTTTTACATAAAAGCATTTTTAAGTGCTTCATTTTGCTGTTTATCATTTCCGGAAAACTTTCACAGAGCCAGAAAGAACAGTGTTGACCTATTTAATGAAGTGCTTAACAAAACAGTATTGAGCACATATCAATACCTTAATGAACGCTGCTTTTCTATCAAGCTCGAAGATGGTTATGAATTTCTGTTTAAGATGCATGGCAATAGATCTAATATTATTCTGTTTAATAATGGACAGATAGTTTCATTGTTCAACAAACATCTAACAAAAGATCAAGCAATTGACATTACCAACCTTGATAGGCATATTGACCAGTCAAAAGAGGCATTTATCAATTCAGAAGGCAATACAAAACTATTGTTTCCTACTTTTGGAAAGGAGATTGAAAGTCTTTTAAATGAGCAAGGTTTAAAAAACCTCTCACTTCCCGAACAGTGGAACCTTGTTGAAAATACGCTGGCACAGCTAGACAAGCGTGAGTTCTTTATTCGTTCAGATAAGTTATCGCTACTTCCTTTTGAAGACTCAAAGCGCTATGGTGATCCTTTAACTGCACTAAATAATTTCTATATTGGATATATTAGCTCTAGCGGGTTAGAAAAAGAAAAAAGGGAAATAGTTAACGCTCTAGAGAAAAACATAAAACGATCTAAATCATTCATTAATAAAACAAAGCAAAAGCTCAGTGAGATTAACAATAAAACAAGCTATCAAATACTTGGTGATTTGGTCATGGCCAATTTACACGTTATTAATAGCAGCAGTGACAAAGTTGAACTCACAAACTTTTATGATGAAAATAGGCCAATTGAAATCAAGCTAAAGCGACATTTAACACCTCAAAAAAATGCTGAGAATTTCTACAAAAAGGCTAAGAACCAGTCGAAGGAAATAAAAAACCTGGAAGAAGTAGTTGAGAGTAAAGAATTTGAGCTATTAAGTCTGGAGGAGCACTATTGTAAAATCAATAAAATCGAACATCTCAAGGATTTAAGAGAGTACATCAAAACAGAAAACCTTTTAAAGACTGCTACTCAACAAAAAGTAAATAAGCCTTATAACCTATTCATTTATCAAGGCTTTGACATTTGGGTGGGTAAAAATGCTTCTGCAAATGATGAGATGTTGCGCCACACTTATAAGGAAGATTTGTGGCTGCATGCAAAGGATGTAGCCGGATCACATGTGATAATCAAATACAAATCTGGCAGTCCGTTTCCTGTAAGTGTCAAAGAAAAAGCAGCTCAACTTGCTGCATATTATTCTAAGAGGAAAACTGACTCGCTATGTCCGGTTATTATTACTCCAAGAAAGTTTGTAAGAAAGCGTAAAGGTGATCCACCTGGCGCAGTAGTAGTTGATAAAGAACAGACGTTGCTGGTTGAGCCATCAAATCAATTATAAAAAAAGGGTTGCCTGACAGCAACCCTTTTGATTTATGATTTAAAAATCAGAAAGAAATTAATCAACAATATTAAGTTTTACTGTGTTTGTTCTACCTCTTGCATGGATGGGCATGCTTGCCGTTGTAATAAACACATCTCCCATGCCTATGTGACCTTTCTCCTTTAAAATCTCTTCAATATCTGCAAAGGTATCATCCGTTGATACTTCCTTGTCATAATAGTATCCTCTCACTCCCCAAATCAAATTCATTGTATTTAACAATGGCCTGTTACTGGTAAAAATGAAGATGTTAGCTTTTGGCCTATGCGATGCTAGCTTAAATGCCGTATAACCTGAAGCTGTCATCCCAATAATTGCCTTGGCTTTTGAAGCCTTGGCCAACCTGCTTGCCGCTAATACCAGGGTATTGTTGAAAAACAGCTCATCATCTTCGGCAGGTAAATCATGTTTAAAATAAAGTTGCTCAGATTGCTGTTCAACACTAGTTATGGTTTTCACCATACTTTTTATTACCTCAATAGGATAAAGCCCAGCCGCTGTTTCAGCAGATAGCATTAAAGCATCAGCACCATCCATAACAGCATTGGCCACATCATTGGTTTCAGCTCTTGTTGGTCGGGGATTCTCTATCATGCTCTCCATCATTTGAGTAGCAATGATAACTGGTTTGGCCGCTTTATTACATAATGATACAATGCGCTTTTGAGCCATAGGCACCTCTTCCATATAAATTTCAACACCCAAATCACCCCTTGCCACCATCACTGCATCAGTAGCTTCAATGATAGATTCGATATTGTTCATTGCCTCTGGCTTTTCAACCTTGGCAACTATTCGGCAGTTTTTCCCGGCCTTTTGAATTCTTTCGCGAAGTTCATGAATATCAGCAGCAGACCTTACAAAAGAAAGGGCTATCCAGTTAATATCCTGAGTAAGGCCAAATTCAAGGTCTTTCAAGTCCTTTTCGGTCAAACATGGAGCAGAAACCTTCGTAAATGGAAGGTTAATACCCTTTCGTGATTTTAATTTTCCACCATATACTACTTCACTGATTACATCCTCTCCTTTTACCTCTTTTACTTTAAGCTCGATCTTTCCATCATCGATAAGGATCATATCACCTGGTTTCACATCCTTATGAAGGTTGGTGTAAACTGTGCTGGCCTTTTCACTAGTGCCAAGCATTTCATGAGGTGTAATGGTAAATAATTGTCCTACTTTAAGTTTAACACCCTTATCTACTTCACCCACACGGATTTTCGGCCCCTGCAAATCCTGAAGCAAACATATATTAGTATCTAATTCTTCATTTAATTCCTTTACGTATTTTATTACTTTGGCATGATCCTCATGGGTACCATGAGAAAAATTGAGTCTAAAAATATCAACACCTGCTTCTATCAACTCCTTTAGCTTTTCCTTCGTGTTAGATGCTGGCCCTACTGTAGCTATTACTTTGGTCTTATTAAATAAAATTTCCTCTCTCATATTAATTTAAAAAATTGTCTTTCGATTTGAGTTTTTCTAACGCAATCGGAGCAATATATTCAATGTATTTCACTTCCCGTAATTCTTTTATAACTTCTTCAGCCGCAAACGTTTGAAATGAGCCATTAATTTTTAAGATAAAATCAAAGTGGGTCATTTCCGGCAATAAGTACTTATTTTCATAATCTGGAGATTTGTTTTTAAAAAGATGTATCAAACAACTTTCATCTTCATGGCAATAATTTATGAAATTTATGCTCTCCCCCTTCTCGAAATCGATTGTATAATCTTCAAGTTTCACCAGCCTTGTAGACAGTAACGAATTGATAGCCCAGGCCAGTTTAAAAAACCTGGCTGAGGAGGCTATTCCGAATAGCTCAAAGTCGTACTCGTAATCAATAAGGAGTTTAGTCTTCTTCATTGTACTTATATTAAGCCAAAATTAGTATGTTAATTTGAGTTATTTTACCTATTCTTGGACAAATGAAAGCTAGGAATAACTTTCAGAAAATTGTTTGACATTAAATCTATAATGTATTTCTTTGCAGATATTTTAACTAAATTATTAAACACATGTCTGAAATAGCACAAAAAGTTAAATCAATCATCATCGATAAGTTAGGTGTTGAAGAGTCTGAAGTTACTCCTGAAGCAAGCTTCACAAACGATCTAGGAGCCGATTCATTGGATACAGTTGAACTTATCATGGAGTTTGAAAAAGAATTTAACATTTCAATCCCTGATGATCAGGCTGAAAATATTTCAACAGTAGGACAAGCTATCTCTTACTTAGAAGAGAACGTAAAATAAAACCAATTAAGCCCCAGCTGAACTTATTATATGAGTTTGAGAAGAGTAGTAGTAACAGGAATAGGAGCGCTTACACCTATAGGTAGTAATGCCAATGATTATTGGGATGGCCTAAAAAATGGTGTCAGTGGAGCTGCGCGTATCACAAGATTCGACCCAGAGAAATTCAGAACACAGTTTGCCTGTGAAGTAAAGAATTTCAATGCCGAGGATCACTTTGATAGAAAAGAAGCTCGAAAAATGGATCCCTTCACTCAGTATGCACTTGTTGTTGCTGATGAAGCCATACAGGACTCTAAACTAGACCTTAATGCTATTGATCACGATCGGGCCGGTGTAATATGGGGTTCAGGTATTGGTGGTTTATGGACATTTCAAGAAGAGGTTAAAAGCTATGCGAACAATGACAACACGCCACGCTTTAACCCCTTCTTTATTCCTAAAATGATAGCCGACATTAGTGCTGGCTACATTTCTATTAAATATTCTTTTAGAGGCCCAAATTTCGTAACGGTTTCTGCTTGCGCCTCAGCTACCAATGCCCTTATAGATGCAATGAATTATATCCGCTTAGGACATATGGATATTGCCATCTCAGGAGGTAGTGAAGCAGCTGTAACTGAAGCAGGTATTGGTGGTTTCAACGCAATGAAAGCACTTTCTGAGCGTAACGATTCACCACAAACTGCCTCCAGACCTTTTGATAAGGACAGGGATGGGTTTGTATTGGGAGAAGGTGCTGCCGCACTTATCTTAGAAGAATATGAGCACGCTAAAGCCAGAGGTGCTAAAATTTATGCTGAATTGATTGGTGGTGGTATGTCAGCCGATGCTTACCACATCACCGCACCTCACCCTGAAGGGTTAGGTGCAACCAATGTGATGAAAAACGCACTTAGAGATGCTAATATCAAGCCTGAAGAAGTTGATTACATCAACGTTCATGGTACTTCTACTCCTTTAGGAGATGTAAGTGAGACATTAGCTATCAAAAAAATATTTGGTGAGCATGCCTACAAACTTAATATCAGCTCCACTAAATCTATGACTGGTCACCTGCTTGGTGCTGCCGGAGCTATTGAAGCGGTTGCATGTGTTAAGGCCATGGAAAACAGCCTTGTCCCTCCTACTATCAATCATTTTACTGATGATGACCAGTTGGATAATAAGTTGAACCTTACTTTCAACAAGGCTCAGGAAAGAAATATTAGAGTTGCCTTGAGCAACACATTTGGTTTTGGAGGGCATAATACCTCAATCATCTTCCGTAAACTAGAGGAATAGTGTATCGTGCTGCAAAGCGCTTTATAAATACATTTAGGAAAAGATCGACAAAAGATAAAAGGCTTATTACGGCTATTGAAACAATAGTAGGTAGTAAGCCTTTAAATCTTGATCTCTACAAACTGGCTACAAGGCACTCTTCCGTAGCAGAAACCAACGAGCAAGGTCTTAAAGAATCCAATGAGAGGTTAGAATATCTGGGTGATGCCGTCTTGGGTGCTGCCATTGCAGACTATCTCTTCAAAAAATATCCATTTAAAGACGAAGGTTTCCTTACCGAAATAAGATCCCGCATTGTCAATAGGGAGTCTCTTAACAACCTTGGTAAAAAGGTAGGCCTGAATGCCTTAGTTGAGTACGATCAAACCAAACGTGACAGGCTCTCCCACAAATCATTATATGGTGATACGCTTGAAGCCTTTGTTGGTGCTGTGTACCTTGACCATGGTTATGATTTTTGCAAGACTTTTATTCTTGAGAAGCTAATTATGCCCTACTTTGACTTGCAAACAGTGATTGAATCAACCATAAATTTCAAAAGTAAGCTGATAGAATGGTCTCAAAAGGAAAATGCAGAGTTGAGGTTTGACGTATTGGGTACTAAAACTAATAGTCAGCACAAGGAATTTACGGCCGAGGTAATTGTTAATAATGAAACAATGGGCAAAGGCTATGGTTACAATAAGAAAAAAGCCGAGCAGGATGCTGCTCAAAAAACATTGGTCATGTTAGGGTTAATAGAGAATTGATGAGTAAAACAAGAGTTGGTGGGGCTACCCTAAACCAAACACCATTAGACTGGAAGGGCAATCGGAAAAATATTCTTGAAGCTATAAAGAAAGCTCAGAAAGAAAAGGTCGAAATTTTGTGCCTTCCTGAATTGGCCATCTCTGGATATGGGTGTGAAGACAATTTTCTTAGCGACTGGATTTACAGACAGGCATTAAAAAGTTTATTGCAGATAGTTCCTCATTGCAATGATATTATTGTTGTAGTTGGACTTCCTTATAAACATAATGACATTAATTTTAATGTAGCCTGTATCATAAAAGATAAAACCATACTTGGGTTTTATGCCAAACAAAACCTGGCATTGGATGGTGTGCATTATGAGCCGCGTTGGTTCAAAAAGTGGCCATCTGAGGTTATTGAACAGACAGAAATTGATGGTACATTCTATGACATTGGCGATCTCATCATAACCCACAAAGACTTTACCTTCGGTTTTGAAATCTGTGAAGACGCTTGGAGAAAAATCCGGCCAGCTATAAAACTAAGCCAAAAAGGTGTGGATATGATTCTCAACCCAAGTGCCAGTCATTTTGCATTTGGTAAGACAATAGACAGGGAAAATCTGGTTGTAAATAGCTCATCAGAATTTAACTGCACTTATGTATATGCCAACTTGTTAGGCAATGAAGCAGGAAGGATGATCTATGATGGTGAAATTCTCCTCGCTAAAAAAGGAAAACTCATTCAACGAAATGATTGGCTTTCTTTTAAAAATTTCAATCTCGTTTATTCTGATATCGACATAACAGGTTCTCAAGAATTTGACAACCCAATAGAATTTTCACGAGATAAAAACACTGAATTTGTAAAGGCATCAAGCCTTGCCCTGTTTGACTATCTGAGAAAAAGCAGAAGTAATGGTTTTGTACTTTCATTGAGCGGTGGAGCTGATTCCTCAAGCATAGCCATTATGGTTTCCGAAATGGTAAGAAGAGGCATTGAGCAATTGGGTATTGAAGGTTTTTTAATTAAAATCAATCGTTCAGACTTGATTGATAAAGAGAAAGGGAAAGAATCTCAGGCTGCAGCAAAGTCGATCATGAATGACCTTATGACTTGTGCCTACCAAGGCACAGTTAATTCTTCTGATGAAACCTTTAACTCCGCCAAAAAACTAGCTGAGGATATTGGAGCTACATTTTATCAATGGACTATTGATGATGAAGTAAATTCATATACCAGCAAAATTGAAAACGCCATTGGGAGAAAACTCTCGTGGGAAAAGGATGATCTGGCACTCCAAAACATTCAGGCTCGTAGTAGATCTCCAATCATTTGGATGCTTGCCAATATAAATAATGCATTGTTATTAACCACTTCTAATAGAAGTGAGGGTGATGTGGGTTACGCCACTATGGACGGGGATACCAGCGGCAGTATATCACCAATAGCAGCAGTGGATAAATACTTTATAATTAATTGGTTAAAGTGGGCAGAAAAAGAACTTAACTACCCTGCGCTCAACTATGTAAATAACCTGAAGCCAACTGCCGAACTTCGTCCTTTAGAGGATAACCAAACGGACGAAGATGATCTGATGCCTTACTCCATTATTGTGGAAATTGAAAAAGAGGCAATAAGAAACCATAGATCACCATTGGAAGTATTTAAAATACTGGATGAACGAAATCTTGAAGAAAAAGAGTTACTGAGAAGCCATGTCACCAAATTCTTCAAAATGTGGAGTAGAAATCAGTGGAAGCGCGAGCGGATAGCCCCGTCTTTTCATTTGGATGATTTTAATATTGACCCCAGAACCTGGTGTAGGTTCCCAATTTTGTCCAGTGGCTTTGAAGAAGAATTAAAAGAACTTAATAACCTATAATAATTAAAGGCTGTTTCATTCAAATACTAGGTTGAAACATTAGCTACTAAAACCTATCTCTTTATATTTGCCAGATGTCATTTTTAAGCTTCATTATTTGGAATGTTGACCCTGAATTTTTCACCATTCCCTTTTTAGATAGACCTGTTAGATGGTACGGATTATTGTTTGCTTTAGGCTTTCTCATAAGTCAGCAAATTATGTTTTATCTCTACCGAAAGGAAGGTAAACCCGAGAAAGATGTAGAGACATTAACTATTTATATGGTTATTGCCACCATTCTGGGAGCAAGGTTGGGGCATGTGCTTTTCTATGAGCCTGATAAATATTTAGCCAACCCACTTGACATACTTAAAATCTGGGAAGGTGGTCTGGCAAGTCATGGTGCGGCCTTTGGAATATTGTTCGCATTGTGGCTTTACACCAAATATGACATTAAACTAAAATTCTTCTGGATTATCAAAGACCTGATCGGTATTCCGTATAGCGCTTCGGCTAAGAAAGTCACCCGACCAAACCAAAATTACCTACAGGTAGTAGATAGAATAGTAATTGTAGTAGCATTGACCGGCTGCCTTATCCGTTTTGGAAATTTCATGAACTCCGAAATTTATGGAAAGCCAACACATACCGATTATGGTGTAATATTTACCAATAATGTTTCTCAGGTACTAGTTTCCAACACTAGTCCTATTGAAAGCCTGAGTGTATCAAAGGATGCTACCAGAGAAGCCAATGCTGAAGGTTATGTTCCGTTATCCATTGAACTTAACTTTAAAAATCAACCCGAAATATTGGATGAAGCTAGCCTATCAAGATATATTGAGGGGAGATTTAGCGAAATTGTTGATACCTACACTTACGTTAATGAGCACATATTATTAACAAATTCAAACCAGCCAGATTACGCTTTGAGCAAACAAGCCGATGGGCATTATACTGCCACGGTTCTGGCCTTTGGTATCCCGAGGCATCCAACACAATTGTATGAGTCCATGACTTCCTTAGCATTGTGTTTTCTGCTCTTCTTCATTTGGACCAGAAGAAAAGAAAAGACTCCTGCAGGTTTGCTGTTAGGTTTATTTTTAATAATCCTTTTCGGACTAAGGTTTGTGCATGAACTATTCAAAGAAAATCAAGTGGCCTTTGAGGATGACATGTCACTGAATATGGGGCAGATATTGAGTATTCCTTTGATTATAGCGGGTGTTTTTATTTTGATAAGGGCGCTAAGGGCCAAAACGATTGAGGGCCAATAGTGGGTTACTTATCTATTGATATCAAGGCGTTTTTATTTACTTTAGCTAATTATTCAGAAATTTTGTAGTCAAAGGAGGCTGAAATTGGCTGAATGAGGATGGAGATGCTGGCATTATTACTTTCACTTACACTTTCTTTTAATAACATTGTCGGTTTAGACAGTGTCACCTATATGTCTCCTGATTCTGTTTCTCAGCTATCAGAAAAAGACCTTCCTGTAACTATAGACAACATCTTCTTTATTGGCAATAAAGTAACAAAAGAAGATATAATGCTCAGGGAGATGAACATTGCAATAGGTGATGTTTACAATAAGAAAGACCTCGAGAACATCCTGGTACTGGATAAGAGCAAGCTGATCAATACCCGGCTATTCAACTCTGTGGAAATTTCCATATTACACTTAAATGAAACTTTGGTAGATATTGTTGTCAATGTATCTGAAAGATGGTACACTTTTCCTGTACCAATTTTTGACCTTGTTGATAGAAATTTTAACGACTGGTGGCAAAATCAGGATAAAGACCTGAGCAGAACAAACCTTGGCATCAAACTCTATAGAAACAATTTTAGAGGCCGCAATGAGTCATTAAGGTTTCTTCTACAACTAGGTTATACCAAACAATTTGGCATTACCTATAAAATACCTTATTTGGATGCCAATAAACAGCACGGAATAACCCTGAATTTCGATTATGCTGAAAACAAAAATATTGCGGTACGTACGGTTAATCATAAACCCGTATTTTTTGATTCAGAGGAAACTTTAAGAATAAGACGTAATTACTCTATCGGCTACAGTTATAGAAGGTCTTTTTACAGCTTTCATAACTTCAACATTGAATACAATTATAATACTATAAATGATACCATTGTGGGCTTAAATCCTGAATACTATGAGCCTACTAAAATCACACAGCGGTACTTCCAACTGACCTACGCCTTCACCTATGACAGACGCGATGTTGCTTCATACCCTCTAAAAGGTCACCGATTGGATGTGTTGGTGGAAAAGCAAGGTATTGGTGCCTATGATGATATCGATAGGGCAGAAATAAACGTCAGCTATTCTAAATTCTTAGATATAGGAAAAGGTTTTTTTGTAGCTAACTATTTATCAGGGTTCAGTAGCCTACCCTCAAAACAACCTTATTCAAATTTAGGGGCATTGGGTTATAGGAAGGACTTCATCAGGGGCTATGAACTCTATTTGGTTGAAAGCAAAAATTTCATTCTCAATAGAACAACCCTGAAAAAAAGGTTGATTTCCACAGTTGGTAATATGAGGTTTATGCCTATTGATCAATTTAAGAAAATACCACTTGACATATACTTTAAAGTCTATTTTGATAGTGGTTATGGCGAGAATTTTGAAAACTATGAACTAAACACCACCTTATCCGACAGGTATTTGTTCGGTACCGGTGCCGGCATTGATTTTGTTACCTACTACGACTCGGTTATTCGGTTAGAGTACACCATTAATAGAGAGAATGAAGCAGGATTCTTCCTGCATTTCAAGAAGGAATTCTAGAATTCACATTTTTAAATATTAATATTTCTTTATATTTTATACCTTTATTTAACATCAAAATAAGGGTTGAAAGCGTTTACATTATTTCTTCTTTGCATTTCTGTAACCAGTTTGACAAACGCTCAAAATGGCACCACTCAGTTTGGAGCAAAAGCTGCGGGACTTGGATATGCTTATTCATCTATTGCTGATCAATGGTCTGCCCTTAATAATCCTGGAGGTCTGGGCTACTTAGAAAAAACCTCGGCTTTTGCTGGTTTCGAAAATAAATACAATATATCAGGGTTCAATAGTTTAGCGGCAGGGCTTACCACCACACTTCCTCTTGGATCATTTTCTGCAACCGCATTTAAGTTTGGTGATGATTTATACAACGAGCAGATATTTTCGCTGGGTTATGGAAATAAATTCGGAATTGCAGGTCTTGGCATCAGGTTAAACTACAACCAGTATTACATAGATGAATTCGGTTCAAGGGGAGTTTTGTCCATTGATTTTGGCGGTATAGCGGAAATTTCTGACCAACTCAGGTTCGGAGCCTACATAAGGAATATTAATCAAGCGCAGCTTGCCGAACTTTATGATGAGCGAATACCCACCTACCTGAATGCCGGACTTGGATACCTGCCCAATGATAACCTTACCCTATCAGCTGAAGTAGAAAAAGAACTGGAAAATGATCCTGTTTTTAGAATGGGGTTGGAGTACATCTTCCATAAAAAACTTGCCGTGCGCACAGGTATAAAAACCAACGCTTTCACTAACTATTTTGGATTAGGCTTCATTAGCCAAAAATTACTGATCGACTATGCACTGACTAAACACCAGGTTTTGGGTTTAAGTCATCAGGTTGGCATAGCTTACATTATAAAACAATGAAGCCGTTTCTCTTAATTATATTGGCTTTAGGAATTTCTTCGCTGGCCTTTGCACAGCTAAACCAACAGAAGGCTATTGATATTGAACGGTTTATAGAAGAAGTATTTGCGGTGCAGAATGGTGATGTTAGTGCAGAAGAGTTATATGAGACGCTCCTCCTATTCTATTCCAACCCTATAAACCTAAATAATACAAATAAAGATGAACTGCGATCCCTATTTATACTCTCAGAATTGCAAATCAACAATTTGGTGTCATATATAGAAGAAAATGGAAACCTGCTTAGTATTTATGAGCTGCAAGCTATACCTGATTTCGACTTAAATACTATTTACAGGTTAACCCCGTTCGTCACAGTAAAGGAAACAGGTCTCAATCGTGATAATCGTGGCTTTATTGAAAGAGTACTTAGTGAACCAAATAACTATCTGTTGCTGCGTTATGAAACAGTTTTAGAAGATAAAAAGGGCTACTTACCAAAACAGGACAGCTCTGACTCACGATATGTTGGCAACAAAGGCAAGTATTACACAAGGTTTAGGGTAAGCCATATCAATGACTTTAGCATTGGATTCACTGCGGAAAAGGATGCTGGAGAACAGTTGGCCTGGAATCCAAAAACAAAAAATTTTGGTGCTGACTTCTACAGTGGCCACATCCAACTACAAAATCAAGGCCGCTTTAAAAACATTGTTATTGGCGACTATCAGATACAATATGGACAAAGCCTGCTTATAGGCGCTGGCTTCAATGTTGGTAAAGGTGCAGAAACCATTACCACAGTTAGAAGATCAAACCTGGGAATAAGGCCGTACACATCGGTAATAGAAACCAACTTCTTCAGAGGTGGGGCAGCTACAGTGAGCATTGCTCAAAATCTCGAGTTTACTGGTTTTTACTCAAGGTTAAATCAGGATGCGGCACTAAAAGCAGATACTTTGGAAAGGGAAAACTTTATCACTTCCATACAGCAGTCAGGTTTTCATAGAACAGATGCTGAGCTCAATGCAAAAGACAAGGTTGTGGAAAGTAACTATGGAGGAACACTTCTTTACCAACCCTCTAAACACCCATTGACTTTGGGCAGCACTTTTATTATCAATGAATTTAGTACACGCCTAATAAGAGCAGAGCGAGTTTATAACAATTTTGAATTTAAAGGTACTTCAAATTATAACATTGGCCTTTTTGGAGATTATAACTGGCAAAATATTAGCCTTTTTGCAGAGGGTGCAATGTCAAAGAGTGGTGGTTTTGGAGGGGTTATCGGAGTCATCATCAACTTAAATTCGAGACTTGAAACATCTATGGTTTTAAGAAATTATGATAAAGACTTTCATTCTCTTTATGGCAATGCCTTTGGTGAATCTACCAGAAATATTAACGAGCAAGGCTGGTATTGGGGCATGAAATATAAACCTTTTAGGAAGGTTGAATTTACTGGCTACTTCGACTCATTTCGGTACCAATGGTTAACATCATCAATAAATGCGCCCTCCACAGGGTTTGAATACCTTGGCAGGGTTAGCTACCGACCAACCAGAAATACCTTATTATTTTTTCAATTTAGAGAGCAGGCCAAGGATCATAACCCATCGGCCAATGATCAGGAAGAGGTCATTAGATTCCCACTTTTAGGCAAGAAAAGAAACTATACCGTTAACTTGGATTTTCCGGCCAATGATTGGTTATCTTTCAAATCAAGAGTACAATGGAGCTCTTATGATTTCAACAATAAGTTGACGGAAGGTTTTGCCATTTGGCAGGATATGAATTTAGATTTTGGTAAATTTCGAATTAGCGGAAGGTATGCTATTTTTGGTACCGATGATTTCAACAATGCTCAATATGCTTATGAAAGGGATTTGCTTTACGCATTCTCAGTACCCGCCTATTCGGGCACAGCATCGAGACATTATGTTTTGATTCAGTACAGACCAATTAAAAGAATAACCTTTTGGATCAAGTATGCCCAAACAAATTATCGTGACAGGGATACAATAGGCACCGGACTAGAGCAAATTGAAGGAAATAAAAGAACGGATTTTAAATTTCAACTGAGGATTAATTTTTAAAAAATGCATGCAGTAGATCTTATAGATGCCCCCACTTTACTAGCTCTGGCCATTGGTGGGATATTATTTATAGTAATTTTTAAATTGATTTTTAGAAAAAAGAAATGATAGCTGTACATTACAAATGTGTAATTATAACTTTGCTGACAAACTATTAAACAAAGATTGCAGATGAATATTAAAGGAAAGCTACTAGAAGTTTCGGACACCCAACAAATATCAGATTCATTCAAAAAACGTGAATTTGTTATAGAATATGCTGAAAACCCACAATACCCAGAGTTTGTAAAATTTGAGGCCATTCAGGACAAATGCGCTTTACTGGATACTTTTAAGTCAGGTGACGAAATTGATGTTTACTTTAATATCAAAGGCAGAAAATGGAACGACCCAAAAGGTGGTGTTAAGTATTTCAACTCTCTACAGGCATGGAAAATTGATGGAGTAAACGCTTCTACAGGTTCTGCCGGAGCACCTCCTGCTTCACCAGATATGCCTACTGAGGAGCCAGGATGGGTATCGGAAAATGAAGATGATTTACCATTTTAAACAATGAAGCTACTGTTTGTCACCTTATTGGTGTTAATGATCACAACCGAAAAGACCCGTTATTTTGAATATAACGGGTCGAAGGTAAATACAACCTATGATGTTGACGGCAAATTCTACGGCACCTATAAGGGAAGAAAAACGGGATTTCTGACACTTAACGAAAATGGCACCGGGATATATAATTATGATGTATTCGGTTTTGCCCCTGTAACTTGTAAAAAGGGTGCCATACAAATAGAATGGGGCTTCCTCCTAAAGGATAATGGCTCCATTGTTACATTTAACCGCGAATACGGAAAATCATACCCTATACTTCTAAAAAGTACCAGCGAAACTAAATTCCAAGGTTGCAAAACCGAAATCCTGCTGGATTTTATCATGGAATACAAAGATGGAAAACTAGGGGTTTCTTCATCTGACGACTGGACAAAAGAATAATCTAAGCTATTTACGGTTCGTAGATTTGCCCTTTCGGTTACAGGTTAATGTATATAAGTTTAGCATATAACAATTAAAAGATATATGATAAACATCAGTAAATACATGCTTTTATTTTGCATGTTCATTACAATCAATGCATTGGCCGTTGGCCAGGATGTAACCAGAAAAACTATTGAGCTTGGTGAATTTCAAAGCATATATGTCAACTCCAATTATACTGTTTACCTCAAACAGTCAAACAAGCAGGAAGTAACTGTTGAGGTGCTTTCTGAAATTTATAGCATCAGCGAATTCAAAGTAGAAAATAGTATTCTTCATATTAATGTAAAACAAAAAAAGGAAGACCCTAATGCCAGTGTGTGGGCTAAGATTGATAATATAAAAATTGCCCCAACTATGAATGTGTATATCAGTGTGCGGGATATTAACCAACTGAAGGTAAATGGAGGTGGAAAGATTATTAGTGAAAATTCAATTGCATCCAATAACCTTGATCTTGGGGTAAGCGGGCCGGGCTCAATAGAAATAGACGTAAAAGGCAGGATGCTCACTACGAAGATATCAGGTGCCGGCTCTATAAAACTCAAAGGATATGCCTCAAATAATGCAATTGATATTAGCGGATCAGGTAGTTTGAATGCCTTTGAATGCGAGATTCAAAGTGCTCAAGCAGCATTGAGTGGCTCCGGCAACTGCAATATTAATGTCTCTGATGAATTAGATGCCACCGTATTTGGAAGTGGTGTTTTAAAACATAAGGGCCAAACCAAAAACGTGGTTAAAAAAGTTTATGGAAAAGGTGAAGTGGACAGGGCCTATTGACAAATGGAAAGTGTGGTGTTGATGAAAAAGCCCTGACTGAACAGTCAGGGCTTTTGCTTTAGTCTTCTTCTTCTAACTCAAACAAATTTTCAATTGATATATTTAAAGCCTGAGCAATTTTGAATGCCAATATTACAGAAGGTGTAAAGCGTCTATTTTCGATAGCATAGATTGTTTGCCTAGTAACACCAACTTTTTCTGCAAGATCACTCTGGGATAAGTTACATCTAGCCCTTTCAACCTTAATCAGATTTTTCATTTGCTCAATATTATAACTTTTCGAATCTTATTTAAAATAAGAAAAATAAATACCTGAGCTTCAAATAAATAAGTAGCTGACATATCCCAATCCCCTTGAAGAATTAATCTTATGATAATAAAAATTAAGGTGCCAAAAAAGACTATTTGAAGGCTATCACCCTTAATTTTCGTCAAATATTCATCCTTAATTCTATCCTGAGAAAGAACATAAACCATCAAACCAACATAACCTAAGATTTCAGCTGTGTTTGATTTAAAAAAGGACGAAAGATGCTGGGAAGCATTTGTATCTTCAGGCAGTGAGTGAAAACCGTCCATGAATGCTGATAACCATGTAGGACCTGCAAAGATCAGTGCTAGTAGAAGCCCGAAATATTTAAACTGAAAAGGCAAAATCTGTAATCTCATATTAATGTAAACTATAATTATACAATTGTAAATTATAGTTTACATTATTGCAACTAAACATTACACTTTATTACCACTTTTCAAAGTAATGATGGTCAGCTCTGGTGGCATACCCACCCTGCCAGGATAACCAATATAGCCAAATCCACGATTGACATACAAATGCTGATTGCCCTCAGTGTATAAACCCGCCCACTGTTTATAAGCATATTGAGATGGGCTCCATTTAAAATCACCCAGTTCAACGCCAAACTGGAAGCCATGTGTATGACCAGCAAACATAAGGTCAATGTCTTTATAATTTGGCTTAACCTGTGCGTCCCAGTGGCTCGGATCATGAGACAATAGTATCTTTACTGCAGCCTCCTCAGTGCCTTCATAGGCCTTTGATAAATCACCATATTTGGCAAACCTACCAGCTCCCCAGTTTTCATTGCCCAAGATGGCTACCTTCTCCCCTCCCAATTCAATATACCTATTCTCGTTCATCAACAGGTCATAATTCATCAAACGGTGAGCTTCTATCAAATCTTTAAAATTCTGCTGCTTCTCAGCCTGCGAGCTCCAATTTTTATAGTCACCATAATCATGGTTCCCGGTCACAGAGTACACGCCTAAAGGTGCTTTCAGTTTGTCAAATATGTTTATATACTCTTCTACCTCTGATGATTCATTATTAACCAAATCCCCTGTAAAAAAAAGCAGGTCAGGTTTCTCTTTCATCATCATCTCGACACCACCTTTTACTGCTGTTTTATTGAAAAAACTTCCTGAATGGATATCTGAGACTTGCCCTATTGTTATTCCATCAAATGACTTAGGAAGATTAGGCAAATAAATAGTCTTACGTCTAAACCGATAATCGTGTGCACCGGAAATTATTCCCCAGCTCATGGCCACTAAGGGAAGTGTGCCTGCAACCATAGCCGTTTTAGCCAAAAATTCTGAGCGGGGTATAGTATTGCCACCAGCTGATGGAGACGGGTTTTGAAATAATGACACCACCCATTTAACGCCACGCACTAAATCCCCTCCAAACAGGAATATAGCCGCAAAAACCTTTGAAAAGTAGTTGATAAAAATTCCAGTAAATATCAGGCTTCTGGAAGTACCCTTTAGCCAGTCTGGATTTCCGAAATTGTAAAATATGATGATCGAAAATGTAATTACCGTAAGTGACCAATAACCATATTTAACAACATTTCTCAAGCTGTTGGATGTGCCCTTTATGGCCAGTAAGGCTCCCTGATAGACATACCAGTCTATGGCAAAAAGCACAGCCAACAGCAGAGATATAATTAAGATTCTATTCATCCTTCAACTAAGCAACAGCTGCCTGAACCTTTTTGTTAGCCTTTCTACCCCAAATCCAGAACTTCATTCTATAAACGATAGTAAACAGAACAGGAACTATAATAAGGGTTAGGAATGTAGCGACTATCAAACCGAAGATTACTGTCCATGCCAATGGGCCCCAGAATATCACGTTATCACCACCCATATAGATCTTAGGGTCAAACTCAGTTACCAATGAAAAGAAGTCGATATTTAAACCTATCGCCAATGGTATAAGCCCCAAAACTGTTGTAATTGCGGTAAGTAGCACAGGACGCAGCCTGGCCTTTCCTCCTTTGATTATAAGTTCCCTAACCTCCTCTTTGGTGAGCATTTCTGTTGAGTCCATACTGCGCTCTTCTTTCCTTCTATCAATGAGCAGCTGCGTATAGTCAAGTAGCACAACACCATTGTTTACCACAATACCCGCCAGGGATATGATACCCATCATGGTCATCATAATAACAAATGACCAGCCTGTAATCATCAACCCACCAAATACTCCGATAAAACTCAAGAATATCGCTAAAAGAATAATCAAAGGTTTAGAAACCCCTCCGAATTGGAATACAAGAATCAGAATTATCAATCCAAGGCCTCCAAAGAAAGCACTCATTAAAAAGGCCATCTGCTTGTTCTGCTCCTCAATCTGACCAGTATAATCAATTTTCACTTCCTTGGGCATGTCCTTGTATTCTTGCATTTCCTGCTGAATCTCTGAAACAATAGCTGCTGCATCAGTAAAACCAGGCTGAAGGCCTGAATATATAGTCACCACTCGTTTCTTGTCCCTATGCTTAATAGCACTAAAGGCCGAAGTGTTTTTCTGGGTAGCCACCGCAGAAATAGGCACTTCCTTGATTTGGCCAGAAGACTGATCCCTGAAAATTATGTTTTGGTTAAATAGTGCACTGGTGTTATATCGTAAGTCTTCATTAAACCTTACATTGATGTCATAATCATCGCCATCCTTTTTATAAACACCTGCCTTTTCCCCAAAAAGTGACCTCCTCAGCTGGTTTCCTACCTGCCCAACGGCTACACCTAATTCACCTGCTTTTTCACGGTCAACTACTACCTGCATTGCAGGTTTTCCTTTGTTAACATCGATTTTCAACTCTTCAATACCACCAATATTCTTTGTATTGATAAAATTTCTAATCTTTTCCGCCTCCACAATCAATTGATCGTAATCAGGGCCTTCAAGTTCGAGGTTAATGGGATATCCGGCAGGAGGGCCAGCGGCTTCCTTCTCAACCGAAATAGCCACACCCGGATATATACCTCTCAATGCTTCTTGAACTTTGCCCCTCAACTTTTCCGTGTCCTTACCTCTTCTGTATTTAAACTCGCGCATAGAAGCTGTAATCTTTCCCCTGTGAGGCATTTCCGCAGAAGAACCACCATCGGTTTGAGGGTTACCAGCACCTTCTCCCACTTGAGAAACAGAGGACTCTACCAGGTAATTAAAACCATCATCCATATACTCTGGATCATTGAGAATGCCATAAACACGCTGCTCAATTTCCTTAGTCAAGGCATTGGTTTTTTCAATAGCAGTACCTTGTGGGTATTCTATGTAGACTATGATCTGGTTAGGTGTGTTGTCAGGGAAAAACTCGATTTTAGTCCTTCCAGACCCAACGGACATACCAAAGGCCATAAAAGCTGCAATAAGCATAAACACTGTTGCCCCGAAATACCAATAAACATTGTTCTTTTTCAAAGCGTGGGTAATTCTTCTTGCATACCAGTTTTCAAATTTCACCAAAGTGTTTTTCTGAAAATGGTTAGCCACTCTTTTTATGCCATACTTATACAGCCAAAGTAAGATAGCAGTAAAAACCATGATTGTACCCAGACCTCTCATAGCACCCCCAACAACCAGGATAAAAATCCCGAAAACCAGCAGTATTGCAGAAGTTCTTATCAACTGCTTTGTTTTCAGAACCTTGTTGCCTACTTCCATAAATCTGGAAACAAGCATTGAGTTCATGAAAATGGCAACAAACAATGACGAACCTAAAACCACTGACAGCGTAATTGGGAAATAGATCATAAATTGACCAAAAATGCCCGGCCACAGACCCAAAGGCACGAAGGCTGCCACCGTTGTTATGGTAGATATAATGATAGGATAAGCAATCTCAGCAATGCCCTTTTTGGCAGCCTCAATCTTAGTCATGCCCTCTTCTTCCATCAAACGATACACATTCTCAACAACCACAATACCATTATCCACAAGCATACCAAGTCCCATAATAAGTCCGAACAGGATCATGGTATTAAGAGTATAACCTAACAATGAAAGTATCATGAAAGACATGAACATTGACATCGGTATTGCGAAACCAACAAACAAAGCATTTCTAAATCCCAGGAAGAACATCAATACGGTAACCACTAGCAGGATACCAAAAATGATATTGTTAACAAGGTCTTCTACCTGATTCAAGGTTCTTGATGATGAGTCATTGGAAATAGAAATCTCCAGATCTTGCGGAAAAGTGTCTTCCTGCGCTTTGGTAATTATTTCCCTGATCTGATTAGCAGCCTCAATCATGTTCTTTCCTGCACGTTTCTTTACGTCCAGCATAACCACACTGCTGCCAAACTCACGGGCAAAAGTCGTTTTCTCTTTATCACTAAAACTTATTTTAGCCACATCTTTGAGATAGACAGGGGCTCCATTTTCTGTTTTAACCACAAAATTTTCAAGCTCTGAAGGTTTTTCTATCTCCCCTAAAATCCTTACGGTCCTTCTTTGTCCGCTGGTTTTTAAGTTACCAGCAGACATGGTCATATTGCCATTACCTAAAGCTTGAGTTATATCATCAAAGCTCACTTTAGCAGCCATCATCTTATAGATGTCCACAGCTACCTCAACTTCTTTCTCCTGTGCTCCTCTAATATCAACTTGCTTGATTTGAGGAAGGTCTTCTATCTCATCTTCAAGATACTCACCAAACTCCTTCAACTTGTCAACAGGGTAGTCACCTGTAATATTGATGTTCATGATTGGCTGCTCTTCTGATAAATTAAGGTCGAATACATTAGGCTCTACCTTAGCTCCATTAAATAAAGGCCAGTCTTCACCCGCTTTCTCACCATCCACTTCATCTTTCACCTTTTGCTTGGCGGCTTCAACAGTAATATCCTCATCAAACTCTACCGTAATAATAGAATAGTCCTCTTGTGATGTAGAAATAACCTCCACCACATTACTAATATTCTTAAGAACATCTTCCAGCGGATCTGTAATAAGCCTTTCTATATCTTCGGCAGTATTACCAGGGAAAGGTGTACTTATATAAATTTTCGTTTCCTTGATCTCAGGAAAATCTTCCCGAGGCATAGCGAAATAAGAGGACAATCCGATCAGGAAAAACAATGCGATCATCACCCAGATCACAGACGGATTATCAATGGCCCATGAAGCCAATCGGAACTCTTTATCTACTTTCTTATTTTGATTACTCATTTCGGTTATTTATTTAAAATTTTAACCTGTTGATTATCTTTTACACTTCGCGCACCTTCTTCAATAACATTATCACCAGCATTTAAACCTGACAATACCTCCACGAAATCTCCTTGGGTTTTACCAGTGGTGATAATGTTTTTATGTGCAACCCCTACATTGTCTTTAATATCAGAGGCGATATAAGCATACTGTTCACCTTCAGCATTTTCAGAAATGATACTCTGAGGAATGAGGATTGCCTGTGGATTATTATAGTCATTGATATGCACCTTAGCCGTCATGTTAGGCTTGATTTTTCCATCAGGATTTGGCACGGGCACTTCAATTGTAAATGATCTGTTGTTTGGATTGATGTAGTTGCCAGTCTGTCTTATTTTAGACTCAATAGTTTTGTTCAAGATTGGAAAGAACACCTTAACTGTTTTGCCTGGAACAACATTGGCTATGTAAGATTCCGGAACATCAACCTCAATATACATATCAGATAAGTTCACAATTCTGAATACTTCAGAACCAGGACCCGCAGGTGCTACCACCGTACCCTGATCTTTGATCACATCATCGATAATACCTGAAAAAGGTGCCATAATCGAAAACTTGCTTAACTGACCTTTAAACTGCTTTACATTGTTCTCAAGTGACTCATAGTTGGCCTTTGCCTGAAGGTATTGAATCTCAGTACCAATTTTTTGTTCCCAAAGCCTCTCCTGTCTTTTAAAGGTAGTTTCTGCCAGTGCCAACTGCGTTTCCATTTGTGCTAACTGACTGCTCATTCCTCCATCATCGATAGACCCGAGCAACTGACCCTTATTCACACGCTGTCCCTTTTTAACATACACTTTCAAAAGCGTACCTGCTGCCTCAGGATAAACAAGCACATTTTGCTGTGTAGTTACATCACCCTGAAGTTCTACATAATGATCAAAATTTGAGACACTGGCTTTATGGGTAGTAACTAACGACAGTTTCTTATTACCTGCTTTTTCACCAATTGCTGCATCCAAAAGTGCTATTTCCTCTTCCAGGCCAGCCAGTTGTGATGCTAGTTCTTTTTTCTTGGCCCTTAATTCCTCCAAATTTCCATTAGAAATTATGGCGCTCACAGAACCTTCATCCGGGTTTCCGCATGCTGACATCAAAACGATGAACAGCAAAAATATAGTTGATGTTGATTTCATAGTTGTTATATATCTAGGATAGTTTTTCATTTGTTAAGTCTTCCGTATGCCTTTTCTAATTCTACTTTGGCAACCAAAGCAGCATATAAGGCATCATAATAATTTGTTTGTGCTTCTTTATAATCGGCATCGGCATTTGTTACTTCAAGATTGCTACCTACACCTTCTTGATACTTTATTTTAGCGATATCATAGATCTCACGAGCCAAGGCAGCATTCTCCTTTTGCACGACCATGTTATCAATGGCTGTGTTCATGTTAACTTTTGCCTGCTTAATTTCTAAGTCAATTGAATTCTCCAAAAGGTCAAATGACTGCTCTATTTGTTTAGCTTGTATCCTGTTTTTTTGAATTCTACTGCTTTTCAAGAATCCATCAAATATTGGCATGCTTAGACTAAGGCCCACAGCGCCAAAGTTTAACCAACGGCTGCCTTTAAAAAGCTGATCAGACTGTCCTGTTTGAGTATTGTAACCATAGTTAAAATTGGCATACAATGTTGGAAAAAACTGAACCTTGTTATTCTTCATGTCCAGATTAACCAAAGCCAGATTAGTTTGTAGCTGAGAATACTCAATCCTTTCGTTGTAATCAAAACCTGATTCTTCAATCACAGTAAAATCAACTTCCTCCAGTTTATCAGTTAAAGTCAAATCACTATCCTGACCGGCCCCCATCTGAAACTTTAACAAGTCATTACTTAATTCAAGAAGTTGCTTTGTGTTGCTCACCTGAACTTTAAGATTGTTATACTGCACCTGTATTCTGGATACATCAATCTTTTCAGCAAAGCCCTCTTTCTCCAAGCCCTTGGTATCTCTAAGTAAAGAATCTAACCTTGACAGGTTTACATCCAAAAGTTCAAGACGCTCCTGATTAACCAATACATTGTAGTAAGCCTTAGAAACAGCCTCAACAACATCAATCTGTGTCTTAATGTGTTCTTTTGAAGAAAGCTCCCTATATGTCTTGGCAGCTTGCAAACCGACAAAAAATGAACCATCAAACAAAAGTTGCGAAGCACTTAAAGCTATATTTCCATCATATGCCTGGCCAAAGGCGAATTGAATCTCTTCACCAGCCGCTGCATTAGGATCAAAAATTGTAGCTGGCAACAATGACTTTTGTAATTCATAGTTATAGTTAAGGCCTGAGTTAATATTAACTTGAGGCAATCCCCTACTTAAGGTTTCCTTTACTTGAGTATCAGCAATATCTTTTTCAAATGCTGCATTAATCAAGTTCTGATTATGCTCCAAAGCATAATCAATACACTCTTGCAATGAGTAACTCATTACTTCCGAATCATTCTGCGCCCTGATATTGAAAGTGCAAATGATAATAATGAATGCGGTAATAGTTATTTTCTTTAGCATTCCTGATTTATTTATGTTGGTTTGAATTTTCACTGTTAATGTGTTTTTGATATAATTTTCTTCCTTTTTCGGTCACTATCCCATGAACGAAATGATTGAAAAACTGTAGTTGCAAGTCCCTTAAATTATATTGGTCAGCCGGAAATACATCTTCATCAAATGCAAGCTGAACAAGCTCTACCCTTAGCCTGGCTAGAATGTCAGGATTGATATCTTCCCTGAAATAACCTTCTGCCATTCCTCTTTTAAGGTTTTCCATTACCTGATTTTTGATGTATTCATTTTTAAAGCTTAACCAGATTTTCCATGCATTAGGGTGATATTTTTGCATATCAAATATTAATGAAGGTTTCATATCCCTAAAGTCCTGACGCATACATTTTGATACATTCACCAATTCCTCAATGGCATTATTTGTATTGTTAAATATTTGATCATACTCCTGTTTCTCATACTCGAGATGTTTCTTTAATGACAACGATACAATCTCATCTTTATCTTTGTAGTACTGATAAATGGTCTTTTTTGAAATGGAAAGGTGTCTGGCAATGTCGTCCATAGAAACACTTCGTATTCCGTATTTTTTGAACAACTCTCCTGCTCCTATTATTATCTTTTCTTCAATGCTCATGCGCCTTTTAAATTAGCTCGCAAAACTACGGAAACTTTTAGCATATTTAAAGTTTCCGTAGTTTATAATGTGCTCAACGGCTCATAAATCAATAGGTTGCAGTAGATTGAATAAATTTTTATTAATTATTTTTCAGGATTTTCCAGACTTTTAGAAGTTTCATTTTCGAAATCGTTTGTTCTTCCACAATTCCACTTATTAGCCCATTTTTCTTTAAAAGCCACTCGCTCTTCAGGGGACATATCTTTAAATTTTTGTTTCCAATTACCTCCCCATTTTGATGGTCCAGACCTATGTCCTCCTCCTTTAAACCCACCAAAAAGGATTTTGGAAAGCAGTATCAGACCAAAGGCCTGCCAAAAAGTAACTACAGGGCCATTAAACAATTCTGGAATCAACCAATTCCATAAGTACATCACCACGGTCACGAATACAAAAATCACCACGGGGATAATCAGTATCGCGAATAAAATCTTCTTTCCTTTTGAATATCTCATGATTATATCTCTTTATATATTTCTTCTAATTTTTTTCTTAACGCCAACACGGCATACCGTTTCCTTGATATAAGTGTGTTAATAGGAATGCTTAACTTCTCCTCAATCTGTTTAAAACTATAGTCTTCCAATTCATGAAGTATAAAAACCTCCCTATGCAGCTCAGGCAATTGATCAACTGCTGTCATTATTTCTTCAGAAAGTATCTCCTGAAAATATTTCTCCTCTGGAGTCTGCCCAAGATCTGGTAAAATATCTTTGAGCATTAAAGGTGCATTCTCATCATCGTCCTCCTCATTTAAAGTAACCTGATTGCTGCGCACCTTTCTATACCGATACAGATCAACAATCTTATTTGCAGCAACCCTGAACAGCCAGGAAGAGGCCTTCTCTATGGTTTTTATTTCACCGCTATCAACAAATTGCTCCAACACATCCTGCAGAATATCTTCAGCATCTTCCAGGTTACTAACTCTGGACCTGATGAAACCTAGAAGTTTTCCACGCTCTTGATTAATAGTCTCTTCCTGCCTTTTTTTCATAGAGTAGGTTAATATGGAAGTGTTTTGTTGGGCCATCTGATTTATAAGTCGGATGACTCCCGAAAATATTTTATATGTTTAAAAATAATTTATGACAAGTCACTTTTTAACATATGAAGATCACGTCATCCATTATTATAAAATGGGTAATGGCATTAAGACAAAACTGGCGTTTCATGGTTTTGGTTTAGATGGCAGCAGTTTTAAGCCAATTGCTGATTCTTGGTCAAATGTATATACAATTTACAGTTTCGATCTTTTTTATCATGGAAAAAGTCATTGGGGAGAGCCAAATAATAAATTGACTAAGCAGCAATGGCAAAAGATTTTACAAGCATTTTTTCAAAAAGAGAAAATCAATGATTTTTCTTTGATGGCCTTCAGCCTGGGAGGAAAATTTGCACTAACCACTCTGGAGTTATTTCCTCATAAGATAAAGGAGATAACCTTTATAGCACCAGATGGCATAAAAACGCAGATGTGGTATAACCTCGCCACCTATCCGCTGATTTTTCAAAATTATTTTAAAACCATGATCGTAAAACCGAACAGGTTTTTTAAAATATTGAACCTTGTAAAATCAATAGGGCTGTTGGATAAGAGTATTTCTAAGTTCGCTGCCTCACAAATGAATTCGGCAAGAAAAAGACGAAGGGTTTATTATTCATGGGTGATCTTTAAAGACCTCAAGTCTGACATGAAATATATCGGCAAGCTGGTCAATACACATAATATTGAAGTCACCATGTTTTTGGGAAGCTATGATAAAATCATAACTGAAGAAGGAATGAACAAGCTACTTCATAAGCTGAAAGACTATGATCTTCATACCTTGGAATGCGGACATAATAACCTAATTCCTCATGTAGCTGCATTTTTAAGACAAATTGAGTAGTTTTCCGCTTGTAAGCAGAAAACAGATGAACGCAAGAGTTAGAAACCACTTAATTTCTTTAGCACGTAAGGGAGATTCTCCCATCCCCTACAGAAGACTTATTAACCAAACAGAGCTAGGCCTCAACCTCGACATCAAGCATGAAAAGCAGTTGCTTGGAGAAATTTTGGATGAAATTTCTGAAGATGAGCACGAAAGCAAGCGGCCACTTTTAAGCGCACTTGTTCAGGACAAAAGAAATGGTCAGGGTGATCGCTTCTTCAAACTTTGTGAGCGCCTGGAGATGGGCGAATGGAAAGAACTCAAAAAAGACGAGGACTTTAGAAACGAGCAAATCGAAAAATGCTATGCTTTCTGGCAGGACGACAAAAACTATAAAGCACATTTTTAATTCTACTCTCGAATAATCATTTTTTAATTCTTAACAGAATTATTTTCTTAGGTTATCGCGTGGTCATTTCAGATGTTAAAATAAATTCTTTTAACTACTTTTGCGCTTGTAAAATTTGACCCACTCAAACCTTCTATTTCATGATCAAGTTTTTCCGAAGTCGTAGCAATAATGTCTATGCAGTAGGATTAAAAACCACACTAACCGACAGCGATCTTAACAAACTTGTTTGGCTTTTTGGCGAAGCAGAAATCATTAACAATGAAGCTCTTGCTGAGAAGTTTATTGGCCCAAGAAAAGAAATGATTACTCCATGGAGCACTAATGCCGTGGAGATCACACAGAACATGGGAATTTCAGGCATTGATCGAATAGAAGAATTCAAACCCTGGTCTGAAGATTATCATTTCGACTCTATGCTAGAGGTGATTTATGATGGTTTAGATCAAAAGGTATTTACAATAGAGCATGATCCAGAGCCAGTATTGGAGATTTCTGATATATCAGCATACAACCAAAAAGAAGGTTTGGCGCTCAGTGGTGAAGAAATCTCATATTTAGAAGGTGTTGCAAAACAATTGAGTCGTCCATTGACAGATTCAGAGGTATTTGGATTCTCTCAGGTTAACTCAGAGCACTGCCGACATAAAATTTTCAATGGTACTTTTATTATTGATGGTAAAGAGATGGAAAGTTCTCTATTCAAATTGATAAAAAAGACCTCTGAGAAAAATCCTAATTATATAGTTTCTGCCTATAAAGATAATGTTGCATTTGTAAAAGGGCCAAAAGCAGAGCAGTTCGCTCCTGCCACTCAAAACAAAGCAGACTTCTTTGAAACGAAAGATATTGACACCGTACTTAGCTTAAAAGCTGAGACACATAATTTCCCTACTACAGTAGAGCCATTTAATGGCGCTGCCACAGGGTCTGGGGGAGAGATACGGGACAGGCTGGCTGGTGGAAAAGGTAGTCTTCCTTTGGCAGGAACAGCCGTTTATATGACCTCCTATTCGCGCCTAGAAAAAGACAGATCCTGGGAGAATGGAATGGAAGAAAGGAAGTGGCTATACCAAACCCCTATGGATATTTTGATCAAAGCTTCTGATGGTGCTTCAGACTTTGGGAATAAATTTGGTCAGCCTTTAATATGCGGAAGTCTCCTGACTTTTGAGCATACCGAAAACGGTAAGAACTACGGCTTTGATAAGGTGATTATGCAGGCTGGTGGTATTGGGTTTGGTAAGGAAAAAGATAGCAAAAAAGATACTCCTGAAAAAGGTGATAGAATTGTGATCCTTGGTGGCGATAATTACCGTATAGGAATGGGCGGCAGTGCCGTATCTTCAGTAGCTACAGGAGAATTTGGCAATAGTATTGAACTCAATGCAATACAACGATCTAATCCTGAAATGCAGAAAAGAGCAATGAATGCTATTAGAGCGATGCAGGAAAGTGATAACAATCCAATCGTATCAATACATGATCATGGTGCTGGAGGGCATTTAAATTGCCTTTCTGAGCTTGTAGAAGAAACGGGCGGAACCATAGACATCCATGCACTTCCAATCGGTGATCCAACCCTCTCTGATAAAGAGATTGCTGGTAATGAATCACAAGAACGCATGGGCCTTGTGATGAAAAGTAAAGACATTCAAACTTTAAAAGAAGTCTCCGAAAGGGAACGGGCTCCTTTCTATAATGTTGGCGAAGTAACTGGTGATGGACATTTTAAGTTTGAAAATAAGATAACTAAAAAGAATGCCATTGATTGGGACTTGAGCCATATGTTTGGCTCCTCTCCTAAAACCATTCTTGAAGACAGTCTTGTGAAATCTTCATTCGAAGATTTATCTTACTCTGAAGATAAAATCACAGAATACATAGAACAAATACTTCAACTTGAGGCAGTAGCTTGTAAAGACTGGTTAACCAATAAAGTGGACAGATCTGTTACGGGAAAAGTGGCAAAACAGCAGACTTGTGGAGAAATACAACTGCCATTGAATGATGTGGCGGTAATGGCCATTGATTACAAAGGCAACAAGGGTGTGGCCACCTCTATTGGTCATGCACCAATTGCTGCCTTGGTTGATCCTGTTGCTGGCTCAAGACTGGCAATTGCTGAGTCCCTAACAAACCTGATCTTTGCTCCTTTAACCAATAGGTTAAAAGGAGTTTCATTAAGTGCCAACTGGATGTGGCCAGCCAAAAATGAAGGTGAAAATGCCAGATTATACGAAGCCGTAAAGGCCATCAGTGATTTTGCTCAAGAACTTGGTATTAACATTCCTACAGGAAAAGATTCTTTGTCAATGACCCAGAAATATCCTGACGGAAAGGTGGTCTACTCACCGGGAACCGTAATTATCAGCACCATAGGTGAAGTTGAGGATGTCAATAAGGTGATTAGTCCAAACATTGTAAATAACGCTGATTCATCAATATTATATATAGACTTATCAAAAGATGAGTCGCATTTGGGTGGCAGTTCATTTGCCCAAGTGCTCAACAAGATCGGCTCTCAGTCACCAAGTGTAAAAGATAGCCAATACTTCCAAAATGCATTTAATACCATTCAAGACTTAATTGATTCAGGTAAAGTGTTAGCGGGCCATGATATTTCAGCTGGTGGCATTGTAACAGCGCTTCTGGAAATGACATTTCCTAACCAAACAGGAGGTTTAAAAATTGACCTTAACAAGATCAAGGGGCCAGATTTAGCAAAAACACTTTTCACTGAAAAGCCAGCAGTTTTAATTCAGGCAGCAAATGCAGATCAGGTAATTGAAGAATTGAAGCAAAAAGGTGTAGAAGCAATCAATATCGGAAATCCTGTACAAGGCAGAACATTGGAAATTACTTGTGGCAGTAAAAAATTATCATTGGAAATTGATGCATTAAGAGACACTTGGATTAAAACTTCCTATCTGCTTGACACTAAACAAAGTGGAAAGTCACATGCTGATGACCGATTCAATAATTACAAGAATCAACCATTACACTATTCCTTCCCTAAAGACTTCACTGGAAAGCTTTCAAGCTACAACTTAGATAAAAACAGAAAAGTTAAGTCAGGAATAAAAGGCGCCATTATCCGTGAAAAAGGTGTAAATGGTGACAGGGAAATGGCCTGGTGCATGCATTTGGCAGGGTTTGATGTGAAAGACATCCACATGACTGATTTGATTTCTGGCAGGGAAGATTTATCAGATGTCAACTTCATTGCTTTTGTCGGAGGCTTCTCAAATTCTGATGTTTTAGGTTCTGCTAAAGGCTGGGCAGGTGCATTCTTATATAATGAAAAAGCAAAAACAGCGCTTGACAATTTCTATGCAAGGCCTGACACATTAAGTTTGGGTGTATGTAATGGTTGTCAGTTGATGATGGAGTTAGGATTATTATTCCCTGAAATGACGAATCATCCAAAGATGCACCATAATGCTTCTGGGAAATTTGAATCTGCATTTATCAATGTTAATATTCCCCAAAACAATTCAGTGATGTTCGAGACATTATCTGAATCAAGGTTAGGTGTCTGGTTGGCTCATGGTGAAGGCAAATTCGTTCTTCCAGGTGATGAGTCTCAATACAACATTATTGCCAAGTACAGTTATGAGCAGTATCCTGGCAATCCAAACGGATCTGAGCAAGCTGCTGCTGCTGTATGCTCCAGTGATGGCCGCCACCTTGCAATAATGCCTCACCTCGAGAGATCTTTATATCCTTACAACTGGGCTAACTACCCAGACACTAGACACTCGGATGAGGTAAGTCCATGGATCGAGCCATTTGTGAATGCCAGAAAATGGATTGAAGAAAAATAATTATTGCGAAGTGTCGATTTTTTGACAGTATTTATTTCTCAGAATCAGGATTTTAAGCTAACTTTTACGTGGTTTTATAAAGCTATTACCATGAAGTCAGTTGTTTTAATTCTTATAGTTTTTGGTGTAGGTGCCTGTATGAGTTATAGAGAACTCCCGGTAGAGTATGACTACAGTTTTAAAGGTAGATTTCATAAGTATAACACCTACGATTTTTTTTCTGTAAATGAGTTTCAAGGTGATGATACGCTCAATATTAGATCATCTATAGAGCAGCACATGAAGTTTCTCGGATACAAAAGAAAGAAAAACAAACCGGATTTATATCTCAACTACGCCATCTATAAAGACAGCCTTAAATTCAGAGGTTATAATCAACCGGACATCAATGTTTGGTCAAAAAGAAGAGACAGCGACCTTGAATATGATAAACTTAATTTTGATTTAAGAAATGGGACCTTGCTCATTCAGGTTTTTGACCGAAAAATGAATTCTTCAATATGGCAAGGCTATGCCACTGATACTTATCAGAAGGTTGACTTTTATGATTATCAACAAGTTAGAAATGCCGTAAAATCAATTCTTAACAAGTATCAATTTTTTGCTGATGGCTTCTTAGAGGAGCAAATGAAAAAATCTGATAATAACAATTAGATTTTTTTCTTCCAGCCTTTATTATTTTTAAAAATAAATTTTACATTTGCAATCCCAAAATAAGGGGAATAGTAATGCCCGATGGTGTAACTGGCAACACGTCTGGTTTTGGTCCAGAAGAGTCTAGGTTCGAGCCCTAGTCGGGCAACAAAAGGGCGAGCAGCTGCTCGCCCTTGTTTTTAAGCTTAAAACTAAAAAATGTCATCAGTAAAAATTTTCTCAGGTCAGTCCACTAAGTACCTTGCTGATAAAATAGCGCAGTCTTATGGCAAACCTCTGGGAGAAGTTACACTACAAAAATTCAGTGACGGGGAAATGTGTCCCTATTTCAACGAATCTGTTCGTGGTGCTGATGTATTTTTAATCCAATCTACTTTTCCTCCTGCTGACAATTTCTTGGAGCTATTGCTCATGATTGACGGAGCGAAAAGAGCAAGTGCCAAGTATGTAACTGTAGTGGTGCCATACTTTGGTTATGCAAGACAGGATAGAAAAGACAAGCCAAGAGTTGCTATTGCTGCCAAAATGATGGCTAACCTGTTAACAGCGGCTGGTGCGGATAGGATTATGACCTGCGATTTGCATGCTGATCAGATTCAGGGATTTTTTGATATTCCGTTAGATCACCTGGATGGCACTTCTATATTCATCCCTTACCTAAAGGCCTTAAATTTAGAGAACATTATTTTTGCTTCACCAGATGTTGGTGGTGTAAAAAGAACGAGAACTTTTGCTAAGTTCTTTAATGCAGAAATGGTGGTTTGCGATAAGTATAGAGAAAGGGCAAATGAAGTTGCTTCTATGCGCTTGATTGGTGAAGTAGAAGGCAAAGATGTGATCATGGTTGATGACCTG
The DNA here is from genome assembly GCF_040218215.1 of Fulvivirga sp. Lineage (NCBI taxonomy): Bacteria > Pseudomonadati > Bacteroidota > Cytophagia > Cytophagales > Fulvivirgaceae > Fulvivirga > Fulvivirga sp. The sequence continues at coordinate 331,753 of NZ_JAVJQL010000014.1, forward strand.
ATAGACACTGGTGGCACAATGTGCAAGGCTGCCGCCCTTCTTAAGGAGAAAGGTGCCAATTCAGTTAGAGCCGTAGTAACACACCCGGTATTATCTGGCAAGGCTTATGAAAACATTGAAAACTCAGTATTAGAAGAGCTGGTTATTACAGATACACTCCCACTAAAAGGCAGTTCGTCTAAAATAAAAGTATTAACCGTAGCTGACCTGTTTGCTAAAGCAATCAGAAAGATACACGATCATGAATCAATCAGTTCATTGTTCATTCAGTCATAATCGGTTTAAAAAAGAACTCATTAATTAAATATAATATATTATGAAAACAGTTGAGATTATAGGGTATAACAGAGCAAATCTCGGCAAAGCTGAAGCCAAGAGGCTTAGAGCAGAAGGCCATGTACCATGTGTTATTTATGGTGGCGAAGAGCAAGTGCATTTTTATGCACCAATGATCCTTTTCAGGGAATTAATTTACACTGATTTGGCACACTTCGTTCATATAAACATTGAAGGAAAAGAATACCAAGCTATACTTCAAGAAGCGCAATTCCACCCAGTAAGTGAAGTAATTCTTCACGCTGACTTCCTTCAGTTATTTGAAGGCAAACTAATGAAAATGAAAATACCTGTACACTTCGAAGGAACATCTCCTGGAGTTGTTAAAGGTGGATCATTGATCAAGAAGAGAAGACACTTAATGGTTAAAGCACTTCCTAAACATTTCCCTGATTTTATTACAGTTGATATTTCAAAACTTGATTTTGGAAAGGCACTTAAAGTGGGCGAAATAGAAGAAAATAACTTTGAAATTTTAGATTCTAAAATTGCTTCTGTTGCCGTGGTTGAAATACCAAGGGCACTTAGAGGTAAAACTGCAGAGGAAGAAGAAGCTGAAGAGGCAGAAGCTGCAGAAGGAGCAGAAGCTCCAGCAGAAGACGCTGCTGAATAAGCACTCTGACAAAAGCAAAATCTCAAATCCTGTTTTGGCTAAGCTGAAACAGGATTTTTTGTTTAACCATTTTCAAAACATAATTTTGGCTTTATTTTAAACCTATGAAACACCTTATTGTAGGGCTCGGAAATATTGGTCCTGAATACGAACTGACAAGACACAACATTGGTTTTCTCGTGCTAGATAAATTGGCAGATGACAAAGGTGTAAGCTTCAACTCAGGAAGATATGCCAATACTGCTGAAGTGAAGCATAAAGGAAGGCAGCTTTTTCTTATAAAACCTACTACCTACATGAATTTAAGTGGGAAGGCCGTTAATTATTGGATGAAGGAATTAAAAATCCCTAAAGAGAACATCTTGGTCATTGTTGATGATATTGCCCTTCCCTTTGGGAAACTAAGGATGCGAGCCAAAGGATCTGCGGCCGGTCATAATGGGCTAAAAAATATTGAAGAACTAACTGGTGGTCAAGACTATCCCAGACTTAAGTTTGGGGTAGACAACAACTTCAGGCCAGGGCAGCAGGTTGATTATGTTCTGAGTAATTTCAATAAAGAGGAGTTCAATTTTCTTCCTGAAAAAATTGACAAGGCCATTGAAATGATTTATTCATTTGCCAGCATTGGTATTGCAAGAACAATGAACCAATTCAATGACTAGTACCTTTAGAACTCATTTTACCTAAAAAACAAACATCATCTTCATGATAAATCACAAAATAAATGCTGGCCTTCAGGTTGTACCTCATACGGAGCACCTTCCTATTTACCCTATAATAGACGAAGCTATCAAAGTCATTCAGCAATCTGGATTGAGGTATATGGTAACCCCAATGGAAACTGTTATTGAAGGACATTATGATGAAGTTATGACAGTTGTTAAACGTGCACAAGAGGCTGCCCTGGCCGCTGGAGCCCAGGAGCTAGTGGTCACTCTGAGGCTCCATATTAAGAAGGCATCAGATGTTTCTTTTGAAGATAAGACAGCTAAGTTTAACTGATAGTTGACCCCGGGCTCACTTTATCAGAGGGCATTACAAATTTCAGACTTCCATCTTTATTTTCAGCCATAAGAATCATCCCCTGAGACTCTTGTCCCATGATGTTTCTTGGTGCCAGATTGACAAGTATTGATACTTGTTTACCAATTATATCTTCAGGACTAAAGTGCTGCGCGATACCACTTAATACAGTTCGCTTATCAATACCGGTATCAACTTTAAGCTTTAATAGCTTTTTAGATTTAGGAACTGCCTCTGCTTCAAGGATTGTACCGATTCTAATATCCATTTTCATGAAATCATCAAAAGTGATTTCAGCCTTTGAAGGTGTCACCGGTGCATTTTCCATATCATTCTTCTGTTTAGTAGCTTCAAGCTTTTGTATTTGCTTTTCGATTAAATCGTCTTCTATTTTCTCAAACAACAGCTCAGGTTTGTTCACGGTGGAACCGTCCTTCAATATTTCCATTCCCCCCGCTTCATTCCATTTAAGTTTATCAAGATTTAACATTCCTGTTAATTTAGCAGCTGTAAAAGGCAAAAATGGCTCTCCCAGTATAGCAAGGTTTGCAACTATTTGAAGAGCAATGTTCATGATAGTCTTCACCCTTTCTTCATCCTCCTTTACCAACTTCCATGGCTCTGTATCTGCCAGATACTTATTGCCTATCCGTGCCAGGTCAATTAATTCAGCCATAGCATCCCTAAACTTAAACTGCTCAACGGCTTTGGCTATTTTATCAGGAGCCATTTTAACTTTGGCTATAGTGTCATTATCTATATCAAACAATTGACCTTTCGCAGGTACAGCCCCGTTATAATACTTCTGCGTAAGTACTGCCGCCCTGTTTACAAAATTGCCTAGAATAGCTACTAACTCACTGTTATTCCTTGTTTGAAAGTCTTTCCATGTAAAATCATTATCTTTTGTCTCCGGAGCATTCGCACATAGTGCGTACCGAAGTACATCCTCTTTGCCAGGGATATCTTCTAAATATTCGTGTAACCAAACCGCCCAGTTTTTAGAGGTACTGATTTTATTGCCTTCTAGATTCAGAAACTCATTGGCTGGAACATTGTCAGGTAATATAAAATCTCCATCAGCCTTTAAAATGGTTGGGAAAATTATACAATGGAATACAATGTTATCCTTACCAATAAAGTGCACCAATTTGGTGTCCTTATCTTGCCAATAAGGCTGCCAGTCCTTCCCATTTTGCTCTGCCCACTCTTTGGTTGCAGAAATATACCCTATTGGTGCGTCAAACCACACATATAAAACTTTACCATCAGCTCCTTTTACAGGGACTTTCACACCCCAATCAAGGTCTCTGGTCATCGCTCTTGGCATCAAGCCATTATCTAACCACGACTTGCACTGGCCATAAACATTGGCCTTCCATTCTTTATGTCCGTCTAAAATCCACTCCTTCAACCAAGGCTCATATTTGTCCATTGGCAGGTACCAGTGCTTTGTCTCTTTAAGTACTGGTTTGGCACCACTTAGTGCCGACCTTGGATTGATCAATTCTGAAGGGCTTAGAGATGTTCCGCATCGCTCACACTGGTCTCCGTAAGCATTGTCAAAACTACAATTTGGACAAGTGCCAATTATATATCTGTCTGCCAAGAATTGTTTATTCTCTTCATCGTAATACTGAGATGAAACCTGCTCATCAAAACAGCCCTTCTCATACATCTTCTTAAAAATGTCGGCTGAAAGTTGATGATGTACTGGTGATGAAGTTCTTGAATATATGTCAAAGTCAATTCCAAACTTCTCGAACGACTCCTTTATAATGTTGTGATACTTGTCAACAACTTGTTGAGGTGTAATTCCCTCCTTTTTGGCTCTTAAAGTAATTGCCACACCATGCTCATCTGAACCACAAACAAATACCACATCCCTGCCCCTACTTCTGAGGTATCTGACATAAATATCTGAAGGAACATAAACACCTGCCAAGTGCCCAATATGAACGGGGCCATTGGCGTAAGGAAGAGCAGCTGTAACAGTATATCTTTTAAAATCTTTATTGGCCATTTTCTGAAAAAATTAATGGCGGCAAAGATAGAACATAATTATAGCAATGGGTATTAATCCAATTAGGATATTGGTAGTTTAATTTTGAAATGTGTGTGATTTTCATCATCCAGAAGCACAATATTTCCCCCAAGTCTTATGACCGATTGCTTTACTACATAAAGCCCTAGCCCAAGTGTTCTGTGGTGTAATGCAGATTTAGCGAAAAGCTCAAAAACATCCCCCAATTCCTTATTTTTAGGACCTGATTCCTGATCTATTATATCAACCTCTAGTTCAGAATTGTTCCTTTTTAAAGTGATGAGAATATCATGTGAGTCTAATTCAACATCACGCATCTTAATCACACTTTGAATAATATTAAAGAAGATCAAATCCAGCAGCGTTGGGTCAGAAACAAAAGATAAGCCATGATCTATTTTATACTTTACAGAAACACTTTCATCTCCCTCAATCTTTCGGTTTTGCTCAACACATTCTTCAATAATTTTAGAAAAATCGATAGACTGGAATTTAAGCTCAAGGCTGGAAATATCGCTGACGGTCTTAAGTCTGGCAAGTATTGAATTTAAACCTAAAGCCGTTTCATTTAGCATTTCAAAATAATTTCTAGCCTTGTCTTCCTCCACATCCAACAAGGCCACATTGCACATACCCAGCAATGTAGCTAGTGGCCCTTTAATATCATGAGATGATTTATAGATAAAATTATCGAGCTCCAGATTAGCTAGCATCAATTGATCATTTCGTTCTTTCAGCTGATCAGACTGTTCATCCACAGCAGATTTCAGCTGCCTGTTATATTTTTCAAGCTGGTCATTCTGATTTTTAATTGTTCTTTGGGCAGTCTCAAGCTGAGCATTCTTCTCAAGTAAGGATTCCTTTTGAACTTCAATTTCTATCTTTTGCTGATTGATTTCCTGATTTCTAAGATTTAATGCCTTATTCCTCTTTTTATTAATTCTCACTTGATAAAGTGTAATGACAACAGTGATAAGAACTAGCACAATAACAACAATCAGAAATATGACATACCGTCTTTCCTCTTTTAATTCTTCTTCTTTTAGAGATAGCGCTCGCTGATTTTCTTCTTCTTGTATTTTTAATTGTATACCAGCTAAATTTCTGGCCATATTCTCATTGAATAAAAAATCCCTAAGTCTCAGCAGGCTATCCTGATAGAAAAAGGCATTGGCTAAATTTCCTATATCATGATAGATTTTAGCATAGAGCTCGTAATTATCAAAGATTCTATCCTTGGCAGAAATTTCTTCTGCTATTTTATGGCTTTGATTAAGATGAAACAAAGAGCTATCATAATTCTGATTCAGGTAATTCTCGTTACTCAGCATATAATATATCTCCGAAATGCCTCGTTTATCACCAATCTCATCCCTTAACTCAAGGGCCTTGTCAAAATAAGTTCTGGAGTCTTTAAACTGCCCCCTTAATTGATAAACCTGTCCCATACCGCTGAAAGTCACTGCTTTCCAATTTTTATTATCAACCTCAATGGCCAATGACCTTCTAAAATAGTTCTCGGCCTGTTCAAGGTTATTTTGGCTTAGGTAGGTAAAACCTGCATTGTTTTGAGAGTAAAGTATCAAGTTATTATCCTTCTGCTGCTCTGCTATATCAAGGGCCTCAAGAAAGTACTTTCTGGCGGTGCCGTAATCTTTAAGATTCTGATAAACCAAGCCTATATTATTAGTATTAAGAACAAGTCCATACTCTTGTTTCAGTGCTTTCTTCAAATTCAATGATCTTAGTAGATATTCTAAAGCATTCTGATAACTGCCCAGATTATTATGAGCTAAACCCAGATTATTAAGAACATTATTCATGAGTACAGAATCTTCTAGCTCCTGGGCTATCTTTAAGGACAGATTCGAATAATGGATTACAGAATCATAATTGCCTTTGTAGTAATGCACCCCCCCAATAAGACGTAGTGACGATGATAGAAACTTGGGATCATCCAATTTTTTGGCTTTTTGATATGCCAAACGCGCATAACTCATGGCACTATCAGGAAAGTTGAGCCAAATGGAGATAGTCTTCTGATTGAGGCGTTCGATATCTTCTTTGAGAGCGTCACTATCGCTCATACTTTTTTGTCCAACAACTGGTAAGGCAATTATCGTTAGAAAAAAGATAAGTAATAACCTCATTATAAAGCCAAAGAAGAATGTTTAGCCTTATAAGGTATTAAAAATGCTTTAATATAACAACGGAGATTGGTTTTAGTTTAGCGGCAATGTGACCCTAAACAAGGTATCCCCTTCGTCAGATTTTTTTACTTCAATTTTACCATCAAGCTTTTCAGTAGCCAGCTTTACCAGGTACAGCCCAAGACCGGCAGTATCTTGTATTTCAGAAGTTTTTGAGAAAATATCAAATATCTGGTGAGCCACACTTTCTTCTATACCAACGCCATTATCAATTACCTCAAATATGAATAGGTCACCTTCAATGCAGGATCTAACAATTATAAAAGAATCAACCCTTTTCGAGTCATTGTGAAATTTAAAAGCATTGCTGATTAGGTTGCCAAGTATAATTTTGAGTAAGTCGGGATCAGATGTAATTGTCAGGCTTTTTGAAATCTCAATCTTCACTGAAATTTCTTTACTGAAATAGCTCATCTTATTCTCATCAACCATACTAATTACCAAATTGTGCAACCTTACATCTTCCAGTAGAGGTAGGGCGTTGTTGATTTGGTTAATCACCAGCAGCTTAGAAAGTATCAGATTCAGTTTGTAGGCTGTCTTGCTCAACTTTTGTAGATAATCAACAGCCATTGGATCATTAATGTCCATTAAAGCGATATTACAAATACCCTGAAGGGTGGCAAGAGGCCCCCTGATGTCATGAGAAGTCTTATATATAAAGTTATCAAGATCATGATTCGACTTAATTAAGGCCTCGTTCGATTCCCTTAATTCTTCAGTCCTTTCTTTTACACGTTCTTCAAGCACAGAGTTGAGCTCTGTCAAGGTCCTGTTTTGGCTCTCAATAGTTTTATTTGCAGCAGTAAGTTTATTATTAACCCTACGCCTGATTTTATTATTACGATAGAGGATAAATATGATAACCACCGTTAACACAGAAATAATAATGGACAAGAGAAGCAATGTTGTCCTTCGACCTATTTCTTTATCCTTAAGGGCGATAATTTCAAGATTCTGGCGCTCCTCGAAATCTACCTGAATTTGAAGAAGGTTCTTTGCAACAACATCATTTAATATTTCAGAATTAACTGAGTCATATTTAACCTGATTGTCATAAGCTTTTTGAAATTCACCGGCTTGACTATACAACTCAGCATACAGTCTAAAGTTCTTTTTTGCCCAATTTCGGCTAGCTAACTTTACTGCTAATATTTGACTGGAATCTAGGCGGTTTAATGCCATCTCAAAATCATTCTCTGCAAAATCTATTTGTGCCAAATTATTATAGATTGATATTAGATTAGATTCTGCATCTTCCTGATAAGCCACCTCCAGTGCGAGAAGTAATTTTTCACGAGCTTCTTTTTTTTTCTCTAATGCAAAGAGACAGGCACCTGCCCCATTGTAGGCTTCGAGAAAAATGGAATTACTACACCCTTCGTTACATAATTCAATTCCCCTGTTAAAATTTTCTAATGCAACATCAAATTCTTTTAGCCCTAAATAAGCAAGTCCTAAATTGACATATGTCCCTTCTATATCTTGTCCCCCTAATTCTTTTTCTATTTCAAGTGCTCTTTTAAAATACAATATGGCCTTACTGAAATCATTTAATTGATAATATACTAAGCCAATATTGTTTACGGCTATTGCTATGTCACTTTTATTCCCATCATTCTCCCTAAGAGCTAATGATTCAAAATGATACTTCAAGGATTTATCAAATTGAGATAAACCATAATATGATAAAGCTAAACCATTTAAGCTAGCTTTCTCCCTATCTGTAAAGCCATTATTTCTTGCTGTTTTCAATGCATTGAGATAATGTGCAATTGCATCTTCAGCATACCCTTGATTTTTATACAAATACGCAATGGCATATTCAGCTCTGGTATAATTCAAACTGTCACCAGCCAATAACGCATATTTTTTGGACTCATTGGCATAAAACATCCCACTATCAAAGTTCTGGCGGGTTTTGACAAACAAATCCATGAAAAGCGATGGCTTTTCCTCTAATGTTGCTGATTCAGCCAGATTTATTAAACTATCAATATTATCCTGCCCTAAAACTTTAAAAGGTGCAAAAGCAATAATGACAAAGAATATGGTAACCCCCTTTTTAAAGGCATTCATATAATAATCACACATGGGTAAGATAGAATTCATTTTTAAAGAGCATACAAAAAATTATAAGTACAACTTTGAATCGAAGCCAACTAAATAAAGTGTGATTAAAAAAATAATGTCATAATAATGATATGTAAGAATATTAGTCGAAAGCACTGATTTTTTTGAAATCATTAATATAAAGAAAGTACAATTAAAACCAAACAACAACTATGAAATCAAAATTACTAATCGCATTCGCATTTGCAGCATTTTTCGGACTCACTTCTTGCAGCGAAGAAGAAATTAGCCCAAATGACGGACTTAACCAGAAAGTGGAAACTGTCGGTGATGGAGTGACCAAAGATGATAAAGGTTTCTAAAATTAAATTAAGGAGTTAAAGAACTAAACAACTAGAATATGAAATCTAAATTATTTACAATTTTATCAATTTTACTTCTAACTGCCATATTCACAGCATGTTCTGAAGAGGAAATCAGCCCAAACGAAGGCCTTAATCAGAAAGTAGAGACTGTAGGTGATGGTGTCACTAAAGACGACAAAGGATTCTAATATAGAAAAGACTCAACCAACTAAACATTATTAAATCATGAAATCTAAATTATACACATTATTCAGCATAATCATTCTATCTACCTTATTTACAGCATGTTCTGAAGAGGAAATCAGCCCAAATGATGGTCTCAATCAGAAAGTAGAGACTGTAGGTGATGGTGTCACTAAAGACGACAAAGGATTCTAAGATATATAAGCATTCAACCCAACTAAAACTTTGAAAATCATGAAATCAAAATTATACACAATATTCAGTATCATAATTTTATCAGCCCTATTTACGGCATGTTCCGAAGAAGAAATCAGCCCAAATGACGGACTTAATCAAAAAGTCGAAACTGTAGGAGATGGTGTGACCAAGGACGACAAAGGATTCTAATTAAAAATAAATCAAACTATAATTTAAAATATCAATATCATGAAATCTAAAATATTAATAGCAGCCGTGGCAGTAGCCATACTTGGATCTTTCGCATTTATCACAATCGATAAGAATTCAAATGACAAAATTGTAACAACTGAAACTCAGCAGCAGCCAATGCAAGGCATAACTATGGAAGACACTAATTTCTAATTCGTTAAAGAACTAGAAATATTAACCTTTAAATGTCATGTAAGAATTCGTTTAACTTTTAAATGAATTAAATTTATCCAAGCGACTAATAAATAGTTAGTTGTGAAAATAATTTTAGACATGACTTTCATAGCAGTTATATCAGTTACTGTCAAAAGATGTATAAGATTGCTAAAAAATCTTACATAGATTTTCTGTCGGTTTTGAAAAAGGCTTCACACAGAAAATAAATAAGTGTTAGCAGTGTTTCTGTAATTAGTTTGCTAGCTTTGCAGCTTAATTTCAAAGCATGCAAAACATACGTAATGTTGCAATTATTGCACACGTTGACCACGGTAAAACAACATTGGTTGACAAAATTATCCACGCCTCAAAAATATTGAGGGAAAATCAGGAAACAGATGACCTGATTCTCGATGACGGGGATTTAGAAAGAGAAAGAGGTATTACTATTACCTCTAAAAATGTATCGATAAGATACAAAGATGTAAAGATTAATATTATTGACACTCCTGGTCACTCAGATTTTGGTGGTGAGGTAGAGAGAGTTCTTAAAATGGCTGACGGTGTACTGCTACTGGTAGATGCATTTGAAGGCCCAATGCCACAAACAAGATTTGTTTTGAGCAAGGCGCTGGCGCTTGGTTTAAAACCGATTGTGGTTGTTAATAAGGTAGATAAAGAAAATTGTCGTCCAGATGATGTGCATGAGCAAGTCTTTGACTTAATGTTCAATCTGGATGCTACAGAAGATCAGTTAGACTTCCCTACATTCTATGGATCATCCAAACATGGATGGATGAGTTCTGATTGGAAAAACCCTACAACAGATATATTCGCACTTCTTGATGGTATTATAGAGTTTATTCCTCCAGCACCAACAAAAGAAGGTGTACCTCAGATGAGAATCACTTCATTAGACTTTTCCTCTTTTGTTGGCCGTATTGCAATAGGCCGTATTGCACAGGGTTCTATTAAAGAAGGTGACAATTTAGGTTTGACCAAAAAGGACGGGTCTATTAAAAGAGTTAAGATAAAAGAGGTTCATGTTTTTGAAGGTCTTGGTAAAAAACGTGTGCCTGAAGCTTTTTGTGGGGACATATGTGCATTGGTAGGAGTTGACAATTTTGAGTTAGGTGATACAGTGACAGATTTCGCAAATCCAGAACCTCTACCAAGAATTGCGATCGATGAGCCTACAATGAGCATGTTATTCACAATTAACAATTCTCCTTTTTTTGGTAAGGAAGGTAAGTTTGTGACTTCAAGGCACTTGCGCGATCGATTATATAAAGAAACTGAGAAAAACCTTGCACTTCGAATCGAAGACACCGCTTCTGAAGATAAATTCAATGTGTTTGGTCGTGGAATTCTTCACTTATCAATCTTAATTGAGACTATGAGAAGGGAAGGATATGAACTTCAGGTTGGTCAGCCTCAGGTTCTATTCAAAGAAATTAATGGTGTTAGAAACGAACCAATTGAGCATTTGGTAGTTGATGTACCTTCTGAGTCTTCTGGTAAAGTGATAGAATTGGTAAGTGCCAAAAAAGGTGAGTTGAAGATAATGGAGCCGAAAGGTGACCTTCAGCACTTGGAATTTGACATTCCTGCAAGGGGGTTGATAGGCCTTAGAAATAATGTGCTTACTGCCACTGGTGGTGAAGCTATTATGACTCACAGGTTCAAAGAATACGCACCATACAAAGGTGAGATACAAGGTAGAATCAATGGTTCATTAATATCTATGGAGAATGGCCCAGGAACCCCTTACTCAATTGATAAACTTCAGGATAGAGGAGTATTCTTTGTTGATCCAGGAGAGGATTTATATATGGGTCAGGTTATTGGTGAACATTCAAGGGACAATGATTTAGTTGTTAATATTCAAAAAGGAAAAAAATTAACAAACATGCGTGCTTCTGGTTCTGATAATAATGCCAAGATAGCACCGGCTCGCAAGTTTTCATTAGAAGAGGCTATGGAATACATCCAAAAGGATGAATACCTTGAGGTCACTCCTAAAAGTATCAGGATGAGAAAAATCTATCTTGATGAAAATGAAAGAAAGCGTTTTAATAACAAAGAAGGAAAAGAGTAAAAGAGATTTTATAAAGTAAAAGGCCGGCTCAAATATTTGAGCCGGCCTTTTTTATGAAGTAGTGTTTGATAATGCTTCTTTGTTATGAACTGCGTAAACAAACCTTACTAAAGGGAGTACATATAAGCCTATGAAATGATTACAATAAGCCATTTCATTATCAATATCTGATATTGTTAACAGCTCCTTATCGTTCATGCTCACTCTAAATTTAGAACCTAATTCTAGCTCTCCGATTAGGACTTTTTCCCATGAATTCATACGCCAACTATTGTATTTTAAAGTTGATGATATTCCACTTTTAGATAAATAAGTAATTTCACTTAATTTAACTCATTAAATTCACAAGACACCTATGAGAAAAGTAATATTAAATCTTCTGTTAACGATTTTACTTGTATCAACCTTTAGCTGCGAAACATCCAAGGAAGTGCAGGTTGAAAAAGAACCTTACAAATTTGATTGGGATGCAGCAACGGTATATTTCCTGCTGACTGACCGCTTTAACAATGGTGACACAAGCAACGATCTTAATTTTGAGCGTACTACTGAAACCGGATTATTGCGGAATTTTATGGGAGGTGATATTAAAGGAATAACCGCAAAAATCAATGAGGGATACTTTGACAAATTGGGCATTGAAGCCATCTGGTTTTCACCAGTATTTGAACAGATTCATGGATTTGTTGACGAAGGAACTGGGGCTACTTATGGCTACCACGGTTATTGGATAAAAGACTGGACCAATCTCGATCCAAATTTTGGTACAATGGATGATTTGAAGGAAATGGTCGATGCAGCACATGGCAGAGGCATTAGAATTCTTCTAGATGTAGTCTTAAATCATACTGGTCCGGTTACACCTCTTGACCCGGTATGGCCGGAGAGTTGGGTACGCACTTCCCCTACTTGTACTTATCAAGATTTTGAAACAACCGCTAATTGCACTTTAGTAAAAAACCTTCCTGATATTAAAACCGAATCGATAGATAATGTTGAGCTGCCACAATCTCTAATAGAAAAATGGAAAAGTGAAGGTCGATACGAGAAAGAAATGGCAGAGCTTGATGAATTCTTTAAGACCACTGGCTACTCTAAGGCTCCAAGGTTTTATATCATGAAATGGTTGACCGATTACATCAGACAATTTGGTATAGATGGTTTTAGGGTGGATACAGCCAAACATCTAAGGGAGGATGCCTGGTCTGAGTTATCAATTTTGGCCAAACAGGTGTTTAAAGAATGGAAAAGTAATAACCCAGAGAGCGTTTTAGATGAAAGTGAATTTTTTATGCTGGCTGAAGTTTATGGTTATGGTATTTCTGGAAAGAGAAATTACAATTTTGGCGATCGAAAAGTTGACTATTTTGACAATGGATTTAAAAGCCTTATCAACTTTGAATTCGTTTATGATGCTGAAAAAGATTATGACTTTGTATTTCATAAGTATGACAGCCTTTTAAATCAACCTGAAATGAAAAAAGTGACAGTAATGAACTACATTTCTTCTCATGATGATGGGAATCCTTTTGATGGAGCAAGACAGAAGACTATAGAATCGGCCAATAAGTTACTGCTTACTTCAGGAATGGCCCAAATATACTATGGTGATGAGTCTGCCAGATCCCTAGAAATATCAGGAACAGAGGGTGATGCCACACTGAGATCATTCATGAATTGGGAAGACTTAAGTAATACCGAAACAGGAAAAGTATTTGACCATTGGAGCAAGCTGGGCAAATTCAGAAAAATTCATAAGTCAATAGCCAACGGAGAACATCAAACTATTACTTCTGATCCATATGTCTTTTCAAGAAGTTTTAACAAGGACAAGGTTGTAATTGGGCTTGAACTTAAAGATGGGAAAAAAATCATTAGTGTAGGAGAAGTTTTTGAAAATGGATCAGTATTAATCGACTCCTATTCCAACACAGAAACAGTAGTAAAAGATGGTATGGCAGAAATTGACTCACCATTTAATACAGTTCTGCTTGCTTACAAGTAACAAAAAAAGGAAGCACTTGCTTCCTTTTTTTTATCAGTAATTTCAAGAACTATATGTTGTGTAAGTTGATTGTCATAATTGGTCTTGAAGACTTTTTACTTAAATCTTCAGCAACACTTTTCTTAAACAACCTAAAAAGCCCGCCTTCTTTATGTGTTAAAATAACCAGCATATCTGCATTTACAGCATAAGAGTAAGCCAGTAGCCCCTGCTCGACATTATCATTCTGATTGATATTTAAGGTGTAATTTCTAAACCCAGATTTCTCTGCAAGCTGTTCAACTTCCTTTTGAACCTTATCCTTATCAGAGTTAAGTTCAGCAACATGCACTAAATGCAACTTACCTACAACTGTCTCCGCAAATTCATTCAGGTAAGTCGCAGCTTGTGCATAGTTATCTTTTCTGTCACTCTCCAAGTCTATTCCTACAATTATATTATTAAATGTTGATTGCGTGTAAGTGTCCTTTACGGTAATCACTGGACAAGTAGCTCCTTCAATAACCTGCTGGGCATGGTTTCCAGAGAAAAACTCTTCATAGCTCTCTTCTCCTGAAGTACCCATCACCACGAGATCAATATTTTTCTCTTTAATATATAGCTTGTACCCATCTGAAAAGTCCTCGTCATAAACTTGAAAGTGGATTTTAACAGAAGCACCATGTTTTTCTGCAAGTTTAGAAAGCCTGCTGTGGTTCTTTCTAACCAGCTGTAATTGAAAAACGTCATCCTGACCGACAGAACCACCGGAAGTATCTCCAAGGGTAGGGTAATTGTCTCCAAAATTATGCTCTGTGAAATTCACTAAGTAAATTTCCGAACCCTTTTTCCGGCAAATATCAACAGCCATTTTTAAGGCATTTTCTGATAATTCCGAAAAGTCAGTAGGTACTAATATGTTTTTCATTTTTTAAGAATTTATTGAAGTTAAAAATTACCAAAAAGCCACCTATTCTCACAATTATTATTCACAAAATAAAAAGGGTATAGTTCCATATTATTCCTTGATATATTTTTGCAGGAGTTAATTACAGCGCCTAATGAAAAACGATTTACTTAACCTTTGCAGGTCAATAGTGACTGATAAAGTGGCTGCTTTAAAAGCAGAACTTAAAACACTACAAGAATCTGCTGATCAAGATACCAAAAGCTCAGTTGGAGATAAGTATGAAACAGGTCGTGCTATGGTGCATTTGGCACAGGAAAATGTTGTGCGCCAATATGAGGAATATGAGAAGCTGGCCAGGATTTTAAACAATCTAAAAGGCAGTGTTGTGACAGAAACCATTGAAGCAGGCTCTCTCATAATAACTAACCTTGGGACCTTCTTCATGTCCGTAGGTTTGGGGAAAGTAACTATGAATGAACAAGATTTTTTTGCTATAGCACCCAACTCTCCAATAGGTGCAGCACTACTTGGTAAAAAGAAAGGTGATAGTATCGAACTTAATGGGCGCAATTATATTATTCAGGGGGTCAAATAAAACTATTCAATTGTTTTAAGAACAGTTTTATGACGTGGCGGTTATTTCTTTAATTCATTAGTAAGAAATAGTCCGATTATTCTATCTTCACCAAGCCTATGTCAAAAGAGAAACTGCTGCTAGTCATATTGGCTTCAGCGCTATTTTCACATATCATGGATTTTATGATCATGATGCCCCTCGGATCTCAGTTTATGAGATTGTTTGACATATCTCCTCAGCAATTCAGCTTTCTTGTGTCTTCTTATACCTTTTCAGCCGGAGCTTCAGGATTTGTTGCTGCATTTTTAATTGACCGGTTTGATAGAAAATCAGCCTTAACGGTAGTATATATTGGGTTCACCATCGGAACATTGGCCTGCGCCTTTGCTCCTACCTACGAAGTTCTGTTAATCACACGTTCTGTTGCCGGTGCATTTGGTGGTGTTCTTGGCGCATTGATCTTATCAATAGTAAGTGATGCTATCCCTCTTGAAAGAAGGGCCGCAGGAATAGGCTTTGTCATGGCAGCATTTTCAGTGGCTTCAGTTTTTGGAGTGCCTTTTGGTCTTTATTTGGCAACGCTTTTTAGCTGGCATGCTCCATTTTTATTTTTAGGAGGCTTCAGTGTAGTAATTAATATTCTTATATTGATCTATGTTCCTTCAATGTCCGGACATATTGCTAAGGGCAATAATCATCAAAATCCACTTCAAATTATTAAGATCATCTTCGGAAGAAGAAATCCTTTAATGGGATTGCTCTTTACTTCTGTTTTGATGCTAGGTCATTTTACGATCATTCCATTTATTGCTCCATATATGGTAGGTAATGTAGGGTTTACAGAACAAGAACTTACTTATATTTATCTTGTAGGAGGTGGTTTAACGATATTCACATCTCCTTGGGTAGGAAGACTTGCGGACCGGTATGGCCGATTACAGGTATTTTCTGTTTTTGGGGTTTTAGTCTTAATACCCGTACTAATTATTACTCATTTAAACCCAGTTCCATTATGGCAGGCACTTATAGTTACAGGCCTCTTTTTTATACTGGCCAATGGAAGGATTGTGCCTTCAACAACTATGGTAACGTCTGTCATTAAGCCTGAAAACAGAGGTAGTTTTATGAGTATTAGGGCTTCAGTTCAACAGATCTCATCTGGATTGGCTGCATTACTGGCCGGAACAATGATCTCAGAAGCACCTTCAACTATTTCAGAAGGAGCAAAAGCCCTTGTAGGTTATGAACAAGTAGGCTATGTAGCCGTATTCTTTAGCATCATTGCCATTTTCGTTGCACGTCTGCTGCGTGTTGAAAAGGGCTCCTAAAAGACTTAAAGTGATTTGAAAAACTCCACATCAGCAGCTATTAGGTCTGCCCAAAGGCCGTATTGTTTTGCCGAGGGGTGAAGATTATCAGTGGCAACTAATCCAGAATCATTAGATCGGGAAATGTCAGTGATATAGAAATATCTAACACCATGTACTTCAGTGATCTTCCTGTTTGCCTGATTATAGTCATCCAACGCTTTAGAGATTTTATCTTTCTTTGACGCTCCAAAAGGTGTAAAACCATAATCAGGAATAGAAACTACAAAAACCCTGTTTTTATCTCCATTTGCCAGTTCAATAGCTCTTTTCAAAAGTTTTTCAAATTCTGGTTTGTATGACTCCACACTTTTACCCTGATATTGGTTATTCACTCCTATCAGCAAGCCAATCAAATCAAATTCATTGGTCAGGTCAGCAGATTCAATGGCAGTAGACAATTCATCTGTACGCCAACCAGTTTTGGCGATTATCATGGGTTTATCAACATTAACACCTAAGGCATTCAACTTTTTTTGAAGTTGATTAGGCCACCTTCCCTCTTCATCAACACTTTCGCCAATTGTATATGAATCTCCTAAAGCCAGAAATTTTAGTTGAGCTGATGCACTGGCAACAGCGCAAAACAATAACAGCAGAGAAAGTATAAATCTCATGATTTAAAATAAATAAGGTTCAAGTTAATTTTAGTCTCCGTAAAACTCTTTAAAGCTCGATTCATCAAGTTGAGCGAGTTCTGCAATTTTAGTGAGGTTCACATTTTTTCGTGAAAGACCGTTGGCACTTTTCCAAACCCCTTTGATTTCCTTAGCAAAATCAAATTCATCTGAAATGACTTTGGCTTCTACAGAAGCTATAAATTGATCTGATTCGTCATACACCAATACGCCCATGCCATTTTTGTCTGCTGCAAGTCTACCTTTAATTACGTACAGATTTCCAGTGGTGACCAAAATACAAGAACCCGTGATGGCATGGCCTTTAAGTTGCATGTTAAACTCAAGTTGCTCATTACCGCCAAGATTACCTGTATAATAAAACAGGCTATTTGAGGCTCCTACTTCTTCTACTTGACCAAGTGAATCTACAGTTCCCATACATAGGAACAAAAGTGAAAAAAGAATGAATTTGACTTTCATAGAACTCATAAATGTGGCTGTCCTTTTCAAGTTAGACAATTAAGGTTGAACAATTAGGTTGCAAGTTCTGAGTTCCGACAACTGCGAATATAGAAAAAATTATTAAGTTCTTGTAATATTTACATCATTCTACAGACTATTCATTTGATAAGTTAAACCAAAATTGAATAAAAACGAAAATGATTTTCTAGAAATTATCGATGATAATCAAAAGATTATTCATAACGTCTGCCGTATTTACACTGATACAACAACTGATCATCACGATTTGTTTCAGGAGATCCTGCTCCAATTATGGAAGGGGTATCACAACTTTAAAGGGGATGCGAAAATCTCAACGTGGATCTATAGGGTATCTCTATATACCGCCATTACCTATATTAAAAAGGTAATGAAGGAAAGAAAATTGAATGAAGAAGTATTAATGGAGAGTACATATGAGCAGAAGGATGAGGATACTTATGAGGAGCTATTGCACGGTGCCATTGAAAGATTAAACGAAAATGAAAAAGCACTGATTACTCTTTATCTCGATGATAAATCATACAAAGAAATGTCTTCTATATTGGGTATTTCAGAATCTAATGTGGGTGCCCGAATAAATAGATTGAAGAATAAACTGAAGGAAATATTTAATCAGAGCAAAGATGGATATTGATAAATTAAAAGAACTTAAAACCGATTCTATAGAGTATAGCAGAACTGAAATCAACCAGATTTTTGAATTGAGGACTGTCCGATCTTTAAAATCGACAAATAAAAAGATGCTCATAGATCTGCTTTTAATGGTAATTACAACAGCATTTCTAATTGGCATCACCTTTTTTATAGGTCTGCAAAGCAGACTACTCGTTAGTGGACAGATTGTAATTATTGCTGGTATACTAATAATACACTACCGAATAAAGTATATGCTCTTAAATAATGTTGACCTTTCAAGTAACGGCATTAAGCCTGCCATTACTAAAATTAAAAACAGGTTGGAAGGTTATATCACCTTTTATCAATTAACGCTGCCTCCTCTTTTTTCAATGTTAATGGTCAAGTTTCAATTTGATATTAATGGCGGCTGGATTGGAGTCTTTAATAAATGGTATTATGTAGCCTGCATTTTTGTGCTAAGTCTTATAGTAGTAAGATTTCTGTGTTACAAAATTTATGGCAAAGACATGGGTAGATTCAAAAGTCTGATAGACAGTTTAAATAACGATTTGTAAGATTATCGAATAAGTTAAGACGGTAAGCTTAAAATCTTTATCACATTACCCTATATTTGACGCCATGGAAATATTTTTGGAGCCCTCTACATGGGTAGCATTACTTACACTTACTTTTTTGGAAATTGTCTTAGGTATAGACAATATTATTTTTATCTCAATAGTTTCAAACAAGTTGCCAAAAGAGCAACAATCGAAAGCACGAAACATCGGTTTGAGCCTTGCTTTGATTTTCAGGGTAGCCCTTCTTTTAGGGATTACTTATATTATAACATTTACCCAACCTCTATTTTCACTTTTTGATCATGATTTTAGTGGCAGGGATTTGATTCTTTTGGCGGGGGGTATCTTCCTTATCTTCAAAAGCACCATGGAGGTGCACCACAAAATGGAAGGTAGCGAAAGCGAAAAAAAAGAGTCAAAACCCCACTCTATGTTAACAGTAGTTGGACAAATAATTTTACTGGATATTATTTTTTCCTTTGATTCGATCCTAACAGCAATAGGTCTAACCGATCAGCTAATTTTAATGATTATTGCCGTTGTTATCTCTATGGGAATAATGATGTTTTTCTCAAAAAGCATAAGCGATTTTATAAGTAAACACCCTACATTGGAAATTTTGGCGCTGTCATTCCTTATTTTAATTGGTTTTATGCTTGGAATTGAAGCACTTCATTATCACGTTCCAAAAGGATATATCTATTTTGCTGTGTTCTTCTCATTAGTGGTGGAAATGTTAAATATCAAATTGAGGAAGAAGCATAACCCAGTTAAATTAAAAAAACGGCTTTAAGATTTTATTCTATGTCTTTGGCCTTTGAAGAGTTAATAAAAAGCACATTTCCAATGTCATCATAACCTTCAAAAAGGTTGTGCTCAAGCTGCTTTATTGCCTCTTCCCTGAAACCAAGTATGGTCAGGTCGGCATCCTGTGAACGCTCGTTTACAATGTCCTTAATATTAACATCTTCTTCATGCTGAATAAGCTTAATGTTATTGGGGGAAATTGGCAACCTACCTGCTTTAATTAAGGAAACCAGATTCTCTTCCTTAGAAGACAATTCTGATTTAGAAACAACCGCAAAAATCCTTATCTCCGCATCTCGCCAGTCTCTATGGCCCATTATAATATAGCCAATCAATATCATCAGACTGCTATTATTAATATCGCTTGGGGTGAGCCAAATATGGATATCATGCATGAAGCCAAACTCTTTGTCAGAGGAACCCAGCAAGCAAATATCAAAATCCGCAGCTTTTACCATGGTAAAGTTATCAAGGATGTGGTTAAGGTTTTGAGGCTCATTCTTTGAGTATTCAAACAATATCATATTAATTTCCTTGCCTGAAACACTCGGCAACTGCATAGATTGAGCCACAGCACTGGTAAATGAGGGTGAAATCAACGTATCTACATAAACATTACTTTTACTGATGCCGGTAGCCTTTAACAATCGGTGTAGCTCTTCTTTAGATTTTTCGTGGGTATCTGTTGATAAGTATCCATTTATATAATGAATATAAGTACCAAAACCATAACGGTGAGAAAGCCACTTCATTAACTGAAAAGCAGATGGTCTCTTAAAAAAATCCTGGGAGATGCAAATAATAGAAGGGCGCCAGTTCTCCTCTCCTTTTTCAACCTTTTGAAGGAACACTTGCAGCTGACGGCTAACCTGAAAAATAACGCCCTGAAAGATTTTAGCCAACCCCTCCTTGCTATTACTGGTGTGGGTGATAAAAATGTAAATCAGGGTCATCATAATAATTGAAATTATGGCGTATTGTGTATTCATTTTAAACATTAAATACACGCACAAGAGTGCTCCAATTAAAGATATTGGCCACTTAGACTTAAAGGAAGGCCTGTATGACGGATCTGCAGCGAAATGTTGAAGGAAGGAAATTAAACATAGAGAGCCATAAGTAATCATAAAGAACATAGAGATTATCTCGGCTACAACATTCACATCACCAATCCCTACAAAAACCAGCGCTATTATACCTGTAACAATTGTAGAATTAATGGGATCATTAGATCCGGGCTTCCCTTGGGCCAAGTAGGCATTGATCTTCATTAGCGGAAAAACTTTATCTCCTGCCAAAGCCTGAAGTGTTCTTGGTGCCACCAAAATACTGCCCAGTGCTGAAGAGATGGTAGCACAAGCAAGACCAATAGGAATTATTGGTCCCCAAACGGCTATGTCCATCATAATCAGCTGATTGTCTACAAGATCGTCTGGATGAGCTGCACTGGCCATTTTATAGGCAATAAAAACATAAATAATCATGCCGCTAAAGGTGGCCAACAATGTTCCGTAGGGGATCGACTTTTTAGGGTCTTTCAAATCTCCCGAAAGACCTACACCAGCTGTCATTCCCGTAAATGCAGGGAAAACAATGGCAAATACCATAAAGAAGTCATCCGGATTTGATACTGTGGCATACCAGTCAAAATCCGTTAGTGTTTCCTGATATTCTGTTGAGCCTAAGAAAAACATAATTAGCGAAAGAAAAAGTATAGCTACCACAGCGTACAATGCTTTCATGCCCAAATCCGCTCCTTTCTTGATAATCAAAAAGCTGAGCAAAATAACTGAAGGGATACTAATCAGGCGTTTATCAATAAAACCAATATCAAATGTGGCTTGCAGGTATTCTATCAATGGACCAAAAGCTTCAGCAAATGCGATAATATAAAAGGCCACGCTTACGGCTTGAGATAGATAAAGAGCAATTCCAATAGCAGCGCCTACATTTATGCCAAACGAGCGTGATATAATATAATACTCCCCTCCACCTTCCACTTTCTGGTTGGTCGCAATCTCTGCAATAGCCATTGCAGTAGGAATAGTCACCATATGGGCGAATATTATGATCCCGATGGTGCCTATGAGGCCAACACTACCCACAGCATAACCAAACCTTAGAAACATAACTGCTCCTAATATGGTGGAGATAGCAGTAAAAAATACGGGGGCTGTTCCGAAGTTGGCCTTGGTTTGCTTTCCTAAACTCATATGTCAAGTTATCATTTTGCCCTTACAATTCCGAAAATAGGCAAATTGTTAAAATCAACCTTTATCTTTGATCAATGAAGAAAATAATTGAAATGTATAAGAAATATAAGGCATACGTGCGGGTTGATCTCGTGATGTATGCCGTTATGATCTTAATGATTATATTCTACTTTATCTATACCTCCTTATTCGATAAGAATTAATTCCCTTACGTTCTTTTTAATCTTTTCGCAAAGGTCATCCGTAGGCAGGTCATTTACATCATTTCCAAATGGATCTTCAATTTCTTCTGCAATCAACTCCACACTCACCAAGATAAAGAATACCATCAACACTATAGGAACTGTCCAATAATGGAATTCGGTCATAAATGCAAAAGGCAGGGTGATTGTAAATGTGAAAATGAATTTCTTTATGAACATACTGTAAGAATAAGGAATCGGTGTATTTCTAATTCTCTCGCATCCTCCCAAAATGTCAGAGAATTCTTTAACCTCTTTGTCCAAAACAAAAAACTGATCTCCAGTTAATTTTTTATCCATGTAAAGTTCATTGATCTTTTTATAGATCATAAAAGAAATAGCATTAGGAATATGTTTCTTGCCTTTCAACTTAGCCAGAAACCCGTCTTCAGCTATATCTAAATCCTCTAAATCAACACCACTACGCAGGTGCTCCTTCATAGAAACTGCAAAATTTGGAATTATTTGAGCAAAATAATTACGATTGGCTTTATCATCATCAGGAAGGTATGCGCTAAGCTTAGATGCCAGGTTACGGGAATTGTTAAGCAATAAACCCCAGAGTTTACGGCCCTCCCACCAACGGTCATAAGCCGAATTTACCCTGAATACTAAAAACAAACCTAATACAATACCCAAGAGTGAGTGAACTACTGTAGTACTGAGAAAGGACAAACCCATGTAATCAAGTAGAAAGTAGGTAATACCCGCAGTGTAGAGCCCCATAAATACTAATGCGGGAAAGAGCGTCTTAACGACTTGTCGGCTATAAGAATGAAAAATAAGAGCAAGCCAGGTTTTAGGATTGTATTTAACCATTGTAATTCAAAAAGTTTAGATGACAAATAAACTTTAGAAATAAGAGAAAACAAAATATACAACCCTTGCCAAATGATTTGCGTAAATCAATTTAAATTAATATAATTATGATATCAATTTAATATCATACCAAAGAAATATAACCATTGACAATTAATTTAAACTAACCACTAATCCCTACTGGCATGAAAACAGAAAAAGATAACAACCCCGTATCAGGCTATCTGATGATTTTTGTAGTCACTATACTCTTCTTCGGCTCCATCTTACTTTTAGCAGCTACTAAATTCCCGATGTTTGCCTTAGGCATCGTAGCCTCTCTTGTATTATGCCCCGGATTCTTTTTTGTAAATCCAAACGGTTCCAGAGTATTGGTGCTTTTTGGTGACTATAAAGGCACTGTCAAAAAGAACGGCTTCTTTTGGGTAAACCCATTTTATGTAAAAAAGAAAATCTCTTTGAGAGCAAGAAACTTCGATAGCGAGCGTGTAAAAGTCAATGACAAGGTGGGTAACCCAATATTGATAGGGGTCATATTAGTGTGGCAAGTTGAAGATACTTTTAAAGCGGCTTTTGAAGTTGATAATTATGAAAACTTTGTGCGTGTCCAGAGTGATGCAGCCGTCCGAAAATTGGCTGGTCAGTATCCTTATGACAATTTTGAGGATGGTGATGCTGAAATGACCTTACGGTCTGGACTTGATGAGGTAAATCATGCACTAGAAGAAAACCTTACACAAAGGCTGGATATTGCAGGCATTAAAGTTATAGAAGCAAGAATTGGCTACCTGGCATATGCCTCTGAGATAGCAAGTGCCATGTTGAGAAGGCAACAGGCCACTGCTATAGTTGCCGCCAGGCATAAAATAGTTGAGGGTGCTGTGAGCATGGTAGAGATGGCACTGGAACAATTGTCGCAGAAGAAGATCATTGACCTTGACGAGGAACGCAAGGCCGCAATGGTCAGTAACCTTATGGTAGTATTGTGTGCCGATAAAGATGTTACACCCATTGTGAATTCCGGAACCTTAAATCATTAGAAATGGATAACTATAAGTTTATAAAAAAGGGACTTTTTGAAAGCCTAAATACTTTTCAGGAGAAACTGAACGCACTGGCAAGGGAAGGATGGAAAGTAGTTAACTTTGTAGGAGATCACAGTTCTATAATAGTACTGCTTGAGCGATCAAAATAAACACTATGCCTAATTTACCACTGTTTAATGGCTAAGAAAAAACCATTTGTAGTCAGACTAGACCCCGAAATGTTGAAAGCGGTTGAAAAATGGGCTGCCGATGAATTTCGCAGCACTAATGGTCAGCTGGAGTATATTATCAACAAGGCCCTAAAAGATGCGGGTCGGCTGAAAAAGAATGGCGAAAGTGACAAATAATTCTATTTTTGTGACCCTATAAACCTATACAACAATGCGTTTTTCGATATACACAATTCTTTTATTGATTTTAAGTCCGGCAGTCTATGCTCAGGACTGGTTGGTAACCACAAGTGCTGATACACTCAAAGGTGAAATAGCAATTGAACTGCCCATGGAGCGCTATGAGGAGTTGACCATAAAAAATGACGATGGCAAGCAAAGGTTTAAGGCCTATCAGATCATAGAATTTGAGCATAAAGGCCAAATTTATAAAACGGTTAAGCATGCTGGTGTTTATAGAATAATGCTTGTAGAGAGCGATGGCTACCTTAGCCAGTTTAGGTACAGGGCAGATCAAGGTTTTGAATTTTCAAGCATCTTCTTACTTAAAACTGATGGCGAGTCATTAGAAGTTTCAAACCTCACTTTCAAAAGGTCACTTTCTAAGTTTCTTGAAGATTGCCAGACTGTAGTGGATGGTCTGGCAAACAAAGAATACAAAAGATCTGACCTGGATCAGATTGTTATTGACTATAACGCTTGTATAGACAAGAAAACGGCTAACGCGCTTGCTACTGAAAATACTCCTAAGGCTCCAGTTCAGGTAGCTCGGGTTAACCACCCTGGTATCGCTATAATTGAAAGTATCTTAAATAAGATTGATAATAACGGTGACCTTAGTGCCATGCTTAACGATATTAAATCCAAACTGTCTAAAGGAGAAAATGTGGCTGGCTATCTGAAATCTGCACTTGAAGAACAGGCTGCTGGTCAGGAAAATATCAAGGAAGAAGTTGACCAACTGCTGGAGACAATTAAATAATGAAACCCGTTGCCATACTTCTTCATGGTGCCATGGGGTCAGAAAAGCAACTGTTTCCTTTGAAGCAGCTGTTGTCTGAAAATTTTGATGTCTATGCCCTCAACTTCACCGGCCATGGTGGCAAAGCCTTTGGAGAAGAATTTGGCATTGAAAGATTCTCAAAGGACTTAGTTCAGCTACTTGACCAGAAAAATTTAAATAATGTCAACATTTTTGGATATAGCATGGGCGGTTATGTGGCCATCAATGCCGCTTTATCGGATTCGAGAATAGCTAAAATTTTTACGTTAGGAACTAAATTTGGTTGGTCGCTAGAGTCAGCAACGCAGGCAGTTAAAATGTTTGATCCGGGAAAAATCGAAGAAAAAGTGCCTGCTTTTGCTGTGACACTAAAATTGATGCACCAACCGCAAGATTGGAAAGAAGTGATGACCCACACTACCCAAATGATGATTTCACTGGGAAAATCACCAATACTCCATTCAAAAAACCTAAAAGAAGTAAAAATTCCAGTTATTATTGGCCTTGGCGCTGAGGACAAGATGGTTTCAGTGCATGAATCCAAAGAGGTAGTAAATGCCTTACACCAGTCAGAATTCCAACTTTATGAAGGTTTCAAACATCCAATTGAGCAGGTAGACATCAGCGTATTGGCCAATGATCTGACAGAATTCTTTTTAAAAGAATCTTAATCCCATTAAATCAAAATTTCGTTCTCCATTCATTAAGCGCTAACCGCTTAATCTGCTATTTTTGCACCCTTAATTTTTATCAGACAATGGCAGAATACAATTTCAAAGAAATAGAGAAAAAGTGGCAGCAGTATTGGAAAGAGCATAAAAGCTATCATGCTGACAATGACTCTACTAAACCCAAGTTTTATGCGTTAGATATGTTCCCTTACCCTTCCGGTGCCGGGTTACATGTTGGTCACCCGCTGGGTTATATTGCTTCTGACATTGTTTCCAGATATAAAAAATTGAACGGGTACAATGTGCTGCACCCCATGGGTTTTGATGCTTTTGGTTTACCCGCAGAGCAATATGCTATTCAAACAGGCCAACACCCTGCAATAACTACTGAGCAGAACATTAAAAGATATAAAGAACAGTTGGAAAATATTGGTTTTTCTTTCGACTGGGATAGAGAAGTACAAACCTGTGATCCTAAATTCTATAAGTGGACACAGTGGATCTTTATGCAGCTTTTTAACAGCTGGTATAACCAAAAGTCTGACAAGGCCGAATCAATTGACTTACTGATCAAGGCCTTTGAAAAAGAAGGAAATGCTAATATCAAGGCCAAATGTGATGATGATACTCCATCTTTCTCTGCTGCAGACTGGAATGCATACAGCGAAAAAGAACAGCAAAATATACTTTTAAAATACAGACTGGCATTTTTGGCCAATACTATTGTAAACTGGTGTCCTGCATTAGGTACAGTGCTTTCAAATGATGAAGTAAAAGATGGTTTCAGTGAGCGTGGCGGGCATCCTGTGATAAGAAAAAACATGATGCAGTGGATGATGCGAATCTCTGCCTATGCCGAAAGATTGTTGCAAGGTCTTGATACTATTGACTGGTCTGAACCTATTAAAGAAATGCAGCGCAACTGGATTGGAAAGTCTATTGGAGCGCAATTTCATTTTAAAATAGCCCCTAACAATATTTCTACTAAGGATGGAGCCACTACTCCCTTGGGTGAGGACTACAAAACTGCTAATCCTGAAAACTGGGCATTACTCAAAGAGTTTGGAAGAACGAACAGAAAGAACCCTACCCCAGAAGAGGATGCAATCTGGCAAAGGGTTAGAAATAAAAAGCTTGGTTATAAAATAAGGAGACAACATACTATTCAGGATTTTATTGCCGATTTTGCCTGTCTCTCTCAGAAACTGGTAATTGAAATTGACGGTGAATATCATCAAGGGCAAAAAGAGTATGATCAAATAAGAACCGAATACCTTAACGCTTTTGGCTTCAGGGTTATCCGGTTTTCTAATCAAGAGATAAATGAAAATCTTGAAAAAGTACTTGAAAAGATAAAATACGAATTGAGCCTCACCCCCTTTAATTCCCCCTCTCCTGAGGAGAGGGGGCTAGGGGGAGAGGCCAAAACCATTGAGGTATTCACTACTCGTTTGGATACAGTATATGGTGTTACCTATTTAGCGCTTGCCCCTGAACACGAGCTTGTTGCTCAAATAGTAACTGATTCGCAGCGCGAGGAAGTAATGGCCTATGCTGAAGTGGCAAGTAACAGGTCTGAGCGCGAGCGTATGACTGAGGTTAAAAATATTACCGGTGCTTTCACAGGTGCTTATGCCATCCACCCTTTTAGTGGCGAGAAGATACCAGTATGGGTGGCTGACTATGTGCTTGCTGGCTATGGAACCGGAGCCGTAATGGCAGTGCCTTCTGGCGACCAGCGTGATTATGATTTTGCCAAACATTTTAATCTGCCGATAACAGTAATCAATGATGCCATGGTTATCGATGAAAAAGCTGACCCTACATGGGAAGGTAAGATCATCAATTCTGGCTTTATGAATGGACTTACACCAAAAGAGGCCATTAAAAGAGGTATTGAGGAGTTGGAGAAATTAGGAATTGGATCAGGCAAGATCAATTATAGAATGCGTGATGCCATTTTCACCAGGCAAAGATATTGGGGCGAGCCTTTACCGGTTTATTTTAAAGATGGCATTCCATATTTAATGGAAGAGTCTGAGTTGCCTTTGGTGCTTCCTGAAGTTGATAAGTACTTGCCAACAGAAGATGGTGAACCCCCATTGGCAAGGGCAGAAAACTGGACAACTGCACAAGGTGATGCTATAGAAAAAAGCACTATGCCGGGCTGGGCAGGTAGTAGCTGGTACTTCTTCAGGTACATGGATGCTCATAATGAAGAAGAGTTTGCAGGTAAAAAAGCACTAGATTACTGGCAAAATGTTGACTTATATATTGGTGGATCTGAACATGCCACAGGTCACTTATTATACTCCAGATTCTGGACCAAGTTCTTGAAAGACATTGGCTTGGTTGAAGTTGAAGAACCTTTTAAGAAACTGATCAACCAGGGGATGATACAAGGGGTTTCTGGCTTTGTTTATCGTTTGAATTATGATGGGTTTGAGAAATTTAAGAGACAACTTTTTATAACGAAATCAAAACGAGACATTCTAATATCAGATAGAGCTAACAAGGAAGTTGAAGAAGAAGTTTTTAGAAAAATTGGCGAAATAACTGGCGAACCAGTTGTTGGGTATGATGCAGGATCCTTGAGATCATCAATTCATGTCGATATTAAGCTCTTGAAAAATAATGAATTGAATATTGATGAATTTAAAAAATGGCGCGCTGAGTTGAAGGATTCTGTATTTATTTTAGAAGATAATAATACATTTATCTGCGGCAGTGAGGTTGAGAAAATGTCAAAATCTAAATACAATGTGGTCAACCCTGATGACATTATAGAAAGATATGGAGCCGACACATTAAGGCTTTATGAAATGTTCTTAGGGCCATTGGAGCAGTTCAAACCATGGAATACTAATGGTATTGATGGTGTTTTCAAATTCTTGAGAAGATTTTGGAACCTGTTCCACAATGCTACTGATCAGTTTGAGGTTTCTGATGCTGAACCTTCAAAAGAAGAACTAAAAGTACTTCATAAAACCATAAAAAAAGTAAAAGAAGACATTGAGCATTACTCCTTCAACACTACAGTGAGTGAGTTTATGATCTGCACCAATGAATTGACCTCATTGAAATGTAATAAGCGCAAGGTGCTGGAGCCTTTAGTAATTGGCCTTGCTCCTTATGCGCCACATATTGCAGAGGAGCTTTGGAATAAACTCGGCCATGAGGAAAGCATTACAAAAGCCACTTTCCCTGAATATGACGAGCAATACCTTGTTGAAAGTGAGCACGAATACCCTGTATCTATTAATGGTAAGATGCGTGCTAAGATGAATTTCCCACTAGACATGCCTAAGGAAGACATCGAAAAGCAGGTATTAGCCTCTGAGATTGTTCAAAAATGGCTGGAAGGCAAAGCTCCTAAAAAGGTTATTGTTGTGCCTAATAAAATTGTGAATGTAGTTGTATAACTGGAGCTTTGAGTTACGAGTTGTAAGCTTTGAGCTAACTCGTAACTCGAAGCTCACAACTCGTCTCACCCCTTTTATTCGTATCTCAAAGACTGCACAGGATTAACCTTTGCTGCCTTGAAAGATTGATAGCTCACTGTTAGCCATGCTATCAATATTGCTGCAAAGCCACTGGCCACAAATACCCAAATATTAATATCTATTCGGTTGGCAAAATCATCCAGCCACTTGTTCATGGCATAATATGCCGGGTAAATAGATAAGGCAAAGGCTATCAAAACAAGCTTCACAAAGTCTTTGGACATCAGGGAAGTAACACCCCATAGAGAAGCTCCCATCACTTTTCTTATTCCTATCTCCTTGGTTCTCTGCTCCGCCATAAATGCTGCCAAGCCAAACAAACCTAAGCTGGCTATAAAAATTGCAACTACTGTAAACACAGTAAATACTTTACCCAACCTTTGTTCTGCTCTAAACAACTTATCAAAATCATCATCTAAGAACGAATATTGTATTGGTTCACCCGGAGCTATCTTATCCCAGCTATTGGTAATACTCTCTATAACCTTATCAGGGCTCTCTCCAGAAAATCTGGTATAAAGTATGTTCCCTTCTTTGGTAAGCTTTAAAACCAACGGCCTAACTACCATTTTCAGACTCTCAAAATTGAAATCTTTAGCTACGCCAATCACCTGCATTTCTTGTGGCGCATCCCCGTCAAAGTTTATGATTTTCTCTTCCAAAGGATTATCCCAGCCCATTTCACGTGCTGCTGCTTCATTGATAATAACCGCTGCAGTGTCTGAAGGAAAATCCCTAGAAAAGAACCTGCCTTCAACCAGCTCAAATCCCAGTGTTTTAGCATGATCATAATCTGCAAAATAAGTGGCTAATATGTGATCTTGTTCGTTACCTGCACTCCTGAATAATGTGGTATTATTCACACCAGGCACCATGTTATTTGAAAAACTTGTACCCATAATTCCAGTTGTGGCTTCTAACTCATTTTTGAAAGCCATTTTATTGTCTTCCAATCTGTTAACATCTTCTATGATCAATACATGGTCTTTATCAATACCCAAATTCTTATCCTGAATATATTGCAACTGCTGATAAACTATAGCGGTGCATATTATTAAAACAATAGAAATCCAGAACTGGAAAGTCACGAGGAAACTTCTTATTGCTCCACTTTTCATTCCTGCTCTAAGTTTACCCTTTAACACTTCAGTGATCTTAAAGCTTGTAAGGTAAAATGCAGGATAGCTTCCAGCTACAATTCCTACCAATAAAACCAGAGCAACATATGTAGCAAGAATTACAGGCTCACCAATAACACTGGCCGCCAGTAATTTTCCTGATAGCACATTGAATGAAGGCATTAGCAAATACACAACCACAATAGCCAAAACACCGGCTGTAATGGCATAAAACATTGATTCTGTTAAAAATTGGGAAATCAAAACTGATCTTTGCGATCCTAATGTTTTCCTTAACCCTACTTCTTTGGCCCTTCCTGCTGACTTGGCAGTTGTAAGGTTCATAAAG
The DNA here is from genome assembly GCF_040218215.1 of Fulvivirga sp. NCBI lineage: Bacteria > Pseudomonadati > Bacteroidota > Cytophagia > Cytophagales > Fulvivirgaceae > Fulvivirga > Fulvivirga sp. Next base: position 362,385 of record NZ_JAVJQL010000014.1, read on the forward strand.
TTGATGCAAGCCAACAATACAATAAACAATCCAATTCCTGCTAATATATATACATAGGAGATGTCCCCCGGAGGTTCGGCCTCATCCTGAATGTCTGACTTTAAGTGAATGTCAAGCATAGGGAAGCTGTAATATTCATATATACCACCAGTCTCTCTAAATTCGGCTAATGATTTCCCTACGAATTGTTGCATCACTGGTGTCACATTCAACTCCATAATTGGCTCCAGCTTGGCATCTACATCCTTAGGATCTGCGCCTTCTGCAATGACATAATAGGTATAAAGGCTATTGCTTAACCAGTTGCCTTGATTCATCCATGGAAATGTGCTTGTCGATAAAAGAATATTGAATTTCAAATGTGAATCACTTCTTCTATTTTCAACTACTCCGGTAACTTTATACTCACTCTTATCATTACCAATACTCAAAGACTTATCCAAAGCATCGGATGGTTCTCCGAAATATTTAACTGCCAGATCTTCTGATAAAATAATACTATTAGGCTCTATCAATGCAGTTTCAGGATTACCATACAGCAATTCGAAACTAAATACACTAAAAAAATTGGAGTCAACAGCAAAAACATCTTCCTCGTTAAATGAGATAGTGCCGTTTCTAATAATCCACTCACCCATTGGGTTCACCCTGGTAGCCTCTTCAACCTCAGGGATTTCTTCTACCAACGCTTGGGACATAGGGAAGCTAGTATTGGAAGTATAAATTTCCTGCCCCGCCAATTTACCGTGCAGGTTCATTCTGTAGGTTCGTTCTGCTTTGGCATTAAATTGGTCATATGTAAGTTCATCATAAATATACAAGGTGATGAACAACGATGCTGCAAGTCCTATGGTTAACCCCAAAATATTGATGATTGAAAAGAACTTGTGTTTTGTAATATTGCGAAAAGCAACCTTAATGTAATTTTTTAGCATGTTGAGTTGTTGTTTTGAGTTTAAGTATTAATCAGACTATAACTGGGATAAAATGTTACAGTCTGATTAAAAAAATTATTCTGTCCTGATTGTTTCTGTTGGACTGGCAGTTGCTGCCTTATAAACCTTTATACTTATTGTTGCCATAGCAATAACTAACAACAGCAATATTGAAGATGCAAATGACATAACACCAGGGTCTACATGATAAGTCCATATCATCTCCATGAAAGCACCAGCCATCATGTAACTCAATATTGAACCAATGACGGAAGCTATAAGAAGAATGATTATAAAGTTTTTATTCAAAATTGTCATCAGATGACCGACCGATGCACCAAGAACCTTTCTCACTCCAACCTCCTTCATTCGTTTCAGAATATTTAGAGAAACAATGCTAAACAGACCTATTACTGACATAAATGTAGCGATCACACCTAGAAATCCAAACATTTTCAGTACGTTGGCATTTACCAATGAAGCTTCACTCAGTTCCTCATCCATAAACTGCCCAGTGTACATCTTGTCTGGGAACATGGTTTTCCATTCACTTTCCAGATATTCGTTAATTTTAATCAAGTCAGCAGAAGATGCTTTAATGGTTAAGTAGTGATAATCTTCCTCTGGTACATATCTGAGCATTAATGGGCTGATTGGTGCCCAAAGACCATCAGTATAAGCATCTTGCATTACACCCACCACGTAAAGAGGCACTGTATCCATCCAAATGAGCTTCTGCCCTAGTGGCTCCTCCCATCCAAAGACCCTCACCATTTCCTGACTGACAATGACAGACTCCTTCATATCTGTTTCAGAATCCTTTCTAAAACCGCGGCCATCTAACAATTTAAAATCCATAGTTTCAAAGAAGTTATCCCCTATATGAAGGATGTCAGCATCATACTCCTTATCAGCATTTTTGATAGGGTCATTTCTATAACCACGATCTATCTGATATTCTGACCCGGCAAACGATAAAATTTGCGGATTGCTCCTGACTACATTTTCATAAGATTTGTAGGAATCGATATCATCGAAGTAAACTGAAATGGCACCCTTAAGGTCATATCCATAATCTAGTTCCTTTTGATAAATGGCATTTTGGTAGAATACCACACCAAGAATAATGGCAATGAGAGATATGGAAAATTGTAGTGTTAATAAAACATTGGTCATTTTATTAACCCCACCGAATTTCGAAGTACCTTTTAAAATACTGGCAGGCTCAAAGCTGGTAACGTAAAATGCTGGATAGCTTCCAGCAATTACACCAGTAAATGTCAATACGCCTATTAAGAATAAATAGAAGTTGATATTTTGATCAAAGCTGAGCCTAATATCCAAAAATGGCCACATCTCGCTATAGGCAGGTACTAAAAACAGTGCTATAATCACTCCAGCCACCAAAGACAAAAAGCATAACACCAGGTTTTCCAAAAGGAATTGTATTACCAATTGACTTTTAACCCCACCCATCACTTTTCTCAAACCAATCTCTTTAAGCCGCTTGCTGGCTATGGCCATAGATGTGTTGGTGAAATTAAAACAAGCAATTAACAAAATAAGTACTGCCATGATAATGGGAACAGTAACGGCAGGGGGTGGCATGCTGCTTCTTAACCAATGACCATAAGTAATGTCATCAGCAGCTCTGTAAGCCATTCCCTCAAATGGCTCCAAAAAGTAGTTATTTAGTTTAAAATCAATCCGGGCTTCATTTTGTATTTCCAGGTAATTGGCATCAAGCCTTTCTTCTATAGCTGCAATACGATCTTTGTTATCAACCCTTACAAATGTAGTTACCCAATTCTCCCAGTTATCTTCATATCTACCGTCTTCTTCGCTTGCATTGAGATCAAAGAAGTTTTCTATGTTAGTAATTATTCTAACCCCACCAAAGCTGGAGTTAAGGGGTTGCTCTTCAAAAATTCCGGCTACTTTATAGTCTCTTGGCCCTTTATCGGTAAAATGAGTAAGTGTTTTACCCATTGGGTCACCCTCAGGAAAATACTTTTCTACAATGCGCTGACTTATTAAAATACTTGCCTTGTCTTTCAAAGCAGAAGCGTCTCCTGTGGTAATGTTGAATGTAAAGAAATTGAAGAAATTGGTATCAACGAAAGTAAAGTTCTCATTAAACAATTCATCTTCCAGTTTAAAATTTCCTCCAGAAGGCATGTATCGCATTACATCGTCTACATCTCCTACATTTTCCCTTACGGCTTCAGCTAACGGTAAAGGAGACATACCGTAGGCTTGCTCCTTTTCACGAAAAGTCCTGTAAGCATTGATGCGGTAAATGTTATCCATACCAATTTGATTCTTATCAAAATTGGCGTTGAAGTCGAAATTCAGATAGGCAACAATACTACAGCCAATAGCCAGCCCCATTCCAATTATATTGATGAGGACAAATACTTTACTCTTCCAGAGGCTTCTGAAAGTGATTTTTAGGTAATTCTTGATCATGAGAGTGTTGTTTTGAGCCTGCCTGTCGGCAGACGGGTTTTTGACCTTGGTTTTCCTATAGACTACAAAAGTTTAAAATAGGTTGCATGCAAGAATAACTTTTTACACAGTACCTTGCATTACCAAGTATCTATTCAAAAATAAAGCCCTGGTTTTCAGGACTTTATTTTTGAATTTTATTATTGTTATATGTGGAATTGCTCCTTGATATTTTCAGTTACAACTTTTCCATCGAACAGGTTGATCACTCTGTGCGCATAGTTCGCATCATAAGGAGAGTGAGTCACCATGATTATAGTTGTTCCCTCTTCATTCAACTCGGCTAGAAGCTTCATAACTTCTTCACCATTGGCTGAATCAAGATTACCAGTAGGCTCATCCGCTAGTATCACTTTAGGCTTAGCCACAATTGCCCTTGCTATAGCTACCCTTTGCTGCTGACCACCAGAAAGTTGCTGTGGAAAGTGATTTCTTCTGTGCATGATGTTCATTCTTTCCAAAACCTCCTCTACTCTTTGCTTACGCTCGGCAGAAGGAACTTTCAAATACAATAATGGAAGTTCAACATTTTCAAATACAGTTAACTCGTCAATTAAGTTAAAGCTTTGGAATACGAATCCGATTGATCCCTTTCTCAATTGAGCTCTTTGTCTCTCTGAGTATTTAGATACTTCATGGTCACCAAAGTGATATTCACCATCAGTTGGATTGTCAAGCAATCCCAGAATGTTAAGTAAAGTTGATTTTCCACATCCAGATGGTCCCATGATGGCTACGAACTCACCTTCTTTGATGTCAATGTTTATGCTATTTAATGCAGTGGTTTCCACTTCATCAGTAGTATAAACTTTTTGTAAATTTTTGATTTTAATCATGGTTGTAGTGTTTTTAATTTTATGTTTAAGTTTTGACCTTTTATTGTAAAACGAGCACTTCATTGTCTCCGAAGTTGTCATAAGATGAGGTGATTACCCTATCTCCTGGCTCCAAGCCTTCCAAAACTTCAAAGTGTTCTGTATTCTTTCTTCCTAGTCTTATACTCCTTTTTTCTGCTTTGGTTTCATCTTCAGCCACCACAAAAACCCAGTTACCACCTGTATCTTTGTAAAATCCACCCACCGGAAGCAGTAATTCTTCAGAAGATTGACCCAGCTCAATTCTTAGTCTAAGCGACCCCCCACGTCTAATTCCTTCAGGAGTATCACCGACAAATTGCATGTCTACCTGGAATCTTCCATTGTTAATATTAGGATAAATATAGGTAATCACCAACTCATAATCTTTACCAGCATAAGGCGTAGTGGCCTTTAAGCCGGTAGAAATCCTTGGCAAGTAAAGCTCATCAATCTGAGCACTAACCTTGTAACTACCTACTCTATCAACTTGTCCAAGTCTTTGTCCTGGGTTAACCGTTTGGCCTTCAAACATCTGAGGAGCCGTAAGCTGACCATCTATTGGTGCCTTAATGGTAAGGTTGTCCAAAATTTGTGATACACCATCCAAGCTAGCCATCATTCTTCGTTCTGAGTTATTTAATTGCACTAATTGACGTACTCTTGAAACGGAATCGTTCTTATAACTTTTATATGTGATTTCTTTCCTTTTAACATTGTATTCATAATTAGCCTTGGTTTGTTCAAAATCCTGCTTAGATATTAAATCTTTCTCAAAAAGGACTTTTTGTCTTCTATATTGAGGCTCTAGAATTTGAAGTTGATTTTCTATTTGGGCTAATTGCTGCTGCTGAGAAAGGTCATTTTGTTCAAGTCCTAACCTAGTCTGGCGCAACCTGTTAATACTTTCATTAAGACCTGCCTCCTGACTTAGTACACTCAACTCGGTATTAAGGTTGGAGAGCTCGAGAATAACTTCACCCTTTTTAAGCATGGCTCCACTTTCTTTAAATACCTTCTTAATCTGTCCACCTTCAATGGCATCCAAATAAAAAGTTACACTTGGTTCTACCGTACCCGTCTGTGGTATAAATTCCTGAAAGACCCCTCGCTTGACCTCTGCGATTGTGATTTTGTCCTTTTCTACATTGAGCTTCGATCTGCGGTCAGCAAATAACAGCTGATATCCAACAAACACTACCAAAAGTGTAACCCCGCCAATCGTTGAGATTCGCTTCAATGTCCATGTTTTCTTTTTTATTTTCTTATCCATCAAAAAATGATTAGAGCTTTTAAGTTTGGTTTCCTATTGCCAACAAGTGTGCCAATCGGCCAATCACCATTAAACAGCCTATTTTTAAACAATTGACAGTCCGCTATCGTTCATTCATGGACGTGACCGTCCGCCAGCGAACAAAATAAACACCGGCAACGTATAGCTCTTCAGTTAATTTGATTAATATAACAGCTATAAAAGTAAATAAAGCCCTGTTGGCCGTTTTCGGCCAATATTCGGTATCAACTTTGATAAACAAGAATATATTCTTGAACCAGACTCCAGACCATGACAGAAAACTCCAGTAAATCAGGCCGTATTTTGATTGTTGACGATAATGAAGATTTATTGAAAGCAGCCAAAATCTTCCTTAAAAGACATTTTGCTATAGTCGATCTTGAGAAAAACCCCGAGGCCATTCCTACCCTTATTCAGAATGACGATTATGATGTAATTCTTTTGGATATGAATTTTACCAAAGATGTAAGTAGTGGGAAGGAAGGGTATTACTGGTTAGAGAAAATACTGGACATTGATCCTTCTGCCGTTGTTGTATTAATTACAGCTTATGGCGATGTTCAGATGGCAGTAAAAGCCATAAAGGCAGGAGCTACGGATTTTGTATTAAAGCCATGGGAGAATGAAAAACTTCTGGCCACGCTTTTCTCTGCCATGCGACTCAGGGAAACAAAACTGGAAGTTCAAGACCTTAGAAGTAAGCAGAAGCAAATCAACCTTCAAATCAATGATAGGTATGATAACATTATTGGTCAAAGCCCGGCCATTAGAAAAATGTTTGAAACTATTGACCGCGTAGCCGCAACAGATGCCAATGTCATTATTTTAGGCGAGAATGGAACAGGAAAAGAATTGGTGGCGAGGGCTATTCACAATAATTCATCCAGAAAAGATCAGGTTTTTATTAATGTTGATTTAGGTTCTGTAAGCGAGACCTTATTTGAAAGTGAGCTTTTTGGCCACAAAAAGGGCGCCTTTACAGACGCTAAAGAAGACAGGGCTGGTCGTTTTGAAATTGCCAATGGAGGAACACTTTTTCTTGACGAGATAGGAAACCTTTCCATGCCATTGCAGGCCAAACTACTGACGGTTTTACAGAATAGAAGGGTAAGCCGCGTAGGTTCAAACAAGGAGGTAGAGATAGATATCCGATTGCTTTGTGCCACCAATATGCCCTTATATGATATGGTAAAGGAGAATAAATTCAGGCAGGATTTATTATACAGAATCAACACGATAGAAATTGAGCTTCCACCTCTAAGGGATAGGTTTGAGGATGTTCCATTACTTGCCAACCATTTTTTACATTTCTATAACAAGAAATACAACAAGCAGGTAAGTAAGATTAGTGAAGCTGCTTTGACAAGAATGCAAAAACACAATTGGCCCGGTAATATTAGAGAGCTGCAGCATTCCCTGGAAAGAGCTATTATTATGAGTAACTCTCAAGTGCTTCAACCGGAAGACTTCAATTTCAACAGCAGCCAATCGCAAACCCCTATGGATGCAGAAAATGTGATGCTGGATCAGTTTAAGCTGGAAGAAGTAGAAAAAATATTGATAAGGAAAGTGCTCAAAAAATATAATGGAAATATCACCCAGGCAGCATCAGAGTTGGGTCTAACCAGGTCATCACTTTACCGCAGATTGGAAAAATATGGTCTTTAGTGACTTCAGGTTTCGTACGGCCATAAGGGTTATGTTTATGGGACTAACCATGTCGGTTGTGGTCTATACTGGCTTCCACCCTGAAATGATAGTCACCACCGTGATTTTCGCAATTGCAGTTATCCTTCAGCTTACAGAGCTTTATCGCTTCATTTCAAAAACAAACCGAAGTCTTACCAGGTTTTTGGAGTCAGTGAAATACTCAGACTTTGCCTCTGGTTTCACAGCAGACAACAAGCTGGGTAAAAGCTTCAAGGATTTGAATATTGCTTTCAATCAGGTGTTGGAGGCATTCAGAAAAGCAAGATCAGAGAAGGAGGAGCATCTTCTATATCTCAACACCATTGTAGAGCACGTTAGTACCGGTTTAATTTCATTTGACATTGATGGCAATGTTGAACTCATCAACGCCACGGCCAAAAGGTTTATTAAAATAGAAACCCTAAGAAATATTGAAGAGCTAATTGAAACACAATCAAGACTTTATAAAGTTTTGTTTGATTTGCCTACAGGTAAGAGCTCCCTTTTTAGGATGGAGGGTGATATACAACTTTCGGTAACAGCCACTGAAATAATTCTAAGAGGCAAGAAAGTGAAGTTGGTAGCCTTGCAAAACATCCAACCAGAATTGCAGAAGAAAGAACTGGAAGCATGGCAAAACCTGACCAAAGTTTTGCGTCATGAAATCATGAACTCCATTACCCCTATCGCCTCTTTAACCTCCACTTTAAAAGATGTTTTGATTGAAGACCTTAAACATATAGAGGGTAAATATGAGCTTCCCGAAGAAGCTGTTGATGACCTTCAGGATGGATTGGATACAATTGCAGGCAGAAGTCAGGGGCTCATTAAATTTATAGATGCCTATAGGGATTATACATCTATTCCTCTTCCGGTGATTAAAGGTATTTTAATGGAAGACCTGTTCGATCATATTTCACAGCTACTGAAGATTGAAATAAGAAAATCTAAAATCGATTTTAACTATAACATTGATCCATCTGAAATGATGCTTTATGTGGATGAAGAGCTTATTGAGCAGGTACTCATCAACCTAATCAAAAATGCCATTGAAGCACTGGAAAACACTGAGAATCCTCAGATTCAACTTAAAGCGGAGCTCAATGAGCTTAACAACCCAAAAATAACCATTACCGACAATGGTCCAGGCATTGTGATGGAAGCTCTGGAGCAGGTTTTTATTCCATTTTATACCACCAAAAAAACTGGGTCTGGAATTGGATTAAGCCTGTCCAGGCAGATTATGCAATTGCATAATGGCACTTTGACAGTTGATTCTAGATTGGGAGAATATACAAGGTTTACATTGACCTTCTAAAGCTTAACACCATTGGATTTTACCTTTAGAAAAGGCTTCCACTCTTCGCAAGCGAACCCTGACAGCTCCCTTAAAAACAAAACATAAGAAGGTTTAAAAGGGGCAATCTTAATCTTCATGCCTACCTTTTCGGGGGTGTTATTTCCTTTTTTCGCATTGCATCTTTTGCATGCTGTCACAAGATTGTTCCAAGCTGATTTGCCTCCTTTTGACCTTGGAATAACATGATCTAAAGTCAGATCCTTATTAGTACCACAATACTGACAGTTGAAATTATCGCGTTTAAATATATTTTGCCTGGTAAGTGCTACCCCTTTGTAAGGTACGTTAACATATCTATTCAGACGAATGACTGCTGGCATGGGAAAAGCCTGTGATACCGAATGAAGTTTGTGACCATTAGCCGGTTTTACCAACTCAGACTTATTAAGATAGGTAAGCAAAAATGCTCTTTGTATTGTGCATACAGAGATAGGGCTGTTGTCCTGATTAAGCACTAATACTCTTCTATTCATCCTCTTAAGATAGGCGGTAATGCTATTGAAAGCAAAAAATGGCTATTTTATTAACACATAGTTAATAACAGAGGACAGAATTCAATGTTTATACAAATAATATATTTTACCTCTTTAAAATCTTGAAGGCAAAGTCCCTGTTTTTATTTTTCATCGCCAGATTAATCCAGAACCACGCAAACTGTTCCATCAACTGAAATTTGTCATTACCGCCAATATCATGGCACTCTTGAAATCCTGCATCCTTCGCCAATTGAACCACCACCCTCTTTCCATTACTACTATCACCACACATAAACATATCAATTCTCTGATCCCCATAGATTGTATTTTCTATATTGTTAAAGCCAGTAGTGTTGAAGGATTTCACTACATCTTTAGTGTTGGTGCAGGCCAGAATGGCATCAGAGGTGTTTGCAAAACCTTCCGGTCCACGTCCCATTACCACATTCATGGTATCAACTATAATTTTTCCTGCGGTATCACCTAACGACTTTGCAACTTCAATGGCCATAGGTGCAGGAGTTGCTATTAATATTACCTCTGATGCCTTCGCTGCTTCAGGCACTGACATTGCCTCAGTGTTGGGGTTCTTCAGCAACTCCTGTCCTTTAAAATTATTGATATCCCGCACACCTAACACTATTTTGTGCCCTGCGTTAGCCCATTTTGTAGCTAATGAACCACCTACATTGCCGGTTCCTATTATTGCTATTTTCATATTTCACTCATTTATAATCGTCAACAAGTTCTAACTAATTAGGTTTTAATCAAGTAAACAATACCCCAAGTCCACAGCATATCTTCCTCTTTATTGGTAATTGCGACAACGTTCTCCAAGGAATAAATTATTCTTGACTGAACAGAAAGCCCTTTCGCAACTTTAAAGTCCATACCCGTCAATACATGGAATCTGTAATTGATCTGATTCTTCAAAGACTGTTGGTAGTAAATCTCATAAATCCATCTGAATAAAGATTCGCTGAAATAATGATACCCACTCAAATAGACAGTACTCCAAGTTGCTTTAATTTGGTTTCTTCCATTGAAGTCAGAATAATTAAAAAACTCATTGGCGTATCTGGAATTTTCATAAAGCAAATTGGCAGAAAACTTTACTGTATGACGCTGTTGTTGTAAGAGCTGAAATGTTGTTCCTAAACCATAAAATACCCTAAAATCAAGGTCTCTTCGGTAATTGGTAGCAATGAATGTAACAGCATATGGATATAGCCTGCGTTGTGGTTGATAATACAGATAATTCTTACTCATCAAATCATTGTCTGCCTTCTTGCTTACAATTTCCTGAAATAAATGATTGTTCTGGGATTTGAAAACAAGGTTGGAAGTTGTTTTAAAAGATAAGTCGAACTGATTGTTAATTCTTAATAACTCAACATTACCAGTTTGATATGAACCACCTGAAAGCCATTGAAGTTGAAATTTTGTGGTATCACTTTCATTGATCTGGGCATTGGCACCAACTGCCAAAAAGAAGCTGCACAAGATTAGAATATAGTTTTTCACTTGATAGGTTATTAAAGTAAAGAAGCTGTATTGTTTAAGCAGCTTCTTTACCGGATTCATCATTTGATTGATGTCAATATTTTTATAAACTCCTGTGTCTGCACTACAAAAGGTAAATGTGAAGTATTCATTTCAAATGACTTCTTTACAGTACCATTGGCTTTTACCATCTGTTTTTGAAGATCATAACCAACTGCTTTGTCTTGTGCAGTGTGAATATAATATTTGGGAACACTACCGAATTTAGATTTAGTTAACATCACCTTTTCACCCAAAGGTTTAGCGGGTTCTGCATGGTGGTATTTCACCAAAACGTCTTTCATAAAATCTGGACAATCAGCACAGACTGCTGGTGCTATCATTTCCTTTTTAATAGTTGCAGCAGAATAATCAGAAGTAAATTCTAAAGCTCCACCTACCAGACTTTGCTTATCCTGAGCTGATAGCGATAATAAGTCCTCACCATTTTGAGGCAAATAGGCAGATACATACACGAGTTTTTCAATCTTAGAAGGAATATTTTCTGCCACCTGTGATACTACTATCCCAGCCATACTATGGCCAACTAAAGTAACCTTTCCTGGTTGCTCGTTTATTGCATCTGTAATGGTTTTGACATAGTCATTCAGAGTAACCTGACTGGCAGGCGTAAGTTCAACACCATGTGCCGGCAAATTTACAACTACTACATTGGCATTGACCGCCAGCTGATTTCTTACAAATCCCCATGCACTCTCATCAGCCCAGGCTCCATGCACTAATACATAAGTAGGATAATTCTTCCGTTGATTTTCGAGTTCTTCAAGCACCAGCTCTGCAGCTGCTGTGCCAGAGTTTTGCTGTTGACCTGTTATCAGATTGCCGTCTTTTAGGGCAAAAGCCTCAAAGGGTGGTGCCACTGTAAAATTAGAATTAGGAATTTTTCTGGCGTCATCTTCAATACGGAAAGGCTGAATCTGCATGCCTACATAATTGTCTGCATATTGCTCTTCAGAAGAAGCAAAGCCAGTCCATTTTTTACCCTCTATCAGCAATTTTCCGTTCGGTAGCTTTGTTTTTAAAAGTATTACCGTGCCGTGGCAGATGGCTGCTGTTGGCTTACCCGTCAAATAGAAATCAACAAAAAACTGATGAAGCTCAGTGTTATCTACGAAAGTGTACATTGGCCCTTGTCCACCACATACAAATATCGCTTTGTAGTCGTCAGGATTAACTTCCGATAATTTCAGCGTATTTTGAATTTGCTTTTGCTTGGTTGGGTCTTTCTTAAAGCCCAAGGATAAATAGTCAAAAGCAGCATACTGACTTGCATCTTCAGGATCGCTAAAAGCATCAAACTTTATTTCACCACCATCAGGACTAGCGATGTCCACAGTATAACCAGCCTCGCTAAAAGTCCAATATGGATGAGCTACCTCAGAATACCATGCCCCAATGGGCCAACCAGTTTGTTTACTAACCGCAGGGTTAGAAGCAATCATTAAAACCTTGCCATTATGCCCGGCATTGTGCTGAGCACAAGTGACGATAGAAGATGTAATTGCTAAAAAGAATAGAATTAATTTTTTCATTGTTTGTCTATTTTTAATCATAAGACAAACATATTGTTAGAATAACCTTAAATTGATATACTTACTTTTAAGTACTATACTAACTATTTAGAAAGAAATGGATTACTGTTGATTTGAATAACTATTTTGCTCACTAAATTTTACATCATGCCCGATTTTATTTACGACAAAAAAATCTATTACAACCCTGTAGAGTTTGCCATGGATCGTATTGGTGGCACCTGGAAAATGCCATTACTTTGGCGTCTAAGGGACAAAACGCTCCGCTACAGCGAGCTAAAAAAAGACCTTCCTCATATTACGCACAAAATGCTATCGAGCGTTCTTAGAAGTTTGGAGAAAGAAGGTTTTATTAACAGAAAAGTTTATCCGGTAGTACCACCAAAAGTTGAATATTCTATTACCGAGAGAGGTCAAAAGGCGATACCAATTATTGTGACTATTCGTCAATATGGTGCGGAGCTAATGAAAGAGTTTGGTGTTGAAGTAGAGGAAAAACCCTAATCACGTAAGATCCTTTTTATTGATGTAAGAGTATGGGTCAATTTTGATGTTTCTGCATGCACAATGCCCTCCGAAGTCAGGGTGTCAACCCTAACCTTACCAGAAGCATGAATGATTTGATTGTCCTCCAAGGCTATACCTACATGTACAATCTTGCCTTCCTTATTTTTAAAGAATGCTAAGTCACCAAGTTGAATATCCCTAAAATCAACCGTAGTTCCGGCCTTTTCCTGCTGCCAGGCATCACGCTGAAGGTCATAACCACAAATTCTAAAAACATTCTGGGTAAAACCCGAACAGTCTATACCAAAAGGCGACCTCCCTCCCCATTGGTAAGGAGCATTTAAATATTTAAAGGCTATTTGCTTAAGAAAATCGCCATCTCTTTTTGCCCCCAGGCTCTTTGCCTCGCCATTGAAAGCCAGTTGCTCTTCAACTTTAAAAATTTCATTTGTAGCAATTGGAAGTATGCTGCCTATAACAATTGTAGTATGATGTTTTTTGTAAAGAATGGTAGAGGTTATATCAGTGCAAATTTTGTAATCTGCATTGTTTATCTGGTCAAAATATGCCTCAGATATATCCGTATGTTGCTTAGCATCAATCCAGCCTTCATACTTATCATAATAAATTTGGACGCGAATCCATTTTTTATCGTCACTAATACCGGTAACTGTATAATGGTCGCCAAATAACAATTGTGTTACAACCTCAGCTTTATCACTGTGTGAGGCCCTAACCTGAATTACACTTAATCGACTGATACCCTTGTTGCCAATCTCCATAGACTATATCTTGACCCTGTCAAACTCTCGTTTTAGATCCTTATCTTTAATACTATCGCGTTTATCATGGATTTTTTTACCCTTTGCCAAGGCTATTTCCATTTTAGCCAGACCTCTATCGTTGATGAATAGTCTTATAGGGATAATTGTAAGACCCTTCTCATTCATCTTACTTTCAAGCTTGCCTAGCTCCTGCTTTTTTAGAAGCAATTTACGTTCTCTGCCCTCTTCATGATTGTAAAATGAGCCCTGGGCATAAGGTGAAATATGAATTCCTTTTGAATAAAGCTCCCCCTTTCTAAAATAGCAATAACCATCCTGTAGGTTTACCTTACCCTCTCTTATAGATTTTATCTCCGTACCTTTTAAAACCAACCCTGCCAAATAGGTATCAATAAACTCATATTCAAACTTTGCACGTTTGTTTTTGATATTGATATCATTGGAGAACCTGGACTTATCTTTCTTATTCATCGCTGTCCAAATTTAGAGAAAATATGGTTGATGGCTTCCTTTTTTAAAACCTTCTGCCCTGTCTTACCAGTGGCAATTATTCTGGCACCTACCTTTGCCTCATAAGTGCAAGTAATTTCATTTTTTACTATTGATTCTATTTCCGCCATTACCTCAACTATTTCGCCAACAAATGCAGGGGCTTTATGATCAATAGTCAGCATAGTGCCAATCCCTTCTTCGTCTTCCTCCCTCATCTGTAGCACAAACTGTCTGGATGACCACTCTATTTCCCGCGCCAATGCAAAAGTTGAGCAAACTTTGTGGACAACCTCACCATTAAAAGCCGCCACGTCAGAATCCTCAATAAGCCTTTCAATCTTAATTTGATCGCCAACTTCAAAAATATTCTTCATATTAAAACTTCATTCGTGGCTTTGGTACGGCAGAGAGGTTTTCAAAATCTCCTTTTAAGTATTTAAAATGAGCAGCCATGGCTATCATGCCAGCGTTGTCTGTACAATATTGAAAATCGGGAATATAAATGTTCCAACCTTTGCTTTTAGACAATCTTGTAAGTTCCGCTCTTAACCCTTTGTTAGCTGAAACACCACCAGCAATAGCAATCTCCCTAATTCCCAGTTCTTCACTTGCCCGCTTCAGTTTTTGCATGAGCATCCTGATAAGGCTAAATTGAAGGCTTGCACAGATATCATTTATGTTTTTGGAAATAAATTGTTCGTCCTTTGCTTTCTGATCTCTCAGGAAATATAAAAAAGCTGTTTTTATGCCACTAAATGAAAAATTCAGTCCCTGCATTTCAGAGTCAGGAAAAGCATAGGCTTCCGGATTGCCATCCTGAGCATATTTATCAATCAAAGGCCCGCCCGGATAGGGCAAATCCATAAGTTTAGCTGATTTATCAAATGCCTCACCAACCGCATCATCCTGGGTCTCGCCAATAACCTCCATATCGAGGTAATCTTTTACCAAAACGATCTGAGTGTGCCCACCACTTACCGTAAGACATAAAAAAGGGAACTTTGGTTTTGAATCATCAATAAAGTGAGCCAAGATATGGGCTTGCATATGGTTAACTCCAATAACCGGAATATTAAGTCCCTGCGCTAAAGATTTAGCAAAAGAAGACCCGACAAGAAGAGCTCCAAGAAGTCCCGGCCCTTGTGTGAAAGCTATGGCATCAAGGTCCTTTTTCGAAACGCCAGCGGACTTTAAAGCCTCATCTATAACAGGAACAATGTTTTGCTGATGAGCCCTTGATGCTAATTCGGGAACTACTCCGCCATAATTTTCGTGTACAGATTGCGTTGCTATTATATTATTAAGTACTTTGCCTTTTTTAATAATAGCAGCGGAAGTCTCATCACAAGATGATTCTATGGCGAGTATAGTAGGGTTCATTTAATTCAATTTTGGCGCAAGTTATTAAAAATCGCATTGTTAAGACAATACTTTGGTTCATCGTATCACTCTTCCTTCTACTTGCAATTGCAGCGGGAGCAGTACAGTTTCCCTATATCCAAACAAAATTAGTCAACTATTTATCTGAGAAGTACTCTAAAATGTTGGGGTATGATGTAAGCCTTTCAAATATTGCAATCAAATGGTTTGACAGTGTAGAAATTGGAGGTTTAGAGGTTTATGATCTGGAAAACAATAAAATGATTTATGCTGAAAAGGTATGGGTTGATTTTGATCTATCAGCAATGCTTGAACCAGAAAATCATAATGTAGATGACATTGCCTTAACAGGTGCTCATGTATATCTTACAAAACTTTTTGCCGAAGATGACTCCCTACAAACGTTAAATATCAATGATTTTATTAAAAGAATAAAAGCACTAAAAAAACGTCAAGGGTTAAATTCAAGACAATATCTCTCTTGTGATAATTTAGAGATTATCAACTCAAGATTTAGTTATAACGATCAACGAAGGGATTCCATTAGTACTGGATTTGACTATTATCATTTTGTGGTTGATAGTATCAACGGAAAATTTGATCAGGTATTTACGGTTAAAGACACTTTTAGCATTAATGTAAAAAAGTTGACTTGCAATGACCGTAAAACTGGCCTGGACATAAAAAATCTCAAATCCCAATTTGCAGTATCTCAAAGTGCCATGTCATTCAGGCAACTGGATTTAAAAGTTGGTCAAAGTAATATTAAAGACTCTTTAAGGCTAGAGTACTCAAGCACACTTGACCTGAGTGATTTTAACAATAAAGTGAAGGTCGTTGGGCATCTTGATAATTCAATCATCAACACCAATGACCTTGGGTTATTTGCTTCTGGCGCTAAATCTTACAACCAAAATTTTAGAGTTAGTGGTGATCTTAACGGATTTGTGAGATCATTTACTATCAGAAATGCTAATGTAGCCTTTGGCTCTGGCACTGCACTTAAAGGTAAAATCAGAATGACTGGGTTGCCCAATTTTCAGGAGACCTTTATAGATTTTGATTTGAGCAACTCATATGTTACGATAGAAGACATTAAGCAATATGTAAAACCTAAATCATACAGTAGACTAGAACCATTTGAGCATATCAGTTTCAGCGCGTCATTCTTAGGATTCCCAACAGACTTTGTGGCTAAAGGTGATTTTTATACTGAATATGGACGAATTAGCTCAGATATAAACCTCAAACTAGAAGAAGACATTAGCAAGTCAGTTTATAGTGGGGATTTATCCATGCAAAATTTTGATGTGGGTGGATACACTCAAAATGATATAATAGGGGCTGTAACTTTGAATGGTAATATAAAAGGTTCTGGCTTCACCCTGGAAACAGCAGATTTTAAGCTTGATGGTCTGATTGAAAAAATCGGCTTAAAGGGTTATGAATATGAAAATATTCAAACCAATGCACGGTTTACAAAAGAATTTTTTGAGGGTACAGTTAATGTAGATGATCCTAACCTACGGCTAAATGTAAATGGAGCAATTGATTTGCGTGCAGGTCTCAACTTTTTTAACCTCCAGGCCAAATTAGATACCGCAAACCTTAAAGTTCTTAACCTTACAGAAGAAGATTTATTTGTAAGATCGAATCTGGACGTTAACGCCCGTGGTTTAAAGGTTGACAATATTTTAGGAGGGGCCAGTTTGCTTGACACATATATTGAATACAGAAACAACTCCATCCAAATTGATTCTTTATCTATAATATCTGATAAGGATGAAGAGCAGCGAATAGTATTCCTTAACTCTAACTTATTCAATATAAAAACCCAGGGCGAGTTTGATTTTACTCAGGTATATACCAAAGTAAAATCACTTATTAAAGAATATGAATTAACCCTGAAGAATGATAGTGAGGCTACAGCAGCTTACTATGCTTCCAAAAGCAAGGAGAAAGAGAATGATTTTAAAATGGACTACGAGGTACAGATTAAGGACCTTAACCCACTGCTGGATGTATTTGCCCCTGAATTATCAGTACCAAGTGCAAGTAGAATAAATGGTAGTATTACTGGTGGTTACACCTCAATATTCGCTCTTGAAACGAATATTGACAGTATTACATATCAGAATAATCAGTTCTTAAATAATGATATTCAAATAAACATTTCTAAAATATCTGATAGTACTAATGTACTAGCGATGGTTTATTTAGCTTCTGAAAATCAGCAACTTTCAGATATTGGAACACGAGATTTGCTATTTGAAGGAATTTGGAATAACAATCACATCGATTTCGAATTTGATATCTTTCAAACAGCTTATGACAACAGGGCATTATTATTTGGAGCAATTGACTTCAAAACCGACTCTACAGATATAAGAGTAGAGTCTTCTGATTTACAAATTCTTGACAAAAAATGGCAAATACAGAGTGACAACAGAATTACCATTTCCGGTAAGGAAGTACTTATAAACAACTTCAGTATTTTCAATCAAAATCAAAGAATAGCTATAGAAGGTGCTATTTCGGAAGACTCCAATAAAAAAATGGTTTTGAACATTGACAGCTTAAACCTTGACAACCTTAATACTGTAATTAACAAAGACCTGTCTGGTGTAGTTGATGGATATGGTGAAGTGAGCAATGTTTATGACAATATTTTAATCGACAATAGGTTTACAATAAATGATTTTGAGGTCGATGGTTTTCTTATTGGTAATCTGATTGCGGCAAGTAATTGGAATAACTCAACAAAACAATCTGATGTCAACTGTAGCATTAAAAGGTTAGGGTATAAAATACTTAATCTCACTGGCACCTATTCACCATTTAAGGAAGACAATTTAAATTTAACAGCAGAACTTAATGGCACTGAAGTTAAAGTTCTTGAACCGTTTCTTGATAGTTTTTTTACAAATTTCAAAGGAACGCTAGATGGAGAGCTGTCTATTACTGGAAAATTATCAGCTCCACTAATCAATGGCAGTGGACTTATAAATGACGCAGGATTGCACGTTAATTACTTAAATACAGATTATAACCTAAATGGTAAATTCTATTTTACTGATAATAAGATCGGGTTTCAAGAGATTGAGATTTTTGATGAAGAAGAAAATCGAGGTGAGATAAATGGGTATATAAGTCATACCAATTTCAGAAATATGGGTATAGACCTTAGTGCAGACATCAATAATTTTCAGGTATTAAATACAGTAAGTACTGACAATGAGCTATTCTATGGTAATGGTGTGGCAACAGGGAATATACACTTTATTGGGCTGCTCAATAACATGAATATTATAGCCAGTGCACGCACAGAGAAAGGAACCAGAATTTACATACCTATTGGTGATACAGAGTCAATAGAAAAAGAAGAGTACATTGACTTTGTAGATTTGAGCGGTAACGTTGATCAGCAAGTTGAAGAGGTGGTGAATAAAATAGATCTGAGAGGTCTTAAATTAGACTTTGATCTGGATATTACCCCTGATGCCTACTGCGAGATAATTTTTGACATAAAATCAGGTGATATTATAAGAGGTAGAGGTAACGGAGACTTAAAGTTGGAAATTGACACTAAAGGAGAATTCAACATGTTTGGTGATTATTACATCCAGGAAGGAGGTTATAATTTTACATTATACAATCTGATCAATAAGGAGTTTGAAATTTTGCAAAACAGCAAGATTTCTTGGTATGGAGATCCTTATCAGGGTGTGTTGGATATAGAAGCAACGTACAACCAATTGGCATCCTTTGCTCCATTACTAACCGATCTTTCCACTGCTGAGGACGATATTAATGACATAGTCGAAATAAGAAGAAAATATCCGGTAAATGTATTGCTTGAAATTGACGGTGCCCTTCTCTCCCCTTCAGTTAATTTTGATATTACTACAATCAACCTACCCAGAAATATTCAAACCCCAACTGGTAATCCGGTTGACCTAGAGTTTGAATTCTTGAAATTTAAGAATAGCATTGATGAGCAAGAATTAAAGCGTCAAGTATTCAGTTTGATTGTACTCAGACGGTTTTCTCCATTGCAGTCGTTTCAAACTAAAGGCTCTATTACAAATAGTGTGAGTGAATTACTTTCTAACCAATTAAGCTATTGGATAACTCAGGTAGATGAGAATTTGGAAATTGATGTTGATTTTGGAAAGCTTGATGAAGAAGCTTTTAACACATTTCAATTGAGGTTATCCTATACTTTCTTGGATGGAAGGCTGCGTGTAACCAGAAATGGAGGCTTCACAAATCAGGCAAACAGAGCCGATGTAAGCAGTATTGCTGGTGACTGGACGGTAGAATATCTACTGACAGATGATGGCAAGTTTAAGGTTAAAATGTATAACCGGACCAACTACAATCCTATCAACCCAACAGAGGAAAATCAAAATACAATTACCACAGGTTTTAGTTTAATTCATACCCAAAGCTTTGACGAGTTGAGCGATTTATTTAAGAAAAGTCGTGATAAAGTAAAATCAGATGAGGAAGAGGAAGAACAGGATAATACCACCTCCTCTAAAAGTGAAGCTATAATCAAAGAAGATGAAATGGAATAGAACCCTTCTTATCTGTCTTCTTCTTTTTAATTTAAATCTGTACGCTCAGGATAGCACAACAGTAAGCAAAAGATTAAAACCGCTCATTATTGGTGGAAGTATTGTCTATGCCGGTTCTCTCATTGCCCTTGACCAGCTTTGGTACTCAGATTACGAACGTGAATCTTTTCACTTCTTCAACGATAACAAACAGTGGTATCAGCTCGATAAGCTAGGGCATTTCTATTCATCCTTTCACATATCAAAGGCCAGTTATCATGGACTCAAATGGGCCGGATTAGAAGAAACAAAATCAATATTTTGGGGTTCAATGGTTAGTGTATTGGTAATGACACCAATAGAAATATTCGATGGGTTTTCTTCTGAGTATGGCGCTTCATCTGGTGATATCATTGCCAACAGCTTAGGAACCGCACTTTTCTTTAGTCAACAATCTGCCTGGAGCGAAATCAGAATACACCCAAAATATTCATTCAACAGGACTGACTATCCAAAATATCGCCCAGAAGTTTTGGGTTCAAATTTTAGTGAAGAATTAATAAAAGACTATAATGGCCAGCATCAGTGGCTCTCTTTTGATCTTTCAAAATTTAATGACAAGCTCCCAAAATGGCTAAATATTGCTATCGGATATGGTGGTAAAGGAATGGTTTATGCCAACGAAAAGGACAATGAGGAGAATGGCTTTAACCCAAGAAGACAATATTTTATAGCATTAGATTTTGATTTTAATGAGTATAAGACCAGATCCAAGATTGTAAATACTGCACTTTATTTTGTGAATATGATAAAGCTGCCTGCCCCTACTCTGGAATTTAGTGACAGTAAATTCAAGTTTCATTCATTTTATTATTGACAG
This sequence comes from Fulvivirga sp., assembly GCF_040218215.1. Taxonomy (NCBI): domain Bacteria; kingdom Pseudomonadati; phylum Bacteroidota; class Cytophagia; order Cytophagales; family Fulvivirgaceae; genus Fulvivirga; species Fulvivirga sp. Next base: position 383,199 of record NZ_JAVJQL010000014.1, read on the forward strand.
CAATTTTCTAACTTACTTGTCAAACTAAAACAACAATCAAGATGGACCTTAATGCATTCATGGAAAACTATGCTAATGAAATAGGCGGGACATATTCCGAATATGACAGCAGAACCTCAATAATTATTGTACCACTGCCTGATGAAAGATTTCAAACGGTTCTTGGTAAACTGAAGCACAGCAGCAGATATGATAGACTTGGCATAGAGTTCACATCTAAAGTGTGTCGTTTTGAAAGTGATTTGGATTTAAAAATGTTACTTCAGGAGAATGCCAATCTTAACCATGCAAAGTTTGCTATATTAGATGATTTCATCCATGTTGAAGCTTCTAGCTTTATTGAAAGTGCAACTGAGCAGCTTCTAAAAGAAATTATTCAGGAGGTGGCCAATGTTGCAGATGAATTTGAGTTTAAGCTCACAGGAGCGGATGTTCATTAATTTTTTTTGATGGAATAACTCTACTATTGTTTACCACTCTTATACCCAATAAATTATTTATTGTGGCTACCTTTGATGTGCAAGCCGCCTTATCGTCCGCCAGTTGGCGGAAGGAAAGTCCGGGCAACACAGAGCATCGTACTTCCTAACAGGAAGGTCCTGGCTAAGCCGGGAACAGCAAGTGCAACAGAAAACAAACTACCCTGACGGTTACCGTCAGGGAAAAGGTGAAAAGGTGGGGTAAGAGCCCACCGTCTTCATTGGTGACAATGAGGTGCATGGTAAACCTTACGAGTTGAAAGACCAAATAAGCTGATGTTTGAGAGCTGCTCGCTCGAATCAGTGGGTAGGTTGATTGATCCTAACGGTGACGTTAGGACTAGATAAATGATAAGGGTCTCGGCTATGCCGAGAAACAGAACCCGGCTTATAGGCTTGCATTTTTTTACTTAACTATTGATATGGCAAAGATTTTAATTATTGATGATGAACAGAGTATCAGAAATACGCTGAAAGAAATACTTGAGTACGAAAAATATACTGTTGAAGAAGCAAAAGATGGAGAAGAAGGTCTAAAAATGCTTCAAAGAGAAAAATTTGATGTGGCTTTATGTGATGTTAAAATGCCTAAAATGGATGGCATAGAAGTTTTAACAAAGGCTGTTGAAAATGGCATTGACACTGAGTTTGTAATGATAAGCGCTCATGGCACTATCGAAACAGCTGTAGAAGCCACAAAAAAAGGTGCTTATGACTTTATTCAAAAACCACCAGATTTAAATAGACTTCTGGTTACGTTAAGAAACGCCTTAGACAAATCTATTTTGGTAAAGGAAACCAAAGTTTTAAAAAAGAAAGTTTCTAAAGGATCTCAAATAGTTGGGGAATCTGAAAATATAATGGCCATTAAAGAGACCATTGAAAAGGTTGCCCCTACAGATGCAAGAGTGTTGATTACTGGCGAAAATGGAACTGGAAAAGAGTTAGTGGCTCGTCAAATTCACGAACAAAGCAATCGGTCTAAAGGGCCAATGGTTGAAGTAAATTGCGCAGCTATTCCTTCTGAATTAATTGAGAGTGAGCTATTCGGCCATGAAAAAGGCTCCTTTACTTCAGCCATTAAACAAAGAATAGGAAAGTTTGAACAAGCCAATGATGGCACACTTTTTCTTGATGAAATTGGTGATATGAGCTTATCTGCCCAAGCCAAGGTTTTAAGAGCTTTGCAAGAAAATAAAATCACAAGAGTTGGTGGAGATAAAGAAATCTCAGTGAATGTAAGAGTAGTTGCGGCAACTAATAAAAACCTTAAAGAAGAAATAGCCAATAACAATTTTAGAGAAGATCTCTATCACCGACTGAGTGTGATTTTAATTAAGGTTCCACCACTGAGAGACAGGGCGAGTGACATTGAGCTGTTAGTACCAAAGTTTTTAGAAGATATAGCTAATGAATATGGGTCTAAGGTCAAAAGTATAACACCTAAAGCAACAGAACTGCTCAAGAAAAACCCTTGGACAGGAAACATTCGAGAACTACGAAATGTAGTTGAAAGATTAGTAATTATGGGAGGTGACGAAATATCCGAGTCTGACGTAGCCCGGAACACTGATTTCCAATAAGTAAAAAGGAGAAGGAGAGTTATATTCTCTCTTTCTCTAGAACTACCTCTTTTTTCTTAACGTCTTTCTTAGAATATGTTGGACATGTGTATTGAGTGCATGCCGACAACCCAAAAAGAACTAAAAGAAACATCGCAAGTCTTAATTTCATCACGTAGTGGTTTTGATTAAAGCCAAAGTATTTCATAAAAGTATTAAAGATTAGACAAAAATCAAATTAATTAAAATAATTAAAGATATTACCTAGGTATAATTAAGCAGATTAAATCATTAAGTTGCACCCGCGACTTTCAGAGTTGTCAAATCTGCCTAAAACCTCAAAGCCCCTACCAACCCTTCTGCCTATATCTTGTGTCTCAATAAATGCGCAAGTATTGTAATTACCCAGGTCTATCACGTTTATACCGCCTTGTCTGTCATTCTTGGCATAGTCAAAAGGATCATTCAAATCCCTCAATAATATTTTTAAGTTTTTGTCAGTAAAAAAAATCCCATCTTCTTTCGCATAAGCTTGTGACATTAACTCAGTCATTCCATATTCAGAGTGAACAAACCTTACATTGAAAGCCCTCTTAAGTTGATCATGGAGTTCTTTACGAATCATCTCTTTTCTGCGGCCTTTCATTCCTCCTGTTTCCATTATTATAGCATCGGACAAATCAAGTTTGTGTTGTTCTACCAAATCTAGCAGTGCAAAGGAAACACCTATCAAAAATATCCTTTTATCAGTCCTTTTAGCCTTATCTATATTTTTTATCAAAGCCGCTGTATCATCAAGGTAGAATGATGAATATTCAGATTCACTTGCCTTTATAAGCTCATCAACCATATAAACCAGAGAAGAGTTATTTCTTTCAAGGTAAGAAGGGAGCAAGGCCATAAAATGATACTGAGTGGGCGACCCATAGAATTTATTAAAAATTGAAAGGGAATGATTCCTATAAAAATCTATTTTTTTCACATGATGCTTCGATGCCATTGAACTTGTAGTGCCACTACTTGCAAATGAGATTTCAGGAACCCAGTCACCACACATAACTTTATGGCTTTTAAAAAACTGAATGGGCAAAAAAGGAATTTGAGTAATCTTTTTTATCTGATCAGTATCTATACCAAGTTCTTTAATATATCGTTTATAAACGGGGTTAGCATTAAATTGATATTGAAAAAGCTCAAGAGCCAACGTATCAAAATCATATTGATCAATACGGAATAATTTTTGCTCAAAACTTTTATTAAAATTCAATCGTTTAGTTTCTTTAAAGTGATTTGTATCTTTAGTTTATGAAAGTAAGATTTTCAATATTCGTTGCATTTTTAGCACTCACTTCTTGTTTTGATGCCCCTGAGTTTGACACAACTCCAAAAATAGAATATAGCAGTGTCAAATTTAAAGATGTAGGCACTAATAGCGATGCGGATAGTCTTATAATATTTTTAAATTTTGAGGATGGTGATGGGGATTTAGGTTTGAGCACGCAAGAACTTAGTCCACCCTTCAATCAAAAAATATACTTTAGCAATAAGACCGGGCAACCCATCAATCTGCTTAATAGCTTTCCACTTGAAGATCTGATGGTACTTTCCAACAGAAGTATAATTGACACACTTCCATCATTTGCTGGTGCTCCCAAATGCTTTAATTGGGATACAAATCCAGAACTTTTCCTAAATAATGGAGATCAGCTAAAAGATACAGTTTACTTCCAGTTCAATCCAAGACACTATAATATTTTCGTTGATTTCTTTGTTGATAATGGAGGCACTTTTACAAAATTTGATTGGCGTCTGGAAATTGATTGTAGCACTAACTTTGATGGAAGATTTCCAATCTTAAATGATACGGGAAAAGACAAAGGACTTGAAGGCACCCTTAAATATGGTATGGTTTCCGTTGGCTTCAAAAGTATCTTTCAGGACAACTTAATGAAACTGAAAATAACCATTTTAGATAGAAGTGGAAATTACAGCAATACTATTGAAACACCACCATTCAGACTGTCAGAAATTGATTAGTAGATATCTGGATATTTATCAGGGTTAGCCTCAGACATTAAAGCGTATACCTTATCAAATATTTCTTCAGGATTGGGCTTAGAAAAATAATCACCGTCTGATGCATAAGCCGGTCTGTGTTCCTTACCCGTAATGGTTATTGGTTTTGAATCCAGGTATTGATATGCTCCTTGTTCTTCCAGCACCTTCTGCATCATAAATGCGGAAGCACCTCCTGGAACATCTTCATCTGCAAAAACAACTCTACTGGTTTTCTTTACAGACTTCAAGATATCATGATTTAAATCAAATGGCAGTAGGGTTTGAGTATCAATTATTTCGCAAGAAATTCCCATTTCATTCAGCTGGTCTGCAGCATCCATTACTACACGGCACATAGATCCATAGGTAACAATCGTGACATCCTTACCTTCTCTAAGAGTTTCAACCTTACCTAAAGGAACGGTAAACTCAGAAATATTATCAGGCGTCTTCTCCTTCAATCTATACCCATTCAGGCATTCAATGATAATGGCAGCATCATCAGACTTAAGCATGGTATTATAGAAACCTGCAGCCTGCGTCATATTTCGCGGAACTAGCACATATATTCCTCTAATGCTATTTAGAATCATACCCATAGGCGATCCCGAATGCCAAACCCCTTCTAGTCTATGACCTCTCGTTCTTATTATTAACGGTGCTTTTTGGCCACCCTTTGTTCTATATTGAAGCGTTGCAAGATCATCCGATAAGATTTGGATAGCATAAAGCAGATAATCCAAATATTGAATCTCTGCAATAGGCCTCAATCCTCTTAAAGCTGCGCCTATACCCTGCCCTATAATTGTACACTCACGAATACCCGTATCGGTAACACGCGATTCACCATATTTCTCCTGAAGTCCTGCAAAGGCTTGGTTTACATCACCAATTTTACCAACGTCCTCACCAAAAGCCAATACCCTCGGGTCTCTTTGAAGAGCCGCATTAAAACAAGCCTGCAATACCTCCCTACCATCAACCATTTGTGATTGTTCAGAATAAAAAGCAGGAATTTCATCAACCTCTAATGCAGACTCTGAAGACTGACTATATAAATATGAATTGAAACGGTCATAGTTCTTGTTTTCAGCCCTTTTAAGCCATGTTATCATGGCCGCTCTTGACTCTCCGCTTTTTTTACTTAGAAGCCTTAAACCCTTCTTAATAGCTTTGTAACTATCAAGTCTAATTGGATTTACAGTCTTATCTAAAGTGTCCCTTATTTCTTCTAGTCCTCTAATTTCCCTGAACTCATTGATAGCATTTGCCAAGCATTGCAATGCAGCATTATGCTCTTCTTCAATGCTTTTGTTAAATGCCTGCCACGCAGCATCTTTTGCCTCCTTAGCCTCTTTCTTGGCTAAAGACGCAAGCTCATCAAGCTCGTCACTTTCAGCAACCCCTTCTTCAATAATCCAGGACCTGAACATCTTTATACAATCATGCTCGGCTTCCCACTGCAAGCGCTCTGGAGACTTATATCTCTCATGAGACCCTGAAGTTGAATGACCTTGTGGCTGCGTCATTTGCTGTACATGAACCATTGTTGGTACATGGTTCTTTCTTGACAACTCAGAAGCCTCCTGATAAGTATCAATCAATGCTCTGTAATCCCAGCCATTAACCCTGTAAATCTCGAAGCCAGCATGATGTTCATCTCTTCTAAAACCCTCTAATACTGCTGATATATTTCCTTTTGTTGTATGATATTCTTTAGGAACCGAAATTCCATACTCATCATCCCAAATAGAAATTAGCATCGGAACCTGAAGTACACCAGCTGCATTTACAGCTTCATAGAACATACCTTCAGATGTTGAAGCATTACCAATTGTACCAAAGGCCACTTCATTACCGTTAATACTAAATTGCTTTAACTCCTTCAATCCCGCGTTCTGTCGATATAATTTAGAGGCATAAGCCAAACCAAGCAAACGAGGCATCTGACCCGCTGTAGGTGATATATCAGCACTACTATGTTTTTCTTCAGTTAAATTCTTCCAATTGCCTTCTTCATCCAGCAGCCTTGTACTAAAATGACCATTCATTAATCTACCCGCTGAAGATGGATCTGCTTCAACATCAGTGTGCGCATATAACTGCGCAAAATACTCCTGAAGGGTAAGCTGATTTATCGCAAACATGAAAGTTTGATCTCTGTAATATCCAGACCTAAAATCTCCATTTTTGAATGATTTGGCCATTGCTATTTGAGCCAGTTCTTTACCATCACCAAATATTCCAAACTTGGCTTTACCCATAAAAACCTCTTTCCTACCTAGCAAACTCGCTTCTCTGCTCAAACAGGCAAGCTTAAAATCAGCAAGAATTTCAGTTGTCTTCTTTGTTTTTCTGGGAGCCTTAGTAGTGTTCAAATCTATTTGGTTTTAAGGTGGAACGGGTATGACTTATTAAGTCTAAGGATATACAAAAATAACCAATTGGGAATATGAATCAAATTCAGATATCCCAAGAGTGGCTGATAAGAAATGCTTTTTTAACCTTATTGCCTTATTTTATACTGATAATTACACAATAACGTTACATGTGATTTGAAAAATATTATTTTTTAAAATTTTATTCTGTTTGGCATTTTTTTTCAGCCTCATACATTATAAAATTTCGTTGTACAACATAAGAATAACAACTACTTATTATATTTGTGCACTATCAATTAAACAGTTTCACTCATGATTATAGGTGTACCTAAAGAAATTAAGAATAATGAAAACAGAGTTGCGTTAACTCCTGCAGGAGCTCAGGAGTTAGTAAAAAGAGGACATGAAGTTTATGTTCAGGCCACAGCTGGAGAAGGCAGTGGTTTTATAGATGAAGAATATGTTTCAGCTGGTGCCAAGATGCTTCCTTCAATTGAGGAGACTTATGCAATTGCTGAAATGATTATGAAGGTAAAGGAGCCAATTGAGCCTGAATACAAACTGATTAAAAAAGATCAACTTGTGTTTACTTATTTTCATTTCGCTTCATACGAGCCTTTAACTAAGGCCATGATCGAAAGTAAATCTGTATGCCTTGCTTATGAAACTGTTGAAAAGAGTGACAGAAGCTTACCATTATTAGTGCCTATGTCAGAGGTGGCTGGAAGAATGGCCATTCAGGAAGGCGCAAAATATCTTGAAAAACCTCTTAAAGGTCGTGGTATCCTTTTAGGAGGCGTACCTGGAGTTCGTCCAGCCAAGGTGTTAATCCTGGGTGGAGGAGTTGTAGGAACTAATGCTGCCAAAATGGCCGCAGGAATGGGCGCTGATGTTACTATCATGGATTTAAGTCTTCCCAGACTTAGATACCTGGATGATATAATGCCTGCAAATGTTAATACATTCATGTCAAATGAATATAATATAAGAGAACTAATTGCTACTCATGACCTTATTGTTGGAGCAGTATTAATACCTGGTGCAAAAGCGCCAAACCTGATTACAAGAGATATGTTGAAAGACATGCGCCCTGGCACTGTATTGGTTGATGTAGCCGTGGACCAAGGCGGATGCATTGAAACCTGTAAGCCTACAACTCACGAAGACCCAACATATATTATTGATGATGTTGTGCATTACTGTGTAGCAAATATGCCTGGTGCGGTACCTTACACCTCTACCCTTGCGCTTACCAATGCTACCTTACCGTATGCTATTCAATTAGCAAATAAGGGCTGGGAGAAAGCTTGTTCTGACAACAATGAATTAAAGCTTGGATTGAATGTAATTAAAGGAGATGTAGTTTATAAAGCCGTTGCAGAAGCTTTTGACTTACCATTTGTTGAAGTTGATAAGTATTTGAACTAAAGTACTCTGAAAATTTAAATGAAAGGCTACATGTTATAATTGTGGCCTTTTATTTTTTATACTCAGGTATATTATCTAAAAATGAATACTTACCATCCTCATTTCGCAAACAACAGAAATGATTAATGCCATTGGTAATAAGTAAATATTTAGATTGAAAACTGGTATTATAAACTGCTAGCTGATCAAAGGCAGATTGACTAATTTTCACCTTAAAAGATTTACACTCAACCAACATTTCACAAATGCCTGATGAGTTATAAACTAAAATGTCAGTTCTTTTTTCAAGTTTGTTGTAGCTGAGCCCGGATTCTACTTTAATTAAACTTTTAGGATATTTTAACTCATTGATTAAGTAATGGACAACATGCTGCCTAACCCACTCTTCAGGCAGCAACTTGATATATTTTTTTCTAATAATGTCAAAAATCTCAATTTTACCTTCATTTTTTCTGATATTACAATTGATTTCAGGAAGATTGAGATGTTGCATACTCAAATAAAAGAAAAAGTGTGATTGTTTATGAAAACTAAAAAAGAAATAATTGACAATTGGCTACCGAGATATACCGGAACACCGTTGGAAGAGTTCGGAAAGTATATCTTACTGACCAACTTCTATAATTATGTAGAAAAGTTTTCTGAAAAATTTAATTGTGAAATCAAAGGTATTGGTAAAGCCATGCAAACTGCCACGGCTAATAATATTACAATTATAAATTTTGGAATGGGTAGTGCGATGGCCGCTACTGTAATGGATCTTATTTCAGCCATCGAACCAAAAGCAGCTTTATTTCTTGGAAAATGTGGCGGTATAAAGAAGAAGACAAAACTTGGAGATTTGATTTTGCCAATAGCAGCCATAAGAGGGGAAGGCACGAGTGATGAATACCTACCAATAGAGATTCCTGCCCTACCATCTTTTAGTTTGCAAAGAGCAGTCAGCTCTATGATCAAAAAACATGCTTTAGATTACTGGACCGGGACAGTTTACACAACAAATAGAAGGGTTTGGGAACATGACAAAACATTTAAAAAGAAACTAAGAAAAATGCGCGCAATGTGTGTTGACATGGAAACTGCAACAATTTTTTCAGTTGGTTTTGTAAATGAAATACCTCGAGGTGCTCTATTGCTGGTTTCAGATAATCCTATGATACCGGATGGAGTCAAAACATCAGAATCTGATGCAAAGGTTACGGCCCATTATGTTGAAGAACATCTTTTAATTGGTATTGATGCACTAATGGAATTAATCAATTCCGGTGATTCAGTTAAACACCTCAGATATTAATTAATGAATCTTATTCCTACAGAATATCAACCCATTGTGGTAATGGGTGTAATAGCACTTCTTTTTATTTTTTTATACAAAGAGATATTCAAGCCAACCGTTACATTTTTAGTTGCAATACTAATTCTTCTGTTAACAGGAATATTATCTCCACGTGACGTTTTAGAAGGGTTCTCAAACCAGTCATTGGCAAGTATTGTGCTTCTCATACTGATTACAGCTGGAATAAGGTCAAACTTTAATATACAGGGCTTCTTAGATTACATTTTTGGAAGGGTCAATACCTACAAAACCTTTCTTGCATCCATGATGGCAAAAGTTGCCATACTGTCGTCATTTGTCAACAATACACCTGTAGTTGTATTAATGACCCCCTACGTCTTTGAATGGGGTAAAAAGCACAAAATATCACCTTCAAAGCTGCTAATTCCCCTAAGTTACTCCACAATTGTGGGAGGTATGATTACCGTAATAGGTACTTCTACAACTCTCGTTTTAAATGGTTTCTTAATTAATAACGGTCTCGACCCAATCGACCCAATCAATTTATTGATTATTGGCTCATGTGTTACTATTGCAGGTATTTTCTTTTTAATCGTATCAAGCTCAAAATTACTCCCCGATAGAAAGGATTTGATTGAAACTTTTGAAAATCAAAAGAGGGAATACCTTATTGAAAAAAGATTAAGTAAACATTCGCCTTTGGTTGGGCAAAAGGTTAAAGAAGGAGGACTGAGGAATCTTACTGGTGTTTATCTGGTGGAGATAGTTCGAGGCCAGCAAATCATCTCTCCGGTAAATCCTAATGAAGTTGTAGAGAAAAATGATATTCTGATTTTTGCAGGCAACACCGAGAAGATAGTTGATTTGACACTTTCAAATTTAGGTATTGAACTTCCTTCTAAATTAGCTCCAACCGGTGAAGGTAATATAAAGGTGGTTGAAGGAGTGATTAGTGCTAACAGCTCACTTATTGGTAAGACAATAAAAGAATCTAATTTCAGGGAACGATATGATGCTGCAGTTGTTGCTATTCATCGTAATGGAGAAAAGTTAAGTGGCAAGATCGGCTGGATAAAAATCAAGGCAGGTGATGTGCTACTCATGTATGTAGGTAACAGCTTCCAAAAACGTGTTGATATCTATAAAGATTTGTACATTATTTCTGGTGAGCAGCAAGAAATTCGACCAAGTCAAAATAATAAGAACAAGTTAATTGCCCTGCTTGGTGTTGTACTAACACTTTTAGTCACTCAATTCTTTGGACTATTCGTTTCATTACTTATCATATTCAGTTTAATGGTGTTTATGAAGCTCATTACAGTGCAAAATGTGAAGCGTGATTTAGACATCAATTTAGTAGTAATATTAGTTCTTTCCCTGGCACTTGGACAAGCCATGATCAAGACTGGAAGCGGAGCCCTAATTGCTCATCAGATAGTTAATTACCTACAGCCTTATGGCAACATCGCACTGCTGATAGGGATCACAGTCATCACAACTATCTTGACTTCATTTATAACCAATGTAGGTGCAATTGCCATCGCATTCCCATTAACCCTGGCCACAATACAAGACCTTAACCTTGAGGGAGCACCTTTCTATTTAGCTATTGCTTTTGCTGCATCTGCAGCCTTTATGACTCCAATCGGATATCAGACTAATCTAATTGTATACGGACCTGGTGGATACACATTTAAAGACTTTCTCAAAGTAGGCCTGCCTATGACCATTGTCTATTTAACGGTAGCGCTTACTGCTATCATTCTGTTATACCCCAATGTCTTTTAATATTTGAGATTAGGCTTTCTTAGGTTCCAGTTTTGATGATTTTGGAAGTTTTAACAGTATCAAAAAGCCCATCCCTACAGCAAAAAATAACATCAGTGCCAAGGTACTATTCCTCATACTATTGGTTATCTGATCTATTATACCATAACAGAATGTGCCTACAACTATTGAAAGATTATAGGTTACATCATAGAAACTAAAGTACGAGGCATTGTCAATTGTATTCTCAGGAATCAGTTTTGCGAAGGTAGACCTGGAAAGTGACTGAATACCTCCCATTACAAGACCCACAACAAAAGCAAGAAGGAAAAATTCATTCTCACTATAGACAAAATATGCCCCAAGACAGACAAAAATCCATATGAACACCATCAATAACAATGAAAACTTATTGCCTTTGAGATTAGAAATATGTGCAAATAAATAGGCTCCACCAATGGCAACCAACTGTATTATCAATACCGTTAAAATCAGTTTGGCGCTGTCAAGCTGAAGTTCCTTAGAACCAAATGTTGCTGCCAGGTACATAACTGTTTGCACACCCATATTATAAAAGAAGAATGCTAATAGAAACAGTTTAGTCATTCTTTCCTCTTTAACTGCATACCACACTTTCTTTAGCTCTTTATAACCTTCAGTAAACACATTGTTTTTAGGTTTAAGATTATGAACATTGTCTGGCAATCTAAGAAAAGTAATTTGTGAAAAAGCAAGCCACCAAACACCAACTAAAAGGAACGCAAAGCGTGTTGCCGTTCCTTTATCCTCAAACCAAAAAACATCAAACATTTCAATCATTACAAGGTTCACTATAAGCAAAATAACGCTACCTATATACCCAAGGGAGTAGCCTTTTGCGCTAATCTTGTCAAACCGATCCTCAGTGGCTATTTCAGGTAAAAATGCATCATAGAAAACCAAACTTCCAGAGTATCCAATACTTGCCAAGACCGAGCATATAATTGCCCATTCAATATTATCTCCAGTAAAGAAATACAACCCCATGCACGAAAATGACCCCAAGTAAACAAAAAGCTTCATTAAGAATTTCTTCTTCCCACTATAATCTGCAATACCAGATAAAATAGGCAGAATGGCGGCCACAAACAAAAATGAAAAAGAAAGTGAATAAGAGTAGAGTACTGAATTAGATATCTCCAACCCAAAGAAATCGACCCTGTCACTACCATCTGCACCTGTAGTTACTGCATTATAGTAGATAGGAAATATGGCTGAAGTGATAACCAAGGAATAAACTGAATTTGCCCAGTCGTACATACACCAGGCATTGATAACTTTAGAATTGTTCAGTTGCATTTTCGAAATTTTACATAAAAAAAGGCTTCCGCAATATACGGAAGCCTATCTATTTTTTTAATGTTTAAAAACTATTGTTCTAACTCTTGAATGGTAGAATACAATAATTTTCTAGCATTAGCTTTTCTAAGTTGAAGTTCAATATCAGAAATCAAACCACGTTTAGCCTCTTTGTCAACTTTCAAGGCTATAGTTATCTGATCTCTTTCTACCTCATTTAATTTATCCTTTTCAGAAGCAACCCAAAGAACAACATCTTTTGGTTCTATAAACACATCATTGGCTTGAATTCTAGGCTCACTTCCCCACTGATCTGTTTTCTTTGGCTCTCCAACATAAAGGTAGCTTACCAACGATTTACGCTCCAACTTCCTCAACTGAGTTGCCTCAGGAATTCTTTGTTTTACGTTGATCGTTACTTCTCTTAATACTGTTGTTACCATGAAGAAAAACAACAGCATAAAGATAATATCCGGTAATGCAGAGGTAGGTATCTCCTGTTTAGTATTAGCTTTTTTCTTAAACTTTGACATAACTTAACCTCCTATTTTTGTTGGTTCTGCAATAGATATCTGCATTGGGTATTCAATTTCTCCGTCTGGAGTTAAACCCCTACCTATATCATATTTCCTTTTATTATCTGGTTCCTTCAAGTTGTCGATTAGTTTTCTCCATTCTTGAGTACTAACACCAGCTCTAACAGCATACATTTCATAGTAAGCAGCTTGAATATTATCCAGTGCCTCTATAAATTTAGCCTGAGTAGTTCCCCTATCCGTTTTCAAGGACACAATGGCCTTTTTAGGACTGTCTGATGATTCTGGGTCTCTCCCGTTATTGTTAACAAAATCCTTGATCATTTGCTTGAGCTCCTTAGGATCTGCCGTAAAAGGCTCTCCCTCAACTAGCATTTTATCTGCTGAGTTGATCTGGATTTTAAACAAATTCCTTTCTGGAATTTTGATATCAATATCCTCCATTTGATCTGGATCTGGAGGCAAAGGGATAAGTAGACCTTTATCATTGGCAATCGTAGTAGTTACCAGGAAAAATATCAACAGCAAGAAAGCGATATCCGCCATCGAACTGGAGTTAATTTCCGGATTTTCTCTTCCCTTGTTACGTGCCATTATTTTATTGCTTTATTGATTTCGGTAAATACAATACCTACAAGTGCAACGATAAACAAAACGTACATGGCAATAAGACCACCACCAACGAATTTGGAGATTCCTCCGGTTACACCTGCCTGAATTGCTTTAGCATTCAGTCCGTCACCTGCAAAAGCGTAGCATATCAAGAATAAAACTACTATTCCCACTAAGGCTCCTGCCGGTTTTACTAATGACTTAGGGTTGTCTAACGACTTAATGATGGGCAAAAATACCGCGCCAATTATGGCAATAATCACCATTATGTAAGAAACCCAAAGTCCTATATCTATAATACTTTCCATTCTTAAATAATTTTAAGTTATAACTAATTAGTTAGTCAATTTGTGCTTAACCAAAAGGTCAACAAGCGTAATTGAGGCATCTTCCATCTGATTAACCAAAGAATCGATTTTAGACACAAGGTAGTTATAAAATACTTGAAGAATAATACCTACGATAAGACCAGCAACAGTTGTTAAAAGTGCTACTTTAATACCGTTAGCAACGATTTGTGGGGAGATATCACCAGCTGCCTCAATAGCATCAAATGCACCAATCATACCGATTACAGTACCCATGAAACCAAGCATTGGAGCAAGTGCGATAAACAAAGAAACCCATACAAGTCCTTTTTCTAATCTACCCATTTCAACTGAACCATAAGCGATGATAGATTTCTCAACCATATCAATGCCTTCTGACATTCTCATTAATCCCTGGGTGAAGATAGAGGCAACAGGGCCTTTAGTGTTTCTGGTTACTTCTTTAGCAGCTTCAACACCACCTTTAGATAGTGCATCTTCTACAGTAGCAAGTAACTTATCAGTATTTGTTGTTGCAAGGTTTAAAGTAATTATTCTCTCAATTGCTATAGCAAGACCAATGATCAAACACAACAATACAGGAGTCATAAATTTCCAATCTCCCTCAATAAATTTGTCTTTAATTACCTGGTGAAAAGAAGCTTCTTCTTCTACCACGGCTTCTGGCTCTTCAACCGGAGCGGGGGTTTCCTCTACAACTGGCTCTTCAGCAACTGCCGATGAATCAGCCATTTCTGTTGATGTGGAATCTGCGGCTTCATCTTGAGCATTAGATTGATAACTAAGGGTTAAACACCCCACCAGTGCCAATAATGTGAATAGTTTTTTCATAGTTCAAGTTTTAAAATATTTCTCAGTTGTGAGAAGGTTTTGTTAGCAATTAGATATTTAAAAGTTAAAGTTAGTTAAAAGTTTCAATTCTCCGTATTTCTGACCAATTCTTAACTATGTAGTTAGTTTTATTTTGTCAAAAATTTATCAAACCTGAGGAGAGGAAGGGATTCGAACCCTCGGTGCCCTTTGACAGGCACACTCGCTTTCCAAGCGAGCACCATCGACCACTCGGTCACCTCTCCATTCTGCGAGCCTTCTGTTCACAGGATGCACAAATAAATCAATAAAAAACACTTTATGCAAGAACATATCAGATTTATAAAATTTAATTTATTGTCATCTCACCACATATAGAATTCGTCATTCTAAGCTTAATAACCGCCTTTTCTTCTTCCTCAGCCAGTACCATCATCAATTTGGTTACTGCTGCTTCCAATGTAAGATCAAGTCCACTTATTACCCCTATATTTTCAAGGTCTTCACTGGTCTCATACCTCCCCTGATCTACCTTGCCACCGGGACATTGAGAAACATTAAGAATAACTATATTTTTATCTATAGCACCTTTCAAAAGATTAATAAACCACTCATCAGTTGGGGCATTCCCAGAGCCATAGGTCTCCATGACCACTCCCTTCAAGCCCTTTATACCAAAAATAGCCTCTACAGCAGCTTCGGAAATACCTGGAAACAGCTTCAATATAATGACCTTATTATTAAGTTTTTTGTGCAATGTTAAGCCCAAATTTTCTTCAGGCTGGTGTATAAATTTATCGTTATAGTTAATGACTACACCTGCTTCTGCTAACAGAGGGTAATTTTCAGACTCAAAAGCATCAAAATGTACACTCTCTACCTTTTTTGAGCGATTTCCCCTTAGTAACACGGAGTCAAAATAAATAGCCACTTCAGGAACCATCGGTTTGCCATTTATTTTTGTAGAAGCAATTTCTAAAGAGGTAATTAAATTTTCCCGTGCATCGGACCTTGGTGCAGATATAGGCAGTTGGGCTCCTGTAAATATTACAGGCTTGTTCAAATTCTCAAGCATAAAGCTTATAGCCGAGGCAGTAAAAGCCATGGTATCGGTACCATGCAGCACAACAAAGCCGTCATACTCTGAATAATTTTCATAAATCATTTGCCCCAAAAGCTCCCAATGCCCAGGATTAACATTTGATGAGTCAATAGGATTGTCAAAGGACAGGACAGTTATATTTAGCTCCAACTTCCTTAATGAAGGAATGTGATCCATTATAGAAGCAAAATCAAAAGGAATTAAAGAGCCTTTATCATTATGTACCATACCCAAGGTACCACCAGTATATATAATGAGTATAGAGGTGTCAGGTGCCTTGGCTGATGATGTTATTATATTGGAGGTTGTAAACTTCATTTGAAAAGGTTTAGGGCATTAGTGGTGGTGATTTCGGCTACTTGATTTACTGATAAATTCATAAACTCGGCAACCTTATTAACCACCATGCTAATATAAGCTGGCTCATTTCTTTTACCTCGGTTAGGTGCAGGCGCCAAATATGGACTATCTGTTTCCAATACTAGTTTATTATTATCTATATGAGGTATAACATTGTCCAACCCTCCATTTTTAAAGGTGGCCACCCCTCCTATTCCCAAATGGAAGCCAAGGTCAGTGATTTTTTTTGCCTGCTCAACTGTACCTGTAAAGCAGTGGAAAACACCTCTTAACTTTTCTTCTCCCATTTGCTCTATAAGGCCAATGGTTTCATCAATGCTTTCCCTGCAATGAATAACCACAGGCCTATTATACTTAACAGCCCATTGGCACTGCACTTTAAAAGCCTCCTGCTGTTGATCCCAGAATGTTTTGTCCCAATAAAGGTCAGTTCCTATCTCGCCAACTGCCGCCCACTTCCTTTTTGATAGCCAGTCCTCCACCAAATACAATTCCTTCTGAAAGTCCTTGTTAACCGAACATGGGTGCAACCCCATCATAGGAATACACCTTGAATCTTTATTCTCCAGTTCAAGCATGCCATCAATTGACTCATGGTCAATATTTGGCATATAGATTCTTTCAAGTCCTGCCTCCCAGGATCTTTCCAGGACCTCATCTATATCAGCCTGAAATTTATCAGAATAAATATGTGCGTGGGTTTCTATTAGCTTAATCATTGACAACTCTATAATTGACGGGTCATTAATTAGTCACAATTGCCAAAATTAATATTTCCTGCCTTTCCAGATTACTTTGGTGCCAGATAAATAAAAAAGACCTGAGCCAATGGAGACAAACCAGGAATAGAACTCATATAAGAAGATGTTAATGAAGGATACTTTATGTTTTAATGTTTTGGCCGAAAGGTGAATAAATAATGCCTGAATCATGGTCTTAACAATGAATAAACCTAAGGCAATAAAGGGAGAGAATATAAAGGCACAAATGATAAATGGAAAATAAAAGGCCTGTATAATTAAAATAGTAATCATTGGCCACTTTAACTGTAATGCACCATGCATCCATCTTTTACGCTGATGAAAAAGTGTAGACACTTCTTTGATCGATTTGGTGAACCCAAGCACCGAATCATTAAATATATGCTTCACTTTAAAGCCCGCTTTTCTAACATGACGGAAAAGCTCCATGTCTTCTGTAATAGAGAATGGAACCTTCTCATAACCACCTACAGCTTCATAAGCCCGCCTTGAGATCATCATATTGTTCCCCATTGTAGTTACAGGCTTGCCTAAGCAATCCATAACATAAACCATAGCTATGGCAAAAAGCCAGTCGATACTCTGCCATTTATTATCCTCCACGAGCGTAACTCCTGTGATAATATCAATACCACTTTCAGCAGCAGTAACCATTTCTTTAACCCAGGATTCAGGTAACCGCATGTCTGCGTCTGTCACAAAGTAATATTGACCAGTGGCCTTCGGTGCTAATTGAACCAAAACCTTTGCCTTTGCCTTTTGGTGAGAAACCCGTTCATCAATTTTAAATAAATAGCAATTTGGGTGATGTTCTATCAACTGCTCAATTAACTCATAGGTGCCATCAGAGGAATTATCATCTCCTATGAGTATTTCAATTTTATCTTTCGGGTAATCTAATGCGACTAAACTGGACAAACACCTTTCAATGTTCTCCTCTTCGTTTCTAACGGCAAGGAGTATTGAGACTTTAGGCCATTCTACAGGAACCTTATGCTCTTCCTTCCTTCTATTTTTGAAGTAAATCCAACAGACTATAAGACAGATGTCTGTAAGAATAACAACTCCAATTAAACATGACAGAACTATTATCATAGGCTTTTAAACACAAAACCCTGACTAGAGAAATGATCAAGAAATCTGGGCAGAGCATACTTCATGTTAGCTTCAGCTTTAACATTATCGTGAAAAAGCACAATAGAGCCTTTTCTAGTAGCTTTTATTGTACCCCTTAAGCATTGTTCCGGATTGATCTTTTTACTGTAATCTCCGGAAAGCACGTCCCACATTATAATTTTATGATTAGGGGCTACTTTACTGATTTGGCTTCTTTTAATCTTACCATAAGGTGGCCTGAACAACTTAGCGTTCTCTTTGAGCTCTGCCAAATGCTTTTCACATTCTTGAATATTACATATATACTGTTCATCATTCACAGACCAGCCAGCTAAATGATTAAAAGTATGATTCGCTAATTTGTGGCCTTCATTCAAAGCTCTTTTGGCAATTTCAGGATGCTTCCTCAAATTATCGCCAACACAAAAGAAGGTGCCTTTTGCATCATATTTTTTCAAAGTTTCCAAAATAAATTCCGTTAAATCAGGAATTGGACCATCATCAAAAGTCAAATAAATCACTTTTTCCTTTGTTGGCACCGACCAAACCAGCGAGGGGTATAACTTTTGGACTAACCACGGGGTACGGTGAAAAAACATTAGAGGTCTACTTTGCAGGATAGGATGGTGATATCATCATGATAACCATTGTCTCCTTTAAAACCATCCAGATTGATAATGATATCCTGGTGAATCTTTTTCAAATCCAGATGCTTGTTTTCCTTGAAATACTCTATCAAACGCTCTGAACCAAACTCTTCATTTTGCTCATTGGCCGTTTCAGTAAGACCATCAGTATAGCAAAACAGGAGAAACTCATCCAGATCAGTAATAAACCCTTCATTAACAAAAGGTAATGGATGAATAGCTCCAAGTACAGTTGATCCTTCTTCCAACTGAACAATATCATCTTTGGTAATCAAAAGGGGCGGATTGTGACCGCTATTGATATAAACCAGAGTCTTTAACTTGTGATCATAAATTCCTGCAAAGAAAGTTATAAACTTCTCTCCCTTTGCATTCTCGAGCACCTGATAATTCAACTCATTAACAATCTCTACCAAGTTTGGGGTCTGGCGCACAAGAGTTCGTAGCGATGCCTGAAAGTTAGACATCATCAGTGCTGCAGGAATGCCCTTACCTGAAACATCGGCAATACAGATGAGAAACTGATTTTGGTTGATAGGTATGTAATCATAATAATCACCTCCCACCCTGTCGTGAGGCAAGTAACTGGCTTCTATCTTTAAGCGAAGTCCATACGGTAAAGAATCTGGAAACAAGAACTGCTGAACGTCACTGGCAATCTCAAGCTCCTTTCTTAATGCCTCTTGCTCCAACTGTTGCCTTGCTAGCTTTTTATTTTCAATAGCAACAATGATAATATTTGTGAGTGCCTGAATAAACCTGGTGCTGCTCTTTTTTGACTCTTCGTCTTCTGCATTAATACCACCAACAAACACTACAGAAAGTAAAGAAGCTTTATGATATATGGGTATCAGATAATCAAACTCACCAAACACATCATTCCTATCATCAATTTGTGTCAGTGTTTTGGTTACCAAAAAGTCCTCTGGAAGTTTTTGTTCAAAGCAATTGGTAGACGTTCCAAAACTGACCTTGCAGCTCCATGTCTCGTCCATTACAAAAAGCGCGAGCCTTTTGATATTCAGGTTTCCCCTCAGAGTAAACTCATAAATTTTATAGAGCGAGGTTTCGGGCAAGTTGTTGTTAATCGATTGGGTGATCTCCAACAAAGCGTTTAGCTCAAGCTCTTTGAGGTTATATTTATTCTGTAACGAAAGTGTATCCATGAATAAGAATGTGGCGATTTAAGGCCTTAAGCAATATAATTAATTATACAGTTTACTAAAAATTCAATAGGCTCTATCCTTCCACTTATATCCACCCCAATGAGCTACTGCACCAAAAATAACGACATAAAACGGATACACCAGTTGAACCAGTAAATAATAAAAAATATTAAACGAACTATTTAAGTGATGTAGTATAGACCCTATAAAAATGCCTTCCAAAATAATTTTAGTCACTAAAATGGTCAATACAGCTATATTAAAGTTAATCGACAGACTAACTAAGCCCATAATTGTAGCAACCGCTGTCAAAAGAACCGTTAACGCTAAGAATATCTTATAAACTGAAAGGTTCTTATTCCATTTACCGCTCCATCTTTTGCGTTGATTGAAAAAAGTCTTTATGTCTTTTGAGCCAGAAGTTGAAACAACGGCATCGCTGTCTTTCATATACCTAATTTCTCCCTTAAGCTCATTATTGATCTTCGCTAAAAGAAACTCATCATCACCACTAGCTATGTGTTCATTGCCATCATATCCACCAACCCTCTCAAACTCTGATTTTCTAAAAGCCAGATTTGCACCATTGCACATAAATGGTTGACCTATATTTAGGCTTGCCGCCCCTGTTCCAATAAGTGGCGCAAACTCAACCAGTTGTAGCTTATCAAAGAAGCTAACCGGTTTGAAGGTTACCCCGCCAAATGTCATATTTACTTGAGTGTTCTGAAAATACTTATTTATAACTTGAAGCCAATTAGGCTGAACTTCGCAATCTGCGTCAGTAGTAATTATTACATCACCAAATGAGCGCTCAACTCCAAAAGTTATGGCTGCCTTCTTCCCTGACATATTATCGGGAAGCGAGAGTAGTTTGTAGTCAATATGAACCGATTCAAAAACCTTTTCAAAATCATCAGAAGAATGATCATTTATAAAAAGAAATTCAACGGACAAGCCTTTAAAGTTGAGGTTGTTGAAAGATTTAATTAAAGCAAGTAGATTTTGTGATTCATTTCTAAACGGAACTATTACAGCCAATTTTAAATGAGTCAAATTACCAGAGCTCACCGGTTTAATTTGATGCCAAGATATGAGCATAATAATCAACCACAGACAATAGACAGAAAGCGTAATAATTACAAAATAGGTCATGGCTCAACTTTTGAGTTTAATTGAAACACAAAAGGAATTCCTAATAGTGTTGGCATTAGAATATTCACCATCCAAATAAATAAGCTGGCACAGAGTACAGGCAGTATTTCAATCTGATAGTTTTCAAAAAAGTAAATGGCTGAATATTCTCTTATGCCTAAGTCGCTTAAAAAATTGAATGAAGGTAATATAGATTTTGCTAGAAAGACCCACGTCACACCAGCTACATTTAAGCGTAAATCAAATTTTGGGAGGAAAACGAAAAGCACAATCAAAAATTGAAGACTAAACACAAAATACCTGCATGCTGACAGAAGTATTATTTTGCCTACTTCTCCAACTGAATAATCATCAACCATTCTAAAAAACCTGCCAACATTTTTAATGTGTTTTACTCTATTAAATAAAAATACCACCAGAATTGAAGTAACCAGCACCGCCATAAAACCATATGCAACTATCTTCAATCCAAAAAGGTAAAAAACACCGGCCATTCCAAACAATAGGGTTACTACAAGTTGGCTTAACCTGCCTAGCATTATTCCTCCTATTAAAAAGAACCTCTGTCTATGCTTTACGGTCATTATACGCCCTAAATAATCCCCGATTCCATGTGGTGTTGCAAACCCAACAGTAAGGCCACTTAATATTCCTTTGAATGCCTGCCACTTTGATAGGTGTACTATTTTTCCTGCTATAATCTTCCATTTTAGCCCTTCTATAAACCAATTGACGGGCATTAATAAAATAACTAAAAGTAAAAGCCACCTATTTTCAGTGAACCCTTTTATAAAGAGTGCTTTCATTTCCTGAAGTAGATCTTGCTGATCCCTCAGCTTAAAATAAAGCATTATCAATATGATCGAGATGATCAATACTTTTAATAATACTGTTATTTGCTTCACCAGCGATTGGCTTAGTTTTGCCTTCATTTACCTAAATTGCACAAGTGGCCAAAATAGAGAAAAATAACCAAAAGGAGCAGATTATTCTTGGGCTTGATCCGGGAACCAGTGTAATGGGCTACGGTCTCATCACCATAAAGGGACAAAAAATAAGTGTGTTGCAATTTGGGGTTATTCATCTCAGTAAATATTCAGGTCACGAACTTAAGCTTAAAAAGATTTTTGAGCGAGTAATAAGTCTCATTGATGACTATCATCCTGATGAGGTAGCTCTGGAAGCTCCATTTTTTGGAAAGAACGTGCAGTCGATGCTCAAACTGGGTCGTGCCCAAGGCGTAGCCATGGCAGCGGCACTTTCAAGGGAAATTCCTATTACAGAATACGCACCTAAAAAAGTAAAGCAGTCGGTAACCAGCAATGGTAACGCCTCCAAAGAGCAGGTGGCTAACATGTTGATGACCTTATTAAAAATTAAAGAGCTTCCTAAATTACTGGATGCTACAGATGCCTTGGCAGTAGCAGTTTGTCATCATTTTCAAAAAGGAAGTTTGCAGAAGGCTGGGCCAAAAAGCTGGAAGGCTTTTGTTGGCGATAATCCTGGGAGGGTTAAATAGTGAGTTTTAAGTTACTGTACAGGTTAATTAAATCTTTGCTGGTAATATCCCAATTCCAACGTTCCTTCACTGCAGCAGCTCCATTTGCCCCTAGTTGTTTAGATAGCTCCGAATCCTCATAAAGTTTGATTATTTGATCTGCTAATTGCCTTTCATTCTCAGCTTCAAACACGAACCCGCAATTTTCACTATTGACAACATTGGCCTGTGTTGTTGAGTCGCTTACCACTACAGGTTTACCCATAGCCATGTATTGAAAAAGCTTATTGGCGAAGGTGGTATCATGATGAGGGTTCCGTTTTAAAGGAGATAAACAAACATCTGATGCCTCGACATAAGAAGAAAACAATGACACGTCCTGCCAGCCCTCAAAAGAAACATGATTGTCAACTTCTAGCTCTTTGGTCAAAGACATTAATTGATCATCTACAGAGCTATCACCAACCAGTATCAATTTAACATTTGGAATCTTATCTTTCAGTAAAGCAATAGCCTTAATGGCGGTATCTGTTCCACGTCTTAAGCTTGTATCTCCCAGATAAACCAAATTGTAAGTATCCTTAAATCTCTCTATGATGGAATTATCAATTTTATAGTTCAGATAAACTTCTGGTAAAATCGTATTAGGAACAACAGTAATTTGATCGGGTCTTTTCAATCCGCTTTCTGTAACAACTTTTTTAGCTTCTTCAGTAACTAGAATTAACCTATCACTTCTTTTTATTAGCCTATCCTGAACAGCATTCCATTTGTTAGTACTGATCAACCACTTGCCCAGCCCTTCATTCACATGTTTATAATGCCTCATGATTTCTGGCCGATTTTCATGCAGATCCAGAACAACTGGCAAGCCCTTATTTACATCCATCACAGCTTTGGCGATTACCATGTCATGAATATGAATAACATCAGGCTGTATCCCTTCTATAAATTGCCTTATCAATTTCTTTATTCTGATATGGAAAAATGGAAATGTGTATGCCAGCGCGGAAAGCTTATAAGTTAACTTATCTGCTTTATATCTATGAACCTGAATTCCATTAACGATTTCTTTGGATTGTCTGCCTTCATAATCCAAACTAAATAAATGCACTTGATGACCGGCCTTTATGAGACTAATAGCCTCATTCTCTACTCTTGAATCAGGAGGAAAAGCAGTATCCAAAAACATTCCTACTCTCATAAATAAGCGCCTTTAGTTTCTGACATTTTCCTTGATTTCAATATCGTTTTCATCGAGCCCCACATAGTAAACCAGCCAACATTGACAGCTACCATTTTATTCCACTTTCCTGTAAATAGATAATAAACTGTTTCTCGAACCCATTTATCAAAAACGGTTAATAATGCTTTTAAAATAGACAATTTGACATTCGCCATGTGCTTGTAAAAGGATACTTTTTCCTTACCCGTTAAACTCTTAAACTTTAAATTTTCAGTCTGTATGCGGTCATGAATAACTGTGGTTTTTGTGCTCACTTTTATGCCCAAACCAAAATAGTGCAGTCTGTTGACGAAGTCATTATCCTCTCCATAATGTGGAAATAAAGGATTGAATACGCCAACCGTCTCAATAGTATTTCGATTAACAAGCCAGCAAGCAGCGTTTATAAAATCTGTTTTATAAACACCTTCCTTTCTTGAGAGTATTGCCTGATAAGATTCGGTCGAAGTATACCTCTTTATATGATCTTGAAAGCCAAAATCAAGGCTTCCATTTGCGCTCAAATGCACAGGACTCACTATTCCAACATTTTCCTGATCAGTTTCAAAAACATTAACAAGTTCTTGAATCATCCTCTTCTCAACATAAGCATCCTGATTAAGCAACAAAAAGTAGTCTGCCCCCTCTTTAAGGGCTAATCTTATCCCTACATTGTTGGCCTTGCCAAATCCTAAATTCTCTTCTTGTTTTAATAGCTTGACTTTAGAAAATTCGGTCTTTATTATTTCAACAGTATTATCAGTAGAGCAGTTATCTATCACTAGGACATTGACAGGAATAGTACTTTCTAAAACAGTATGAAGGCATTTTCTAATCCACTTAGATCCATTATATGTTACTATTATGACATATACCTTCTTCTGCATGATCAAAATTGGTAGTTAAAAAGTTCGATATCCTTAGCATATACATCTGCTACTAAATCCCTTTTCTTTTGATCATAAAAATCATGGTAATCCCTTTTCGTTACAAGGCTCTTTTTTTCATGAGGTAGTGCGCTATATTCTATGCCAGCTATGCTGCATGCTTTTTTGAAATCAGCCTCCAGATTTTCGAACTTTCCAACAAAGTCAACAAGACAATTGCCTTTATCATCATAAATAAATTCATACTGAGGCATAACATGATCACCCCTGGTATGCTTACTGTCCAGATTTGTCAAATGCTTTTCAAAAACTCCCTTTTTCAAAATATAATCTTCAAAAGAACCTTCAACTTTTCTATCACCCTGCATCCACAAATAATCAGAATAAGCACGGTCCCATGGGTTTCTTACAAAGGCGAATTTGAAGTATTCATTCCACACATTTTCGACAATGAGCTTCTTACTCAAAAGATCAGAGGCCTTGGCGTGCTGCAAATGAAGCTTGTGCTCAGGATCCCACCCCTTTAGATAAAGCCTGTTGCTCCTGTCCCATTTGTGGCTAATTTTATTAATTCCAAAGAATTTCTCAATGCTTGATCCAGCGGTCTTTGGTATATGAATAAATATTATCTTATGCTTGTGGACGATCAAATCTTTGAAATTATTTCATTTGAGGAGGCAAACATATCCATTTTCCAAATAAGTTTGCCCATTAATCAAGTCAATGGGTGTAGTTAGCAAAACCAGTATTAAGTTTTCAATTATTCTATACATAGGTATAGCACTGGGATATGTGAATACTGTACTAATTTTCCCGAATGTCTTGGGCGATGAGGTTTTTGGGTTAACAAGAATATTGTTTACGGCTGCAGGACTAATCGCACAACTATCACAACTTGGCACTGGCAATATTCTGGTCAGATTTCATCCCTATTTAAAAGATGATCAAAAAAATACCACACTTACACTTGGCCTATTATTGTCTTTTGCAGGAGGGTTGATTTCAGCCATTTGTCTTTTCGTTTTCAAAGAACAAATCAATGCTGTTTACTCTGAAAAGGCTAAACTCTTTACTGACTACTATTACCTATTATTACCAGCAGTTATTTCTCTTATTGCCTTTAATCTATTCGATGCATACCTAAGAGTTCTAATAAAGAACTCATTTACTGCCTTCCTTAATTCCATCCTGTTGAGACTCATTTGGTTGGGAATAGTGCTTTTATATGCTTTTGATTTTTATGACACCAACACGTTTATTAATGTCTATGTTGGTGGGCAAATTTTCGTCAGCTCGTTGGCCTTCCTTTATACCCTAAAACAGGGGAAACTAAATTTGGGCCTTCAACTGAACAGCGAAAAAATTAAAACCTTTAAATCAATGTCCAGATTTGGCATTGTTACTATTCTTAGTGGGCTTTCCTTTTTTCTTATCAATCAGGTAGATATTTTGATGGTGGGGAGCTATATAGGCTTGACAGATGTTGCCATTTACTCTATTGCGCTTTATATGAGTTCAGTGATCTTAGTCCCTGCCCAATCAATTTCTAGAACAACTGCCGTGCTCATGGCAGATGCTTTTAAAAATGATAATCATGAAATGATTCATACACTTTATAAGAAGACCGCATTGAATCAAATGCTTTTTGGATCGTTGATTTTTATGCTCATCGCCATCAACTATGAAAGTCTGATGAGTTTTCTTCGCGAAACATATGCGGATAGTTTTATGGTTTTTTTCCTTCTGGGCCTGGCAAAAATTGTAGATACAGCCTTTGGCATCAATGGTGCCGTGCTTATCAGTTCCAAATACTACCGGGTAGATACTTATCTGTCCATCATTTTATTAATATTATCATTGATTTTAAAAGTGATTATGATTCCGAGATTTGGCATTATAGGTGCTGCCGGTTCTACAGCCTTAGCACTTGTTTTATTCAATCTGGCTAAATACAGTTTTCTTAAGGTTAAACTCAACATATCTCCTTTTACCAAAGACTATTTTCTACTTTGTATTATCCTGGTTATTTCATTCATAATTGTATTTTTTATCCCACAGATAGTCAATATTTGGATTGATATGTTTGCCAAAAGTGCTTTATTCTGCCTGATTACCATACCAGTAGTTTATGTACTCAAATTTTCTCCAGAGTTTAATGATATAATTGACAAAGCTTTGGAAATGAGCAGGCAAGTAATCAATAGATAAACCTAGCGATTCACTAATTTCGTAATTAACGAATGCAAACTGTGACAGATTCAAAAATCAAATACATAGATATCCACCATCATAAAGATGAGCGTGGTGATTTGGTTGCTATTGAAGAAAACCATCCTTTGCCATTTCATCCGTTAAGGACTTTCTATTTGATGAATGTACCAAAAGGCCAAAAGAGAGCTGGCCATGCTGTGGACTGTGAGTTGTTTGTTTTTGCACTTAAAGGAAACGCCACTTTGGTTTATACAAACAAAAAAAGAAAGCAAGAAAATTTCGAGCTCAACTGCAACAAGGGGCTACTTATCCCAGCTTATCATTTCATAGAAATCAAAGACTTTTCGAGTGATGCATTAGTGGTAGTTTATGCTTCAAAGAAATTTGATGATACTCAGTATTACCAACTAGATCAACTCTGATTTGGATGCTAATGACACCATACCCTTTTCCAGTCCCTGGTTAAGATTTAATCATTTCGGGGATAAGTTAAATGCGGCTTTTCAAAGAGTTGCTTCTTCCAACAGCTATATCTTAGGAAATGAAGTAGCGCAATTCGAAACGGCCTTTTCTCAATACATAGGCACAAAGTATTGTGTTGGAGTGAACTCAGCTACGGACGGACTTACGCTAAGCTTAATGGCACTAGGCATTAAACCAGGGGATGAAGTGATTACCGCAGGACTTACAGCACCCGCCACAGTAACAGCCATTCTGCAAGCAGGTGCAACACCTGTGGTAGTTGATGTTTTGGATGCTACACTCTGCATTAATCCTGCCGAGATCAGAAAAGCAATCACAAAAAATACAAAGGCCATCATCCCTGTTCACTTGCACGGCTTTGCCTGCGAGATGGACGAAATCATGGCGATTGCCGCTGAATATAACTTATTTGTAATTGAAGACTGCTCTCAAGCGCATGGAGCTAGTTTCAACGAAAAGAAATTAGGTTCTATTGGTGATTGTGGGGTATTTAGTTTTTATCCGACAAAGAACCTCGGATGCATGGGTGACGGTGGGGCCATTACAACTAATAATGTGTCAATAGCTACTCAGCTAAAGGCTCTGAGAAATTATGGCCTGCAAGACAATATTGTTGCTGAAGCCGGGATAAACAGTCGCCTTGATGAAGTTCAGGCTGCTATCTTAAATATGCTTTTACCAGCACTTGATGATTATAATGAGAGCAGAAGAAAATATGCGAATTTATATCACGAAGGCCTTAAAGGTCTCCTGCTTAGACTTCCTCCAATGGATTCAAATGCCGTCTATCATCAGTTTCCTGTCAGGATAGAAAACAGGGATAAGTTTAGAGACCAATTAAAAAAAGAGGGTGTATTAACAGGGATTCATTATAACAAAGCTATCAATCAACATGAAGCATTTAAACCTTACTGTCGGCCACTTCCAGTAGCTAAGAAAGCAGCAGAAGAGCTAGTTTCGTTGCCTATCCAGCCTGAAATATTAGACAGGGATTTTGAAATGATTGTTGATAAAATTAAGTTGGTACTGAGTCAATAACTCTAGATTTGATCGAGCCGATGGCGAAGCTCTTCAGTTAAAGACTTCCTGGTATATTTTCCAATCGCTTTATTATTTCTATTACTCAAATTACCTTTAACAATAGAATTTAAAGCCTTTTTAATACCCTCTTCATCTCCCCAATTTAACACCTGACCAATACCCGTTTCATTAATGATTGCAGCACTATCACCTTCTACTGGTCCGAGCGCAAGTACAAATTTTCCGCTAGCCATATACTCAAACAGTTTTCCGGGAATATGGCCTTGCGCATTATCTGTATTATTCAGCAACAAAAGCAATACATCAGTCTTCTGATATTCTTTCAAAACCTGATCATGCGAAACCGGACTTTTTATTTCAACTACAGTTTTTAAGACATCATCACTTTGCAGCATTCGTAATATTTCAGGAGCTATAGTTCCAAACAGATTGATTTTAAATTTAGTCTCGGGGTTACCAGCCACCATTTCTTTGGCTGATTCCCAGAAATTAATTGGGTTTCGAAATTCATTAATCAACCCAAAATGACTAATCACAAACTCATTATTATAATTTACATCAGTTTCCAGCTTAAAATCTTCGGCATCAAAGCCATTGGTAATTACCTTATATTTTCTCGGATACAATTGCTCAAACTCTTTCGACCACGACTGGCTAACTGTCAACACTTCATCGGCATTGGCAAGCACCTTCCTTTCCAGTCTCTTATGCATATATTTAGCAATAGGAAGCATCTTAAATTGTTTCAGCATATCCCACTTGCTCCAGGGATCGCGAAAATCTGCGAGCCATTTGACTCCCCGTTTTTTCTTCAATCCTAAGCCAATCAAATGAATGCTATGAGGAGGGCCTGTAGTTACTACTACATCAATATTATTATCATCAATAATTCTTGAAAGGAATTTAACAGAAGGCCTTACCCAAAACCTTCTTGGATCAGGTATAAAGAAATTGCCTCTTATAAATAGTGCCAAAGCATTAAAAAAAGACTTCTTTTCTCCTCCATTAATCAACCCCTGCTTAGGCTTCTTGCCTTTATTCACCTTGGCAAACAAAGAATATGGCTCCCATATTGGCAGTTTGATTACCTCAAGCCTTGGGCTAATATCTTTTAGCAGAGATTGATCCTGAATATCAAAATCCGGGTTTTCTGGAGTAAAAATTATAGGTTCCCAACCAAACTCCGGCAAGTACTTCGCGAACTTCAGCCAGCGCTGCACGCCCCCACCTCCACTGGGCGGCCAATAATATGTTATGATTAGAACCTTTTTCATTTACGGAAAAGGCAAATATGGTAAGAGTGAGATCAATACCGATAAAAGCGACTTAAAAATTGTGGGCTAACACCTAAATAATAGACCATCACCATAATAATATTGAGTAATTGCTGTCTTACTATCCCATTTTTCTGAAACCGCCTGGATGAGGTGATTATCTTGGCAGGATACTTACAAAAGTCAGCTTCCAGTTTAATTCTCCTTACCAGGTCAAGATCCTCCATTATTGGAATGTTTTTAAACCCATCGAGCTTTACAAAAAGTGATTTAGGCATGAGTAATCCCTGATCTCCATAAGTAAATACGCTCCAATTTAATTTACTAAAATTTGAATAGAGTCTATATAGCCAATGATGTTGATCAAAAGACAATGTAAATGCACCAGGCTTGCCTACCATTAACATTGAAGGCAATTCATGAATTAGGTCGTCTGATAATTTTGAATCGGCATGGAGAAATAAGAGATATTCAGAAGTGGCCATTTCAGCTCCAGAATTCATCTGCATTGCCCTGCCTCTCACAGTTTCAACCACAATTACCTTATCCTTACCAGTTGCAATTTCTATTGTACTATCAGTGCTTCCTCCATCGACTACTATGATTTCTGCGACAAGATCAATCTCACTCAATTGGTCCAGCAGTGTACCAAGACTCCTCTCTTCATTCAGCACTGGTATAATAGCAGAAATTGTCATTTTACGAATATAGTCTTCTTAAAAGAAAATAAATATCAGTGGCCATACAACCAATCCTTCATAAAAAGTGTCTAACATGTAGAGTGTTCAAAGTCGTACAGCACGATGTACATATTTGATCAATCAGAATATTAAAATCAACCTAAAAAGGCCTTAATCGAACAAATTCTATTTTGGCATTGCTATTGACTATTGGTAGAACGATGAAGTTTTTTAATAAGTCCACCCTCACAATTATCGCAGGCATTATTGTCGCTATTATCATTATTGTTAGTAATAGCCTAATGGCAGTGCCATTATT
The DNA here is from genome assembly GCF_040218215.1 of Fulvivirga sp. Classification (NCBI taxonomy): domain Bacteria; kingdom Pseudomonadati; phylum Bacteroidota; class Cytophagia; order Cytophagales; family Fulvivirgaceae; genus Fulvivirga; species Fulvivirga sp. Next base: position 413,721 of record NZ_JAVJQL010000014.1, read on the forward strand.
TATTCATTAACATCAGGTCAACTCCTGATCTTTATGATTTATAATTATGTCTTTTTCTTCCTTATTCAGTTTTAAAATCTTGACGTATCGAGCCGGGGTAGGCCTGTTTAACGACATGACAAATAGAACTATAACAAACGCCACGACAATTACACCTCCTGTAGTTACCCAAAGCGCGGCAGCAAGAAACAAACAGGCTACACTTACTGAAATATAAAGAGGCACGGCAGCATTGTAATATAGCTGAAGCTTTGCTTTCAAAGTGTCTAGCTCTTCTACCTGATTAATCTTCCTCTTCAAAAGGTTGAAGCCCTGAGCCACCAATAAACCACTGATTAGTGCTACTGAATAGTTTATCACATTGGCAGTCATGCCCGGTTCTATCATGCCCTGATACCCTCGGTTTTTAATCTCCAGAAACAAAAGGGCAAAAGGCAAAAGTGGCACTGCCAGGGTTCCATGAAACACCAAACCCAATTTACTTTGGTATTCTTCGAAATTTTTAAAATCTACTTTCATATACAGCGTTCAAAACTAACAAAATACTTCTTTAGGAAACATTATTGGTTATTTTTGTATGATGGTAGAAGTGGAAAATCTCAGTAGAAAAGAGCAAGTCATACGTAAGGCAGCTGCCCTTTTTCAAAAAAATGGGTATTCTGCTACATCCATGAGAGACCTTGCGCAGGCATTGGGCATTGAAGCGGCAAGTCTGTACTCTCACATTAAATCAAAGGAAGAAATTCTTCAAAGCTTATGCTTTGAGATGGCTGCCCAGTTCAGGGCATCTCTAGACAAAGTGGAAAGCTCGGATATCTCCTTCAGCGAAAAGCTTCGTCAGGGTATACTCGGGCATATTGAGGTAATGGCTAAAGACCTGACAGCATCTGCTGTATTCATGAATGAGCACAGGTACCTTAGTCAGCCTTTTTTACGAAATTTTTTATTATTAAGAATTAACTATATCAATAGGTTTAAGAAAATCATTGAGGGCGGAATTAAGTCAGGGGAGTTTAGTAAAATTGACACCAAGCTTGCCGTAATGACCCTCTTTTCTTCATTAAACTGGATGCCCAACTGGTATGATCCTTCCGGATTAATGAACCCTAAGGATACAGGTAATCAATTGGCAGACATGCTAATTGGCGGAATTAAAACCAAATAATAACAATTACTGTTATCACAATAAAACTGATAAACTATGTACGGAGGAGGTAACACTTTTGAATCGATAAAAGCCACTGGACTAGAAAATGAAGATCCTGTAAAATTGGCTGAGTTTGAAGCAAGAATTGAGCGTGGTGAAAAAATTGAGCCACACGACTGGATGCCTCAGCTGTATCGCAAGCAATTGATAAGAATGATTGAGCAACACGCTCACTCAGAAATAATAGGAGCATTACCGGAAGGCACGTGGATAACGAGAGCACCAGGTTTCAAAAGGAAATTGGCTTTAATGGCTAAGGTTCAGGATGAAGTTGGCCATGCACAATTACTATATGGCGCTGCAGAAACTCTGGGAAAACCAAGAGAGCAAATGCTTGATGATTTGGTGAGTGGAAAATCCAAGTACTCCAACATATTCAACTACCCGGCTTTCACATGGGCAGACTCATGCTTTATTTCATGGCTTGTGGATGCAGGTGCTATTGTAAACCAATTAGCAAATGCCAGAGGAAGCTATGGCCCTTACTGCAGAGCTTTGGAGAGAATTTGTGCAGAAGAGTCGTTCCATCTTAAGTATGGACATCACTGCGTGATACATTTAGCAACAGGTACTGAAAAGCAAAGAGAAATGATGCAGGCAGCCATTAACAGATGGTGGCCACCAATGATGCACTTCTTTGGCCCTTCAGATAAGGCCTCAGTTCACAGTGAAATATTGATGCGTTGGAAAGTAAAAATGTCATCTAATGATGAACAAAGAAATCAATTCCTTGATATGTATGTTCCTAAAATTTGGGAACTAGGTTTCACTATTCCTGATCCTAAATTGGGTAAAAATGAAGAAACTGGTAAGTGGGAATACACTGAACCAGATTGGGAAGAATTTAAAAGGGTAATCAACGGTGACGGGCCTTGTAATGCAGAAAGACTAGCTGTAAGAAGAACAGCTGAAGAAAGAGGCAGATGGGTAAGACAAGCGTTATTGGCACCTAAGACTCAATACGTTGCGCCATTGGCATAACGTTGATAGAACTAAGTTCAAACGATTGCAGAACAACAACAAAAATGGCATCTTTGGGATGTCATTTTTTATTAGTACTCCATGAATAAATCACTCGACCCCAGGGTTAACAGATTAAACATTCCTACAGGTGAATTAACACCGAAAGTTCCGCTCGATCAGTTTGGCACTTTTGAGGTTTTTGTGCAGATCAAAGAAGGTAAAGGGTATCGTCATGAAGGTATTGTTCATGCTCCTAACAGAGATATGGCCTTTCTTTTTGCTAAAGAGCAGTTTAGCCGCAGGCTAATGTGCGCAGGCATATTTGTGGTAGAAACAAGAAATGTCTTTGTCACGGCTTTTACTGAAGATAAAGACAATATCTACAACCACATCTCTGACACCTACCCTGAAGATGGTGAAGAGGAACAATATGAAATTTTCCATTTAGAAAAGCGCGGTAAACAGCATGATCACATAGGCTCTGTGCCAGCAAAGAACCATCAGCAGGCTTTGGCACTAGCAAAACCCAATTTTATTGATGGAGATCCAATTTTCAATGTTTGGGTGGTAAAGACTAGTGACATTCTGTTTACCAATGAGGAAGATATGATCATGTGGAATACACTTCCTGAGAAGAAATTTAGAGATGCGTCTGACTACAGGGCAGCAGATAAAATAAAGGAATTTAAAGAAAGACAAGCTTAAATTGAACAGCATCCGATGAGTGAAATAGCTATAAAAGAACTGTTATATAAAATTGCTGATGATCAGCTAATTCTTGGTCATAGAAATTCTGAATGGACTGGTTTTGGCCCATTGTTGGAAGAGGATATTGCCTTTTCTTCAATGGCGCAGGATAAAGTAGGTCAAAGTCAGGCTATGTATCAATTGCTTCATGAACTTGGTGAAGCAGAACCTGACACTGTTGCATTCATGCGCAATTCAGATCAGTTTCATAATTGCCAATTAGCTGAATTGCCCAATGGCGAATATGACTTCAGTTTGATCAGGCATTTCCTTTTTGATTTTGCTTATGCCATCAGGTTTGAAATGCTTTCCAACTCATCTTATGTGCCGCTGGCCAAGCTGTCAAAGAAGATACAGGGCGAACTCAGGTACCACACCATGCACGCCAATACATGGATCAAACAACTTGGATCCGCTACTGAGGAAAGTATCAGCAGATTACAAAACTCTTTAAATGAGGCTATGCCTTATGCTTTAGGAATTTTTGAACCATCACCTTATGAGGCTGAGTTAAAGTCTGAAGGTATTTTTGACGGTGAAGAAGCACTAAAAGAAAAATGGTTGGCGAAAATTACTGAGGTGATTAACCAAACTCAACTTCAGCTGCCTGATATAACTACTTTAGAGCCTAAAATGGGTGGCCGAGCAGGACAGCATACTGAACATCTGCAACCATTGCTAGATGAGATGGCAGAAGTATTTAGAATAGACCCAACAGCCGACTGGTAAAAATATGAACCTCCACAGACCCTAATGTGTTAATGCGATATGTATAGCGAAGCTCAAATATTAGAATGGCTGGAGGAAGTAAAAGATCCCGAAATACCTGTATTGTCACTGGTAGACCTTGGCGTAATCACCAACATTGATATCAACGAGCACCGTGTGGCGGTGACCATGACCCCAACTTTTGTAGGGTGTCCTGCTATAGATTATATGAAGCAGGATGTTATTGAAGTACTCAATAGTTATGGTATTGATAATGTAGATGTGCAGGTGAATTTTGATGAACCATGGAATTCTAATAAAATAACAGATAAAGGCCGTAAAGCATTAAAAGATTTCGGACTAGCTCCACCTCCAAAACACAACCTCATAGTTGATATTGATATTCTGGACAATATTGAATGTCCCAATTGCGGCAGGAATAATAGCGTAATGAAAACGCCTTTCGGTCCGACTGCCTGCCGCTCTATCCACTTTTGTAACAACTGCAAGGAGACTTTCGAACAGTTTAAACCGCTGTAGAAGCTGAGAGCTACAAGCCTTCTTGCAGCTTGTGGCTCATAGCTCACAACTTCTTAATGTCCTTCCTCACAGCTACCTCCAACCTTCATAACACATCCTTAAAATACGAAAATAAGGCATTGCAAACGGTGGAATAAGATTGTGAAATATGCTATTTTTATATCTATGAGTGTATTTAAGAAATTAGGATTCTTTAGTGCGTTTATTTTCCCTGCACTGGTTATCACTGGATATTATTTAGGTGGATGGTGGAATTACATGGCGGTGGCTCATGCCTTTATCATTCTGCCCATCATAGATCAATTGTTTGGCATTGACACCACCAATGTACCTAAAGATAAAGCACCTCTAATTTCTAATGAACTCTATTATCGCTTCATCACCTACATATGGGCGATATTTCAATTCGGCTTTGTAATCTGGGGTTGTTACGCTATTGCCTCTGGCACCTTTACAAGTTGGTCTGAATTAATTGGGTTTACCCTCGGCTTTGCTGTTGTGACTGGCGGTATCGGCATAACGGTGGCCCATGAGCTAGGTCATAAAAAGGACGAGCTAGAGCGGTTTTACAGTAAGCTGTTGTTAATGACTGTTTGTTACATGCACTTTTATATTGAGCATAATCGTGGACACCATGTACAAGTGGCCACTCAGGCCGACCCGGCTACCTCCAGGAAAAATGAAAATTTTTATGCTTTTTGGGTACGGTCTGTATTTATGGGCTATAAGCACTCATGGCATCTGGAAAATGAGAGATTAAGAAGAAAAGGTAAATCCGCATTTAGTTTAGGCAATGACATGATTTGGTTTACCCTGCTTCCCATACTATTTGGTGCAGCGCTTACTGCAATTTTTAGCATGATAGCTGGCACCATACTTTGGTCGGTAGCCATCTTCTTTTTCACTCAGAGTATTTTGGCATTTACACTGCTGGAATTGGTGAATTATGTAGAACACTATGGCATTCAGCGTAAAGAGATAAGTCCTGGCAGATTTGAGCGTGTTACACCAATACATTCGTGGAATTCAAGCCACGTAGTCAGTAACTTTTTCCTTTTTCAGCTGCAACGGCATTCCGATCATCATGCAAATGCCATCAAAAGATACCAGGTATTGGATCATTATGATGAAAGTCCGCAATTGCCCGCAGGTTATTCAACCATGATACTGATTGCACTAGTGCCTCCACTTTGGTTCAGCATGATGAACAGCCGGCTGGAGCAATGGCATGGGGAGAATGAAGTGGTTTTGGGTTAATCTTATGAGATCGACATGGCTAATAGAGTAAGATGGTTCCATGTTATCAATTGGAAAAACATTACTGGAATATTATTCATTCTGCTTATGTTTTTGGGGGCTGCTATCTTTTTCAAACTGCCACAAATAACTCGAAATTATGAGCTAAGCAGACTTAATGGAGAAACAAAAGGTTATTTAACTTCAGTCGAGCCAAATACAATGATGAAACAAGGGCATGAAGGAAATAAGTTAGTCATAGAATCATATGACGTGAGCTATAAATACATTGTTAATGATCAAGCTTTTTCAGGCAAAGAAAAAATTAAAAATACAGGGAAGAATGAATATTATTTAAAACAAGTAGTCAAAAGCGAGTTGAAAATATCAGTAATAATTAAATATGACACTCAAAACCCAAAGATCTCATTATTAAAGCTGGAACCATAATTCGGAAATAAACTAATGAACCCAAAAAACAGTGTATTTATCGCCACCAGCCTTGATGGTTACATAGCCGGTAAAAATGACAGCCTTGCATTCCTTGATACCATTCCTGAGATCAACAAGATTGATACAGGTTATGAAGCATTTACCGCTAACATTGATGCACTGGTTATGGGTCGGGTCACTTTTGAAATTGTAAAAGGTTTTGGCACCGAATGGCCTTATAAAAAACCAGTCTTTGTGCTGAGCAACACCATGAAAGAGGTTCCTACAGAATACAAAGACAAAGTCTTCCCTATTTCTGGTTCTCTAACAGAAGTGCTTAAACAAATTCATGAGCAAGGATACCACAGGCTCTATATTGATGGTGGCAAAACCATTCAAAGCTTTTTGAAGGAAGATTTAATTGATGAAATGATCATTACCACCATTCCTATATTAATTGGTGGAGGTACACCGCTATTTTCTGATCTTACCGAACAGCTGGAATTTGAATGCACAAAATCTATTGTCTTTTTAGATAAAATCGCTCAAAACCACTACAGAAGGGTTAGAAAATAATAAAGAAGAACCGTTGAAAAGCTCTGGGATATTTACATTAAGAAAAATCATAATCCTTCTTCTGTTTTTACAAAATGGAGCCATTGCTCAATTTGCAAAACCTGATACTATTCCGTTTCGAATTGAATCGGGTCTTATGATAGTTAATACAACCATAAATGGTTTCAATGAATGTCAGATGCTCTTCGACACCGGCTCTTCTACAATAATTAAGACTCAGGATGCCAACCGCTTAAAAATAAGGTCAAAGGGTGCTGTTGATTCAATTTCATTGGGTAAAACACAATTTTATAATGTTCCAATTTTAAAAGAGAAGTTCAATGAGAGTAAGAAGGTTAAGACCTTTTTTAGTAATAAAAATGGTGTACTTGGTTCTAACCTGATAAGCCTACATAATTGGATTATTGATTTTAAACTATCTCAATTAGTGATTGATCCAAATGTTGAAATTGATAGCAGCTGGAAAGAAATAGACTTCACAATCGATTCATTTGGTAGAATATGGGTAGAACCAGTTATCACAACTGCTAAATTATTTGCAATGGTTGATACAGGAGCAGCAGGTGGAATCTTATTACTTTCTTCATTTGTTGAAACTTATCAAATTCCTGTATCAAGCAAAAAAATGATCTCCTTTCACGACCTAAATGGCCGACACAAGTGCATAGAATACACCTCAGAAGCATTAAATTTCAAGCTTGGAAATTTGCATCTGAACGATATTGAAATAAAATTTTCATGTATTCACTCAGTTCTAGGACTCGATTTTTTGAGCGAATATTTAGTCTATTTTGACTTTGTATCAAGAAAGATTTATTTAAAAGAGAATTAAAGCCATTGAACTTCGAATCCGGTTAAAAGTATAGTTCATGATGGTTATTTAAATGTTGCCTGCGCTACCAATAAAGAAGATGTTGAGATTACCATGGCGCCTATTTCCAGTTTATATTAAGCACAAACCAAAGCTGGAATTTATTTACACCTACAAATCATGGTGTAGATAAAGCTCCACACTTTACGCATCATTTCCACAAAATATTGACAGGTCCACTCCATAATTGACCTATAAAGATGCATTTCCTTTCGGAACATTCTTTGTTCCTATATAATCAAATTAAAAAAACTTAAAACAATGGAAAGCACTTTAACTAAAAATAGAATTTCGAAAAAGAGATCATTTGTAAAACTAGGTTTCTCCAAGTTGGAGGCAGTTGAAATCGTCAATAGTCTTAATCAACTGTTAGCTGATTATAGTGTCCATTATCAAAAGTTGAGAAACTTTCATTGGAATGTAACAGGCTCCGATTTCTTTGATATTCACGAAAAATTTGAAGAGCAATATAATGTTGCCAAAGTGGCTGTTGATGACATTGCCGAAAGGATAAGGATTTTTGGTCTTCATCCTTTTAGTACCATGCTGGAGTTCATTGAAAATTCGCATCTAAAAGAGGTAGGTAATGATTTTCCTGCTGATAAAATGGTTACGGAAATAATCAATGACTATGAAATTCTTTTGGAACAGATGTTCAATGTGTTGGACATGGCCATTGAACATGGAGACAGCGGTACTGAAGATATGATCAAAGAATTTATCAAATACACAGAGAAAAATCATTGGATGATGAGTTCATTTTTAACCGAAAAATAATAAATAAAAACTGTCCTGAAACTCTCGGGGCTATCACCTAAAAAGATAATGTTATGAAAACTTTAAAATTAATAGCGGCAACATCATTGGGAATAGCCGCGGGAGCGGTAATAGGAGTATTAACGGCACCTAGAAGTGGGAAGAAAACAAGAAAGATGATATCTTCAGAAGTTGACTCACAAGTAAATGCTGTAAAGAAGAGTACAGACAAGCAAATAAAAGAGCTTAAGAAAGATTATAACAAGGCTCTAAAGAAATATTCCCAATCAGGTAAAGAGTTAATCTCCAGAACAAAAGAAGCGGTATCTCTTAATTAACCTTTAGATACCAAAATTCAGATTTTTGAAATCTGATAGCGCAAAGCGAAATCCTCATGGCTAAAAAAGTCATGAGGATTTTTTATTTTCAACTAACGTAAAACTCCGCATGTATTTTCAAAACTATGGACCACTTCCCATACCTTTACTGGTAGGCAGCGCCCAGATGTATAATTATGAAACATTAAATTAGATGAAGCGGAAAATTATATTGGGACTTATCAGTTTCCTAATCATTGGCCTACTGATTCCACAAAACTTCTCGGTTCCGGTAAAAGACGCTTCAAAAGCAGATTTCAACCAAAACTCATTTTGGCATTACCCCTGGGGCAAGTCCGGTACACATAAAGGTGTTGACATCTTTGCAAAAAAAGGTACTGATGTATTAGCTTCAACCTCAGGTATTGTCTTATTTGCTGGCGAAATTGAGATTGGCGGAAAGGTTATAGTTATTTTAGGGCCAAAGTGGAGAATCCATTATTATGCCCATCTTGATAATATTAAGGCCAGCCTAGGGTTTATTAATAGAAACGAAAAAATAGGAACTGTAGGAGATACTGGAAATGCAGTTGGCAAGCAACCGCATCTGCATTATGCTATTGTAACTTTACTCCCCTACTTATGGCAAATAGATACCGCACCTCAAGGATGGAAGAAAATGTTTTATCTGAATCCAATAACTTTGATAAATAAGAGTCTCCTATCTTAAAAATAAAAAGTCTAAACTCTTGTAGTTATCCTACCTCTTCACCTACTAATGCAATGAACTGATATTATATTGCATAATGGCTCAACGTATTGACGAAGCTTTTTTAGAACTCATTAATCAAAACCTGAGGATAGCCCATAAAATCTGCAGGGTCTATTTTGACAACCCTAATGACCGGGATGATGCCTTTCAGGAGATGATGTACCAATTATGGAGGTCGTACCCAAAGTTTAGTGGACGTTCCAAATTCTCTACCTGGATGTATCGTGTCTGTCTTAATACTGCCCTTACCTATCAGGGCAAGGTAAACCGGAATCAAAACCAGAGACTAGAAACATCACATCAAATAGCTGAAGCTACAGATAATGTAATAGAGGAAAACCTTGACGCTATGTACAAGGCAATCGGCACATTATCCCCATTAAATAAGGCTATCACCTTGCTTTATATTGATGAATTGAGCTATGAAGAAATTGCCACTATTACAGGTATAACCAAAGGCAATGTGAGTGTGCGTATCGTTCGGATTAAAAAAGAACTGGAAGAAAAGATTTCAAAAATTTTAAATATTTAAATATGAAAACCTTTGATGATTTTAAACAGCAAATGCACCAAATGGAAAATAAGAATTTGCCCAAAGCAATAGAAGTTGATGGATTGGTACATATCGTAAAAAACCGAGTGAAGAATAATAAAAATAAAGCCATGCAGTATTTCTGGGCCTCATTTGTACTTCAACTAATTGTTTATGCCTTGCTCAGTAATACCATTATTAAGTACTGGTATGACAGTCAGATACTGTCACTAAGCATCTTAGGCCTTGTTCTTTACATTCCATTCACCGTTGTAATCATGGTCAAATTCAAAAAAATGGCCGCGCTTCGTTTGAAAGAAAACAACGATACTTCAATGGAAAGTTACATCAGCAATCATCTTACCTTACTAAAATCATTTTTCAGGTTTAAACGAAACTATGAGTTGATACTGATTCCGCTAAGTTCTATCATAGGTGTGATCATTACTTTTCAGCTTTTTGTTCCGGGTGGAGTCTCTGAGCACCTTCACGGTGCAGGTATAACTTTAGCAATAACACTTGCTTCATGCTATGCAGCTATTAAGAAAGAAAATACCAAAAACTTCAAAATACCGATTGACAATCTCACTCAGTTGAAATCAGAGTTTAATTAACTGCAAGTTTCGGCTCGTTTACTGCAAGCTCGTTGTCATATCGATTCATTTTCAGCTAGTTAGCATTATGAAAAAGATAACAACAATGCTTTTAGTACTACTAGGTTTCAGCGGTTTTGCTCAGCATTATAAATATGCGCCAAGCTCAGAAAACCCTTTTGGTTTACCAAATCCTGAAGCGCCAAAAGAGATAACTGATTACAAAGAAATGATTGGTAAATGTAACTGTAAATCTCTCGCACGTATAGATCAAAACACATGGGCGGACACAGTGGCCATGACGTGGGAGTTTAGGTACATCATGGATGGAATGGCGGTGCAAGATATTACGAACAAAGAGGACGGTGCTCACTCGGGAAGTATCAGGCAGTATAATGCCGACAGTGCCAAATGGTATGTTCATTATTATGCTACATCAGGAGCACCTTCTAAACTGCCAGTATGGGAAGGTAATAGAACTGATGACAAAATAATTTTATACAAAGACCAAAATGCCCCTAATGGCACACCGGGTTATTACCGCATCACATTCTTTAACATTAGTAATAAGGGCTTTGATTGGCTTGGAGAATGGGTGGATAAGAAAGAAACCTTTAGCCATCCTATATGGAAGATATTTTGCAAACGGGGAAAGTGAAAGAAAATTGCGGCCTGTCTGCCGACAAAGGCAGGCTCAAGGCCGGAATCCTATTTGCCTTAGGCTGAAGCTCAATTATAAGTCAATCTATACACTTTACCTGCAAAGTCGTCACTGATCAATAATGAGCCGTCAGCCATCTCCAGCACATCTACTGGTCGGCCACTCACATGTTGATTGCTATCATTCAACCAGCCATCAATGAAAACTTCACCCTTGGTTACTTCATTGTTCTCAACACTCATGCGCATGATCCTATATCCAATCTTTGAAGACCTGTTCCAGCTACCATGCTGCGCCACGAAAATGTCGCCTTTATACTCTTCAGGAAACATGCTGCCTTCGTAGAATTTCATACCCAAAGGAGCTGTATGTGCATTATAATTAAACATCGGTGGAACAAACTCACTGCAGTCTCTTTTGTCACCAAATTCAGGATCAGCTATAGTACCACCATGACAATAGGGGTAACCAAAGTGCTGTCCCTTTTCAGTGATTTTATTCAACTCACAAGGAGGAATATCATCACCCATCATATCTCTACCATTATCCGTAAACCACAACTCACCTGTCTCTGGATTCCAGTCAAAACCTACCGTATTTCTAATACCGCTGGCAACTATTTCCAATCCTGTACCATCAGTGTTAATTCTTGTTATAGAAGCATATATTTCATCACTCTCGCAGATGTTACATGGTGCACCTACAGGCACATAAAGCTTTCCATCAGGGCCAAAGGCAATGTATTTCCAGCCATGATGTCCTTCTGTTGGGTATTCATCATATACTACTTCAAATGCAGGTGGGCTAGCCAGATTAGCTTCTATATTTGTGAATTTCAAAATTCGATTGATTTCAGCCACATAAAGATCACCATCTTTAAAAGCTACGCCATTAGGGCTATTAAGATCTTTGGCCAGCTCATATTTCTCATCGGCTTTACCATCACCATCTGTATCCTTTAGCGCAAAGACACTTCCCAAAGTACGCGTGCCAACAAACACAGTTCCTGAAGGGCTCAATGCCAGTGAACGTGCATTTTCCACTTCAGCAAAATCAGATAGTGTAAAGCCTTCAGGAATATTTAATTCGCCTGCTTCAGTTTCTTCTGCAGCTACCTTTTCAGTCTCAACAGAAGCCTCATCAGAAGAGGATTCATTTTGCTGGCAAGAGAAGAAAAACAAGGCCATGAGTAAATAGGCAGGAATCATATATTTAGATTTCATAATGATGATTTTTTACTTTTAATTGAAATCTAACTTAATTGAAAATTTATTAATAATGAATCATTAATATCTGAGCGGTAATATTATTACACACTAAAATTTTTACTTTTAATTACTCATAAAAGCCTTTTACAAAATGAAATTCCTGCTTACCCTGCTTTCTATTGTAATTATATCTGCTAGCAATCTGCTGGCCCAAGATTTTAAAACGCTTACCTATCTCGACAATGGAGACTACAAGCTAGAGCTGGATCTCTTTTTGCCCAAAGGGGAATCAAAAGGAAAGACACCACTTCTGATCTATGTTCATGGTGGTGGTTTTGCGGGTGGTGCGAGAACAGAAGGACATAAACTTGCCTCCTATCTAAGTGAGAAAAACTTAGCCGTGGCAACTATTAGCTATACCCTTTATATGAAAAACAAAAGTTTTAGCTGCGATGGTGTAACCAGCGAGAAGGTGAAAGCTATACAAATAGCTGGCAACCAAGTTTGGACGGCAACTGCTTATCTGTTAGCCAATAAAGAAAAATATGGCTTTGATGAAAACAATATATTGATTGGAGGAAGTAGCGCTGGAGCAGAAACTGTACTCCATGCAGCCTACTGGGATAGAAAAATAATGGCATTATTTGATCACAAGCTTTCATCCGATTTCAAATACAAGGGCATTATTTCCGCGGCTGGTGCTATTATGGATTTAAACCTTATCACCGCAGCGAATAACATTCCAACCATGGTCTATCATGGTGATAAAGACAAATTAGTGCCGAATGCTACCGCTTCTCATCATTACTGTGAGCCGAATGCTACAGGTTGGTTAATGCTGTTTGGTTCCCGTTCTATAGCAGAGCATATGAGAAAAATTGGCGGTTCTTGCCACTTAACCACTTTTATTGGTGGTGGACATGAACACTCCGGCACTTATATCAAGCAAGATCATGAACCGATTTATGATTTCATAAAAATGGTGCTATCAGGCACTTCATTTAACATTGAAATAACAGAAAAATCTACGTCAAAATGATGGGTGAAACATATCAAAGTGAAGAAATATTTGATAAGCTTGATCTCAAAATAAAACCACTAGCAAAAGGTACTTATGAAGATTGTACTTTCAAGTCATGCAACCTGGAACAGGCAGACCTGGCGCATATCAACTTTACTGATTGTGAATTTATAGAATGCAACCTGAGCATGGCCAATATTTCTGACACCAAGTTCCAAAATATAAAATTTAAAGGCTGCAAGATGCTTGGGTTAAGGTTTGATCATTGCAATAAATTTGGCTTTGAAGTAAACTTTGAAACATGCATCCTCGACCACTCTTCCTTTTTCAACACCAGTGTAATCAGTTCTGTATTTAAGGAATCATCATTAGTAGAGGTGGATTTTACTGATTGCGATTTGACCAATTCAGCTTTCATAAACAGTAATTTGCTCAATGCCGTATTCGAGCGAACTAACCTGTCAAAAGCTGATTTGAGGGACGCAGAGAATTTCAGTATTGACCCTGAATTAAATACCATTAAAAAGGCTAAATTCAGTATTCACGGGGTGGCTGGCTTACTGCATAAATATGATATTCAGATTAGCCTGGAATCCTGATTTGCGATTGTTAAATCACTCCGTTACAAAACCTTACTGACCGTTTGAGGAAAGATAGTATTTAGTAAGCATTGATCTCCATATATTTATTGGATAGTGAATCAATCCTTATCTATTAAATAACCTAACACATGAAAAAACTATTAGCTCTAAACTTTCTTTTGCTGCTTACACTTGCAGTGATAGCTCAAAAGAGGGAAATACCTGTCGATACCATGGTTATTACAAATCATACTTCGACCATTAACGGACAAAAAATCACCTATTCAGCAACCACAGGAACCCAACCTGTATGGGATGAAATGGGTGAACCTACAGCAGCCCTTTTCTACACTTATTACAAAAGAACTGATGTTGGGAATTCTGCCAACAGACCACTGCTTATCTCTTTTAACGGTGGCCCAGGCTCAGCTTCAGTGTGGATGCACGTAGCCTATACAGGCCCTAAAGTATTGAACATTGATGACGAAGGTTATCCCGTACAGCCTTATGGCGTTCATGATAACCCTTATTCTGTATTAGATGTTGCTGATATTGTATTCGTTAATCCGGCTAACACAGGCTATTCAAGAACAATCCCTGCTACGGGAAAGGAAGTAGACAAAGAAAAATTCTTTGGTATCAATGCTGATATTAAATATTTAGCGGAGTGGATCAACACTTTTGTCACCCGTCATGAAAGATGGACTTCTCCTAAATATATCATTGGCGAAAGCTACGGTGGCACAAGGGTATCCGGCTTAGCTCTCGAATTACAAGAAAGACAGTGGATGTACTTGAATGGAGTAATTATGGTCTCTCCTGCGGACTATAAAGTGTTCGATTCTGATGTGCCTGTTTCTTCTGGTCTAAATATGCCATACTACACGGCAGCGGCCTGGTATCATAAAATGTTGCCAAGTGAGCTTCAAAGCAAAGATCTTTTAGAGGTTCTTCCAGAAGCAGAAAAATTTGCATTGGATGAATTGATGCCAGCATTGTCAAGAGGTGGGTTTATTAGTGATGAGGAGAAAGCTCAGGTAGCAAAAAGAATGTCTTATTACACGGGACTGTCTGAGAAGTCAATCCTTCAAAACAACCTGGATGTGCCTACAAGCTTTTTCTGGAAAGATTTATTGAGAGACAAAACTGGCCAAACCATTGGTCGTCTTGACTCAAGATATTTAGGTATAGATAAAGTTGAAAGTGGTAGTAGACCAGACTACAGTGCAGAATTAACCAGCTGGTTACACTCGTTCACACCAGCCATCAACTACTATGTTAGAGAGCATTTGAAATTTAAAACTGACATTAAGTACAACATGTTTGGACCTGTACACCCATGGGATGACAGCAACAACAATGTTAGAGAAGGACTTAGACAGGCAATGGCTGAAAACCCTTATCTAAATGTTTTATTCCAGACAGGCTATTATGATGGTGCTTGTACTTATTTCGCTTCAAAATATACCATGTGGCAAATTGATCCGAGTGGCAAGATGCAAGACCGTTTTAGCTTCAAAGGGTATAGAAGCGGACATATGATGTATTTAAGAAAAGAAGATCTCCAAAAGTCGAATGATGATTTGAGAGAGTTTATTATAAATACAGCAGCTAAAGGTAAGGCTGCTAAGTATTAAACTAGCTGAGTTTCTTTAGTTAGGCTAAAGCCCGTGATTGAAATCATGGGCTTTTTTATGACCTCCACAGGATTCTCACATCTCCCATTCATACCCTGATAATCGTCATTATCAACTTATATCTCTCTTCATAACATTTTCAAGGTCTGTAGCATTTATATGAATGAAATTCACAGTAAAACTTAAACCTAAACATATGAAATACTTCTCCATAATACTTATTGGGCTCTTATGCCTAACCTTCAATGAAGGTTATTCACAAAAAAAGAAGAAAAAGAAAGATGAGTCTTCTGCTGAAGCTAAACCTTCTAAACCAAGTAATGGCATAAAACCTTTCAATCAGGTAATTACCAAAGATGCTAAATCTGATGCCGGATTATTCACCTTTCACAAGGTAGAAGACAAATATTACTTCGAAATCCCAGACAGTCTTCTGGAAAGGGAAATCTTGATCATAAGCAGGATTTCGGGTACTGTAGAAGGTTTTAATTTCGGTGGTGCTGGTATGAAAGCCCGTGGGCAACAGGTTTGGCGATGGCAGAAAAAGGACAATCAATTGCTGTTAAGGGCTGTTTCTTACAACAGTGTAGCTAACGAAAATGAGCCAATTTATCAATCGGTAAAAAACAACAATTTTGAGCCTGTTATTATGACTTTCGATATAAAGGCCATTAAAGATGACTCTTCAAGCTATGTGGTTGACATTGAAGAACTCTTTACAACAGATGTTCCAATGATATCCCCGCTTAGGGACAGTCAGCGCAAAGACTTTCAAATTAAAGGGCTTGACAAAAAGCGTTCATTATTGATGCGGGTTGGAAGTTACCCAATGAACACGGAAATAAGGCACATCCTTACTTACAACGGAGGCAACCTGCCATCCAATGAAGACACGCAGACCCTTTCTATAGAAATGAACCAGTCTATGGTGTTACTTCCTAAAGTACCTATGACGCCCCGATTATACGATGACCGTGTTGGTTTTTTCAGCGTTTCACAGATAGACTATGGCATTGATGCACAGAAGGCCACCACCAGGCAATATATAACAAGATGGAAGCTAGAGCCATCGGACGTTGAGGCCTTCAAAAGAGGTGAGCTGGTAGAGCCCGTTAAACCAATAGTTTATTATATAGACCCTGCCACACCACTAAAGTGGAGAGAATATATTAAAAAGGGTATAGAGGACTGGAAGGTTGCTTTTGAGGCTGCAGGATTCAAAAATGCCATAATGGCCAAAGACGCTCCTACAAAAGAGGAAGACCCAGAATGGAGTCCTGAAGATGTACGTTATTCAGTGGTACGTTATACCGCCAATCCAATACAGAATGCCCAGGGCCCGCATGTTCATGATCCAAGGTCAGGAGAAATTATAGAGAGTGATATCATTTGGTATCATAATGTTATGAACCTTCTAAGAAACTGGTATTTCATACAGACAGCAGCGGTAAATGAAAATGCAAGAAAAGTCAAATTTGATGATGATGTGATGGGCGAATTGATACGATTTGTAGCTGCTCATGAAGTGGGCCATACATTAGGATTTCCGCATAACATGGGTGCCAGCTATTCATATCCGGTTGATTCCCTTAGATCAAAAGCATTTACTGATAAAATGGGCACTGCTCCTTCAATAATGGACTACGCAAGGTTCAATTATGTAGCACAGCCAGGAGATAATGCAGGTCTTTTCCCAGGCATTGGCGTTTATGATAAATGGGCAGTAAAGTGGGGCTACACTCCCATTTTGGATGCCAATACTGCCGATGATGAAAAAGAAACCCTGCATAACTGGATACTTGGCAACAACAATGACCCTATGTACTGGTATGGCAGACAGCAAAGAGATCCGGTAGACCCTCGTGCCCAAACTGAGGATTTGGGAAATGATGCGATGAAAGCCAGTAGCTATGGTATTGCCAACTTGAAGCGAATCATGCCAAATTTGGTTAAATGGACCAATGAGATAGGAAAAGATTATGATGATCTTGAAGAGCTCTATGGCCAGGTTTTAGGTCAATGGAACAGGTATAACGGCCATGTTAAATCAAATATTGGTGGGCTTTATGAGACACATAAGACGTATGATCAGGCTGGAGAGGTATATGAATTTGTGCCTAAAGCCACTCAAAAAGAAGCCATGAACTGGATGCTAAAAGAAACATTTTCTACCCCAACGTGGATGCTGAATGAGGATGTTTTAGGAAGAATTCAGGGTGATGGAACTGTGGAGAATATCAGAGGCCTTCAGGCAAGAGCTCTGAGCCAGGTGCTAAGTGTTGATCGCTTAGGCAGATTAATAGACGCTGAAGCTAAACTAGGCACTAAAACTTATACCCTTTCTGAAATGATGGCTGACCTTAGAACCGGGTTATGGTCTGAATTAAGGTCAGGACAGACCATTGATACCTACAGAAGAAATCTGCAGCGCACTTATTTAGATGAGTTGAATGACTTAATGAACGGAGATCAAAATCAGGGAAGAGGCAGTAATGTAGACTTAGAGCTGTCTGATATCAGGCCTACCGTAAGAGCAGAATTAACAACACTCAGAGGACAAATTAGAACTGCGTTATCAAGGACTTCAGATAAAATGTCGAGATATCATTTAGAAGATAGTCAGGAGCGAATTGATGCTATATTAGATCCGAAATAGAATCAACGAGCAATGCTAAATGAAAAAGTCCTTACAAATGTAAGGACTTTTTTTTGGTTGTGATTTCAAGGTACTCGTTAAACGAGCTCGAGCAGATAAAATCTATATCAATCATATTTGAGCTCTGCTGAAACAAGTAGAGTTTTTTTTATATTAATTATTAACGTACTTAATGAGCCAAATGGATCTAAATGACATATCGGAAATCATAAGGCAGGTTGACATCTTTTATAAAAAGGAAAAGGATGGGAAACTCAATCATACATTGATTAAGGAATTAGTTATTAAAAGAATAAATGATGTAACTAACAATACATCGATTTTACCAGAATCTGATAAATGGCGGTTATTCACCTCTTCAATTTCAGCGAAAGTTGAGTACGAATTTGATAATTTCAACTATTTACAATTCCCATCATTTATATGTGAATTCAGTCAAAAAACAAGTTTCGGGAATTACTTTGAAAACAAGACTTTTACAATTTGCCTATCTCTTTTAGTACCCTATTACACCTATTATTATGGTGTAGGAATACGTGCTCACATAAAAGGTGATCAAGAAAGGCCAGACATGTACCCTTCATTTGGAATTCATAGGTCCAATTCCTTTTCAAAGTCACCCGAATTCAAATTAATCATCGATGAGCAACAAATTATAAATGAATTTGAAAATCACTTTAATGAAATCAAATATGTACCTTATACAGCTCTAGAATGGAACTTGGTAACTGGCCTTTTGCCATATGGTAAAGATTATTTTAAATCAAAAAATGATGAATCTAGTATTTATCAACTAATGTTTGATCCAAATCACAAAGATCAATGGATAAACATTGACCCATTTTGATCTCTGCTAGCGCTCGTTGTAACGAGTGCTTCCAGTCATCCAATCAATCCCTCCACTTAATATTACAGCCCTGACTTGGGATTTGATCTTCGGTAATTGGGTTGCCTTTTAAATAATCATCTAAAGCTCCTCTTAAGTCCTTTCCAGTCAATGGTTTCTCATTTCCTGGACGGCTATCATCTAGCTGTCCACGGTAAATCAGTTTCATACCACTATCAAAAATATAAAAATCTGGTGTGCAAGCAGCATCATAAGCTTTGGCCACTATTTGGGTTTCATCATATAGATAAGGAAATGGATAACCCCATTTTTTTGCTTCTTCACGCATTAGTTCAGGTGAATCTTCGGGGTAATTTTCAACATCGTTGGAAGAAATGGCAATGAACTTCACGCCTTCAGGAATGTAATCCTCAGCCATTTTTACCAGTTCACTTTGCACATGCTTCACATATGGGCAGTGGTTACAGACAAACATTATAACAGTTGCTTTGTCTGACTTAAGATCATTTAAAGAATAGGTGCGTTCTGAGATTACATCTAATAATTGAAACGGTGGAGCCACAGTGCCTAAAGGCATCATGGTTGAAGAAGTCAATGCCATAGCTTTATTTTTAAATGATAAATTTACAAAATCATTAAGGAGCAGAAAAAATAATCCAAATCATAAATGAAGATAGGTCTTATATCAGACACACACGGACATCTGGACGCTAAAGTATTTGAGTACTTTGCAGCTTGTGATGAAATATGGCATGCAGGAGATATTGGCACACTGGAAGTACTGGAAAAGCTAGAGAAGTTTAAACCAACAAGAGCTGTATTTGGTAATATTGATGGGCACACCATAAGAGCTGCAACTGTTGAAGACCTTTGGTTCCAATGTGAAGACCTCACAGTTTGGATAACCCATATTGGTGGCTATCCGCCAAGGTACAATAAGATAACCAAGGCAGTACTAAAAAACAAAGTACCTGATCTTTTTATTTGTGGCCATAGCCATATCCTTAAAATAATGAGAGATAGTAAAAATGGATTATTGCATATCAACCCGGGAGCGGCTGGAGTGCAGGGCTTTCATAAAACAAAAACGCTGGTACGGTTCGATGTTGAAGGTAAGAACATCAAGAACCTACAGGTAATTGAACTTGGAGGAAGGGCATAAAAAATCCTGTCCAGACTAAGCCTGGACAGGATTTATATATTAGTAAAGAATAATTACTTATCCTCAGCTTTCTTTTTTGGAGCGGCCTTTTTCTTTTCAGCTTTAGGTGCAGCTTCCTTCTTCTCCGCTTTAGGGGCTTTGGCTTCCTTTTCAGCTTTAGGAGCTGCTTTTTCAGCTACTTCTGCTTCAGCCTTAGGGGCTTCTTTTTTGGTTTCAGGTTTCTTCGCTGCTTTAGCAAATTCCTCTTTTATAGCCTCAACGTCCACACTTTTGATAACTGGGGTAGCATTCAATCTCTGAATGTTCACCAATCTAACCTTAGCGCGAACTTTATTTCTTTTTCCTTTTCTTTTTAATCTGGTGATTGCCATCTCAGTATATATTTATCAAACAGGCTGCAAATCTAGTAGATAAATTCAAAACATGAAACATTATTTCTAAAATTCTAGGTACTAAATGCAAAATGTGAAAAGTTCGTTTTGCGCCTTTTTTGTAGATTTGCCGCCATGAGTCAAAAACCAAGCTTACCAAAAGGAATGCGCGATTTTGGTCCATTACAAATGGCCCGCAGAAATTATATTCTCGCTACTATAAAAAGTGTATTTCAAAAATTCGGTTTCATGCCTTTGGAAACACCGGCCATGGAGAACCTAACCACACTTACAGGGAAGTATGGTGATGAAGGCGATCAGTTGCTATTTAAGGTTCTTGATAGCGGTGAGTTTAATAAATCGATCATTTCAGAAATAGAAGAGATGACTTCTGAAACCAATGCCATAGGTATCTTCCTAAAAAATATAACGAAATCATACTTAAGCTCTCTAAACATAAATGAACTACTCCATTTAAATACCCTTGGTGAAAAATATAATGTCTTTTTTAGAAGCTCCATCACTGATCCAAGTATTATAAGAAGTAAGAATAAACATTTAATTGAAGACTTCTTGGATGAACACAAATCTGATATTGTAATTAAGATTTGGATATTTTTTCATAATGTTCTTCCTAATCTACACCAATCTCATAATGAGGGAGCGCCATTACAAATTAACTGGGATGATTTTGATCGATATTTTAAAACCTTCTTTTCAAAAGAAATAATTGAAGGGGGTCTTTTTAAAAATTATATAGCATTCAGACAATTAAAAGACAAAAATTCATTACAATCTCACATAACTGCGAAAGGCCTCAAATATGACTTAACAGTTCCTTTTGCCAGATATGTTGTCATGAATCAGAATGACATTACTTTTCCTTTTAAGAGATATCAAATACAGCCAGTATGGCGTGCCGACAGACCGCAAAGAGGGCGATATAGAGAGTTTTATCAATGTGATGCCGATGTTGTTGGAACTGACTCATTAATCTGCGAGGCAGAAATAGTTTTAATGATTACTGAGGTTTTTGAGAAACTCAAATTCACAGATTATTCAATAAAAATCAATCATAGAGCGGTACTTACTGGTATGGCAGAAGCTATCGGGGCAGAAGACAAAACCTCTGATCTTTTTGTAGCAATAGATAAATTAGATAAAATAGGTCTTGATAAGGTTTGCGAAGAATTATTACAACGTGGCCTTAATCAAAGTTCTGTGGATGCACTAAAGCCATTGCTTTCAATTGAAGGTAGCTTTGAGCAGAAGATTGGGCAATTAACCGAACAGTTGAACAGCAGTGAGTCCGGCAGAAAGGGAATTGAAGAACTTCAGCAGATTAATGCCTATCTGGACAGCTTTGGACTTACTGATAAAAACATTGAATTAGACACTACTTTAGCCAGAGGACTCTCCTATTACACTGGCGCTATTTTCGAAGTTAAGGTCAATAATGTATCTATTGGCAGCGTGAGTGGCGGTGGCAGGTATGATAACCTTACTGGCGTTTTCGGACTAACAGGCACTTCAGGGGTTGGTTTCTCATTCGGGATAGATCGTATTTATGATTGTCTGGAGGAATTGAACCTTTTTGAAGAAGTAACCCTAAACTTCACAGAAGTTCTGATTACGCACTTCGATGAGCAAACACAGCGTTATGGTCTATCAATACTCAAGATCCTTAGAGATGCTGGTATTAAAAGTGAAATTTACCCCGATCAGGCAAAGCTAAAAAAACAATTCGGGTATGCTGACAAAAAGGGAATTCCTTATACTATCACCATAGGTTCTGAGGAAATGAATTCAGGACTTTTAAGTTTAAAAAATATGGCTGATGGTCAGCAGGAAAAGCTTGATATTAAACAAATTGTTAAAAAAATCAAAGGTCAGTAATGAACGGAAAAGTGCATGAGATATCAGCGGCTGAATTAACTTTAGAAGGAGCGTTTGAAATAGCGGCAGGACAGTGTAAGCTAAAACTCTCTACTGATGCCGAACAAAGGATCCAGAAATGCAGAGCCTATTTAGATCAAAAGATTGAGACTTCTTCAGAACCTGTTTATGGTGTAAATACTGGTTTCGGAAGTTTATATAATAAAAATATCTCAAAAGCTGACCTTACAAAGCTTCAGGAAAATTTAGTAATGTCGCACGCCTGTGGCACTGGCAACGAGGTGCCAGAAGAAGTGGTGAGGCTAATGTTGCTCCTAAAAATACAATCTCTGGCCTATGGCTATTCAGGGGTTCAGCTTGACACAGTCAATAGATTAGTTGATTTCTTCAATGAAGGAATCTACCCAATAGTTTATGAAATGGGCTCTTTGGGTGCATCTGGTGATCTGGCTCCACTGGCACATCTTTGCCTGCCGTTAATCGGTCATGGAGAGGTAAGCTATAATGGCAAGCGATATTCAGGAAGTGAGCTCAACACTCTCATGGGTTGGGATTCTATAAAGTTCAGGGCCAAAGAAGGGCTTGCATTACTCAATGGAACCCAATTAATGAGCGCTTATGGATTGTATGCCTCAATTCATGCTTCTAAATTATTCAATTGGGCCAATAAGATAGGTGCATTATCCATCGATGCTTTTGATGGCAGAATCGAGCCTTTCAAATCAAAAGTTCATGAAATTCGTCCTCATAAAGGGCAATTACATGTTGCCAATGAAATCAGTACTATTCTTGAAAGCAGCGAGATTATAAAGCAGCCCAAGAAGCATGTTCAGGATCCCTACTCTTTCAGATGCATCCCTCAGGTACATGGTGCTAGTTTTGAAGCCATTAATTATGTACAGCAGGTCTTTAAAGTGGAAATCAATGGTGTTACTGATAACCCCAATGTATTTCCAGATGATGATGAAATCATTTCTGCAGGTAACTTCCACGGGCAGCCATTGGCGCTTGCCCTTGATTTTCTGGCTTTAGCGCTTGCAGAGCTCGGAAGCATCTCAGAAAGAAGAACATACCAGTTAATCTCAGGTAGCCGTGAGCTGCCAAATTACCTAGTGGCCAATCCGGGTATAAACTCTGGACTGATGATTCCTCAATATACCGCTGCCTCTTTGGTGAGCCAGAACAAACAATATTGCACCCCTGCCTCTGCCGATTCCATTGTATCATCTAATGGCCAGGAAGATCATGTAAGTATGGGCGCCAATGCGGCAATAAAAAGTTATAAGGTTATTCAAAATCTGTATGCTATCTTAGGAATTGAATTAATCACTGCTTCTCAGGCCATTAGCTTTAGAAGACCATTAAAAACTTCCGCATTACTGGAGGATTTGATAAGCAATTTTAGGGAAGTAGTGCCGTTTATTGAAGAAGATCGTGTTTTGTATAAAGACATAAATGCTGCTATAGATTTTTTAAAAGTCAATTAAACCACCATTGAACCACTATTTACGATACCTAACAGTTTTTTTAGTGGTAGCCTTACTGCCAATCGATTCATTTGGGCAGTGTGCAGGCTTTCCTTATTCAAGCAATGGTGGCAGATTTAGCGTGAGTCAGGTTAAGGGCTGTGCAGGGTTAACCGTTGAAATCTGTATTACTGAACCTTCATGTGACTGTATTTCATGCACATGCGATATTGCATTTGGTGACGGTGCAGGTGATACCTTCACCCATACCTATACAGAGCCGGGAGATTACAGGCTTCAAGTTATTTTCCCTAACCCTACTCCATCGGATTTTATCGATATAACAATTACCGACAAAGTTGCTCCTGACTTTGATCTATATGCCTGCTCAGGTAATACGGTGCAAGTTGATGTCACCGATAGCCAATATGACACATATCAGATTGATTTTGGTGATGGCACACAGCAAAACGTTCCTATAAACGCTGCCAACACCCAACACACATATACAAACTCAACCAATCGCACTGTTAGTGTTCAGGGTATTGATGTTAATGCGCTAGACAACTGTGCTGTGGCAACAGGATCATTCACCCCAAGGGCAACGCTGCCCCTGGCTTTAATTACACAATTAAACGTTTTGGATGAATCGTCATTAGAACTTAGATATAACCTTGAAGATGATATTTTCTATAGACTTGAGGTACAGCCAAATGGCACTGGTGGTTTTAACTTCATCAAACAGCTGGACAACAATAGTTCGGTAGATACTATAAGGAACCTGAGTTTATCACCAGGTTTTTACTGTTTTAGGATTGCCTCTTTGGACTTATGTACAAATACTTCAACTTACTCCAATACCATCTGTAGTATAGATTTATCATTGACCGTACAGGATGGCTCCAATGATATGCAGTGGACGACCAACTCTCCAACTGGTGATTTTAATATCGCAAGAAAAATAGTCAGCAATACAGGAAGTTCCACTACCAACCCTTTTCAGGTTGTTCAGGCAAATGACAGGTTCTACAGCGACCAAAGTCTTACCTGCAACACGGAGTATTGTTATTTTCTAACCGCTAACTATGGTGGTGGTATATCAAAATCGAATGAGCAATGTGGTGTGGCTACAAGCACCTTAACTCCTAATGCAGTAGACAATATCACAATTTCAGTGAATGATGAAGGAACCATTTCCCTTGAATGGCAAGAGCCAAACGGTGTAGTGGGAGGCAATTATAACATCACAAAAAATGGAAGTCGCATAGCATCTGCAACCACACTTTCATACACAGACTCTATTGCCAATGGCAATGAAACTTCATCATGCTACACCATAGGCATAACTGACGAATGCGATAATTCAAATTCTGATGGTGCTGTTGCTTGTTCTATTTTACTCCAGGGCACCATACAACCAGACAACACTGTTACTTTAGATTGGGATGACTATGAGGGATATTTTAATGGAGTAAATAATTATACTATTCAAAAGTTCTATCAAGGAGCTGCTGCCGGCAGCAATACTTCAGGAGTATCAGAGTTTGCACAAACAGACAATAATAACAACCAACAGATTATATCTTTCAGAGTAATCGCTAATCCCAATGATGGATCTTTATCGTCATCTGTTTCAAATCTCTTTACAGTTATTAAATCCAACAACATTCATTACCCTACGGCCTTCACCCCTGATGGAAATAGTAGAAATGAGACATTTAGTGTAAAAGGCCAATTTATTGTAGACTATTCTTTACAAATTTTCAACAGATGGGGTGAGATGATTTTCACTTCGAATGACCCCGATAACGGTTGGAATGGTGAATACAACTCTAAACCTCAAGCCGAAGGCACTTACATTTTCAATCTTGAAATAACCGATTTGGCAGGTAGGGAGATTAAGAAGAACGGATCTTTCTTGTTGTTAAGAAGATAACTAGTATTATTTAACTTCTTTTATTTCTTTTCTGAATGCATTTCTTCAAGGTTTGAGGTAGTTTTGCAACCCGCTTAAATATTCGATCTATGTTTGATATGATGAAAATGATGGGCAAAATGAAAGAGGTGCAAGCCAAAATCAAAGAAGCCCAGGACAGTTTAGTAAATATCAAAGCCACCGCTGATGCCGGTGGAGGTATGGTAAATGCTACTGTTAATGGTAAAAAAGAGGTGATAAAGATAGATATTGATACTTTATTGTTAAAACCTGAGGACAAAGAAATGCTTCAAGACCTCATTATAGCAGCAATCAATAAAGCCAATGCTGAAGTTGAAGTACTGGCCAAAGAACATATAAAAAAGGCGACTGACGGAATGCTTCCAAATATTCCAGGTCTGGATCTTGGCGGCATGTTTTAATGGATAAAATTGCCGTTGCCATACTCAATTATAATGGTAAGAAACATCTAGAGAACTTTTTACCTTCTGTCATAAAGCACAGTCCAAAAGGCAGTGTTTGGGTTATTGATAATTTATCAACTGATGATTCTTTAAACTTTCTTAAAGCCAACTTCCCTGAAGTTAATCTCATCGTTTTAAAGGAAAATGGCGGTTATAGTCGAGGCTACAACTTAGGCTTGGCGCAAATAAAAGCTGAATACTTTGTACTTCTTAATTCTGATGTTGAGGTAACACCAAATTGGACTGAACCAATTATTGACATGATGGACAGTGATCCATCAATAGCTGCAGTACAACCTAAAATTCTCGACTACAAAAACAAAGAAAAATTCGAATATGCGGGTGCAGGTGGTGGTTTTATCGATACACTAGGCTATCCGTTCTGTAGAGGACGTTTGTTTTTAACACTTGAAGAAGACAATGGCCAATTTGATGATATCCACCGAATATTTTGGGCAACAGGAGCATGTATATTTCTTAGGTCAAGTGCTTTTTATGAACACCAAATGCTTGATGAGGACTTTTTTGCTCACATGGAGGAAATTGACTTATGCTGGCGGCTAAACAATGCAGGGTTAAAGGTAATGTATAATGGTCAGAGTACTGTTTATCATGTCGGAGGCGGTACATTACATAAATCCAACCCAAGAAAAACATACCTCAATTTTAGAAATGGTCTGGCACTGTTATATAAAAATTATAAAACCTGGGAGCTCTTCATTAAATTTCCTATAAGATTGGCCTTAGACATTATAGCAGCGCTCAAATTTATGTTGTTTGACAGCTTTGCTGATGGACTGGCAGTTCTGAGGGCGCATATCCACTTTTTGTTTGATTTACCTGAAAATTATAAGAAAAGGTTGAAAATAAAGGAAAGAGTGGTTGGAGGAGCTGCACCACCTATTTATAATCGCTCAATAGTGTATCACTACTTCGTGCGAGGTGTCAGAAAATATACCGACTTACCACTTTAATAATACCAAACAGAATTATTTCTTCTGCGCAAGTGCTTTCTGATATTGATCACAAAAGCAAGTGCGAGGTAAATTATCACTGGAGACCCGAAAGTTAGGAAGGAAGCGTAGATGAAAAACATCCTGATACTTGTAGTCGCAAGGCCCAATTTTTCACCTAACCTCGTGCAAACACCAAAGGCGTATTTTTCGAAAAAATGCTGTACTTTTTTCATAACTCAATTTAATGCCTTAAATCTACAAAAAGTAACTGAATATACGCTTTAACCTAGTTATCATGTTACTTATCGATAAATATGTGGCTTCACAAATATATACCTCACAATATCACTCCACTTGGTTGATTCTTATTTTTTTTAACTATTATTGCATGAAATATTATATAATAATAATTTTACACCTTATTCAACCAAGACATTAAAATCTAAAATCCAATGAGAAAATTATTCTACGCTATAGCTTTTTTTGGTGTACTGACCTTCTCAGGCTGTGCCCTCAATCAAATGGTGAAGCTTGCGCAGGACCAAAACTTAACGGTTACTCCTAACCCTTTAGAGGTTCACGCTGATACGGTTTCATTTGAAATGTCGGCCAATTTGCCTGTTAAAATGCTTAAAAAAGGGAAAGTATACACCCTTAACACATTTTACAAGTATGGAGATAGTGAATCAGCTTTAGAACCTATGGAATTCAAAGCTGAAGATTATCCTAATGCGGACTCTCAACAACCAAAAGCTTCTAAAACCTACACAATGGCTTACTCTCCAGCTATGAAGAGTGGAAATCTTGAGGTTCAAGGTGTTGCTTCTGATCCTAAGAACGGTAAATCCAAAGAGTCTGCAAGACTTGCAGTTGCTCCTGGTGTAATCACTACTTCTAAATTGGTTCAGCCTGTTTATTTTGCTGCTTATGCAAATCACGGTTACAATAACCAAGAAGAGTTAATACCTACAAAAGTGGATTTCTTCTTCGATCAGGGAAGATCAGTATTGAAGTATTCTGAGCAAACTTCTGCAAGAGGTAAGAAATTTAATGCCTTTGTTGCTGAGAAGAACGTTACAAGAACAGTGACAATCACAGGTACTCACTCTCCTGAAGGTGCTGAAAGAATTAACGATAAGTTAGCTAAAGACAGAGCTACTGCTATTGCTGATTACTACAAAAAACAAATGAAGAAGTATGACTATAAAGGCATGGCTGATTCAATTGAATTTATTACCAAGGACATTGTTCAGGACTGGAAAGCTTTCAAAGATTCTTTAGCATTATATGATGGTATCGACTCTGAAGCTAAGTCTGCTTACTTAGATGTAGTAAACGGTGCTGGATCTTTCGAAGAAAAAGAAGATCAACTACACAAGCTGCCTAACTACAACAAAGTATTAAGAGAACTTTATCCTAAGTTGAGAACTGCAAAGACAGAAATCTTAACAGTTAAAGAAAAGAAAACTGATGCTGAGATTTCAGTTTTATCTAAAGGTATCGCTGGCGGAACTGTATCTGCTGACACGCTTTCTGAAGAAGAGTTATTATACTCTGCTACATTAACTCCTTCTCTTAAAGAAAAAGAAGCTATCTACCTTGCTGCCACTAAAAAGTCTGGAAGCTGGGTTGCTCATAACAACTTAGGTGCTGTTTATGTAGCTATGGCTATGGAAGGTGATGCTTCTGCTGGATCAAAAGCTCAGGCTCAATTAGAAATTGCTGCTAACAAAAACGCTGCACCTGAAGTGCACGCTAACTTAGCTTCTGTTGCTTTAATGAATGGTAACGCTTATAAAGCATATGAGCATTTGGGTAAAGCTTCTGGTGGTTCAAGCGAAATGACTCAAGGTGTTAATGGTGTGAAAGGTGCTGTTGAAATAATGATTGCTAAATACCCATCAGCTGTAAGCTCTGCTTCAGGTGCTGAGAACACAGCAGTTAACTTGTTCAACAAAGGTCTTGCTCAAGTATTGAACAAAGACTACCAAAATGCTATGACTTCTTTCAAAGAAGCTGCTTCTAAAGACAGCAACATGGGTCTTGCTTACTATGGCGCTGCTATTGCTAGCGCAAGATTGGGCAAAGATGCTGACGTTATCGAAAACTTAACTAATGCTGTTAAAGCTACTCCTTCATTGAAAGGTGATGCTTTAGAGGACTTAGAATTTGCTAAATATGCTTCTAACGAAGGTTTCAGAAACGCTCTGAAATAATCCTTAGACAACAACAAAAAAAAACCCTGATGATTGATCGTCAGGGTTTTTTTATTATCTGATTTTAGTAGTACTGGAATTTTGTGATTAAAAGCTCTAGTGCTATTTTTACGCTCCAATTATTTAATCCGATATCAATGAGAGAAATACAGTTTAGAGAAGCACTGGGCGAGGCAATGAGCGAAGAAATGCGCAGGGATGAAAAGGTCTTCCTTATGGGAGAAGAAGTTGCCGAATACAATGGTGCTTACAAAGTAAGCCAGGGTATGCTTGATGAGTTTGGTCCTGAAAGAGTGATAGATACTCCCATTGCCGAACTTGGCTTTGCAGGTGTTGGTGTTGGTGCTGCTATGAACGGCCTCAGACCTATCATAGAGTTCATGACATTCAATTTCTCTCTTGTAGCTATTGACCAGGTGATAAACGCTGCCGCCAAAATGATGTCAATGTCAGGTGGTCAGTTTAGCGTTCCTATTGTATTTAGAGGGCCTACCGGCAATGCTGGTATGTTGAGTTCACAGCACTCTCAAAATTTTGAAAACTGGTTCGCAAATACACCAGGATTGAAAGTTGTCGTTCCTTCTAATCCTTATGATGCCAAAGGACTTTTAAAATCATCAATCCGAGATAATGACCCTACCATATTTATGGAGTCAGAATTGATGTATGGTGACAAAGGAGAAGTGCCTGAAGGTGAATATTTGATTCCTATAGGGGTGGCAGAAGTTAAACGAGAAGGAACTGATGTAACCTTGGTTTCTTTCGGCAAAATGATGAAGACTGTTTATGAAGCCGCTGATGAAGCCGCTAAAGAAGGTATTTCATGCGAAGTGATAGATTTAAGATCAGTAAGGCCTATTGATTATGCAACTGTTGTTAATTCGGTTAAGAAGACCAACAGAATTGTGGTTGTAGAAGAGGCTTGGCCATTGGCAGCTATAAGCTCAGAGATCACTTACCATATCCAAAAATTTGCATTTGATTATCTGGATGCGCCAGTGCACAGAGTAAACAGTATGGATGTACCATTACCATATGCTCCTACTTTGATTGATGCCATCCTTCCAAATGTTAAAAGAACAATGGAAGCTATTAAGTCTGTGATGTATAGATAATTAATAGATAGAAGAAGAATAAAAACAAAGGCCAACTCACTGAGTTGGCCTTTGTTTTTTACATTTTTTTTGCCTTTTACCGCCCAAAAGGGTTAAGAGCTGCCAAGCCTCGTTTCCCTCCTCCCAGCTTATTCATGGTTTTCATCATCTTACGCATGTCGTTAAACTGCTTCAAAAGATTGTTAACCTGCTGAACTGAAGTTCCACTTCCTTTGGCTATGCGTGATCGTCTGCTGCCGTTAATCAAATCTGGCGCTTCGCGCTCCTCAGTTGTCATTGACCTTATGATAGCTTCTATCGGTTTAAATGAATCATCATCTACATCAATATCTTTCAAGGCCTTACCCATCCCAGGGATCATGCCCATCAAATCTTTGATGTTACCCATTTTCTTGATCTGCTCAAGCTGAGATAAAAAGTCATTGAAATCAAATTGATTCTTACGGATCTTTTTATTTAACCTTCTGGCTTCTTCTTCATCAAAAGTCTGCTGAGCACGCTCTACCAAAGAAACAACGTCACCCATGCCCAATATTCTATTGGCCATCCTTTCCGGGTGGAACTTGTCAATGGCCTCCATCTTCTCGCCATGGGAGATGAACTTAATAGGCTTCTCTACTACCCTTCTAATAGAAATGGCAGCACCACCTCTGGTATCACCATCAAGCTTTGTTAAAACAACACCATCAAAATTCAGCTTTTCATTGAAAGCCTTGGCAGTATTTACAGCATCCTGACCAGTCATGGAGTCCACCACAAAAAGTGTCTCCGATGGGTTTAATGCTTCTTTTAATCTGGAGATTTCATTCATCATCTCCTCATCCACCGCCAAACGACCAGCGGTATCGACAATTACTATCTTCTTACCATTCTCTTTGGCGAACTTAATGGCATTATTGGCAATCTTTACAGCATCCTTATTCTCCGGTTCAGCATAAACCTCTACACCAGTCTGCTCACCGAGTACCTTTAGCTGGTCTATCGCTGCAGGACGGTAAATATCACATGCAGTCAATAAAACCTGCTTACCACTCTTCTTAAGCATGTTTGCCAATTTGCCCGAAAAGGTAGTTTTACCAGAACCCTGAAGACCAGAGATCAAAATGACGGCAGGATTACCGGTTATATTAATATCCTCATGACTACCACCCATCAAGGCAGTAAGTTCATCATTTGTGATTTTGGTAAGTAATTGTCCGGGGGAAACTGCCGTTAAAACATCCTGACCTAACGCCTTTTCCTTGATCTCATCAGTTACGTCTTTAGCGACTTTATAGTTAACGTCCGCATCAATTAAAGCTCTTCTAATCTCCTTCATGGTAGTGGCCACATTGACCTCCGTGATGCTACCTTGACCTTTTAGGGTTTTGAACGCCTTCTCTAATTTCGAACTTAAATTATCAAACATACCTTTCCTTTTTTACAGGCTGCAAAATTATGGATTTTTGGGGTGAAATGAATTTAAAATATAAAATTTAAGACCTCCTATATCTAATAAAAGGGAATACTTCACCCGCCTTAAATAAACTTCGGTCGGCTGGCAATTGCAAAAAGCCATCAGCGGAAATTAAATTAGCTAAATCACCAGACCCCTGACCAGCTACTGGTTGTGCCATTAATTTACCAGATACATTCAAGACCCTCACCTGAAGAAAATAAGTGAGATCCTTCTTAAAGGTAAAATCTTCTGATAATGCTGCCATCTCCTGAGGTAGTTGCACACCCAACGAATTAAAGGTCCAAGGCTTAATATACTTCTGAAAGCACATGTAAGTAGACACCGGATTTCCCGGAAGTGCAAAAACAGTTTTATTATCCTGCCTTACCCCAAACCAAAATGGTTTCCCTGGCCGCTGAATCACACCATGAAATTGTTTTTGAAAACCCAGTTGATTTAAAACTTCAGGCACATAGTCCTTCTTCCCTTTTGAAACCCCACCACTCAAAATCAATACATCTACTTCCTCAACAATTGCCTTTAGTCTTGTTAACAACAAATCCCTTTCATCCAGAATATGATGAATATCGGCCTCCACGCCTGACTCTTTCAACGCAGCCTTCAGTACATGACTGTTGGACTGTCTTATCTGATAGTCCTTGGGCATTTCTTCCACAGAAACCAATTCATCACCTGTAGAGATAATGGCCACTTTAGGCACGGATAATACCTTTACAACAGACTTGCCCACTGTTGCCAGAACTCCGATCTCCGCAGTAGAAATCAAACATCCCTTTGAGAGAATTTTTTCATCAATGCTTACATCCGCTCCTTGTGAATGAATGTTCTGATTTTGCTTGATTGTATCGGAAGTAACTTTAACTGCACTACCATCAATATCTAACTCCTCATAGGGTATAACCGCATCAGTGTTCATTGGTAAAATAGACCCTGTCATTACTTCCAGGCAATTTTGAGGGTTCTTCAACGTTTTTTGAACCTCCCCTGCCAACTGAATTCCTTCCTTTTCAAAAGATCTTTGTCCACTCTCCCAGGCAGAAAATTGAATAGCTATTCCATCCATCAT
The DNA here is from genome assembly GCF_040218215.1 of Fulvivirga sp. Classification (NCBI taxonomy): domain Bacteria; kingdom Pseudomonadati; phylum Bacteroidota; class Cytophagia; order Cytophagales; family Fulvivirgaceae; genus Fulvivirga; species Fulvivirga sp. The sequence goes on from NZ_JAVJQL010000014.1 coordinate 446,689, forward strand.
CACTCTATTGAATGGAGGGAAATCCCTATCCGCATAAATATCTTCGGCTAATACCCTGCCCAACACCTCAGATAAGGCAACTTCCTCAGTTTTTGGTTTGTACAAGTTCTTGTTAATTATTCCTGACGCTTCTTCAACAGTAATCATTTCGTTAATTTTGATCTATATGAGTGATAACAAATTAACGCATATCGATGGAGAAGGCAACCCAACCATGGTGGATGTTTCCGGTAAAAATGAAACATTAAGGACTGCCGTTGCTAAAAGTGAGGTGCGTGTAAATGACGAAATACTTGGGCTCTTGAAGGATGGGGAGATTAGCACCAAAAAAGGGCCTGTTTTTCATACCAGTATTATAGCTGGTGTAATGGCAGCAAAAAAAACCTCAGAGTTGATCCCTTTTTGCCATCAGCTCAACCTGTCAAACTGTAAGGTACATGTCGAAATCATTAATAAAGTAATTGAGATAACATGCACAGCTACCACTATTGGAAAGACGGGAGTAGAAATGGAAGCACTTACTGGTGCTTCGGTGGCTGCACTGACAGTATATGATATGTGTAAGGCCATGTCTCATGAAATAGTCATTTCCAACACGAGGTTGATTTCTAAAACGGGTGGTAAAAGTGACTACCAGGAAAAATAGTGACCTGATAGGAATAGTCCTCATGGGTGGCAATAGCCAACGCATGGGTAAGGACAAAAGTCAAATTTCATATCATGATATTCCTCAATATCAATATCTCTTTCAGCTACTTTCAAAGTATTGCAGCAAAGTCTATTTGTCTTGTAATGCTCAGCAGCCAACAACAATAGAATCCTCATTTCCTTTAATAAAAGATGTAAATGATAATGCAGGCCCGCTTGAAGGAATAAGGTCTGCCTTTAAAGTTGTCAATAAATCTATACTAACTGTTCCATGTGATATGCCTGGTATAAATGATGAGCTTATTCTTCAGTTGATCAATTCCAGGAATTCGGATTTAGATGCCGTTTATTATAGTGACTCGGATGGCCGTATCAATCCATTGTTTGCTATTTGGGAGTCAAGTTGCATTGAAGAGCTTAATAAATTCAAAGGAGATAGCCCAAGGCAATTCTTAAGACTGGTAAAAACTAAGGTGCTAAAAGCTAGCTCAGAAGCATTGAAGAATATAAATACCCCTGATGAATTAAAATCTTATCAGGATAATCAAGGGTGAGCAGAAACCCAAACCTCGCCATCTTCGAAGACTTCTTTTTTCCAGATAGGAACTGTTTGCTTTAAGGTATCAATAGCGAACCTGCAAGCTTTGAAGGCTGCATCTCTATGAGGTGCAGCAACAGCAATAACCACTGCGGCCTCTCCTATTTCTACCTTTCCTGTTCTATGAACAATGGCCATTTTACTAACATTGAACACTGATTTAGCTTCATCAACAATCTTTTGAAGCTCATTTATGGCCATTTCATAATATGCCTCAAATTCAAGGTGGATCACTTTTTTACCTTTCGTATTATTTCTGACATTGCCAATAAATACATTAAGTCCTCCACAACCAGGATCCATTACCGAATTAATCACCTTGCTGGTGTCAAGTATGCTTTCTGTAATCTCTACCATATCAACCACCACTTACAGGAGGGATTATCGCCACTTCATCAGAAGACTTTATAATCAAATCATCATCTGCATATTCATTGTTAACAGCAATCAACAATGAGTTTAGCCCCTTGAGTTTAGGGTAATCATCAAACAGTTTACTTTTTAGTCCGAGCACACTGGAGTCCTCAAGTGTCACTGAGGTAGTTGAGCCCCCAATGATGTCTTTGGTAACCCCAAACAACAACACATTCAATTCCATAGTCTAAATGTTAAGGTTTAAATTTAAGTAGAATAGCATACAGTTGTAATATATCATTTCCCTTTTAAAGAAAAATATCAACTAAAAAGTCTGCAATTAACTATATTCGTTGTGTATGTTGATAGATAAATTCGGGCGCCAGATTACCTATGCTAGAATTGCAGTCACTGACAGGTGCAATTTAAGGTGCTTCTATTGCATGCCTGAAAACGCCATGCATTTCCTTCCAAGAAAGGACTTGCTTACCTATGAAGAAATGGAAAGGCTGTCTAAAATACTTACAGATGAAGGCGTTACAAAAATAAGAATTACTGGTGGCGAACCATTTGTAAGAAGAGACCTTATTCATTTTTTAACCAACTTAAGAAAAAATACTAAGCTTAATGAGCTACACATCACAACCAATGGGGTGCTTACGGAACAGTACCTTGATCAGCTAAAAAGCATAAATATCAGCTCCATAAACCTTAGTCTTGACACATTGGATGAAGCCAGGTTTTTAGAAATAACAAGAAGGGATGAGTTTACTAATGTGATGAGTACCTTCAATGCTATACTTTACCACAACATCCCGCTAAAAGTCAATATGGTGGCCATGAAGGGAAAGAATGAGGATGATATTGTAGAAATGGCTGAGTTAAGCCTGAGCCACCCAATATCTGTAAGATTTATTGAAGAGATGCCTTTCAATGGTAGTAATGAAGATCACGGATTAATAAGTTACCAGGAAATACTTGATATTTTAAGTTCGAAATTTGGAGAGCTTAGCAAGATTCAAGATCCTGAAAATAGCACGGCATATCATTATAAAATACCTGGAAGCAAAGGCAATTTAGGGATTATTGCTGCCTACACCCGTAGCTTTTGTGGTACCTGCAACAGAATTAGAATTACCCCGGAAGGTATCATGAAAAACTGTCTTTATGATGGTGGCGGACTTAATTTAAGAACACTTTTGAGGGATGGAAGTGGTGACAGAGATATAGCAGCAGCACTGCAGACTGCTATACTCAATAAACATAAAGATGGGCATCTCGCTGAGGCTAATAGAGATAAATCAACCTTTGAATCAATGTCAAGCATAGGTGGATAGTATGGAAAATCCCTTTTTACTCGCTTTATTCTTTTTCTTAATTGCCATTTTTTACTCTTCAGTTGGCTTTGGTGGTGGGTCAAGCTATCTGGCTTTACTGGTGCTTGCTGGTGTGGATTTATTTATTTTACGATCTACAGCACTGATGTGCAATATCATAGTAGTATCAGGAGGGACTTATATTTTTTATCAGGAAGGCTATTTGAATATCAAAAGGTCATTGCCATTGGTATTGGCAAGTGTTCCATTGGCATTTATTGGAGGATATCTGCCATTGTCATCAAAGTTCATCTTCATTACTTTAGGCTTCACATTATTGCTTGCCTCCATCCTACTATGGATTAAGCGTACACACAAAGAACAGCACAGTATTGTTGAGCGCACTGGAGCTGTAGCCGCTGGAGTTGGTGGTATTATCGGCTTAATATCAGGAATGGTGGGTATTGGAGGCGGAATATTTCTGTCCCCTGTTCTGAACCTTATGAACTGGAATAAAGCGAAAAAAATAGCCGCCATTGCAAGTTTTTTTATCCTGGTAAATTCCATTGCCGGACTGGTAGGCCAATGGATGCAGCATCCTCCCTATCTCGACCTCAATTGGTCATGGCCGTTGCTAATTGCAGTATTGCTTGGCGGGCAGATTGGCTCAAGGTTAGCAGTACTTAAATTCTCAAATACCACTGTACAAAGAACTACAGCGGTATTGATACTAATTGCAAGTTTGAAAATCCTTAATGATCATTTGTTTGGGTTTTGATTTTGTGGATCACAAATTCAACTCTTCTGTTAGTTGCCCTGTTTTCCTCTGAGTCATTAGGAACAGTTGGATCTTCTTCGCCTTTTCCTAAATATGTAATTCTGTCTTCTTCTATTCCACTCTTCATTAGATATTGACTCACGGCAGCTGCTCTATTTTCTGATAGTTGCTGATTGTATTCTGCCGAACCTTTATCATCGGTATGGCCAATAATTTCTACGGTAAACGCTTCATTTTGAATCAATAGTAGTACAAGGTCGTTAAGAGTTTCTTTATCAGACTTAGCAAGTGATACTGCATTAAAGCCAAATTTGAAATCAAAGAAAATAGGCTCTTCAAATGGGAACCTGCTCAACTCTCCGGCTTGAGCATTACCTTCGGCATTTTCATTTTCATTCAAATCATCTGTTTCAGTATTTACTTCTGCCACAGACTGAACAGAATCCAGATCTGGCTGAACGTTAAGGTCATCCATTTTCACTACTTGCTTATCTTTAGGTTCGGTCTTGTTATTCTTCTTCAAGCGAGCAAGTGCCTTCTCCTTCCTTTTAGCCTGTTGCTTCTTAAACTTAGCCCTTCTTCGTGCATACTTAGACTTACGAACCTTTTTATTGCTACTCAAAGGTTCAATGTACTTCTTTAAAGTTGCTCCCAGTTCCAAAGCTCCTAAATTTCCAACCTGACTACCCCAAGGAACATCATATGAAAGGCCAAATGCGGTTTTGTTATTTTCAAATTGAAGTCCCGCTACGAAATACCCGGATACGTTAATCCTTGTAATCAGACTAAGCATACCATTTAATTTGTTAGATGGATCAATCTTATAACTTGTTAAACCTCCTAACATAATATTTGCATTACCGGCAGAATTGGTAACTAATACATCAGGGGTAATTCTAAAAGTCATACCATCATAAACGGTGTACTTCATATCCATTACCCAGGTGGGATCCAATTTTGCCGGCTGATCTAAAAGTGCCTCATCAGGCCTATTGATGTCGTACATGGCTACACCAAAACTTGCTAACTCATGATCATCATCATCTTTCTGCACCCACCTAAGCCCGGAATTCCATGAAAAATAGTTATGACTTACCTGATCCAGGAGCTCTCCAGAGCCACCTCCTGTAAATCCACGATCAGGGATAAACTGCGAGCCTGTATTCAGGTTATCAAAAGAAACCTTTCTATTATTCCAGTCGGTTTTGACACCTAAACTAATCAGCTGATTGTTTGAAAGAGCAACTGCAGCAGCGAAGTTGATTCCAAGTTGCGTAGTTCTAAAAATACCGGCAGTACCCGCCCTGTCATCAAGGAGATATACACCTGCGGCTAGTCTTGGTCCAGTTTTCCATCTAATAGGATAATGAGCCGATAAGAAGGTGCTTTGAATGTTAAAATTATCGGCTACTTTTTGATTTCGGTATAATAGTGATGCCTTAGCATAATCAGATGTTGCCCCATTAGTAGGGTTTACTCTAGCTTGGGCAAAATTATATTGCGAAAACTGAAAGTACTGCCCATAAGATATGGTAGCTGTGGCCATTAGCAATGATGTGAGTATAACTATTCTCATCTCATCAAATAGATAACACCGTCTGTTTTACCATTTAACTTTAATTCACTACCATCAGCATTTCTTCCTGTCACTTTCCAGAAGTACAGTCCATTAGGCTGTTTTTGTCCTGAACTTGTACCATCCCAACCCTTTTGCTTAAGATTTTGGAGATTGCTATCCTCAAAGACTTTATTTCCTGATCTGTTGAAAATTTCCAGCCTTACTTCTGTAGCATCCTCCAACCCATAGATCAATAAATTGTCATTATTGCCATCATCATTAGGTGTAAACAAATCTGGAATCCAGCCTTGCTCAATAACAATAACTTGAACAGTACCTTGCGCCACGCAGCCCAGAGAATCTTCTACAGTTAATTGATAAGAAGTTGTAGTTAATGGAGAGGCCATAGGGCTTAAAACCTCATCATCGTCTAATCCTGCTGCGGGAGTCCATTTTACAGTTTCATAGTTGTTGGCGGTAGCGTTGAGCACTACCGATTCACCTTTAAAAATTGTTAATGTGACTGGCATTTTTATGACCGGATTTCCCAATATCAGCTCTAAAGAATCTGCTTGCATACATGTACCCCGGCTAACGTTCAATTTGATCAGACCATTTTCACTTGCAGTGAATTGATAATCAGGGGATTCTGAAACCAGATTTCCATTGAAATACCATTGAACACTATCAAACTGGTCTTCTATAGAGACTATAACCTCATCTCCAATACAAGAGGTGATAAAGTCCTGCTCAAGCAAGTCAGAGGTATCCAGAATTTCAATTTTGTAGGATTTCTGTGCTGAACAGTCAACTTCGCCCTGCTGGCCGGTCATTATTAGATCAGGTTCACTTACTTCATAAATCAAAGTATCAGTAAGTCCTAAGTAACCTTTTAATTCAGAGTAATAGGCCACAGGAGACTCTGTAATTATTTCTATAACCTCATCTTCACAGGCATACTTAGTTTCTGCTACGTTTTCTTCACATATTACGAACTGTCCTACTGCTACTGGTGGTCCCGCCCCATTTCCTAGAAAGTAAAGAGCATTGTCAATGGATTGAATACAATAAAAATAAAGGCCATTGTCAAAATCGCGATTTATACCGATTTCATTTTTAAGACCACTGTTCCCTTTGGAAGAATAAAGTCTATAAAAATTAGAAAGATCAAAGTTTGGCCCAAGATATTTTGCATTGGTAAGGTCATCGCCAATAGCCACATCATAAGTAAGGCTTAAAGAGTCTGTAAAATCATCTGATGCTCCGTCCCACCTGATAATTACTCTGCGCCCATTGACAAAAGCAAAGTGATTAGTCACAACTGAAGGCCCTATATTTTTCTCCTCGGTAATATTATCAAGTATCTTAATTTCTGAAAGCCCACTGCTCGCTACAAGGTCCAGGTCGCCATCATAATCCAAATCATTTACAATCAAATGGTTAAAACTGATATCATAGTCTGATGAATCACTACCCCAAACGCCTTGGGTATTTACAAAAAGATCCAGATACGATGTACTATCACCCTTAAGACCTGCTATCAATATATCTGCTGCACCATCTGTCGTAAAATCATGCATATAAACTTCTAGGCTTATTAGTTCAGGCTGAGGGATTTCAAAAGTAGTGGAGTCTGTAACTGCCCATAAATAATAGTCTGTCTGATTCTTTGTTCCATACATGGCTATGTCATTCACTCCATCACTGTCAACATCACCATGAGATAAGTGTCTGATATCCCCTTCAAAAATCACACTATCCTCATCACTCCATTTATTATCAACCCATGGATGACAGAAGACCTTACCATCATGTGACCTAATTAGATCTGCAAGGCCGTTGTTATTCTTATCAAGAAGCATCCATTCTTTTACATCAAAATCAATGTCCGAATTAAAGTCAACCCAACTGATAGAGTCGCTCCTTTTAACATGCAGTTTCCCCTCCTTATCAGAATAAATTAACTCCTTAAATCCGTCAGAATCTATATCAAGAACATCCATCTTTTGATAAGTAAGGCTGTCAATTAAAACAGGCGAACTAAACTGCAATACGTCTTCTTGATAAGAGACCATTGAAACTGTATCCCCTGACAGCAGTCCATGAAATATAATATCCAGTCGGGTATTGTTATCTAAATCGGCAATATGGAACAATGGGCTTACTATTGAACCTAATTGTAAAGTATCAACATTATCAGCCTCACCTTCTTTAAAAATCATTTGATATTGCCCTCCATTTTGCAGAACCATTAAGAGATCTGTTAAGGCATCATTGTTCAGGTCAAGCGAACGAAATGACATGATTCTGGTTGAATCAAGGTATATGCTATCCTTCACCTCAAATGTTTGAGCATGTAATGCCAAGACTTGCCAGGCAAGACATATAAAGAGTATTATTTTTTTCATGATGTGGTTTAAAGTTTTATTTCACCCTAAAATGTAGTGGGACACTTAACTTACTACTTATCGGTATTTGATTTACCGTGGCAGGCTTCCATGGAGGCATATTTTCAATGAGTCTGATCGCCTCAATATCAAAAGCATCACCAAGGGATTTCTGAATAATTATATTATCAATTTTACCTTCTTCTGTAACAGTAAACCTCACAACTACCGATCCTTCAATAGAATCTGTCAAAGCCTCTACAGGATACTTGAGGTTCAGATCAAAGTATTCATACAGATTCTCAATACCATCAACAGGTTCTGCATCTACATAGGCAAACTGTGATAGTTGGTCATCACCTTGTTTTGCAGTAGCTTTTTCAGATGGCACTGGCTTTTGTGCCGGTTTCTTAATTGTCACGTTACCTTCACTTTCTTTAACAGGTTTCGGAACTTCCGCCTCGCTAACGCTTAGCGTATCCACTGGCATAATCAATTTGCTTTGAGGCACTTCATTTCTGGCTTGCTCCAAAGGTTCATTCAGTTCAGGTTCATTAATTATTGTTGAATCCTTGTTGTCTGTGGAATCATAAAACCAATAAGAGATGCCTATAAGAGCTAGAGCGCCCAGAACATAAACAAACCTTTTGGTTAAAGTTTTTACCACCTGATTGTTCAGGCTTTGCCCTCTGGACTTATCCAGTACTGCATCAAAGTCCATAAAAGATTCTATCTCTTTGTCAGAAACCTTGATATCCTTATTTAAAAATTCAATTTTACGCATCACGATACTTTCATTAATTTTTTCAACTTCTCGACAGCACGGTACAGTTTTACTTTACTATTGCCTTCAGTAATCCCCAGGACATCTGCGATATCCTTAAATGATAAGGATTCAAAAAACCTAAGTTCAATTATCTGCAATTCAACTTCCTTCAGTTTGCTCAGCCCATTTTTCAATGCTTCTTTATGCCCATCATCGAAAATGGCCATTTCTTCTGTTAACACTTCATAATGGGTTTGATCAAGAACAATCACCCTTTTACTTCCCGCTTTTCTAAAATGTTCATTGCACTCATTAAGCGCTATTCTATATAACCATGAATAAATAGAGAGACCTTTGAACTGAAACTTATGAAGACTCTGAAGTACCTTAAAAAAAACATTGGAGACTAAATCTGCAGTGAGATCCTTATCTCCAATGCGACCTAACACTAACCTGAAAATGGGCTTATAGTATTTATTATATAGCGGTTCAAACCTTCTGGGATTGCGCTTGCATTCCTCTATTATCAGCTCTTCCGATTGTTCCAGAATCAATTGTTTAGAATATGTTATAAGTTCGTCCAATTCGTTTTCAACTTAATTTCATCATTATAAATGGACAAAGTGTAAAAAAGAAACATTTGAAGTGACATTATTTTCTGATTATTCACTTTAATTACATTTTTTATTCCATTACATTCTTTTCTTATTTGCATCTACTTACTAACTAAGTGCTATGAAATCCATCAATTTTGTTAAAAATATACTGCCACACATAATTGCTGTTCTTGTATTCCTGATTACCACGGTAGCTTTCTTTAATCCCTTTTTCTTTGACAACAAAACCCTTGAGCAGGGAGATATCAACCAATGGAAGGCCAGTGCTCAGGAGGTAATAGAGTTTAGAGAGCAGACAGGCGAAGAAGCTCTTTGGACTAATTCGATGTTTGGGGGAATGCCGGCCTACTTAATAAGTGTCAACTGGAATGATGGAATTGTTAGTGGTTTCAAAAGTGCTTTATCTCTGTTCCTTCCCCACCCTGTTAAAAATATATTTTTAGCATTAGTCAGCTTTTACATTCTGCTACTTTCATTTAAAGTGAGGCCTTATTTGGCCATAGGTGGAGCATTAGCCTTTGGGTTATCTACGTACATGATCATTGGTTTGGGAGCAGGTCATAACTCAAGAATTGGGGCTGTGGCTTTTATGCCAATGATACTGGCAGGCGTTCATTTGGCTTTTACTAACAAGAAATGGTTAGGCACAGGTGTAACGGCTCTCGCAATGGCCTTGCACTTCAGGGAAAATCACCTTCAAATAACCTATTATCTACTTCTTATTATTCTGATTTATGGATTGGTTCAACTTATTGAAGCCGTTAAAGCTAAAACCTTAGTTGATTTTGGTAAGACCATGGCGCTTTTAATTATTGCTGTGCTCATTGGCTTGGGCACCTTTATAGGTGAGTTCTGGACGACTTATGAATATGGTAAGCATTCTATTAGAGGTAAATCGGAGTTAACACAACAGCAATCGGCTGGTGAAAAAAGTGGCTTAGATAAAGATTATGCTTTTCAGTACAGCAATGACACTTGGGGGCCTATGACATTGCTAATCCCTAATTTTCTTGGAGGAACCTATGGGCATTATTTTGTTCAGGATGAAGACAGTGAAACTTTAAGCGCATTGCAAAATGCAGGCGATCAGCAAGTAGCCAATCAACTCGCCAGATACTCGGCATCTTTTTGGGGTGATAAACCGCCTGCACCATATTATATAGGAGCCATTGTATGTTTCTTTTTTGTGATCGGGTTATTATTCGCTCCTAAGAAATATGTCATTTGGCTAAGTTTGGTTACAGGCCTCGGAATTTTACTGAGTCTGGGAGACAGTTTTAAGTCCCTCAACTATTTCATGTTCGACTATTTCCCTGGCTACAACAAATTCAGGTCGGTGACATTCACAATGGTAATGGCTTTTGTAGCCATGCCGCTATTGGGTTTTATTGGATTGGAAAAACTACTAAGTGCTGAATGGAATAAGGAAGTACAAAAGAAGTTTTTCATTTCTTTGGCTGCTTCAGGAGGGCTGTGTCTGCTAGTGGTAATGCTTGCTGGAATGGCCTCTTTTACAAAAACAGGCGAATCACAGCTGCCGTTATGGTTTTTGAAAGCCCTTCAATCAGATAGAGAAGCTCTCATGCGTGGAGATGCCTTTAGATCATTGATATTCATTCTTTTAGCGGGGGGACTTGTCTGGGCATACCTGAAGCAGAAAGTGTCTGGTGTTATTTTGTCTATCGGGATATCCGTTTTAATTCTTATAGATGTGGTCATGGTAGATAACCGGCACTTCGGCAAGGACAATTATAAAAGATCAGCCGACAGGTCATTCTTCTTACCAACGGAGGCCGATAAAGAAATCTCTAAAGACAAGTCTACTTACCGTGTTTACAACCTTCAGGGCGATGCTATGAGTGAGGCTCGCACTTCATACCACCACAGTTCATTGGGCGGATATCATGGTGCTAAAATGAGAAGGTATCAGGATTTTTATACGAATTGTATCGAAGGCCAGCGCAGCACGATGATCAGCGGCATTCAAAATGGCAATTTAGACTTTAGCTCGTACGATGCCATTAATATGCTCAATGCCAAGTACCTCACTTTCGGGCCTGGTAAAAATGACTTTATAAAAAATGAATATGCACTAGGCAACGCCTGGCTGGTAAATACCATAAAGCTTGTTGACGATGCGGATACTGAACTCCAACAAACTTGTAGTTCTGACTTGGCAGCTACGGCAGTAATTGACCAGAGCAAATTTAAACTTAAAAGCATAACTAGCCTGGACTCTGGTTCTGTAGTACTTACAAACTACGCTCCCAATAAACTCACTTATGAGGCCAGCGTTTACGCAAACAGTTTGGCCGTATTCTCAGAAATCTATTACCCTGGGGGTTGGGTGGCCACCATTGATGGAGCTGAAACAGATATATTGAGAGCCAACTTTATATTAAGAGCATTAGAAATTCCTAAAGGTAAACACACCATCGTGTTTGAGTTCAAACCTAAAGTGTATGCTACTGGCAACACGATCACACTCATATCCTGTATTTTACTACTGATAGTTGTTATTGGTACGGTCGGCTATTCACTCAAATCAGGCCTTTCCTAATTCATTCAGCCTCTGCAATAGCGGAGGATGCGAATAATGTAAGAATACGTAGGCAGGGTGTGGATATAGATTACTAAGATTATCTACTGATAATTTCTTTAAAGCTTCCTGCAAGGCCTTTGGATTGTAGGTTTGTTTTGCATAAGCATCGGCTTCAAATTCATTCTTCCTGCTAAGTATATTGCCTAATATGCTGCTGATCATTGAAATGGGTGAATACAAAATTCCAAAAGCCAATAAATTTAAATGAATAGCCAACTGTTGTCCTCCCAATGCTTGTGATACGGCCTCACTGTATATCATCTGCGACATAATGAATAACATCAGCCCTATTTGCAGAATAGAAATAGCAAAACCATAGATGATATGCTTTTTCTTGAAGTGTCCTACTTCATGAGCAAGTACAGCTACCAGCTCTTCAATAGAATGATTATTTATCAATGTGTCATATAAAACAATCTTCTTGCGCTTACCAATACCGGAGAAAAACGCATTGGCTTTATTAGATCGTTTAGAGCCGTCAATAACATAAATATTGTCAAGTGGGAAGTCAATCTTTTCGCTGTAATCTTCGATGGCTGTTTTTAATTCACCATCCTCAAGAGGTGTTAGTTTGTTAAATAATGGCAGAATCAATGAAGTGTAAAACATATTAACAAACAGAATAAATACACTCGCAATTGCCCAGAAATATAGCCAAAATGACTCTCCAATATTATTAATCAAATAAAGCAAGCTGCCAATCAGTAAACCCCCAACAATGATTGTCAGGACATATCCCTTTAATTTATCTACAATAAATGTCTTTGGAGTGGTTTTGTTAAAGCCAAAACGCTCCTCTATAACAAAGGTGGAGTAGATAGAAAACGGAAGATTCAAAATATCAGACGATAGAAAGAGCACGCCAAAGTAAGTTAGAGATAATGCAATGCCCTCACCAACCATTGGTCTTAGCAACTGATCTAGATAACCGAACCCACCGAAATATAAAATAGCAAATGAACCTGCAAAACTAAATGCAGAAGTCAAAAAACAGAAATTGCTAAGCGTTTTATGATATTCCTGTGCTTTGGCATACTTCTCTTCACTATAAAATGACTTAATATCATCAGGCAGTTCAGATTTTCTTGACTTCAAATTCAGATAATCAAGTAGCTGATTAAGCAAGTAGCTGAAAGTAATAATACCGAGAATCAAATATAGTATCGTTTGTGAAGCCATGTATCTATTTTTAAATCGCAAATCTAATCAATATCAAACAAGGATCTGAATTTCTCTAAAATTAAGAATCGTTCCCATTTTGATACTTATTCCCAAGAGTAGTAAGTGGAAAACGCTGATTTTAATACATTCAAGCATTTTCCATTATTTGGCACCTTGCTTGCAAATGGCTTTGTCACACGAAATGAAGAAGATCATGAAAACGATATCAACCAACATCAATAAACTGATGAAAAATGATTTAATGCTTTGTTACTTTATGTTCACAGTTGGTGTAATAGTTTTGTTCATTGAGCTTTTCTTTTAAATTTTTTGTTTAATCAGCTTTCTTTTCGCAAACGTCAGCTTTTTACCTCAAACACTATTTAGAATCTTTTAAAATAATAATTCAGATTGTTTGATATTGGTTTCGCATGTAACTTTGACTCCGTCTCATTGTTATACATTTAATCATTCGAAATCATATGAGTTGGTTCACAAACGCAATGTCAAGTACAATTGGAAAAAAAGTCCTTATGGCTTTGACAGGATTGTTTCTAATAACCTTTTTGATCGTTCATTTATCGGGAAATTTGCAGCTTTTAGCTGATGATGGTGGCAAGTCATTTAACATCTATGCCAAATTCATGACCACGAACCCTTTTATCAAAACAACCTCTTATTTACTTTACACCACTTTTGTTGTTCACATTGTTTGGGCATTACTGCTTACTGTCATGAATAGGAGTTCAAGACCAGTGAGTTACGCTGTTAATCCTGGTAATGTAAGCAGTTCATGGAGTTCGAGAAATATGGGAATACTGGGGACAGTTATTCTGATCTTCTTGGTTATCCATATGAAAAACTTCTGGTATGAGATGCACTGGGGAGACATACCTACAGCTACTTATGAAGGAGAAGTTTACAATGACCTTTATGCTGTTGTAGATTTTGCTTTTGGCAACATTCTCTATGTCCTTCTTTACACCGTTTCAATGCTTGCTTTAATGTTCCATTTGTATCATGGATTTAAAAGTGCATTTCAGACATTAGGGTTAAATCACCCAAAATATACACCAATGATTAAAACTGTTGGATATGCGATTGCAATAATAATTCCTGCATTATTCGCATGCATTCCAATAATTATGTATTTAAAATAATCGAAATCTAAAGATTTATATAAATGAAGTTAGATTCTAAAATACCTGAAGGCCCGTTATCAGAAAAGTGGTCTAAACATAAATTCAACGTCAAACTGGTTAACCCAGCCAATAAGCGTAAATACGACATTATTGTAGTTGGAACCGGTTTAGCAGGAGCTTCAGCCGCTGCTTCTTTTGGTGAACTTGGCTATAATGTAAAAGCGTTCTGTTTTCAGGACAGCCCCAGAAGAGCGCACAGTATCGCGGCCCAAGGGGGAATTAATGCTGCTAAAAACTATCAGAATGATGGTGATAGTGTATTTCGATTATTCTATGACACTGTCAAAGGTGGTGACTACAGATCAAGGGAAGGCAATGTCCACAGACTTGCAGAAGTAAGTGTAAATATCATTGACCAGTGCGTAGCGCAAGGTGTTCCATTCGCTCGTGAATATGGCGGTCTTTTAGCCAACAGGTCTTTTGGTGGAGCGCAGGTGTCCAGAACCTTCTATGCACGGGGCCAAACAGGACAGCAATTGTTATTGGGCGCCTACAGTGCGCTTAGTAGACAGGTGGCCAATGGCAAAGTAAAACTCCATGCCAGGGAAGAGATGCTTGATCTTGTAATGGTAGATGGCAATGCAAGAGGTATTGTTACAAGAAACCTTATTACCGGAAAAATAGAATCACATAGTGCCCATGCAGTAGTATTGGCTACTGGTGGATATGGTAATGTATTTTACCTTTCTACAAATGCAATGGGTTCTAACGTAACTGCGGCCTGGAGAGCACACAAGAAAGGTGCATTTATGGCGAATCCTTGCTTCACGCAAATTCACCCTACTTGTATCCCCGTATCTGGTGACCATCAGTCCAAACTGACTTTGATGTCTGAGTCATTAAGAAATGATGGCAGGGTTTGGGTTCCAAAAACCAAAGAAGACGCAGAAAAAATCAGAAAAGGCCAATTGAAGCCTACTGAATTAGCTGAAGATAAAAGGGATTATTACTTAGAAAGAAAATACCCATCATTTGGAAACCTGGTGCCTCGTGATGTGGCCTCCAGAAATGCCAAAGAAGTTTGCGATGAAGGCAGAGGTGTTAATGCAACAGGTTTAGCTGTTTACCTTGATTTTGCTGATGCAATCGAGCGTGATGGTGAAGATTTGATTAGTGCTAAATATGGAAACCTTTTTGATATGTATCAGCAGATCACTGGGGAAAATCCTTACAAAACACCAATGAAGATATACCCTGCCGTTCACTACACCATGGGAGGACTTTGGGTTGACTATAATTTGATGACCACTATTCCCGGCTGCTATGCTATTGGAGAAGCCAACTTCTCAGATCACGGGGCCAACAGACTTGGAGCAAGTGCTTTAATGCAAGGCCTGGCTGATGGTTACTTTGTATTGCCTTATACAATTGGTGATTATCTGGCCAATGTTCCTTATGATAAAATCCCGACTGATCACGAGGCGTTCAAGAAAGCAGAGGCAGAAGTGAAAGAGCGTATCGATAAACTTTTATCAATAAATGGGTCTAAGACTGTAGATGAATTCCACAAAGATTTAGGACATATCATGTGGGAGTATTGTGGCATGTCAAGAAATGAGGCTGGTCTGAAGAAGGCCAAGGCTGAAATTAAAAAACTAAAAGAAGATTACTGGAGCAATGTGAAGGTTATTGGATCTAATGAAGAATTGAACATGTCGTTAGAAAAAGCCAATCGTGTTGCAGATTTTATAGAGCTTGGAGAACTTATGATTGATGATGCCCTTAACAGGTCTGAATCTTGTGGCGGACACTTTAGGGAAGAGTCTCAAACTGAAGAAGGCGAGGCAAAACGTAAAGATGATGAATTCTCATATGTTGCCGCATGGGAGTACAATGGTGAAGGCAAAGAGGAGACGCTTAATAAGGAAGATCTGGTATTTGAAAATGTGAAACTTACTCAACGAAGCTATAAATAAGTTATGAAGATTAAGCTAAAAGTTTGGAGACAAAAAAACGCTCAGGATAAAGGTGGATTTAAGACCTATAATCTTGATGATGTATCAGAAGACATGTCTTTCCTTGAAATGTTCGATGTACTGAACGAAGATCTTGTCAAGAAAAATGAAGATCCTGTGCACTTTGACCACGATTGTCGTGAAGGTATTTGTGGTATGTGCAGTATGTATATTAATGGGAGACCTCATGGTCCTAAGCAGACTACCACCTGTCAGCTTCATATGAGAAGCTTCAATGATGGGGATACAATCACCGTAGAGCCATGGAGAGCCAAGGCTTTTCCTGTTGTAAAGGATTTGGTAGTAGATAGAATGTCATTTGACAAGATTATCCAGTCAGGCGGCTACGTATCAGTAAATACCGGTGGTGTACCCGATGCCAATGAGATTCCTATTCCTAAGAAAATAGCTGACGAAGCCTTTGATGCTGCAACTTGTATCGGTTGTGGTGCCTGTGTTGCCGCATGTAAAAATGCATCTGCCATGCTATTTGTAAGCGCCAAAGTATCTCAGCTGGCTATGCTACCACAAGGACAGGTAGAGCGTAAAACAAGAGCTGAAAATATGGTGGCTACCATGGATGCAGAAGGTTTTGGTGCTTGTACCAATACTGGAGCATGCTCTGCAGAATGCCCGAAAGGTATCAGCCTTGAAAATATCGCTCGATTAAACAGGGAATTTTTAAGCGCGAAAGCAAGTTCTGACAACGTTTAAACTATCATGAAAATACTCCTTATGCAGCTGCTGTTGATGTTATCAACAGCAGTTTCTTTTGCACAGTATAATGCTTTTAACTGTATCTCCATGGAAATGGAAACCAAGACAGCTAAAGGTGGATTTGTAAGCGCTACAGAGGCAAACATATTTTATGGAAATGATGGCCGAATGACGTCATTCTATACCGCGCCAAAGAAATACATTGTGCTTAACAATGCTAAAGGGGAAATTAAAATTTACGATCAAGACAAAAACACTGTTATCCAGCAGCAAAATTACCTTTATAGCACTGAAACCTCTCAGTTTTATTTTTTTCTAAATAATAAAAAGTCAGACCTTGGACTTCAGCAAATGGGCTTTATACAATCTAATGTTTCCTTTGCTGAAGGGCTTATGGTAACAGAATGGCTCCCTCCTGCTAACATGGCTTCACAGGTAAGTAAGGTTGAGCTTGTGCTGGAAGATGGCAACCCAATCTACATAGCATATTATGATGCTAACAATATGGTTACCACTAAATCCTACTATTACAACTATATAGAGTTAAACCAGTCACTTAATTTTCCCTCGACTATTACTCAAATAAACTACTCAACTCCAGTGGACTCAACTGTTTCTAAAACGGTTTACTCAAATGTTCAACTGGATAAAAAGGAGGGAATGGAGTCATTAAACTTCCAAATTCCAAAAGATGCCAAAAACATACAATAGTATATTAGTTTGTTTATTGATGCTGATTGGCACTCAGGTTAGCTGGGCTCAATCTATTCATGAAGATTTGGAATTGATAACAAGACATACTCCTAAAAGTGAGTTGCCAGATCATTCTTATGCTAAACATGCCAACAAAAAAATAAAGGTAATCAATGCTATTAACCCTGTTTATTGGGTTTATAAAGGAGGGTTAGCTTTTTATCAACGACACATCTCGGCCCAGCTGTCAACATCCTGTATTTATGAAATAAGTTGTTCGCGTTTTGGCAAACAGTTGTTTGATGAATTTGGGCCATTCAAAGGGTTGTTTCTTTCTGTAGACAGGGTTAGTAGATGCAATAGATTAACGCATTCTCAGGTGAGCCCACTGAGGTTAAACAGCCAGGGAAGAATAATTGAAAGTACATCTGACTACTCTAACAATTGATGCGTTTCCTTTTTGTGTTTTTTATGCTTGTGGCTTGTCATGCCAGCTCCTTTTCTCAGCATCTGTATCAAAACCTTCCTTTTTTCAATTACCTTATCAACACACGTAATTATGAAGAAGCTGGCCTGCTGCTCAATACCTTAGAAGATGCAGATCATTTAAGTATTGACAGCATAAATTACTATAAAGGGAAGGTATTTTACCTGAGTCAAAACTTATCTGAAGCCACTGTTTCTTTCAACAAGTTAAGCAACCCAAATCACCCTTTATTTATTCAAGGATCATTTTATAATGCTTTTTGCAAATCACATCTCGGTGAGTACCAAAGTGCTATGCACGACCTCCAACAGCTAACACTTAGTGATAGCCTTATTGTTAATCTAAGGGCTCTGCAGTTGGCTGGGATCTATCTTTTAGATAGAAACCTACATGCTTTTGATGATATCTCGTCAACATTTAATCACAAATACTACCAAACCTCTTCTCAGGAAAAGTCTTTTTTAGGCATCCGTAATGACTTGGGCAATTATAAAAGAAAATCTCCATTTCTGGCTGGAGTCTTATCAGCAGCCATACCAGGTATGGGAAGGATTTATGCCGGTAAGACAGGCTTGGGTATTGGCACACTACTAACATCTGCAGTCTTTGCCTTGCAGACATGGGAGAGTTACAGAAAGGATGGGGTTAAAAGTGCCCGATTTATCATTTTCGGATCTATATTTTCCATATTTTATGTCGGTAATATTTGGGGAAGTGTTTTTACAGTAAAAATTTCTAATGCAGAATTCAATGACGCAGTTAATCACAAAATATTGGTTGATATGCATATTCCTCTTCGCAGCATATTCAACTAACGCTCAGTTTGAAAAAGCTGATAGCCTGAGAGATGCTGGAGAATTGGCGCTTGCAAAACTTGAATATGAGCGGATCATATTTCAAAATACTGATCCTGAAATCGCCAATAAAGCGATTTTTAAAAAGGCACTGATTCAAAAATCTGTTGGTGATTATGAATCAGCATCTCAAACGCTCCTGCGGAGTAATCTTTTTGTTAATCAAAACGAACTCAACTTCAGTATTAGAAGAGAAACAATATTAACCTCCTACCTATCTGGGGACTACAATACAGCTTTGGCCCAACTAAAACAAGCCGAATATTTCTTTAAAGATACTGGCTATAAAGAGTTGTTGTATTTACATGTATTAACACTAAACGAGATGCGTCAATGGGGGGAAGCAAAAATTAAATATGAAGAATATATATCAATGAATGGAAATACCGGACTTACCGCTGAAGAGGCATATTACTTTATAGATAAAACGAGGCTAAAAGACCCCAAAAAAGCTGAAACCCTGTCCTACCTCCTTCCTGGTGTTGGGCAAATGTATGCCGGATATTTTGGTAAAGGATTGCTTTCCTCAGCAATTCAAGGCTCGTTAATGGCTTTTGGTGCCTACAGCCTTTATGAAGGTTATTTTTTCACAGGGGCACTCACAGGTATAGGGCTATTTTATTCCTTTTATTCGGGAGGTGTAAGACATTCACGGTATTTGGCGCTTAAAAAAAATGAAGAGCTGACAAGAAAATACAACGATCCGATTAAAGATGCGCTGATTGAGGCAGAGTTAAACAAAGAAAAAGCCTCTGATTGAAATAACCAGAGGCTTTTATAATCTTAAAGATTATTGTCAATGATGATTACCACATTATAAATGCATCATTATCAACATACTTGCTGATATCACCGTTATTGATCAATAGTGCGATAAAG
Organism: Fulvivirga sp.; assembly: GCF_040218215.1. NCBI lineage: Bacteria > Pseudomonadati > Bacteroidota > Cytophagia > Cytophagales > Fulvivirgaceae > Fulvivirga > Fulvivirga sp. The sequence continues at coordinate 466,261 of NZ_JAVJQL010000014.1, forward strand.
TCACCAAGCGGAAGTAGACCAAAGATACCACCACAAGTGAATAAATAACCTACGATCAATATAGGACGACCACCTAAGTACACCCTGTGAATCGCAATACCTCCCAGAAGCCAATCTAAAATTAGTGCGATCCACACATTTTTGTCAGCACTGGCAGATTTCACAGAAGTAATGTCCATGATATTGACTTCACTTTCTGTAGAAACTACATTGATAGAGTTTTCAAAAACTTGATCGATTGCAGCATCATCCACCTTGTACTTGTTTGCAGAAGCAAATGAATTTGCTGATGCGATAAACGCCATCAATAAAGTAAGTAAAAGTACTTTTTTCATAATTGAGTTTTTAAGTTTTAAAAGTTTACTCAAATAACTGAATAAGTATGTTATATCCAATATTAACCTTTAATTTGTTTAAAAAAATCTAGTGAGGAATTGCTTAATAATTTTTACGCTTATATTAAATTATAACGTTTGTGCTCAGGACGGCTTCTCTTCTGATTTATCCAAAACATTAGAATTGATCTATAAAGCAGATCATGAGGTTTCTAAAAAGGCGGTTAAGAATTTTTACAATGATTACCCCAATCATACCGCGCGTTTACTGGTAAGAGCCTATCAAATGAGGTGGGAGCATTATCCGATTTTCGAGCGGGATGAAGCAACTTATAAATTGTTTATTCAGGTACTTGACTCCGCTGAGACGTCCGCCAGGAAGGTTTTGAATGAAGACAAAAACAATAATGAAAATGCCTACTATTATATGACTGCGCATATTATGAGAGCAGAGCTTTTCGCCCTTAACGACAATATGGTAAAGGCATCTATTGAAGGAAAAAATGCATTTGAATATATAAAGAAAGGGTTTGAGTGGTGTGAGACCAATCCGGAATTCTATACCACTACCGGACTCTATAATTACTACATTGAATTTTATAGAGAAAAAGGGTTTTTCTACCGGTCATTACTTTGGCCATTTTCAAAAGGTGATAAGAAAAAAGGTCTTGAGTATTTAAAGGAGGCTAGTCAGAAAGCTACATTCACCAAAGTGGAGGCGCTATATTATCTGGCCCACCTTAATTATAAAATGGAAGCTAGCCCTGCTAATGCATTACCCTATGCAAATCAGTTAGTCAGGCAATATCCTTCAAACCCGAAGTTTATTGACTTAAAAATAGAAATGCTCATAGCGGATAAGCAATATTCAAAAGCCGGTGAGATGCTTCTAAATTTTAACGTAGCTGATATACCTTATCTTAATGCAAGGAAATGCTTATATCAAGGCATACTCACCTTAACATCGGAAAACAACTATCGAAAAGCAGAAACGCAAATAAAAGTTGCAATAAAAATGTTTGAGGAATTATTGGGAGATCAAGATCATTACTTAAGCTTGGCGTATATGTATTTGGGAACTTTGGAAAATATAGCCAATAACGCAAGTGAGGCCAATGATTTGTTATCCAAAGCAAAGAATTATGCTAAATATCCATACATACATAGGCAATTGGAGAAATTAGGGGCATAATTATCTAATCTTGTGGACTGCGATCACAACTTCAGCCCCAAAATCAGGACATCATCAACTTGCTCCTTCTCCCCTTTCCAGGAGTTAAATTCTTCAGCCAGTTTCATTTCCTGATAAGCACCTTTAAGACCCGACAATGTTACTAACTTTTGAACCATGTTTTTCGAAAGGTATTTTTTGTCATTTAGACCTCCAAACTGATCTTGAAAGCCATCTGAAAACAGGTATAGACAAGTATTGTCATTATAGTCAATAGTGTGCTTATAAAAGCCTTCTTCTAAATTCTGAAAATACCCTCCGATCGATCTTTTGGAGCCTTTTATCAACTCAGGGTCACTTTCGGGCCTTACCACAAGCAATGGCCGCTGGGCACCGCAGAAATGCACCTGCTTTGTTTTGGTGTCAATCATACAAATGGCCGCTTCCATTCCATCTTTTACAATCTTTTCCTTTTGATTGAGCCTAAGATGAAGGTGATTTTCAACATACTGCAGGATTGCACTAGGGTTGTCTAACTTCTCGACATTTATGGCATCATAAAACAAGTTGTATCCGGCCATGCTCATTAATGCTCCGGGCACCCCATGACCTGTGCAGTCTACCACGGCAACAAAAAGCTTATTGTTTATTTTCTCAAAGAAGAAAAAATCTCCTGATACGGTTTCCTTAGGTTGGTTAAAAAGCATTACATCCTTAAATGATTTTATCAGCTTTTCCTTATCAGGAAACATCGACTGCTGAATCTTTAAGGCATAATCAATGCTTGAATTCATCTCCGAACTTCTGCTCATCAGGTCTTCATGCTGATGCTTTACCATCTCAAGTGTTGAGTTAATCAACTCAGTCCTTTGTCTTACCCTTTCTTCCAGAATTTCATTCTGCTGTTCAACCAATCTGATATTTTCCCTTTGTAATTGGGACTTTTCATTTCTTATCTTTTTGTATTTATATGCAAGGGCAAGGGCTAATAAAAACAAATCCAATGCAGTACCAAATTCAGCTCCGTGATCAGTGAGAAAAGTAGCAGGCAATACGCCTCTGTTTCTAAGTGTCATGGCCAATCCACCAACAAGGTATCCAGACCATGCAATTATGTAGAAGTTAGCAATCTTATTGCCCTTGATTCTTACTATTACTCCAATAACTAAAAGCAATGGTGCCTGAAAGGAAATAATCAATGAAGAGAATCCATAAGTCACTCCAAATAATGTGGATATTGAAATAAAGGCTCCAATACAAAGCATTGCCAAAAGGACATTGTAGGCTGCCTTGCTATATCTTTTCAATTCCAAAAAAGATATGGCAAACAAGGAAGTTGGGATCGTCAAAAAGGCAATTAAAAATTCTTTAATATATAGGTTTATCTCTGGGGCTTCAGGGTGAATGTACTTAAAAGCATAGCCGGTTACTGTGGCAAAAACAGCAGTATTTGCCAACACTAAGAGCACGTAATAGAGATAAGTTACATCCCTGATGATTACAAAGAGAAAGAGATTATACAGAAGCATAATCATTAAAGCCCCAAAAAACAGTCCGTAAGCTAAGTTGACGTTCTCGACATTGTTTAAATAACTGGTCTGTGCGCGAAGGTTTAGCCCAACTATAACTGGTGCTTTTGACCTGATATTTATCATTAATTTTACACTATCCCCTTTTTGAGAGGATATTGGCCACGCATAGTCAAGGGGTTTTAGAGAACCTCGGGAGTCAAATGGTAACAATGTACCAGTCTCAATTTTATTCCAGTTGCCACTTTCATTAATATATAAATCAAGGTATTGATGATAAGGATAAGGCAACTCAAGTATCTTAATTACATTGTTATGATCTATATATTCAGTATAAAACCAGAAATCGCTGGAATCATACCCGAAGTTTAGCGGCAGGGACAATGAATTAGAGTTAAACTGCCCATTTTTCAATTTGTTCAATGCCTCATGAAAAGTCAGCCTCTTTCCTTCAGATTTCAAGTACTTGATTGTACTGTTAAGATTGAGGTTAAAGTTAGCCGAATCGCTATTTTGATTAGCCAAAGCCAGCCCGGGAGCCATAATACAAAGGACAAGGACAATGTTTTTGATGTTCATTTTTGGTGAATCAACTCACAATTTAATCTATTTTCAAACATCATGAAAGACATAGTTTAATAGCAATAACAGCCATAAATTGTTATTACATTTGATAAATCAATAAGACTTTTCAATTTTGCCCACTAATAGGCAATTTTAATTAGACCAAATCAATAACCCAGACGCATGGTAAACCCGAACGCAAACAATAACAAAATAGTAATAACGTGCGGGCCACGCATCATTGACATACTTACAGAAGAAGTAAAAAGCCTTGGTTATAAAGTAAGAAACACCGACCATCTGAGCCTCGAAACAGAAGGTAGTTTTGAAGACACTATGAAGCTAAACCTTCATCTCAGAACAGCCAATAAAGTTCTCTTTCATCTAAAATCATTTCGCTGTCCACACCCCGATGTACTCTATAAAGAGCTCTTTGCTCTTGATTGGGACAGGTTTATAAGATCAGATGGTTATATCTGCATTAACGGATATGTGAAGAATGACTTTATAAAAGACACCAGGTTTGCCAACCTAAAAGTGAAAGATGCCATTGTAGATAAAATACAAAAAGCCAAAGGCAGAAGACCAGACTCTGGCCCTGACCAAACCCAAACAATGATTTACCTTCATTGGAAGGGCGATTGGGCAAGCATTTATATTGATACTTCCGGAGAAACAATTTCAAAACATGGTTATCGAAAATTACCGTTCAAGGCACCTATGGCTGAGTCTTTAGCGGCAGCCACCATAATGGCATCCAAGTGGGATAAGAAGAGCAGCTTTGTAAACCCAATGTGTGGTAGCGGAACCTTAGCCATTGAAGCAGCTTTATTAGCCATTAATAAGGTTCCTGGTTTATTGAGAAACAACTTTGGGTTTATGCATGTATCTATGTTCGACCCAATTGCATGGGAAAAGCTAAAAAAAGAAGCGGAAGCACTAGTAAAACCTAACATTAACTTTGAGATTATAGCAAGCGACATAAGTAACCTGGCACTAAATGCCGCTCAAGAAAATGCTAAAACTGCTGGTGTTGATCATCTGATCAAGTTTGAAAAGACCGACTATAAAGACTGTACACTACCAGAAGATGAGGGAGTAATTTTTATGAATCCTGAATATGGGCTAAGGCTCGGTGAAGTAACTGAATTGGAGAAAGTTTACTCAGAAATTGGCGATTTCTTTAAACAGCGGGCCAAGGGATACATGGGCTATATCTTTACTGGAAACCTGGACCTTGCCAAGCGGGTAGGACTAAAAACAAAAAGAAGAATAGAATTCTATAATGCTAAAATAGATGCCCGACTCTTAGAGTACGAACTATATGGTGGGAGCAAAAAAAATGCTAAATTACCTATATGACGCGTCAGCTGAGAAAGATAGGGCAAGGCTTCTACTATTCATTTCCAATTCAACTATTAATTAATCACTTAAGAAGAAACCACATTCTTCTTCTTTGTTGGGTAGTACTCTTTGCTATGATATCGGGGAATCTGGGGCAATACCTGGGCATACCCTATCTCTTTTTAGACCCGGTCTATCTCAATAAAGTTAGTTTTCTGTCATTCTTTATTGTCGGAATAACAATAGCTGGATTTAGTATAGCCTTTCATATAGCAACTTATATTATTGACGGTCATCGTTTTTCCTTTATTGGAACGCTACCCAAGCCTTTCACGGTTTTCAGCATCAATAATAGCATTATACCATTTTTATTTCTGATCGCCTATGTTGGGTACATTATGAACTATCAGGTTAAAAATGAATACCTGATTTTTGAAGAGTTGTCCATTTTAGTAAGTGGACTGCTGGCTGGATATATCAGTATGGTAGCTTTACTTTTTACTTACTTTTGGTTTACCAATAAAGACATATTTAAATATGTGGTGTGCAAGCTGGACGAAAAGCTTAAACAAAACATAAAAGCCACCAGGGCCAATGCGATGAAGAAACTAGACATCGCAAAGAAAAAGCAAATAAGGGTAGATAGCTTCCTAAATCTAAAATTCACCAAGGAAAGCGTAGATGATTACAAAGGTTTTTACGATAAAGAAACTGTTTTGCAGGTTTTTGACCAGAACCATCTCAACCTGGTATTAATTCAAGCCTTCATATTCATCATTATTTTGGCAATGGGAATTTTTAAAGATTATGAAGCTTTTCAACTTCCGGCAGCAGCCAGTGCCACACTTTTTTTTACTGTATTTGTAATGTTTGCCGGAGCCTTTGAATATTGGTTTGGCAAATGGTCTACTACAGCGGGCATTGGACTTCTGATAGTTTTAAATATGATTGTCAAACAGGATTTTTCCCATAAAACTTACAAGGCTTTTGGGTTGGATTACACTGTAGAAGCGACACCTTACAATCTAGATCAGATCATTGCTTCTAACACGCCTGACATCAGGGAAAAAGATAAGCAGCAGACCCTAAAAATCCTTGAAAATTGGCGTGCGAAATTTCCGGCTGGCGAAAAACCAAAAATGGTATTTGTGTGCGTCAGCGGTGGTGGTCAACGGGCAGCACTTTGGACGCTGAATACACTTCAGAATGCTGACAGTGCCACTAATGGTGAATTATTTAAACATACAATGCTTATAACGGGTGCATCAGGTGGGTTGATAGGTGCCAGCTATTTTAGGGAGATGGCACTAAGAAAATATAGAAACCAGATTGACAATTTATACTCTCAGGAATATCTGGACAGAATGGGTAGCGACAACTTAAATGCTATCATTTTCAGTCTGTTAATGAATGATCTTTTTGTTGAGTTTCAACAATTTGACTATGCCGGCCTCCAGTACACAAAAGACAGAGGTTACTCTTTTGAGCGCCAGTTGAGCAAAAACACCAATGGATTCTTAGACAAAAAATTAAAGGACTATCATGACCCGGAATTTAATAGCGAAATACCTATGATGATACTCGCTCCTACCATTATTAACGATGGCAGAAAGTTATACATCTCCCCTCAAAACATGTCTTACATGATGAACGCCCTTGACTCTGGCTATATGAGAGACAAGATCAATGGTGTTGAGTTTTTGAGGTTCTTTAAGGATCATGGAAGTGAGAATCTCCGTTTTTTAAGCGGGCTAAGAATGAGCGCTGCATTCCCCTACATCACTCCAAACATTTCACTTCCCAGTGATCCCCCGTTAGACATTATGGATGCTGGAGTAACAGACAATTTTGGGATTTCAGATGCTGTTCAATTCCTTTTTGCCTTCAAAGACTGGATTGCCCAAAACACATCAGGTGTGGTACTGGTGTCCATTCGGGATTCTGAAAAAGATGGCCCCATTGAGAGGAAGTCCAATTTATCATTGTTAGACAAAACCACCATGCCTATCAGCAGCATCTATCAAAACTTTGAAAGCCTACAGGACATCACCAATGATAATAAAATCGAATTTGCCCACAGTTGGTTTGAAGGTACTATTGACAGGGTGGATATTCAATATGTACCCAGGGAGTATTTAATTGAAAACAGTTCTAAAACCGATAGTTTAAAGCTTGACAATGTAAAAAGAGCCTCTTTAAGCTGGAGGCTGACGAGCAAGGAGAAACAGAGCCTTATTGAAAACATAAGGACTAAAAAGAATCAAGCAGCAATTCAGAAGATTAAAAAACTAATTCAATAATTTTAATGAAAGCTTTTATCCAACTTTTCCTTCTTTCAATCGCCAGCTTCAATTTAACAAAAGCTCAAAATTTTATAAAGTTCAGTAATGGTGACAGTGAGCAGATAAGGGGTTATGATTTTAAAGACGACAGCTTATCATATTATAGTTATGGTGAATTTGTTGGAATGGATAATATTAAAACTTCACAATTAGAGAAAAAAAAAGTACATATTGATGATATCGATTACTTATACAACCCCTCAGAAGAGTGGTTTAGGTATATTGTTAAATTGCCAGGAAATAAGGGCTATGAATCCTTAGAGCCTTTGCTAATAGGTTCAATAAAAGTGTACCATGATCAGCCTACTAATATAACTGGTCCACCTCGACAGCATGGAACACTATATATACAAAACCCAACTGAAAGAGAAGTACATGTTGCAACTAATAATAAATATGGAAAAGGGTTATCACAACTACTTAAAAGTAATAATCGATTAAGTAAGCAAGTACTTGAAGATGAATTAATATTCACTTTCAATAAGTTGATGAAGGTTTTTGAGACGTTCATTAAAGAAGATGATTCAATACCATCAATATCAGATAACCCAGGTAAAATTACATTTTATTCTAGCTCTAGAAATAAAGTGCCTTGTACTATAAATATAGGTTCAAATCAATACATTATTAAACCTTCACAAGTAATTGAAGTCAAAGTCCCAGCGGAGTTTACTAACTATATTACGGTAGAACCTGAAAGCAAGTATAGAGATGGATATTTAGTCAATGCAATACCAGAATTTAATCAATACTATCTTCTAACTCAGAAAAAAGGATCTAAAGGTGCCCCATATTTCTTACTAACAAAAAAAACAAAGGTGCAATTTGAGAAACTTGGTGACTAACTTGAATAATGCTAACTAATGATTGTTAGCAAAATAATGCTTTTCTAGCTACCTTTGCATTCCATTTTTGCACACCTAAAAAAGGGAATACATATGAAGGAAGTTGCTCCTTATAAACCAAAAAATAAAATCAGAATTGTAACTGCTGCCAGCCTTTTTGATGGCCATGATGCTGCCATCAATATTATGCGTAGAATTATTCAGGCTACTGGTTGCGAAGTTATTCATTTGGGCCATGACCGTAGTGTTGAAGAAGTAGTTAATACTGCCATTCAGGAAGATGCTCAGGCTATTGCTATGACCTCTTATCAAGGGGGACATAATGAGTACTTCAAGTACATGAAAGATTTATTGAGGGAAAAAGGAGCTGACCACATCAAAATATTTGGTGGCGGTGGTGGTGTTATTCTGCCAGAAGAGATCAAAGATCTTCATGAATATGGAATAACAAGAATATATTCCCCTGATGATGGCCGTTCCATGGGCCTTCAGGGAATGATCAATGATATGATCGAAAGGTGTGATTTCCCTACCGGAACAAATTTGAACGGTGAAGTAACTCACCTAAAAAATAAAGATGTAAAGTCTATCGCAAGATTGATTTCAGCTGCTGAAAACTTCCCTGAGGATGCCAAAGGTGAATTTGATAAAGTTCATGACATTGCTAGTAAAGTAAAAACTCCGGTTTTAGGCATTACTGGAACAGGTGGTGCCGGTAAATCCTCTTTGGTAGATGAACTGGTACGAAGATTCTTGCTTGATTTTGAAGATAAAAACATCGCCATAGTTTCCGTTGATCCTTCTAAAAGAAAAACAGGTGGCGCATTATTAGGTGATAGAATCAGAATGAACGCCATCAAGAATGATCGCGTTTACATGCGCTCTTTAGCAACTCGTCAATCAAACCTTGCGCTTTCAAAACATGTGAATGAGGCGGTGCAAGTACTTAAGGCAGCCAATTATGATTTGATCATACTCGAAACATCAGGTATTGGCCAGTCAGATACAGAAATAACTGAACATTCTGATGTGAGCCTTTATGTAATGACACCAGAGTATGGTGCAGCCACTCAGTTGGAGAAAATTGATATGTTAGACTTTGCTGATGTAATTGCCATCAACAAGTTTGACAAAAGAGGTGCTCTGGATGCTCTAAGAGATGTTAAAAAGCAATTTAAGCGGAATCATAACCTGTGGGATGCTAAAGATGATGAGATACCTGTTTTTGGCACAATAGCTTCTCAATTCAATGATCCCGGCATGAACAGGCTTTATGTTGAGGTAATCAGAGAAATAGTTGAAAAAACAGGCGCTGAGCTGAAATCAAACTTTGAGATCACTGATGAAATGTCAGAGAAGATTTTTGTGATACCTCCAAGCCGCACAAGATACTTATCAGAGATTGCTGAAAATAACAGGGCCTATGACAAATGGAGTAAAGACCAGTCGGCAGTGGCACAGAAGTTATTTAGTATCAGAACTTCAATTGACACACTCAAAGAATCTACTATTGAAGACAAAGACAGGCTTATAAAAGGACTCGAAGAGACCTATGAGAAAATAGCCTTGGATTTCGATCCAAGAAACCAAAAAGCCTTGGATGAGTGGGTCGAGAAAAAGAAGAAATATACCGATCCGATTTATTCGTTTAAGGTCAGAGATAAAGAAATTAAGATAAAGACCCATACAGAGTCACTATCGCATACTCAAATTCCGAAAATCGCCTTACCAAAATTTGAGGCCTGGGGAGATGTGTTGCAATGGACATTGCAGGAAAATGTACCTGGCGAGTTTCCATATACTGCAGGTATTTACCCTTTCAAGAGAGAAGGCGAAGACCCTACAAGGATGTTTGCTGGTGAAGGCGGGCCAGAGCGGACTAACAGAAGATTTCATTATGTAAGTCTGGATATGGACGCGAAGCGTTTATCAACGGCCTTTGATTCTGTTACGCTTTATGGTAATGACCCTGACTACCGACCAGATATCTATGGTAAAATAGGAAATGCCGGTGTATCCATTTGCTGCCTTGACGATGCCAAGAAGCTTTATTCCGGGTTTAATTTAGCTGACCCTATGACATCGGTATCTATGACCATTAATGGACCAGCACCGATGTTGCTAGGCTTCTTCATGAATGCTGCCATTGACCAGCAATGTGAGATTTATATTAAGGAAAATGGGCTTGAGGCTGAGGTTGAAAATAAAATAAAGGCCATCTATAAAGGTAAAGAAGATAAAAGACCTCAATATCAGGGTAAATTACCTGAGGGCAATGACGGCCTTGGTCTGATGCTGCTGGGTGTAACCGGAGATCAGGTTTTGCCTGCAGAAGTCTACAACAATATTAAAGCTGAGACTCTTTCAGCAGTTAGAGGCACAGTTCAGGCTGATATTTTAAAGGAAGACCAGGCGCAGAACACTTGTATTTTCTCTACCGAATTTGCGTTGCGCTTAATGGGTGATGTTCAGGAATACTTCATTCAAAATAATGTAAGAAACTTCTACTCAGTATCCATTTCAGGATACCACATAGCGGAAGCCGGTGCCAATCCTATCAGTCAGTTGGCCTTTACTTTAGCTAATGGCTTTACTTATGTAGAGTATTATTTGAGCAGGGGAATGGACATTAACAAATTTGCTCCTAACCTCTCATTCTTCTTCTCCAACGGTATCGATCCTGAGTATGCGGTTATAGGCAGGGTGGCAAGAAGAATTTGGGCGAAAGCTATGCGTGATAAGTATGGCGCTGATGCAAGATCTCAAATGCTCAAATATCATATTCAAACTTCTGGTCGTTCACTGCATGCCCAGGAAATTGACTTCAACGATATTAGAACAACATTACAGGCACTTTATGCCATTTATGATAACTGCAACTCTCTTCACACCAACGCTTACGATGAGGCCATTACAACGCCTACAGAGGAGTCTGTTAGAAGAGCCATGGCTATCCAGTTGATTATCAACAAAGAGTTGGGATTGGCTAAAAATGAAAATCCATTGCAGGGTTCATTTATCATAGAAGAATTGACTGACCTGGTTGAAGAAGCAGTCTTGATTGAATTTGATAGAATCACCGAGCGTGGTGGCGTATTGGGAGCTATGGAGACCATGTATCAAAGAAGTAAAATACAAGAAGAAAGCCTTTACTATGAGACTTTGAAGCATACTGGAGAATTCCCAATCATTGGTGTTAACACATTCTTAAGCTCTAAGGGCTCGCCTACCATTTTGCCTAAAGAAGTGATCAGGGCAACGGAAGAAGAAAAGAAATATCAGATTTCTATGCTTGGTAATTTACAAGCGAAGAATGAAGATGTTGCTCAGGAGAAACTTCGAGAAATACAGCAAGTCGCAATCCAGAATAAAAACATTTTTGAGCACCTTATGGAGGCATGTAAGCATTGCTCTTTAGGACAAATCACCGAGTCGCTCTTTCATGTAGGGGGACAATACAGACGAAATATGTAGTTCAGTAACTGTAAAAAAAGTGGTCGGGAATTGCTCCCCGACCACCTAAACACATGAAGAAATTATAATCTAGAATCTGGCCGTAACTCCAAGGTTCAACCAGCCAAAGGTTCCTCGGCCCCCTTCAAGATAAACCCCTACATTCTTACTTAACAGGTACCTAACACCCAAATTAGCCCCGAGTCTGAAGGCGGTATCATTGTCATAATAGTCAAACCCACTATCATCTTTATAAGACCTAAACTCCAGACCCATTAAGAGGCTTACGTACAAATCCACCTTCTCCTCATTAATATCCCCATCTGTCAATTCATTTAAAATTTCTGTATAATGGAATGAGCCTCTTGCTCCTGCCGCCAGAAATGACCATGAATATTTAGTATTTCCTGCACCAACATTATACTCATAAGCCCAGCGGGCATAACCTACATATGGACCAACACTTATCTGCTCAGTTATGCCATATTCAAAGGCCGCATTTAGAGGCAATGTAAATCCTGTTCGGTTGCCAAAATAACCATACCCATAATACCCTAGCGATATTCCTACATTGAGTACCTTTTCACCCTTCTCATATGCTTTATCCTGAGCATGAGCAAATAATGGAGCTATCAAAAATAGAATTAATAATATCTTGAGTTTTCTCATTAGTCTATCACTATATCAGTTCCCAAATTTCCACTAAAAGTAAGTCCCGACTGGGTCAGGTTACCCCCTGATTGCACCCTTACGCCATTTCCTCCACTCTTGGTTATTTCACTATCAGTGAAGTTCAGCCTTCCACTGGTACCTACTTCAACATTTGCCTTTCTGTTAGCACCATCAAAACCTTCTTCTCCACCATTTGAGACCAAAACATTGCTTAATACATTATCAGCATTGTTAGATAAGAAACGAAGCCCTTTCCAATAGCCAGTCACATCCTGCTCGCCAGTAAAAGTTATCTTATCAGATGCTGTGCCTACAGCATTTAGTGAGCCGTTGGCAAGAACCTCAATACCGCCATTTGGCTGTCCTATAAACTGAGCTCCGGCCATAATAGTCACGTCAGCATCAATCTCGTCAATATTAGGAGACATACGATAGGGTACGGTCAGGGCATTCCATGTTACATTTTGAGTAATATCTGTTCCGTTAGACCAGTAGGTATCGATATAGTCATCGTCATTTCCAGTAAAGTCAGAATCAGAATCCAAATAATGATAATGATTAAACCTCATCATTACAGGAGCTACATTATCTGTAAATGTGTTGGTAGAAAAGTCCGGTAAGGCTGATTCCAATTGCCTTGTATATAATCCATATCCGCCACTTTTGGAAGATGTGGTATTGGTGATTTTCACTCTGCCTGATTCATCAACCATAATGTTACTTTTCAAATTTGCACCATCAAAACCTTCTTCACCGCCATTTGATACCACAACAAAAGTGAGCTCGTTATTGGTGTTATTCGATTCAAAGGTCAGCCCTTTCCAATATCCTCTTACATCTTGCTCACCTACAAAGGTGATATTGTCAGCTGCCGTACCTACTGCATTTAATGAACCACCAACAATCACTTGAAGACCACCATTTGGTTGGCCAATGAAATTTGCACCTGGTGCAATGGTTACATCCGCAGCTATTTGATCCACATTAGGAGCCATTCTATATGGTACATTTAATGCATTCCATGTTACATCTTCCTCTACATCATCCCCATTAGACCAGTAAGTATCTATATAGTCATTGTTGTTTCCACTATAGTCTGAATTACTATCAAAATAATGATAATGGTTTATCCTGGCCATAACAGGGGCTTCATTAGCAGTGATTGTGTTATTGGCAAATGAAGGTAAGTCAGATTCCAAATTTCTGGTATAAATGCCATAGCCTGCGCCATTACGAAATGTTGAATTGGTAACTTTTACCCTTCCTGAGCCTTCTACCATCAAATTTGACTTTAAATCAGCCCCATCAAACCCACTGCTTCCTCCAAATTCGATTATTGTAAATGTGATCTCATTGCTACCGTCATTTGATTCCAACATAAGACCTTTCCAAAAACCATCTGTCTTTTCTACTCCTGTCATCACTATGTTTTCCGAAGCGGTACCTACCGAAACCAAAGCACCGCTTGTGCTAACAGAAATTCCTACATTGTCTTCAAAAACAATAACAACCCCCGGTTCAATGGTAAGCTTTGCGTTAACAAATACATTAGTAGAAGCAATATAATCTGGCAACAACGGATCTTCCACCCTATTTACAAGTGTCAGATCAGAATCAATAGAGCCTCCAATTTCCTCAGGACCTTCACCTGGCTCTACGGTAATTATTACTTCATCTGCTCCTTCAGTTCCTAAATCGTTGGTTGCAGTAAGCGTTATTACATACTCACCTACCACATCCGGAACAAATGTAGTAGAAGCCACTACCGGGTTTGAAATAAAAGCCACACTTCCAGAAGGTCTGCTGGTGATTTCCCAGATATAAATTAAAGTACCTCCTGTTGCCGAACCATCCAAACTCACAGTTTCACCAAGAGTAATTGTCTGATCTATCCCGGCATCAACTACCACCGCTTCAGGAGCAGGATCGTCAGAAGAATCGTCACAACTTGAAAGAAATAAAACACCACCCAAAACAAAAAGGCTGAATAAAGCCCTGGAGAATTTTGATAACTTCATAATTTAATTTTTAAAGGTTTTTTTTGATTTAATCCGGCTTTATACAATGAGATTTAAAGTTGTAAACATGAATCAAGAAAATAATTGATATTATATTTGACCTATATCAGAGTAATGTTTACAATTTAATTTTAAAGTGTATTAACCACGATTGAGCATTGAAGGAGAGCGAATTAGAGTTGTTTCAGCTACTCAGTACGGATAGTGAAAAAGGACTTATCAGGATTTATGATATTTATCGCAGTGAATTTATCAACTGGTGTGTAAAGGCATATTCCACTAATGAAGATGATGCCGCAGATATATTTCAAGATAGTGTGATAGCCCTTTATTATAACATACGCAGCGGCCAGCTTACTGAGCTAACCAGCAGCTTGAAGTCATATTTGTTCGCCATTGGAAAAAACACAGCATTGAAAAAAATAAACAAACAGTCAAAGCTCCTGATCAATGATGATGTAGTAAGACTGAGTGGGCAATTTGAACAAATTGATCATTTTGAAGATGAAGATAAAAAAAAGGTGGTTGCCGCTTTGTTAGACAAGCTCGGTGAGCCCTGTAAATCTATACTTACTTTATTTTACTTTGATAAGTATTCGATGGAGTCAATTGCCAACAAGCTTGACTATAAAAATGAACATGTTGTTAAGGCTCAGAAGCTCAGGTGTTTTAACAGCTTGAAAAAAATGACCCTGGAAAGGTTTAATCAAGACCAACTATGACCCCAAAAGAACAAATAGAGCTTTTTGATAATTTCATTAATGGAAATCTTTCAGGTGATGAAAAGTTAGCGTTTGAACATAGGCTGAACAATGATTTGAAGCTAAAAGAAGAATTTGACGAATACCGACTGATTGTTGCAGGAATAGTTGAACATGGTGCCAAAGGACTTAAAGAAAAACTGAAAGAGCGAGAAGAGTATCATAGAAGATCGCACACCAATACTAAAATGTACTATAAAATTGCTGCGGCTATATTATTGGTGATGGTCTCTACATTCTTAATATTGAAATACGCTTATTCCCCTAACCTAGAATCACTGTACCTTAAGTATTATGAGCCCTATCCAAATATCGTTGACCCGTTAGATAGAACCGGCAACAGCGAAGCGTTTAGTGCTTACCAATTATATGAATTAGGAGAATACGATGAAACCATTGAGAAACTATCAGCAATACCTGACAACATTATAAAACCCTCCTCCCTTTTTTATTTAGGCCAGGCATACATGGCAACCAGCGAGTTGGAAAAAGCACTTGATTGTTTTCAAAAAGTAGATGATAACAGTAACTATTATCAAATAGCCCAATGGCACATTGCCCTAACTTTTTTAAAACTTAATGATGTTGAACAAGTCGAAATACAACTTGAAACAATTATCGAACAAAAAGGAGACTACCAAAAGCAGGCCATAGCGCTTAAAGAGGAATTATAATTTAAATAACCCTATTTTCTAAAGCCATTCTGTTTTAGCTTTAGTCATGCGGAAGTTTCTTTTAGGTTTATTGCTAATAATACCTGCTACGGAGCTAGCTGCGAGTGATTCTACGCGCCTACTACACGACAAAGCCATTCACTTTTCAGAGATTTTAAATTGGGATAGTGCCTCATTTTATTATTCAAAATCTGCAGCTGCATTTTTAAAAAAAAATGACACGTCTGGTTTTGTTAATGAAAAATATAATGAAGGGCTTTGCCTATTAAGTGCAAGGAGATATTCTGAGTCAGAAAAAGCATTTAAAAGGATATTAGAAGGATTTTATTATAAATTGACCAGTCATGAAAAAGAAGTTAATTTATACCATAAACTTTCTTTTGCGCAGGGCTTTCAAGGCCATTTTTTTGATGCCTATCAAACACAGGCTAAAGCATATCAGTTGTCATTGTTTTATGATGATGTAAGTCGTGACCTGAAATCACAAATAGTTGATGCTCAGGCAAGTATAACAAGAACCCTTGGTTTTTATGATGAAGCCTTGAAATTCGCCAATGAGTCACTTGAGCTTAGTACTGACTCATTAGCCAAATCACATGCTTATAATAAAATAGGATTGATTCAAAAACGTTTGGCTAACTATGGCTCTTCTTTTGCCTATTTTTTGAAGTGTTATGAACTTAGAAAGAAATATAATCCTGAATGGGTTCCTTATGTGATTAATAATATAGGTGAATTATTAATTGACTCGCATAGCTATGATTCTGCTACACTTTGGCTCGATAAAGGCCTATCAATTAGTAATTCTCTTTTTGGCCCCGCTTCTCAACTCAACCTTATTATTTTATTAAATAAGGCCAGGGCATTTCAGCTTTCAAATCAAAAGCAAAAGGCCAATAAGACTTTAAATGAAGCTTTTGATCTGCTTCCCCAATTAGACCTAAAGAATCAGGCACCTAGCGTATACCCTAAAATTATTGCAACTGCCTTAGACTTTGAAAGATATGATCTTGTGAAAAAGTTACTTAATGATTTGCAGAAGCACGTAAATAAGAACTCCTCGAATGACTTTATTGCTAAATTTCACAATAGCTATGGTAAATATTATGCTATACAAGGCCTATATGACTCTGCTTTATGGAATTACAATCTGAGCATAAATGCATTTAAACCAGATTCTACAAGTAATCAGTTTATCGATAATGCCCCAATCACTCAGATATTGCCCTATCAAGAAGCTCTATTAAGAAGATTGGAAGTTTTGAATAAACTATATATTCAAACAAAAAATAGTCAGTACTTAAAAATGGCCACGGTGGATCAAGACTATCTTTTAAAACATATTGTATCCAATAAATATGAGCACATTAGCCTTACAGGTGCATCTGCATTTTTTGAAGAAAAAAATGAATTTCTTGATCTACTACTAGCAGCTTCAACAGAGCTTCATAATATTAATCCTGACCAAAATTATTTGAATAAAATATCTCAAATAATGGAGGCCAAACGGATGAATACTTTTAAAAAAGAATTTGCCTATAATCAGCATAACAGCATTTCAGGTGTGCCGGATTCAATAATGATAAGAAGAAGAAATCTGCAAGTACGTATTAATGAGCTCCAAGCAAATTACAATGTTTCATCAAGTGATGAAAAAGACAAAATACTCACTCTACAACGGGAGTTAGAGGAGATTCACCTTTTAATTAAAGAAAAAAACAAGAACTTCTATCAAAGCATTCATAGCCAAAATATCACCCTATCAGATATAGAAAGCAAACTGGATAGTAATGAGGCACTTATACAATTCTCCTTCTCTAATAATCAACTCTTTATACTTGTTTCAAAAAATAAAGACTCTAAACTGACGGTAGTTTACTGGGATGATGAAAAAGAAAAAAACATCAATAATCTAATAGAGTCATTAAGGAATAGTAATTCAGAAATGCAAACAATTTCAAATTCTGTGTTGCAAGATTTAAACTGGAATAAACTCAATCTTGATTCAGTCAAGAAAATCCAAATATTGGCGGAAGACAAATTATCATTAATACCTTTCGAAGTTTTAGTGTTCAATGGCGAATACTTAATCAATAAACACGAATTTGTTTACAGAACAAGTCTTATAGATTTTGAGAATAATATTACTGGCCCTGACAATCATAACTTTATTGGCTTTGCCCCATTCAACCATCAATCCATTATTAATGCTTCTTTCAATAATAACCCATCAAGAAAAAGTCTTGGGGCATTGCCCGCCTCAGCCTTAGAGGTTGAAAAAATTCAAGAGATCTGGTCTGGGAATATTTTTCTTGGTAGTTCCGCCACCGAGTCAGCGTTCAAAAAATATGCAGCTAGTGCAGATATGATTCACTTTGCAACTCATGCTGTACTAGACAACAACAACCCACTTAACAGCACCATTATGTTTAGTAAGGATGAGGAAGGAGAAGATGGCCTTCTACACACTTATGAAATACTACAAATGAAACTTAATGCGCGGCTGGTAACTCTGAGTGCATGCAATACTGGCGTTGGTAAATTCTATAAAGGAGAAGGAATGGTCAGTCTAGCAACAGGTTTTAATATCGCTGGTGTGGACTATATAATCATGAGTCTATGGCCAGTACCCGACAAAACAACTTCGGATATAATGCGTGATTTTTATCAATTAATTAAAGAAGATCTGCCTATTACTGAAGCTTTACGCAAGGCCAAGCTTAACTACCTACAAACACATGACTCAAATTTAAGCCATCCTTATTATTGGGCTGGATTTGTAGTGACTACCGACAATTGGAGTGACCATAAAGAGACGAGCAAGCTAACTTTATATGTTATCATACTCATTTCGTTAACCATCCTATTTTCAGGATTCTTTATTTATCGAAAGAATCCTGAAATCCTGAATTAAACAAAATCAATTCAGATGGAAGTTGTTCTTATGATTCAGTTCCTGTTCATAGATAAATTTACGGTATTGCAGCCTTTGCTTTAGGAATTGCTGTTTCTTATCCAAAGAAATCAATTTTGTATACTTTAACCGGTCGCTGTTGTCAAGATCAAGGACATTGGCAATATCATGGATATCACAATCCTCTATCACAAGTTTACTATTGGTTATTTCCAGATAATCAGCAAAATCAGTTTTTAATTCTTCTCCAACAGCACTGTCTTTATAAGTGTCAAAAAGATAAGTGTCTCCACCGGAGTAAAGCTTTGAACCCAGCCGCTTCAAATATTTGGTGAGCAGGAAAACATCAACACATTTAACCACAATGTCCGACTCTCCGGTATCATAACGCTTAAGAATACTCTCCAGCCTCACCAATGAACCTACCCTTTCTTTATTGTGCTGGCTGGCAAAGTAAATTCCAAACTCAATATCATTGGTTTCTACATCCTGAAGCAGCTGCCTGTACCTGGGCTCAAAAATATGAAGTGGCACCAGTTCACCTGGTAAGGGCAGTATATTAAGCGGAAAAATAGGGATTGCGTTTTTCTCAGTCATCTACTGTTTAACACCAACCTTTTACATAATGTTGCAGAATATTGTATTGTAGTTGTTCTGGAAAATAAGTATTTTCAACACTTGTTTATTTAAAATTGAAGCTTAGGCCGATTACAATTAAAGTTTATACCCATTGACACTAGATGTGATTGATAAAAAGGCATTGAAAATAATGTTGGTCGATGATGATGATATATCCAGTTTCATATATCGAAAGATCATTGAAAAAGCAGGATTGACTCAAGATCATATATCTACTTTCCTTAAAGGTAAGGATGCCCTTTCCCACCTTGAAAGTACTATCGATAACGTTACGGAATTCCCCGATTTGATATTATTGGATATCAATATGCCTATAATGGACGGATGGGGATTTTTAGATGAATATGCTGAGAGAGTATGGCCAAACCTGAATAAAAGAGTAGTGGTATGCATGCTTTCTTCCTCTGTTTATCAGGAAGATATCAACCGTGCTTTTGGTTATGCGCAGGTAAGTGATTATGTATCCAAACCTTTAACATCTGTTGTACTTGAGGATTTAATCAACAAGCATTTCGCTGAAAACTAATAACTAATTAGTGCATCAATATTCGGTGAGTATTTTGTGAGCATTTCCTTACCCTTTAAAAAGGTAAGATCAATAAGGAAAGAGAAACCCTTTACATTTCCGCCTAAGGCATTGACAAGCTGAGCCGCAGCTTCAGCCGTGCCGCCTGTTGCCAGCAAATCATCATGGATAATAACATTCCAGCCCTTTTGGATCGCATCTTCATGTATTTCCATGGTAGCACTACCATATTCCAACTCATAAGAGTGTTTTACAGTTCTAAAAGGTAGTTTTCCAGCCTTTCTGATGGGCACGAAAGGAATATTAAGTTCATAAGCCAGCAGCATTCCAAAAAGAAACCCACGCGACTCGATACCCACCACGGCATCTATATTTTGAGACTTATACCTTTCCACCATCAACTGAGTGATCTCTTTGCAAAGCTCAGAGTCACTTAATATTGGGGTTATGTCTTTAAAAACTATGCCCGGCTTAGGGAAGTCCTTAACATCTCTTATTTTTGCACTGAGTTTCTTAATCGTATCCACAAAATCAAAAATACCAAAATCAGGATGAAAATCACCACCCAATATAATAGCGACTACGAATATACGTCTACCACCACAGAAGGTCAGTCAGTTAAGATTGACATGAAAGATGAGGGTAAAACCGACATGTCTCCTATGCAATTGGTATTAAGTGCACTTTCGGGCTGTGTGGCTGTAGAAGTAGCACTGATGGTTCAAAAGAGAAGAAAAAAGCTAGTGGATTTGAGAATTGAAGCTGACGGAACGCGCCAGGAAACCCACCCGAAATATTTCACTGATATTCATATGGTTTTCACGCTTGTTTCACCAGATGCCAATAAAGAGGAACTTGAAAAAGCTATTAAACTGGCCATTGATGGCTATTGCTCCGTGGGCAGCTCATTAAAAGCAAACATCACTTATGAAGGTGTGGTTGAGAGGCCCTAATGTGGTCTGATTTTTTTTGGTAAACAACTAGTCACAGTTATACTCAAAGGTAAAAGTACGTCCAGTACTTTCAAGGACATGTTCTTTTATTAAAACTTTGCTGAAGAATTTGAATGTGTGATTAATTTCATAACCAGCAGGATATTTTTCACTAATCATGTTGTTTTTTAAGTATCCCCAGTTAAGAGGCCCTATAATATCTTGAAATATTACATCCTGCAGAACGTTCGGGTTGTTGTCATATTCATATTCTACAAAAATTAGCCAAGATTTATCTAGTGCCTGGTAATTACCAGTAGATGACTCTGTACCTAATCTAACCAAATTCCCATCTTCAAAAACAACTAGAATATCCTCGCCTAAGCCATTTTTAGTGATATAGCTATTATTACCTGGATTTTCAAACAAATCAAATTCCAATGTTCTTTCATCAGTTTGTTGACCATCCCTAAAAGTACTTTCATGAACAGTGACTCTGGTAATTTCTCCTAAATCATAAGTATAGTCAAAAGTCCTATAAAAATTAGCAGCATAGTAAACCTCTATAATTTGAGAAATTCTATCATTATTATAACTGAATTTGGTAGAGCTTTCTGGGTCAGATCTAAAACCCTCGCCTTCATTCTTTTTATGATAATATCTCATTTCAGTGTAATGAGAACCATCATGATCAAACTCATATCTTCCAACAAGCTCATTATGATTATCATAACTAAGTATTGCCTCTGAAATCACACAATTTGATAACTCTTCTTTATCTGAACAGGAAAAGAAAAATAGGAGCCCTGTAATTATGTACCAAACACAAGTTCTTTTTTTGTATGCCAATGAATTCATTCTACAATATAATTAAATAAAGTATTATATTCATTTAAAATGAAACTAGTTTGCTTGATTAAGTCTTGATGTAATAATTTCTATGAGTGCTTCAGGGTTTTTTGTGCCTATTCTAAAAACCCGGCTTGAGTTCTTATAGCTTATTTCAATAGCCTTGGTGCCTGTGACATTAAACATCATTCCATTAGGTATAATCCGTACTCCCCAGCCATAATACCACGGGTTGGTCACGGCTGTTACAGATTCAATTTTTTCAAATTTTATCTTTTTGCTGATCAGGCCAAAGCCGAAGTATGCCTTAATGGTATCACCAGATATTTCTACGGTAAGCCCATAAAAATTTAACACAACAAGCACCGAAAGAACCGCATAAATAATGAATCCGGTTTTTTCTGTTTGATCAAAATCATTTTTAACAAAATACACATAACCAACCACTACCCCCGCCAATGCAATAGCTCCCAAAATAACCCAGGCTACGGTGAATTCTTTGTGCTTATTCATGTTACTTATTTATTAGTTATATAACTTCATATTATAAAGATTAAGATAGCCACGCAAACAATTTGGCTGATTTAATCCTTATAAACTTTCGAGAAACATATCGAATCAATTCAAAACAAATTACTAAATAATGAGTCATGTAAAAGCATATGGGGCAGTGGATAGCAAAGCACCCTTAACCCCACTTAATATAGAAAGAAGAGATGTTAATGAAACAGATGTAAAAATTGATATTCTTTACTGTGGTATCTGCCATAGTGATATTCATACCGTGCATAACGACTGGGGAGGCACTAAATACCCTTCCGTACCAGGACATGAAATTATTGGTAGGGTGATAGAAGCGGGAACTGGTGTAAGCAAATTTAAAGTAGGCGATTTGGTGGGTGTTGGTTGTTTGGTAGACTCTTGCCGCACTTGCGATTCTTGCAAGGACAATCTTGAGCAATACTGCGAGAATGGTGCTGTTGGCACTTACAATGGCAAAGACAAAGATTTAGGTGGACATACCTTTGGTGGCTATTCAGAAACCATTGTTGTGGAAGAGGCCTTTGTGTTAAGAATACCGGAAAATATTGATATTAAAGCCACTGCGCCATTGCTTTGCGCAGGCATCACTACCTGGTCGCCATTGAGGCATTGGAATATCAAAAAGGGCGACAAAGTGGGTGTTATTGGTCTTGGTGGGCTGGGTCACATGGGTGTAAAGTTTGCCAATGCGCTTGGAGCTCATGTTGTTATGATTACCACTTCTGAATCCAAAAGTGCTGATGCCAAAAAACTTGGTGCCCATGAAGTGCTGATTTCGAAGGACACAGCTGCCATGAAACAGCACAGCAGATCATTTGATTTCCTGTTAAACACTGTGCCTGTCAAACATGATTTAAACCCTTATATCAGGTTATTAAAGCGCGATGCTACCATGTGCCTGGTAGGTGCTATTGAGCCTCTGGAAGACATGCATGGCGGATTGCTAATAACAGGCCGGAAAAATATAGCAGGCTCACTAATAGGTGGTATTAAAGAGACCCAGGAGATGTTGGATTTTTGTGGTGAGCACAATATCGTTTGTGATATTGAGACCATTAATATTCAAAATGTGAACAAGGCTTATGAAAGGGTAATGAATGCTGATATTAAATACCGTTTTGTAATAGATATGAAAAGCCTGAAAGAGAGTTGACCCTCAACTTCAATTACTTATCCATTATTAAAGTGCTGAATCAAAATTGATTTTTTTGGTTCAGCTTTTTTATGGCCAATAGTATTGTTGTAAACGTTTTTTATGCCGAAATTAAGGTATCATTCAAGATGTAGCCTCATGAAAAAAATTATAGATTTTATAAAATACTACGCCATTCGCATCAGCATCATTGTAGTGTTTTTTCTCATCATCATAGCTGTGGGGCTATCCTACTGGAGCAGACAGGTGCTGGATGATAGAAATGAATTTATAAAAGACCATGCGGCTATGACCAGCTATATTGAAGGGCTCGCCAATAATGTAACCCTCATGGACCTTGGCCTCAGAGGGTATTACATGTCTGAGCAGGAAGGTTTTTTATCACCATACAATACTGCTTTAGCATCTTATACCAATAACCTGAACAACCTTAAGTCAATGGCCATAAAATATGGGTATCCTGCTATTGATAGTATAGATTACATCATTGATGAAATAGTTCTCTATGAAGAATTGGTTACGAAAGGAGTGGAAGATATTAGCTCGGGAAATCGTGAAGCTGCCGCTGATGTGTTTAACAAAGACCCGGGACTGTACCTCTATCAAAAGTATGTAGTAGTAACTACTTCACTAAACCAATACTTCAGCAGGATGGAGCAGGAGTCTAAAAGTGCCTATGAAAACTCCACCACACTAAGTTTTATCTCGCTGATCGCCCTCCTCTTTGTAGGTGGCCCCGTTTTGATATTTGCCCTAAGGCGGATGCGCAGAAATGATTATGCCCTCAGAAACCTCTTCTCCTCCCTGGAAGAAAGCAATAAAAAATATGTGTTTAATAGTGGTGAGGCAGCATCTGATGCGAAAACCGATCAGGTCAATATCATCAATAACCTTATTGTAAACCTCAGAAAGGCTTCTGGTTTCATACAAAGCATAACAAAGGCTGACCTTAATGTAAAGTGGGAAGGTATGACTGAAGATAACAAGCCACTGAACAAAGAGACAATAAGCGGTGAGCTCATTACCATGCGTGAGCAAATGCGCAAGGTTAAGGAAGAAGAATCAAGAAGATTTTGGTTGACGGAAGGTATTTCAAAATTTGGTGAAATGGTGCGCCTGAATCAGGATAACCTTGAAAAGATGAGCCAGATACTGATAGCTGAAGTGGTGAAATACACCGAAAGTAATCAGGGTGGATTGTTCTTGTTAAAAACCGGTAATGACGAAGAATACCTGGAGCTGAGTGCCTGCTATGCCTTTGAGCGCAGAAAGTTTATAGAAAAGAGGATTGAGATTGGTCAGGGGCTAGTTGGGAGGGCATACCTTGAAGGTGATACTATCAGGCTCAGTGACATACCTACAGATTATCTAAACATCACTTCCGGACTTGGAAAGGCACTACCCAAAAACATCATTATTATTCCGCTTAAGACTAATGACAAAATTGAGGGTGTGATGGAGCTGGCCTCCTTTGAAACCTTCAAAGACTACCAAATTGAGTTTCTGGAGAAACTAGGTGAGATACTGGCATCTGCTATTATTAATGCAAACAACACTATAAGAACTAAAGAACTGCTGGAAATGGCGCAGCAGAACGAAGAAGAGATGCGCTCCCAGGAAGAGGAAATGCGCCAGAACATGGAAGAGCTACAAGCCACACAAGAAGAAATGCACCGTAAGGAGCAGGAGTATTTAGAAAGAATTGAAAGCTTGGAAAGTGAGCTTTCGACTAAGGAGGTTTAAAGCCAATTATAGAAAAATTATCTCTATTATGCTGAGTTTTCTACTAAACTAAAGGCTTATCTCTTGCTCTATATTTATTGCTTCCAAAAAGCTTTCATCGTGTGATACAACGATCAAAGTGCCATCATATTCGTTAATCGCTTTCGTCAGAATATCTATATTCTGAATGTCCAGATTGTTTGTAGGTTCATCTAATATGATAATATCCGGTGATTGACTATTAAAAGTCAGACCACAGAGCATCAACCGCATCCGCTCTCCTCCGCTCAATGCAGTGCAAGGTTTATCCCAATCTTCCTTTGTAAACAAAAATCGGTTGAGCCGAATCTTAATTTCATGTTCTTGGAGCCCAGAAGTATTGAATTGTTGTGCCTGTTCATAAACATCTAGTCTATCACTAATCAAAGAATAGTCCTGATCAATATACACTGAATGGTTTTCAAAGCTGTCTATCGATCCAACCAAAGGTTCAATATCTCCCAAAAAAATTTTGATCAGTGTGGTTTTACCAGAGCCATTTGTTCCCTTTAATGCAATCCGTTCTCCACTTTTAATCTTAAAATTCAGACCTTCTTTCCACAGCAGTTGAGCACTGAAGCCAAAGTTGATATTCCTGGCCTCAAACAAAATTTTACCTTTGTGAAGGTTTGATTTATTCAGCCCAAACTTCATCTCATCAATATCCGGCAACGCAGCGCGCAATGATTTTAATTCTTCTGAAATACCTCCTATTTTTTCGGTATGGACGCCCTTGATTTTAGAAGAACTATTTTGAGCATCATTTTTCATTTTGTCCATCATCGCCTTTCCCATTCCAGCCTTCTTTTGCTTACTCTTTCCCCGCGCTTCCCGTTTTTGTTGCCGCTCTCTGGTTTCGCGCTCCTTTTCCTTTGAGTTGCGCAGAGCTCTTTCTTTGCTTTGAATATCTTGATACAAAGCATTTCTTTCTATTTGCTTTTGTTCAGCATAGAAGTCATAATTACCTCCGTATAAAAAAATCCCATTTTTAGTAAGTTCGCAGGTTGTGTCTAAGATATTCAATAGTTTGCGATCATGACTTACCACAAGTAATCCACAAGAAGTTGATTGAATGAAGTCATATAATTGCTGTCTGCCAGAAACGTCCAAATGATTGGTTGGCTCATCTAACAAAATCAGGTCTGGTTGATGAATAGAAATACCTGCAAGGAACACCTTTGTTTTCTGTCCACCACTGAGATTCTCCAGTTTCATGTTAAGGTCTAAGTCTTGAAGTTGCCAATAACTAAGTGCATCTGAGCACCTCCCCTCAATGCCCCAATCATCATCAAGCTGATCCATATTAGCATCGGTAACAATTCCAGCCAAGATTTCCTTTAAGGCGTATAGCTTATTACTAACTCCAAGGGCTTCAGCAATAGTCAAATGATTGTATTGTCCAAAAATCTGAGGTACATAATAGAGTTTAGCGTTTACACTGATTGACCCTTCAGAGGGATGGAGTTTACCAGTAATGATTTTTAATATTGTGGACTTTCCTACGCCATTATTGCCTATTAGGCCTATTTTATCATGTTTGTTAATTGTTAGATTGATGTTTTGAAACAACAGATCTTTATTCGGATGTATGTAAGAGGTATTCTGTAAAATAAGCATTATTTCTTTCGTTAAAGATGAATAGATGGTGCAAATCCTGTAAATGGGACTGCGTTCTTTAAGTGAGGGAAAGAAATTATATTTTACATAGTCAGCTTTTGATTACTCTTTGCAAAAATACATCTGTGCTTGATAATGGCAATATTAAGAAATAGATTTTATCGAATTTGAGAAGGTGTCTCATAAGCTGAGGTGATATAGGTAAACATTTATGTACAATGATTGGCCCGTGAGGACACTAGCCAATGCAAAGGAGAGAGGGTAAAGTTAATCCACCCGAACATACTGCTCGATATTAAATTGCTCTACTCCAAGATCTTCTATTTTCTCAATACCCTTGGTGGTTAAAGTATCACCCACAATTTCAAAATCAAAGCTAAAAGTGTGGCCTTCCCATTCTCTATAATTACAGAAATCAAGGTGTTCAATATATTTATTATCCTTAACCTCACATCTGCCACCTCCTGATACATAAACTGCCACGCTGTCCATACCAAGGTCATGCCTCATAAAAGCAAAATGGGTATCGGTGATTATTTTTATAAAGTCTGCATTTATGGTATAGTCGGTGATGGTAGTGTCATTTCCCTGGATGATGGTGCCTTTTAATAGCTTCCAAGTCCCTGTGATTGGAGAGACTTCCTGCACCTCAACCTGAGACTTGGACTCATTCAGACATGAACTGATTATAAAGCAGATAAATAGTAAAGCATATAAACTTTTAATGCGCATAATGAATTTGTTGTGTTTTAAAATTGATGGCGAAAGATAAGGCATTTTTATTTGAATTTAGATAGCCGATGTGCCCTCTCTGAAGCCATGTTTCGTGTCTTCACGAAACATAAGCTGATGTGATAAAGATTAACTGAAGTGTGTAAAATAATTGGCCCGTGAGGACACGAGTTAAAGCAAAGACACGCTCTGCATAGTGACATTCTTAGATGACTTTCCACCATGCGGAGCATGGCGGGAACGGAGGACATTAATACATAGATTTCCACCATGCAAAGCTTGGCGGGAACAAAGGATTAACGGTCGTATGTAAATGAGCTGATGTGATAAAGAATAACCGTTGTATGTAAAATGATTGGCCCGTGAGGACACGAGTTAAAGCAAAGACACGCTCTGCATAGTGACATTCTTAGATGACTTTCCACCATTCGGAGCATGGCGGGAACGAAGGGTTTGGTAGTGAGATCTCGTAGCAGAATGCAAATAGCCCATTAGTTGTCGCCATGCTTTGCATGGTGACATTAATACATAGATTTCCACCATGCGCAGCATGGCGGGAACGGAGGCTAGATTAATCTTCCAGATGATGCAGAAATCGCCATTAATAAAAGTATAAGTACAGATAACATCAGAGTAAGTCCAGAAGGTATTTTTACAAGAAGTTTATTCTTGGTGGTTTTTAATGTCTTTGCTGATGTAATTAGCATTCCAACAGTCGACCATGTAATTAATAATCCAATAAAGTTTAAGAAGGGTTTTATTATTTGCATCTCCCTTAGAGAAGCAGATTTAATTTCTATGGAATAAAAATATAAAACCAATGAGTCCAGCCAAATAAAACTTAGGGTAGACAATGAGCAAAAAAGTACAATTGAAAATAAATACAATTGAATAGTATTAAATCGCTTAATGGGTATTAAATAAATCAAGAATACCGATATAAAACTTGTGAGAAAACTAATTATAAAATTCATCTTGCATTTTTCATTATTAGTAAATCAATAATTAGTCAGTTACATTTTCAAATACTCATTCTTCCATTGTTGCTGCCACGCTCTGCATGGTGACATAATCAAAGCACTTGAACATAAGCGCTTCTTACTGACATATTAGGTTTAAATTTTCTTCTGAGTCCATATATTAACATGAACAAGAATGAAAGCACTTAATACTGCAATTGGTACAGCAGTACATAAATAATCTATCCATTCAAAGGCTCCATAATCTAGTTCGAAAAAATAGAAAGTAATAACTATTAGGGATAACAAGAAAACAAAAACACCTTCTTTCCAAATATTGGTATTACTGACAAAGGATAAAAACAATGTATACAATAGACTGATTATCAGAGACAAAAACAAAATCAACCAACTTCCAAAAAACAGAACATAAAGCGCATCACCTTTAGATTCTGATATCCATGTGTAAAAAAAGGTAAGTCCAGTCAACGGAATACCAAGCCCAAATGTATTAGCAATTGTTTTCATTAATTCAATTTAACCTGTACACAGAACAGACAAACAGCGATCCTGTCTTTTTTCTATTATACTACTGTTCTTTTCTAATTTACAACTTCCCCCTTCAATATCACCTGATCAATAACATCACTACCAAAAGCGTATGGTATAAAGGCATAGGATGGTATTTCTTTAGTGATAAAGACACTTGCTGTTTTACCTTTGGTTATCGAGCCATAAGTGTCTGATAAGTCTATAGCATAGGCTGTATTAATGGTTGCTGCATTAATGGCCTCTTCAGGGGTCATTTTCATTCTTATACAAGCAAGTGATAACATAAAGGCCATTTTACCACAAGGTGCGCTGCCCGGGTTATAATCTGTAGCCAGTGCCAACGGCAGTCCGGCATTAATCATATCTCTTGCAGGTGGATAACTTGTACCTAAATAGAAGGCAGCACCCGGCAGCATCGTGGGCATCACTTCAGTTCCAACCAAAGCATCTATAGCCTCCTGATCCATAACCTCCAAATGATCAACACTCAAAGCACCCGTTTTTACGCCTACCTGCACCCCTCCACTGATACTCAGCTGGTTGGCATGAATTTTTGGTTTCATCCCATATTTCTTACCTGCCTCCATTATAAACTCAGTCTCATCAGGAGTGAAAAACCCTTTCTCACAGAATGCATCAATGTAATCAGCTAAACCTTCCTCTGCCACTGCCGGTATCATCTCATTTACCACCACATCAATATAGTCTTGCTTGTTGGTATAATGTTTAGGAACTGCATGGGCACCCAAAAAAGTGGTTTTTACAGCAAGTGGCGTTTCCCTGCCAATGCGCTTGGCAACACGGAGCATTTTCATTTCATCCTCCACGGTTAATCCATAACCACTTTTGATTTCAACCGCTCCAGTACCAAAACCAATAATTTCATTAGCGCGTACCAATGCCCTTTCAAAAAGCTCATCTTCAGAGGTTGCCTGTAGTTTCTTCGCAGAGTTCAATATACCTCCACCTTTGGCCGCTATCTCTTCATAGGACATTCCCCTGATCTTGTAAACAAACTCCTCTTCCCTACTGGCAGCAAACACCAAATGCGTATGTGAGTCCACAAAAGATGGAAAAACAAAACGGCCTGTTGCGTCAATTTCTTCATCAGCATTTATGGATGGAATTGTGTCCATAGCGCCATAATCAGCGATTTTATCATCTTTGATATGGAGATAAGCGTTTTCAATGACAGGCAGATTAGCCATATCAGCTCCAGCTACCCATTTCAAACTTTGCTCACGAACCTGTACCAGTCCTTTGATATTTTTAATAAGAATGTCCATAGCCCAAAAATATAAAAAAGGGAGCGTCTAAATTCAAAATCGAATTTATAATCAGAAAGTAAGCGTATCGTATGCTCAACTCCTCTGTGGTTTTCTCAGCGGTCTCTGTAGTTGATCAAAACCGCTGAGATAACAGAGAAACGCAGAGTTAACCATTAAAGCATCAGATTCATGAATAATTGATATCCACTTAAAATAGAAAGGGAACTTCAAAGTTAGGATACTTCAAAGCCATGCACGACTCGTTTTTTAGACAAGCCCTTTTAACCCCAAAATAGAATTGGTTTATTTTCCGAATGCCTCAACTGAGTAATTCAAGTTGGTGCTGTAAATAGGGAAGCTAATTTTTACCAATGCATAAAAACCTCTGCCTTTAACACCAGGTCTCACGCCAACTTCACCACCATAACCCCAGCTTAAGGTCCTGTTGAACTTTCCATCCATACCCAACCTAAAACCTAGAATGCTGGTTTCAATGTCTTCTGAGGAATAAGTAATGCCGTTATAAATGATGTCATCTACTGAGGTAGGGGCTATTAAAATATCCAAAAATGCAGTAAATATCAGATCGTCAACTCCTTCCACATATTTATTGTCAAAATCAACGGCCACATTTTTGATCCAGGTCATAGAACCACCAACATAAGCCCCTGCTACAGACATATTCCCAAATATGGTAAGGTCATTAGTCTCGCCATTGCTATCTACAAAAGTAGTAGGTATTGGTGCTCCGCTTTCCTTATCTACTAAAACCTCCGTGGTTTTATCCTGCTTTTCCAGCGATCTGTTAACATCAAAGGCCGTATCAAAGTAAAGTCCGCCCAAACGTGCTCCGTATATTTTTCTAACCTTACAGGGGATTTCTACATTTAAGGGCACTCTGGCCGCCCATTTATCTCCTTTATAGCTTTTTTTGTACAAGTACATTTTTGTCTTGGAGCTTATATCAAAGTCCTTAATATGATATGTAGCGCCCAGTTCATAATAGTTATATACATTTGGAATGTTGGCCACATTGCTGTTCTTATCTGCAATATCACGGGCCAGGTCAAACTTCTGCGTGTAGGCCTTGCGGGCATGAACCCTGAAGTCCATCTTATCGGCCATGTAGTATGCAACCTCCAATCCGAAGCCAGCATTAACATTGGTTACAAACATTTCACCATAAATAGGCTGGAACTGCACGAACAGCTTATTGATTTCATAAGGCTCGTCATATAGTTCTTCATATGTAACAGGATTCTGATCCGCCCGGTTCTGAGCAGTGGCTGACAGTGCAGCAAAAAATAATAAAGCGATTAAAAAATAGTGTTGTCTTTTCACAGCTTCAAGTTAAAAAAGTAAATCTACGCACTCCATAGACCATTTCTAAAATATAAAAATAACAAAAAATGGATTACATCAACACGCAATGTACTAAAGATCATCATTTTTACTCAATTTACAGTCAGTAAAACACTGCCTCAGGACTTTATATATGGTTAGATATATTTGGTAACTGCAAAAAGGATTGTATTTTTCGTAAAATATTCAAAACCAATACTTTTCGAATCTGTGGCTAAATGAAAATAAGGAGAAAGTCTAATAATTGCCTCAACTGTAGTGCCAGTCTGGATAGTGTTTACAACTATTGCCCTATTTGCGGGCAAGAAAATACTACCAGTAATGTATCTGTAAAAACTTTACTGGGAGATTTTTTCAATACCTACTTAGCAGTTGACTCCAAATTTGCCAAGTCAGTAAAACCCTTTTTTATCAAGCCAGGATTTTTAACAAATCAGTACGTTGAAGGAAAAAGAGCTTCTTATGCGCATCCTATCAGGCTGTATCTGATCATTTCAATTTTCTACTTCTTTATTATCTCTATTGTTGGTGGCAGCATGGCCAAAGAGGAGGAGGAAAAAGACAATGCAGGGGTTATCAACATTCACCGGGGGTTCAGTGGTGTTGAAGGTGTCACCTCCAAAGAGAACAAAAATTTCAAAAGGAATATTTCAGAAAAGACTGAAGAGCAGATTTATATTGATTTAGACACTATCAGAACCTTTGAGAAATTTCGGGAAGCTTTGCTCAAGAATATTAATAAAGAGGAAAAAGAAGAAATTATTGATGATCTTGATAGCGCTGGATTGTATAAATATGGATTTATTGAGTCTTCTCAGAATGTTAGGGACTCAATTTTAGCCGCTGACATTAAGCGCATAGCAGAAAGGGAGGCAAGGCAAGATAGTATTATAGCCTATAATAAAAATGCGGCTCCTATTAGTATCAATTCCGATGAAGAGACCATATTCGATGTTTTTGAAAATCTGGATTACAATAAGTTTAATAAGTACAAATATGACAAGTCCATATCAGACGAAAGTTTGTATGATTCAATGAGTGTTCCTGAAAATATAACCGATTTTCAGGTACTGATGGTCAAACAACTGATTCGGGTGCAAAGAGCAGATGATGAACAGATAGTACAGTTTATCTTAAAAAACCTTCCTTTAATGATGCTGTTGCTTATTCCACTCTTTGCCTTAGTACTTAAGGTTTTATACGTTAGAAGGAAGCAGGAATTATACATCAAGCACTTGATACATGCACTGCATCTACATTCCTTTGCTTATTTTATTTATGGCGTAAGTTTGATTATTGTGCATTATTGGATTGCCAATGAAGAACTCCAAGGCACCTTTGCTTTTATCACTTTTGTTGGTGTATCTACATACGCGTACATTTCTTTTATGAAAGTATATAAGCAGAAGTGGCTTAAGACATTTATCAAATTCAACCTTGTAGGAATGGTTTACTTCTCATTGATCATGACCTTTTTTATCGCAGAGATGTTGATTTCTTTACTGTTATTTTAAGATATCAGCTAGCACCTCTTTGTTGGCCTTAATTATTTGATCTGCAATGCCTTCTGTAATGGAAGTAGACAAGAATAAGGACTCATACTGTGAAGGTGCGAGATAAACGCCTTTGTCAAGCATACCTTTAAAATATTTACCAAACATGGTAGTATCACTGGTCTTTGCCTCCTCAAAGTTGGTCACCTTTACATCGGTAAAGAAAAGGCTGAACATAGAACCTATCTGATTAATGGTATAGTTCAAGCCCATCGCATCTAAATTTGACTGAATACCGGAAGTGATTCTTTTAGCCGTTGCCTCTAATTGTGTATAAACTTCGGGATGATTGTTTAAATGATTTAGCATGGCTAAACCAGCCGTCATTGCCATTGGGTTACCTGACAAGGTCCCAGCCTGATAAACCGGCCCTGATGGAGAAACATAATCCATAATGTCTGCTCTTCCTCCATAAGCACCAACAGGCATTCCGCCACCTATGATTTTACCAAGTGTAGTCAGATCCGGTTTTACACCAAAATGCTCCTGAGCACCACCTATAGCTAACCTAAAGCCTGTCATTACCTCATCGAAGATCAGAATGATACCATGCTCGTCACACAGCTTTCTAAGCCCTTCAAGAAATCCTTCTTTGGGCAAGACGCAGCCCATATTGCCTACAACAGGTTCTAAAATTATAGCCGCTATTTCATCTTTATTGTTATCAATCAGCTCTTTAGTAGCTTGCAGGTCATTAAAGGGTGCTGTTAAAGTGTCATTGGCCACACCTTGGGTTACCCCAGGACTATCAGGTGAGCCCATTGTTACAACACCACTGCCGGCAGCTATCAAAAATGAGTCACCATGTCCATGGTAGCAACCTTCGTATTTTATAATCTTATTTCTGTTGGTAAATCCTCTTGCTAAACGCACAGCAGACATAGTAGCTTCAGTACCACTATTTACCATTCTCACCTTTTCTATGGAAGGAACCATGCTGGCTATCAATTCGGCCATCTCCACCTCTTTACGAGTTGGAGCACCAAATGAGAATGATGATGATAATGCACCTCGTAACGCCTCTTCTATTTCTTCGTTTGCATGACCTAAAATCATAGGCCCCCATGAGTTGATAAGCTCGATATATTTATTACCATCTTCATCAAATAAATAAGCGCCTTTGGCTGATTTAATGAATATTGGATCACCACCAACGGCTTTAAAGGCACGAACCGGTGAGTTTACACCTCCGGGAATAAATTCATTGGCCTTTTTAAAAAGGCTTCTGCTCTTATCAATCGTCATGTTAGTTTTTTAATTTTAAATAAACTTCCTCATCATCAAAGGTCAGCATTGGTACCTGAAGGTTGTCATTGGAAAGGGTAAAATCGAAGCCTGCAGATAAATATCCTGGCACTTTGCCATTTTCCTTCCAGCCCAGCTGAAAATACTTTCCGTATTTATACAGCGCACGACCGGTAAGCTGAACTATCTCATAACCCACCTCCGCATACTTATTCGGGACTTCCTTATGTTTTTTAATATAGCTATCTCTAAACGCCTGATAAGCCGTTGTGCTATTTACAATATAATTAGGAGCATAAAGAACCGTGCCCAACTTGCTGTACATATCGTACTTAATAACTGGCATCTCCAGCCAGCCAACAGAACCAATAACCGTAATTGAATCTCCTCGGGTTTCTACAGCACTTAGGACTTTTGAAGAGATAAGATTGTCATTGGTAGCAACAAAAATATGGCCTATACTGTCAAGGGGAATCTCGTATTTCTCTTTGGCTTCTTCAGTAGAAGCGTCTCTAATCCTTGCATCTTCAATTAACAGCATATCCAATATCTCCCTGGAGGCACCTTTTTCTATCTTTTTAACAATAATGATATTGAGACTGTCTTGTGCTGCTCTTTTTGCATAGGCCGCTGCTATGGCAGTCTGTGTTGGATCATCTTCAAAAATAATAATGCCCGGTTTCTTATTCAGGTTATCAACAACATATTCTGCTGACTTTCTACCAACAGTTTCATTACTAGGCGAGAATAAAAAAGCAAATGGGTTTTGACCGATAACATCAGAGTTTGAAGAAAGCGGATTGATAACATTGATCTTATTCTTGTAAGAAAAGTCATTCACCACTTCAATGCACTGCGAGTATAAAGGCCCGATGATCAGGTCCATACCCAGCATCTCTTCTTTAGCTAAAATCTCCTCTGTTGTTTTTTTGCTCCTTTTGGAATCGTATGCAAACAGCTTCAAATTAATGCCTTCTTCTTTCAGCGTGTCAGCGGCCAGTTGTATGCCCTGATATAGGTCAAGCACAAACTGATTAACCTTTTTACGTTCATTGGGCTCCAGATCTTCGGCCATAAACGGCATGATAACGGCTATCTTGTATTGATTCTTTTTTTCAGACTTTTCAATCTCAAGCATATCAAAAAGTGCAGGATCAAAATCAAATTTCTCAATGATGTCATTGAGAAGCTTTCTATCCTGATCCACCAAAGGTAGATCGGCTATTTTATGGGCAAGAAGCTTGGCTGCTATTTTCTCTTCCGGATGCAATTCATAGAATGCCTGCAGTGCAACTATATCCTCAATCCTACTGATATATTGATATTTTAAAGCTTCTACATCTTCTTTGATCTTTTTGTCCTTGATCTCCTTTAAGACGTTAAGTCCCTGGTTCATCTGTTTCTCTTCAAAGTAGAACAGGCCCAACCAGTAGTTTACCTCATCCATCTTTGTCCAGGTTGGATACTTACTCTTTATCTGCAACATCATATTCTTGGCCATTGGCACATAACCACTTTTATAAGCACTTATAGCATAGAAAAATGATGAATAGGTAGTGAAATAATTACCTTCAGCCTCTTCAATTAAAGGCTTAAAAGCTTCCATAGCCAATGCATATTTACCCTCAGTGTAAAATGATTTTGCATTGATATATTGCTGCTGCCAATTGGTTTGAGCTTGCGCTCCTGTGAATAATAAAAGCCCGACAAAAAGAAGTATAAGTTTATTCATTTGTTTTTAGATCAATTATTCCCACTCGATGGTTGCCGGTGGTTTTGAGCTAATGTCATAAACAACCCTGTTTACACCTTTAACTCCATTGATTATTTCATTTGAGACATCTGCTAAGAACTCATACGGTAAATGGCACCAGTCGGCTGTCATTCCATCCACACTGGTCACCGCCCTAAGGCTTACTACCTGCTCATAGGTTCTTTCATCACCCATAACCCCTACAGAGTTGATAGGTAAAAGAATAGCCCCTGCCTGCCATACTTCATCATAAAGGCCTGCCTTCTTTAAACCATTGATAAATAAGTAATCTACCTCCTGTAAGATACGCACTTTTTCTGCGGTAATATCCCCCAGTATCCTAATACCAAGCCCTGGACCTGGAAAAGGATGGCGGCCTAAAATTTTATTATCGATTTCAAGTGTCTTGCCTACCAACCGCACTTCATCCTTAAACAAAGTGTTCAATGGCTCCACTACTTTTAGTTTCATGAAGTCTGGAAGCCCACCTACATTGTGGTGCGATTTGATTGTTGCAGATGGACCCTTAACGGAAATAGATTCTATCACATCAGGGTAAATAGTGCCCTGTCCTAACCATTTTACATTTTCTATCTTATGAGACTCTTCATCAAAGACTTCAATAAAAACCCGGCCTATTGCCTTTCTCTTAGCTTCCGGATCCGTAAGTCCTTTTAAAGCTTCATAGAATTTATCTTTAGCATCTACTCCCTTAACGTTAAGCCCCATGTGCTTGTATGAATCCAAAACATCTTCAAATTCATTTTTACGCAGCAGCCCGTTGTCAACGAAGATACAATACAGGTTTTTGCCTATAGCATGATGAATCAAGGTAGCTGCCACAGAAGAGTCAACCCCACCTGAAAGCCCCATAACTACTTTATCATCTCCCAATTTCTCTTTTAGCTCAGCTACGGTAGCCTCCACAAATATATCTGGTGTCCAGTCTTGTGAGCACCCTGAAATGTGAACTACAAAGTTTCTTAGTAGCTCTTTACCCTGTGTAGAGTGAGTAACCTCAGGGTGAAACTGAATACCATAGGTATCCTCGCCTTTTATATGATAAGCAGCTACGGCCACTGAAGGTGTACTGGCTATGATCTCGTAATTTTCTGGTAATTCAGAAATGGTATCACTATGTGACATCCACACCTGCGAGTCGAGATTGATCTCTTTCATCAAATCATTATGCTGATCTGACTTTGACAATTTAGCCCTGCCATACTCCCTGATTTTGGAAGGAAGCACCTTACCACCACCCTTTTGGGCCATCAGCTGGGCACCATAACAAACACCTAGTAATGGTACTTTTTTTCTAAATAAATCAAGGTCAACATCGGGGGCGTCTTCCTGCCTAACAGAACACGGACTACCAGAAAGGATAACTCCTTTTACATCATCTGTAATCTCGGGAATATTGTTGTAAGGGTGGATTTCGCAGTAAACATTCAGTTCTCGAACTCTCCGGGCAATTAGTTGCGTGTATTGAGAGCCGAAGTCAAGGATCAAAATCTGTTCTGCCATGGTGCAAAAATAGTATGTCAACCATGAAATACTATTAATTTGATAAATAAACTCTTTCAAATAATGATGATTAAATAAATGGCATCGTTTTGGTTAAATCAAAATCAACTAAATTTGAATTATGATGACAAATAGTAAAATAAAAGTTCTATTGGCTTTAATTGTTTTAGGAGGACTACTGACTTTTAGTGCGTGTGATGAAAACAATAAGTTCATTCCTCTTTTTAGCATTCAGGATGACAAGGATCTGGGCAAGCAGGTGAGTGATGAAATAGCCGCTGACCCTGCGACTTATCCCATACTTGATAGGGCTGGGTATGTTGATGCCTATGCCTACTTGGATGGGATGGTAAATGAAATATTGAACAATGGGGATGTGACCTACAGAGATGAGTTTGTCTGGGATGTACATATAATTCATGATGACGAAGTATTAAATGCCTTTGCCACTCCTGGAGGATATATTTATGTATACACTGGATTAATCAAATATTTGGATGAAGCTGATGATTTGGCGGGTGTTTTAGGTCATGAAATTGCTCATGCTGATCTAAGACATACCAGCAGCAATCTACAAAAGCAATATGGTATTCAGGTTTTATTAAGTATTCTTCTTGGTCAGGATGCTGGACAATTAACCAAAATTGCAGGGCAGGTAGCAGGTACTGTTGCGGGATTGAGCTTTAGCCGTGAATTCGAAGCTGAAGCGGATGACAGAGCAGTGGAATACAATGCAAAGACAAAATATGCATGTGATGGTGTTAAAAACTTCTTTCAAAAGCTAGAAGATGAAGGTGCCGCTGGTGGAACTCCTGAATTTTTAAGTACTCACCCAAGTCCTGAAACCAGGGTAGCAGATATTACAGCCAAAGCAACTGAATTGGGATGTGACACTTCCTTAAGTGGAGATACGGGTTATGAGACCTTCAAAGCTAATCTACCTGAGTAGATTTTGTTAAACATTATTTAGAGGCCGTCCGCTAGTTAGCGGATGGCCTTATTTATTTCCTACAATTCAATACATCAATCCTGCAGTTCAGTACATCTTATTATAGGTGTACGAAACTATCATGCATAATTGTACCGTAATCAACAGTGAACTCAAATTATATAGTTATGAACATCCAAGGTCAAAAACCTGTCTGCCGAACAGGCAGGCTCAAAATAGCAACATGGTTACTCGCACTGATGTTAATGGTCAATTTCTCAGCATCAGGTCAAAGCTTAACCATCCATGACGAAAACAGCTACAACTCAAAATTATCCAGTGGCAAGCATCGCACCACTAAAATCACCTTTGGTGGGTTAAAAAGCTTCGATGTTGAATACCGTGGCGAAATAGAAGTCAATGCCACGGACACTGACATTACTTCTATCGCACCAGGAGGATATTTTGAAGTAAGCAAAACAACATTCGGTAGCAAACGGTCAATTGTTATCGAGCCCTCTGCCGGCAAGCTGGTAAAAGAGTATTATGAAGGTAGATCAAAAGTAGCCTGGGAGCCAGAAGGTAGAAAATGGTTGGAAGAGATACTGCCTGATTTGGTAAGGTCAACAGGTATTGCAGCCAAAAGCAGAATTAACAGATACTTTAAAGAAGGTGGTGTAAATGCTGTAATGAATGAAATCTCAAGACTTGAAAGCAGCTATGTGCAGTCTATTTATGGCAAACTGTTATTCCAAAAACCTGGCTTGACTGATAATGATCTGATTTCGGCAATTTCTCAGTTGTCAAGGGATATTTCTTCAAGTTACTATCTGTCTCAACTGCTTGAGGACACAAGCGATAAGTTTCTAAGCAAGGAAAACACCCGCGAAGCCTATTTTGATGCTGTGGCTAAAATTGATAGTGACTATTACAAATCTCAAGTGTTGAGAAAAGCCTTTACAGGCACTTCACCTTCTGACGCTGTGATGTCAAAAATCATGTATGCCACATCAGAAATTGGCTCAGACTACTATCAGTCAGAAGTACTAAGTGAACTGCTGAGCATGAGAAACTTAAGCCCAAATGCGCTTGATCAAATTATTAAAGCAACCGGAAGTATTGGCTCTGACTATTACCAGTCCCAGGTATTGAGCAAAGCCATGAAGAAGGACGGATTATCCGCAGAAGCTTTTAACTCACTTATGGAAAATGTCTCTGAAATAGGTTCAGATTACTACATGTCTCAAGTGTTCAGCGATATGCTTGATAGCCGAATGGAGGAAAAAACTTTAACAAATATGGTCAAGCTGCTAAACCGAAACATGGACTCCGATTACTACCTGTCAAGTGTACTTTCAAAGATGATGCGTGAACAAAAAATTGAAGCTAATACAATGGCGGCACTTTCTGAAGCCATAGCAGATATGAGTTCCTCCACTTATGCGGCAGAAATAATAAAAGATGCCTCTAGAGCAGACAGAATAGAAAAGAATACACTTATAGCCTTATTGCAAGCTGCTGGTGAAATAGACAGTGACTACTACTTATCAGAAGCGCTTACCTCTCTAGCCGACCACGTAAGGGCCAGTGATGATGAAGTTAAAAAGGCTTATCGGGAAGCTGCCAGAAAAATAGGATCTGACACATATTACGGTCGTGCGGTCAAGGCGATCGATTAAAGTCTTTCTTCTCAAAAGATTTCAATAACAACAGGTCATGATAAGCTTTCTAATCAACGCTGAAATTGCTAGATTGGGCTTATCATGGCCATTTACCACTCATTAGTTTACGGAAGAATGCGAAAGCTCTGGCTGGGAATCGGCATAAGTTCATTCATCGGCATTACCTATTTTATTTATCTATACTATAGCGAAAAGGGACTCTTCCCTTCCCTGGAAGGTCATCTGGGATACTTCGCTTTATGTGCGCTGACTACCAACATCATTGGTCTGGCACTCTATTACTCAGATAGGATTTTAAATAAGCTCGTGTCGTGGAGCCAAAATCTATCAGGAAGGTTTTTTCTTGGTTTTATTATCAATACGCTAATTGCCTTTTTGATACTGGGTGCTATTGGTGTCATATTCTTAAAAATTGATTCCCCACAGCTGGCCTTTAATGAATATACAACTGTTCATTATGATGTTACAGCCAAGCTTCTGATCTTAACTATCATCGGTATTTTAATTTACACGGTCATCAATTTTGCGCTTTATTCTTATCATCAATACAATGTAGTACATATTGAAAGTGCCAAAAACCAAAGAAAGCAACTTGAGCTTCAGTTTGAAGCCTTAAAATCCCAACTGAGTCCGCACTATCTGTTCAACTGCTTGAATACGATTTCATCTTTAATTTTTAAAGACCCGCATCTGGCAGAAGACTTCATAAGACGGCTGGCCTCTACTTATCAGTATATTTTAAACAACAATGCGAAGCGGTTTGTCACGCTACAGCAGGAGATAGAATTTGTTAAGTCCTACAACTACTTACTACAAGTCAGGTTTGAGAACAATCTGAAGCTGGATATTAACCTACCTCCCAATATCATGGACAGTAAAATACCACCGCTGACTTTGCAAATGCTAGTTGAAAACGCAGTGAAACATAATGTTATTTCAAAAGATAAGCCGCTGAGCATATATATCAGCGCAATTGACAATACTGATATAAGCATTACGAACACCAAGACTGAAAAGCCTTTGCATGTACACTCGATGCACGTTGGGTTAGAAAATATCATCAAGCGATATCAATTCTTTACTACAAGGAACATCCGCATTGATGATGCCCATAAATACACGGTTATGCTTCCGGTGATCCAAAACAAACCTGCTAAGTCGGCATGAAAAAGATGATCATAAATAACGCCTTTTTCAGATTACTGATACCTCCAGTTTATGGCATTTTGGTTTACCTGATGATTTTGCTTATCAATAATGACATCAGACAGCTTTCATCTATATTCAGCAGCCAGGAGGTATATGTTTGTATTGGCTTAAGCTATTTGGTAACAGAAGTGCTTAGGTTAAATGCCATTTTACTCAATAAGTTTGATACTGAATATCTTGGCAACAAGATACTGCTTCAATTGCTTATTGGGCTGCTTGTCACCGTAGTTACTGTGTCCATAAGCATCTCCGCATACTTCGAGTACATCGTTCAATTTGGGATAACAGATACACAGCTGATTATCTTTAATGCCATTTTCGGAATCTCAAGTTTACTATACAACCTTCTATTCTTCAGTCATTTATATCTTCAAAAACAGAACATATCGCAGCTCAATGAAGAAAGGATACTTACTGATATGGTTGAAAATGAGCTCAGGAATTTCAAACATGAAGTAAACCCTACACTCCTGTATGATGGACTTGAAATATTAATTTCTCTTGTTCATAGAGATGCTGATGAAAGTGAAGAATATATAGATCACCTTTCATCGGTATACCGCTACATTTTGAGTAACAAGAAAACGGAATTTGCCACTTTGGCTTCCGAACTAAAAGCGGCCAATCATATTGTTCATTTGCTTAATTATAAGTTTGATAACAAGATCATCTTAAAATCAAATTTGCCTGAAAGCATATTGGAGTCTCCCGCTGTGCCTGGTTCATTCCCAATTTTAATAGAACGGGCAATTAGAATGACAATCATCAATAAATATAACCCATTGCAGATATCAATAGAGCATGAAAAAGAAGATGGTTACATTGTAATTGAATACGCTCTTAATGAAAGGCTAAGCCCAATGGAAGAAGATATATTGGATAAGATTCAGAATTCTTATGGCTATTATAGCGAAAAACCGGTAGTCCATGTAAGGGCATATGACCAGAACTATGTAAAAATACCGATGTTGGCAGTTGTGGAAGAACCCTTAACTTCGGAAGAAGCTAGTATAAATTCTTGATTTTCAATGATGGTAAAAATTTATGAATATTGCTTGTTGCCTGTAAAATCTAATATCAATAAATGAATGTACTTATAGTTGAGGACGAGGTGCCTGCTGCTGAAAAACTTGAGCGCTATTTATCTAAATATGATGCCAGTATCAAGGTGCTGGAAAAGTTGACTTCCGTTGCCGATAGCGTACGGTGGCTGAAAGAGCACCAGGATGAGCTCGATCTTATCTTTATGGATATCCAGCTGATAGATGGTAAGAGCTTCGAAATCTTTGAGCAAGTGAACATTCAAAAGCCTATAATTTTTATTACCGCCTTTGACGAGTATGCCATTGATGCCTTCAAAGTCAACAGCATCGACTATCTGCTAAAGCCTATCACTTTTGACGATCTCAGCCAGGCACTCAACAAACTAGAAGGGCTAAAAAAGAATTTCGGCAGTGGTGCAAAGCCCACCATTGATCTATCTCATGCATTGGCACAGCTCCAGCAGAAGACTTATAAAACCAGGTTTATGGTGAAGCTTGGTGAGCATATCCGGTCAATTGTTGCTGATGATATTGCTTTGTTCTATGCCGAAGGACGGGATGTTTACTTGGTGACTAACGAAAAGCGCAAATTCATTATTGACTACAAGTTGGAAGAATTAGATGAAATTTTAGATCCTGCCCTCTTCTATCGTGCCAACAGGTCATTTATCACCAATATAAATGCCATAAAAGATGTTGTAGTTTACTCTAACAGCAGGTTGAAAATCTCCCCCGTGATTGATTTGGATAAAGAAATTATAGTGGCTCGCGAAAAAGTAAATGCTTTTAAAGAGTGGTTTAATGGGCTGTGATTGATTGATCCATCAACCAATCATACTTCGTCATGCCGGAAAAATCAGCTTTAACTTTTTAAAAAGCTGATTTTATCCGGTATCTCACATCATTTTAATAGATCCCGGATAATTTTATTCCTTTCAAAAATATAGGAATAAAATTTCCGGGATGACAGTTCGTGGGTATACAAGAAAAAACACCACGCCCGTGGCGTGGTGCTACTCCTATCATTTTTTACTGCTTAGTTAATTAAATGATATCTCTTCGATGTCTTTCCACATGATGTAGATAGGCCTGTTTTTGTCTTTGAAGACCAACACTCCGGTATTCATATCTGAAACATCCTGCCCTTCGCCCAACATGATCTTCTCTCCATTTTTTAAAGTCACATCACTGTTATCATAGTTTCTTGGCACTATTTTACTGATGTATTTGAAAGGTATAATGTATTCAATGTCATCATCTTTACCCTGCAATACTTCATAGTCATATTCCTCATCCAAATCGAATATGATCTTTCCTGAAAGTGTTTCGCCACTGGTAGTTTTTACAGAAGCATTTAATTCCTTTTGACTCTTAAAGCTTGAGTAGGCTTTAGGCTTTTCAGCAACTTTTGAAAAAGACACCTTTTTGAATTCCCTCCATGGAATATCCACTCTGCCTATTTTATCATTAGTAACAATAATCCCTCTGTTTTCAGAATTTACATCATTGCTACCTCTTAAGTCCATCGCTCTACCAGAGTTTAAAACCACTCTGCTTCTAAAACCATCTCTTTCAATAGACTTCAGGTTGCCGAACTCAATGGATACATCACCATCTTCAGAATCGCCATCCAGCTTATCAGTACTTACCCTTTCATCATGATCCCACTGAATAAAACCAGTAAACGTGCCGCCATAAGTTTCTAAAGTGCCATATAATGGCTCACCAAACTTATTAGCAATTTTTGCCGGGGCATCAGAAAACTCTACTGTTTCAATTCTTGACCAGTCCAATTTGATTTCACCAATCTCAGCATCAATAACCTTGACATCCGAGGCGACATCATTATAACCTTCACCATCAACATCAAACTTTTGACCGTTTTGAAGCATGATTTCAGCTCTCTGTCTGCCTGTAGGGCGAATGACCTTGATCTCTCCGAACTGACATACAAACTGATGCTGATGTTTGTTATCATAATCATCATTTGACCATCTGATGTTTAAGAATTCGCCCCAGTGATAGCTGTTGCCATTTCTTCTGCGATAGTGCTCTTCAAGATCATCCATCTCTTCACGAGACAGATAATTGAGGTTGTTGTTTCTTTCCTTGGAAGCGTTGAACATGTCTGTCCAGTAGGCTTCCTCTTTTCCCCATCGCAATGCTCCCGTAAATGATTTTCCATCTATAGTGGTGACCTTTCCATATAGAAATCCTTCATCCTGGGCTTGAGTATTGCCTGCGCATAGGAAAAAGAGAATGGCTA
Organism: Fulvivirga sp.; assembly: GCF_040218215.1. NCBI lineage: Bacteria > Pseudomonadati > Bacteroidota > Cytophagia > Cytophagales > Fulvivirgaceae > Fulvivirga > Fulvivirga sp. The sequence continues at coordinate 510,979 of NZ_JAVJQL010000014.1, forward strand.
CTGCAAGTGTTGTAATCTGTTGTTTCATTTTGTAGTTGTTTTAAGCCTGCCTGTTCGGCAGACAGGTTTTTGACCTTGAAAGTTTTTGTTTTGACCGCGTCAACTAAATGACAATTCAAATATGAAAACTGTAGGGCTATATATATAGTGTATTAGGATGAGTCGGACTATAAACAGACCGAATCGGGAAAAGGGTTGACTGAAATATTTGAGCTTGTACGAGTATAAAGGTCAACTGTAGAGCCATATAGTAAAAACCTCCTCAGAAAAGAAAAAATCATTTAGATTAGCTTAAAAGATACAGTGCGGATATGCACCATTGTTCATATCCGGTTGTTGGCGGTAATTGAAAATAGAGATAATGGTATACTTTTCTGACTACTTTGACGTAGATGAACAAGTCTTGGAAGACTATAACGCATTTAACATCTCACTAATCAATGACCTGCCATTGTTTATTGATCCATTTTTACTTTTTGGAAGCAATAGAACAGAGTATCAAGAATTGCATTCGAGCATAATTGAATACTTGACTTTTTTGAAATCTAAATCTGAAGAAGGAAACATTACAGATGCTAATATTAAAAGTTGGTATAAATTTTCCGAAGTAAGGCAAAATTGGCTTGGCTATAGCTTGGTTGGGAATGGTGGAAGTGGACTAGGGAAGCAGTTTGGTGAGGCTATGTCCGCAAGTATGCATATCGTATATGACGATTTAAATAACGAAAGAGTAACGGTTTCATCTCATCTAGAAAAAGCTGGCTTATTTCAAATTGGAGTTGGAAAGGATAACATAAGTGACTTTACCTGCAATCTTATAAAAGGATACTTAGCAGAGTTCACAGAAAAGTTTGCAAGTGACCACTTGGAATCAGAACAAGTAAAGACAATTATGGTTGACAAAGTTTATTTCAACTATGAGCTTGAAAGATGGATGCCCAAACAATTTACTTTGCCATTCATAAATGGTGATTTCGTATTACTAACACCAAAAGATCTGCTTACAAAAGATGATAATTGGATAAATAGTAATGACTTGAAGGGTAGTTTTGAAAGCATCTGCAATGCAATTCCAAACGATCAACTCCGTTCAGAAATTCACAATTATTTCCGTTCAAAAATCCCTCCGAAACCAAAAAAGAAACGTCCAACCCAAAAAGAGCTTTCTTTTGCGATTAACGAAACGATCAAGCAATTTCCTGATATTCTCAAGTATTATATAAAGTCCAAAGAAGAAAATAAGGTTGGAGCAAAAAATGTATCTCAAGAAAAAGTCGAAGAAGTCGAAGAAGTATTCATCAAGAATGTTTCAACCCTGATTGGCGAACTAATTGAACAAACAAAATTTTATGAAATTAACCCTAAAGGCTCATTTGAAGAAGCTCTTGAGCGTGTAGAATTTTTGAAAGATGTGATTGAGAATAAGGATGGCTACAGACTATTCTATTCCAAGGGAAATCCGATTAAAAGAGAGGCCGATTTACAGGTGATATATCGATTAACTTGGCATGCAACACCATTTGATGTAAACCGAGAAGTTAATAATGGAAGAGGACCTGTTGATTACACAGTCTCAAGTGGTTCAAAGGATAAGACTCTGGTGGAATTCAAATTAGCCTCTAACTCTAAATTAAGGATGAATTTAGAAAATCAAGTTGGTGTATACGAGGCTGCCAATAACACCAGTAAAAGCATCAAGGTAATAATGTATTTTGATGGTGCTGAATTAGTAAAAGTGAGTAAGATTTTAAAAGAGTTGAAGCTTGAAAATGACCCAAGCGTTGTTTTGATTGACGCTGGAAATAACAAACCTTCTGCTTCGAATGTAAAATAAAAAACCGCCAACAAATGCTAAAAATGAATATGCAAACTGAGCCATTTGAAAGGATCCGACAAAATAGAAGCCTCAGTACTTCTAGCAACTTTGGTGCATACTCATTTTAGCTGGACGTTGTAGCACATTGTTAGTTGGATGAAGAAACTCCTTATAATAGTCATTTGTAGTATTCTTGTAGGTTGTGGACATGATGTAACCTACGAGTACTACAATTCTCAAATAAATATATTTGGGTATCTCGCAGAATTAAAATTAGGAAGTGACGGTAGTGTAACATCAACTGAAATTGATAGCCATGCTCAAATGGGGTCAATTGCACGAGGCAAATACAAATGGCATGAAAATGTTTTAGTACTCGATTTTAAAAAAGACCCAAATAGACGTTATTTAATATTACAGAACGACACTCTTTATAGGATTGAACCAACAGACTCACTGGGGAATATGAACTTCCAACAAGATGAAAAACAGGAATTCATCAAATTGGTAAACAAGAATTTCATATCAGAAATATCTAAAAGTGAAAGACTAAATCGAGTTGACTGGGTAAAAGGACACATCAAAGACTTTGATAAAATGGTTATTGAATTCAAAGCAAATGATGACAACTACTTTCAAGACTAAACGTGCTACAACATGCTATAAGAGCGCATGTGGACTTCACCTTGCGAAGTCCTAAAATGCTTTGGTGCGGCTCAGCCGCACGTTTTGGGTTGGCTTTTCACATCCACTTTCATCTCTTAACTTGTGGACGACCAACAGAAACGAAGTGTCTTAAGCTGCTTGTTGCGGAACTAGGTTCTAAACCCAAATCGTGCTAGTTTTATGCCCTGAACTAAAGTAAAAACACGCGCCTTACAGGGGCGTTGGCACACATTAAAATGAATTCTGCGATAAATGTTAAAAAAAGGTTTTTTAAAGCCAGAGATATCTATAAATAAATTAGGTGGACGCAGGTTTTGGACAGGTATAGTTGTTGGAATTGCCTCATCATTTATATTCAGCTTATTTTTCAATTATTCACGGGAGGCATTAAGAATGGTTACTTCCATGAATGACCTCTACATTCTTCCTGAAAGAGATTTCAGAATCTATGATTTATTCACAGCTACATTTTCAACCAGCATAGGATTAGGCTTAACAATTGTCTATTGGTTAAATGGCAGAAACAGCTATATCAAAAAACTGTATTATCAGAGGTTTGCAGTTGCCAATTCTTGGTTTATCGTATTTGTGGCTATAATGATAGTCGGGAGATTGGGTTCAGTAATACCTATTATAGTATATGGGCAACAGGGATTTGACAATCAATTAAATTTCATCCGTGACTTTAGCTTACTGTTGTTTTGTATTCCTATTTACATATTCATTGCACATTGGCTTTCAATAAGACTAATATTCAAAATTCATAATTGGGCAATTTATTCTTTATTGATATTTTCTCTTACCTCTTTCTTAATATTCCAAGTCACCAATGTGGACAGGAGTATTATAAACGATTCCTACTACAACCAAAATAAGGGGAGATATGAATATGTCAATTCAGAAATTAAAAAGGCTCTTAAATATGACGTAAATATCAGTGATTCCATCAAAAACATTTTACAGAAAAAATATGCAGATAGAACGAATCAATTAGTATTTAACCTTAAACAACAATTTCAAAATGATAATGTAGTCCCACTAAAATCTTTGATTCTTGAGAAAATAGTAATTCACAATATGAATCAACACACTTCGTATTATAGTAGGCGTAAACCGGATTTAGATAGAAATTGGTCATATGCCCAACCAGAGCAAATATATTGTCAAATTCAAAAATACGAATCCAATTCAGCTGAAGTAAAAGTGCTCTTTGAAATTCTAAATGAACAATCGCAATTATTTATTATTCCCGAAATTAATTGGGATGATTGGGATTCATACTCACAATATGAAAAAGAAAAGTCATTTCGAAGAAGGAATCTAATGTATATAACCGAAACCATTCAAAGTAAATTAATTCAGGTAATTGAACAATTGAGAACCGAAAAGAAATATGAAATCTATCATTATTTATTGCCTGAAATAGAATTTATTGATATCGGCAATCAAAAACAGTGTGAAATAGAACTAACGTGTGCCAACATGGTGTAGAAAAACATATGCTAAGCACTTTGTAGTTTCAGGTAGTGCAACTTGCACCGCATTTTCTGCTTGCATTACATAGCGGGACGACCAACTAGAACGCAGTAGGAACTTGAAAGGATTAAGCTGTTTTTGACTTGTGAACGTTGAGAAAGTTAGCAGAAAATGCTACGTTTAGTTTTTTATAGCCTCGTGTGGTATACGTTTTCTACACAGGCGTTAGGCGCAACAATGATGAAACTTAATCCAACGTAAGATATGCATTAGAAATAGCTTCCATTATTCTCACATTATACTTTCTGCTTATCTATCTAAATTTCTTGTCACTAAATCTGGCAGGGTTTCGGGATAAAATATTCATTACTCATATTATCATGATGATATGGAATGTCCTTCTTACTCTTTTCTTTGTAGCACATCTTTCATCAAGGAACCTTAGATCTGACCAAAAAATGATATGGATATTAAATTTATTCATGATCAGTTTTATATCAAATCCAATATACTGGTTTTTACACGTACACAGTTCTTCAAAACCGTATGTCAAAATCAGATATACAGACCAAAAAAATAAAACTGATTGATTTCCCTAACAATGACTAACATTTGAATCTAAAGTACAATTACATTAACTTGTAGTAATATAAAATCCTTAAGCCAAAAGCCTATATAGTCAATGTGATATACAATCTGGAAGCCTAATTATGTCTGAAGTTGCTGATTCAAATGTAATCGTTCATTTTTTAGATGCTAATGCAACTATTCTATCTGTTGATGGGCTAGATAACATACTGACAAACCAAACTTCAGAACAACTTATAGGCCAATCGGCTCTGGATATTTATAAAGAAGAAGCCCATATAATTTCTGACATCAATTTAGCGCTTAATGGCCAAACTGCTAAAAGCACCATCACCTACAATAATCGGCAGTTTCACACCAAGTGCATACCTACCAACTCTGGGCTGCTTATGGTCTGGATTGATATTACAGAACAGCTAAGGAAACAAACTAAAATCATTGAAAGTGAAGAGCGTTTTAAAACCCTCTTTAACTACGCCAATGATGCCATCTTCATGATGGATAGTAAAACTTTTGTGGACTGTAATGAATCCACCCTTCGGATTTTTAAATGTAAAAGAGATCAGATTATAGGTGAAACGCCTTACCGCTTCTCACCAGCCTATCAACCTGATGGAAGGTCCTCAGAGGAGTCTGCTATGGAAAAAATAATAGCGGCAATGGAAGGAAACCCTCAATTCTTCGAGTGGCAGCACATCCAATATGACGGCACTCCTTTCGATGCTGAGGTATCTTTAAACCGATTAGATATTGGGGGCAATGTCTATATTCAAGCTATTGTTAGGGATATTACCGAACGAAAAATTGCTGAAAATAAAATTCAGCAAAACAATGAAGAGCTACACCAAATCAACCAGGAGCTGGACCGATTTGTTTATAGTGCCTCTCATGACCTTAGAGCGCCCATTGCTTCACTATTGGGGCTCGTCAACTTATTGAAGAAGACAGAGCATGATGAAGTGCTACAGCTTGCAAAGCTTCAGGAGAAAAGTCTACACCGACTAGACTACTTTATTCAGGACATTGTAGACTACTCACGAAACAAACGTCTTGAAATTGAGATTTGTAAAATTGATTTTAAGAAAGAGTTTGATGCTGCTTTCGAGCTGCTTAACTACATGGACAATGTGAGTAAAATCAAAAAGAATTTCAGCATTGAAGGTGGTATGGACTTTTATTCCGATCCTTTTAGGATTAAAATCATATTTAATAATCTGATATCAAACGCCATCAAATACGCTGATATGTCAAAGTCTGAGCCTTATATCAGCTTAAATATCAAAGTTGAAAATGACCACGCCAGAATATCAGTGAAAGACAATGGTGAAGGCGTTGATGAAGATGTAAAGAATAGAATTTTTGAGATGTTCTTTAGAGCGTCAGACAAAGGTTCAGGATCTGGCCTTGGGCTATACATTGTTAAAGAGTCCATTGACAAACTGCATGGTAAGATTGAAGTGAACTCCACTAGATTTGAAGGGACCGAGTTTATTATTACACTACCCAATGTGAATGAAAAACAAAGTTAGGCCTATCCATACCAGGCCTAACCTTGTTAAAGCACTTCTAATCCTCCTTTAATAAATTAGTGGGGTTTACCGAAGCTGAACGATAAGCATAATAAACCACCGTTACCATTGAAATAATGGTGGCAATAGCACCAGATAACATTAATATCCAAAAAGAATTTTCTACTCTGTAGGCAAAACCTTCTAACCACTGATCAAGTCCATACCAGGCAATTGGAATGGCGATAATTGAAGAGATCAGCACAAGACGCATAAAGTCTGTTGACAGCAGCATAATTATTTGGCTCATTCTGGCACCCATTACCTTTCGTACGCCCACTTCTTTGGCCCTACGCTCTGCCATAAAAGCCATTAATCCGAAAAGCCCAAGGCAGCAAATCAAAATTGCTAATCCTGAAAAGGCAATAAACAGCTTGCCCGTTAAGCGCTCATCATCATAGTCTTCAGCCATTACCTCATCAAGATATTCAAAAGCGAAAATTTTATCCTTAGCATAATCATTCCATAAATTCTCGAGCCCGGCAAGTGCTTCTGGTGTTCTATTGGCAGATATCCGAATGTTGGCTGCACGCACTGGCCGCTCATAATAGGTGCATCTAAGCTCTAAAGGAGCCACTTCATTATGTAGCGGCTCATAATTAAAATCTTCCACCACACCAATGATAGTCTTTTTGGCGCCCTCTTGAACAATGGTTTGTCCAACAGCTTCATTTGGGTACCAACCCAAGGCCTTAACTGTGGTCGCATTCAAAATTACATTTTCGGGGCCTTCGTTCTTCTGATTCACTTCAGTGGCCAGGAAATTTCTTCCAGCTATTAATTGCATACCCATGGTGGGAATATATTGTTCATCTACATGCAGCATAGTCGCATTGATCCAACCTTCAGGCTGATCTGGATGACGCAAAACATTGCCTTCATGAATGGCATCTATTGGGTAACTCGAAATAGCCACTCCCTCTACCCCAGGGAGTTCGCGAGCCTGTTGCGCAAAACTCTCAATTTTCTCTTCGGGCAAAGAAATCCGATCAATACTAATGAGCTGATTTTTATCAAAACCCAAAGAGGTGTTTGATAAAAAGTGAACCTGACGATAAACTGTTGCTGTGCCTGCTATCAATAATACTGCTATCACAAATTGACCTATAACCAATAGCCTTCTGAAACTGTATCTACCTCTACGCACAGCATTTTTCTGGAATACAACTGCTGGTCGAAAATGAGATAAGTAGAGTGCTGGATAAAACCCTGACAAAAGACCCAGGATAATGGGCAAACCTATTACCACTAAAATGCCCAAAGGTGAAACCATGATGGATAATGAAAGCGCTTTCCCTGTCATAGCCTGAACAAAAGGCAAGGTTATCTGAGTAACAGGAAGGGCAACAGCCATAGCTATGAAGCTTATCAACGTTGATTCCATTAGAAATTGAATCACAAGTTCCTGTCTATAAGCTCCGACCGCTTTACGAATACCCACCTCCAATGTGCGATGAGAAGCCTTGGCTGTAGCAAGATTCACAAAATTTACGATTGCTATAACTAATATGAGCACAGCAATGAGCGCAAAGAAATAGACCAAATCCTTGCTGGAATTTATTTGATACTCAGCCATCAGATTGGATTCGAGGTGAATAGAAGGAACGGGCTGTAAAAAATAATTGTAACGATTACCTGCGTCTAACCAGTCGTTGTAATCGTTATCTCCTTCTGATTGATGTTCTTCGGAGATTTTCGTAATCTTTTCTTCTAAAGTAGAGATGTCAACATCTGGGTAAACTTTTATATAACTTAAAAATCCCCAATAGCCCCAGTTTTCTGCAATGAAGGGAGGTATTGAAAGTGACTCAACACTTGTAATAACTTCATAACTAAAATGCATGGACGGTAATGGATCTTCAATAACAGCTTCCACAATCAACTCTTTTGTTCCCTCTTCTATTTTAAAACTCATCGATTGTCCAATTGGATTTTCGCTATCAAAGTATTTTTTTGCAGCACGTTGCGTTAAAATGACACCATCCTTGCGCTTAAAAAAATCATTAGTAAGACTACCTTTTATAACAGGGGCGTGGAAAATATCAAAAAATCCTGAATCCACAGTGGTAATTTCCTGATCCCGAAGTTTGGTGCCTGAACGACCAAATGGTAAATCCTCCATTGTGACGTGTGTGTAGTTCTCCACCTCTGGAAGCAACTCTGTTATTGTTGGAGCCACTGGTACTGGAATAATTGCCCAATTGACTTCGTTTTGTGGGTATATGCGGTTTAACGCAATACGGTACAGGTTTTCAGACTGAGGGTGGTGCTTATCATAAGAGAGCTCGAAATTCACATAAATTGCGATAATAAAGCATGCTGCAAGGCCCACTCCTAAACCAATAATATTGAGAATAGAATGTAGTTGGTGTTTTAAAATGTTTCGCCAGGCAACGAGTAGATATTGAGATAACATAACATTGGTGGTTTAATGAAAATTAATCAATTAAAACCAAACCCAATGCCTAAAACATAAACATCTGAAAACCAACTACTTAAAATATAATGCATTAATGTATCGTATCATAATGATACAATTGATTGTGTCATTATCTTACGGAGTATCAAAATCTTACTGGTCCAGCCACTTTTTAAACTCTGGTGTCCTATCTGCACTAATGACAATTTCATCTTCGGCTTCAGGATTGAGGTTTATTTTAATCCTGCCTTTGAAATAAGGGTGTATCTCGCTAATGGCATCGAATTTCGTGATGTATTTTCTATTTGCTCTAAAGAATAGTTTTGGATCAACCTGCTGATCTACAACTTCAAGTGTTTGGTCATAAGGATACTTCTTGCCATCATAACCCACTATATAAGTCAGCTTGTTTATGCTGCTGAAATAGGCAATTTTCTCAACTGGAATCGCCAAAATCTTCTGCCCGGCCTTGATCATGAAGCGGCTCTTGAAATCCTTCTGCTGCGACTGCATCAAAGCAATAATTTCCTGATAAGGAATTTTATCAGCATTGCTGGCATTATTCTTTTGAACTTTTTTTAACGCCTGCTCCATTTTCTCCTTTTGAATAGGCTTAAGCAAATAGTCTACACTATTGACTTCAAATGCCTTAATGGCATACTGATCATAAGCCGTAGTAAAGATTACAGGGTTGTTGTATTCTATCGATTCAAAGAACTCAAAACTAAGTCCGTCAAGAAGGCGGATATCGCTGATGATTAAATCGGGAGTTTCATTCTCATCATACCAGGCCTTGGCATCTTCTACTGTTTTTATAATGTCCAAAATTTCTAAGCTATCATCTATCTCATGAAGCAGTTGCTTTACTTTCTGCCCTGCGAGTGTTTCATCTTCCAGTATTAATACCTTCATATCAAATGCTTTCTACCTCCAAAATAGGCACAGTAATACAGAATTCATCATTACTCTTGTTAATAACTACTTGCTCTTCAGTAAAATAGCTGTACCTACGTTTTATATTCTTTATTCCTGATCCTTCAGGTTGCCCCGGATCTTTTGGCCTTTCATTTAGATTATTGCACACTTTAAGGAGTTTCCCCTTCGTCTCCACATCAATTTTTAAAGGCTTCTTTTCACTGGCCACATTATGCTTAATAGCATTTTCAATCATCAGCTGAATGGTCAATGGTGGGATCATCATAAACCTTACAGACTTATCAATATCAATATTGAAGATTATGTTTTCTTCAAACCTGGTCTTAAGCAGATAGATATAGGCATTGATAAACTCCAGTTCATCTTCAATGGCTATGAGATCTTCATCTTTGGTTTTCAACAACGACCGATATACATCGGCAAACTTATCCAGAAAGCGTTTTGACTCTTCTTTGCTGGTATCTATCAAAGAAGACAGAATATTTAAATTGTTGAAAAGGAAATGCGGATCAAGATGACTTTTAAGGTTGTCCAGCTCAAACTTCAAAGTCTCCTTTTTGAACTTTTCGGTCTCCAGTACCGATTTCTGCCAATGTCTTAAAAAGTACATGCTGAAATAAACTGAAAATGCAGGGATAAAAAGTACAAGCCCATAAGCATTAGTAACTACCATCTGAGAGGTGGTTGGTGGCTCGTTCGTCAGCACCCATTTAAATAACAAATAGGCCAGGTTTATTATAATCAATGAGTAAACGATGCCGAAACCAAGGTGGGAAAACAACCTTCTACTGCCAAACTTTAACCAAGGTAGTTTTTTATCAAAAAGCATTGAAATAAAGCCGTTGCCTATTATCAATAATGCCACCACGGCAAGAATCCACCCAATGGTATAATAAACCTCTACGGCTAGGCTAAGTGCATATAAGATATAGGCAAATGCCAGAAGAAATACTGTAAGAATGGTAAGTAAGAGCTGCTTTTTCTTCAACGAATAGAGAATTGATGTTTTACGAATTTAACTTAATCGAAAACAATTTCCGTTACATTCTTCCACTCAATGTAAACAGGCTCGTTTCCACCTTTTGTATAAACCAAGAGCCCGGCATTTCTATCAGACACATCGCGTGCATCACCTAATAGAAGCTCATTTCCATTTCTCAAGACAACCATTGAGTAGTTATAGTTCTTTGGCCTTATAGACTTAATATTTCTGAAAGGTATTTTATATTCTACATCATCATCCTTGGCCTCAAGTATCTCCAACTCATAAGCTTCATCAAGGTCAAAAATGATCTGACCATTAATCTGCTCATCATCATAAGTATAAACCTTACCACTTAAGCCTTTGGGCACCGCATAGCTAGCATAAGATGGTCCAGATGCTTTTGCCTTTTCATAGGTAACAGACCTAAAACTACTCCAGGGAATATCTATCTTACCAACATTGTCTACACTCACGATTATTCCTCTATTACCACTATTCACATCATTCGATCCTGTTAAGAAAAGCTCTCTGCCAGAATACAATACAATCTGACTGCCATTACCGCTTCTCTCAATGCTTTTAATATTGTCAAAGGTTATTGAAACATCGCCATCTCGGGTATCGCCATCCAGCTTATCAGTACCAATACGTTCATCATGATCCCATTGAACATAGCCAGTAAAAGTACCTTTACGATGGGTGTCCACAGTACCGTACAAAGGTGCTCCCATAATTCTAGGGAGATTTTTAGGAGTTTCCATAAACTCAACTCGTCTTACCCTGCTCCACGGAATATTCACTACACCAAGCTCATCATCCAATATCACCACTTGAGAGCTACCATCATTATAACCAGATCCTGATAGCCTGATTTCTTCGCCATTTTTAAGCACAACAGTCATTCTCTCGTTTCCGTTGTTGTGCAGCTCTTTCATATCTCCAAACTGACAGGAAAATTGATGAACTGAGTTACTTGATTTATCATCCCAGATGGAAGAAATTCTCCAATCTAAATCCCTCCAGCTATCGCTACTGCTACTCTTTCTTCTTTTAAATTTCTCGTATTGGTTTTCAACCTTGGCAGCATTGAAGTGATCGTTCCAATAAGCCTCCTCTTTACCCCAGCGCAGCTGACCTGTATAACTATTGTCAGAGGTGTATACTCTTCCATAAATAAACCCCTCAGTATTTTGTGCCTTCAACGAGTTGATGGCAATTAACATGGCCACCGCAATTCCCAATATCAACTGCAGTGCTTTTCTATTCTTCTCCATAAAACATATTAAGTTCTCCAACGAATCCATGGCACAAATAACTTATAAATAAAGAGAAGCGGACAGGCATTGGGGCTATAACGGTATTTGAAAAGACTGAAATGAGAAATCAAGTTACTGAATCGGGCGGCACAAAATTGTTAGCCACCTGATTGTTTGGCTTTGTAGCCTTCGGCATGCAATAGCTCAAGGACTTTTTTTCTGAAATCCCCCTGAATAAGAATTTCGCCATCCTTGGCAGAACCACCAACACCACATTTAGATTTAAGGAGCTTGCCCAAATCCTTAAGGTCATCTTCACTTCCTACAAAACCTTCTATCAAAGTTACCTGCTTGCCGCCCCTGGACTTTTTGTCAAGCATCACCTTTAGTTGCTGGTGTTGAGGGTCAAGCGTTTCCTGCTCCTCGTCTCCTGAAGATTGATAGTCATAATCGTTGCTGGTGGAATAGACAACACCATCACGATTTTTCCATTGATTTTTTTTAGCCATCTTAAAATATTTTTAGAAATCAGGACATGGGATTTGCATCACATGCTTCGGTGGTTTTCTAGGATCCCGGTTAGACCATGAGTAAGATATTGATATCTCGTGTGCTCCTCCACTACCGGCACCGAGTTGTGAAATCGTATAATCATAACTATAGCCGATATTAAGCACATCATCCTTACCTTTTTTAGTAAAGCCTACAAGCATTACAATTGATTCATTATTACTAAAACCTTCTATCGATTTGGTTGGCAAGCCTCTATACCAAACACCAAAAATCATCGGCTCCATGGTTAAATAAAGGCCCAAATCCAGCTGGTCAAACTCGCCTTGAGATTTATATTGAAATGTTGGTGTAATGCTCCTTTCCTGCGGCCTGGTATACATACCTGATCCCATTATCCCCGACTTAAAAGGAATTCTTAACCCACCATGAAATGATGTTTTCATCGGCAACTCTTTAGGGTCTGCATCTTCTTCAAAAGCCTGATTAGGTGTATTAATATGATTCACAGTAGTACCCAGCCAAGCATTTTTTGTATAGAATACTCCGCCAAAAGAAAGGTCAAAAAAGCTCTTAGTCAGGTTTCCAAATGTTTCTAAAGAAGGGTTTTCTATCTCTCCCGTTACAGGATTAAACTGATCTCCAAAAGTTAAATCCGCAAAATTTACATTACGATTATAAAACCCAACCTGAACTCCCGGGCGAAAGGTCAGCCACTCTGTCAAATAAAGTTGGTAGGCGTATTGCAATCCCACCATGGTAGACTTCAGTCCGGCCTGTCCCTCCGTGTCACGCATCAGAAGAAAGCCCACACCGCTGTTATAATCTTCCAAATAAGTATCAAAATAGGCTGATAGCGTGACGAAATTAGCCTCAATAGCAGGCCATTGGTTTCTATAATTAAGACCAACCCGGGCTTGTTGAGTGGCTCCGGCAAATGCCGGATTTAAGTACAACGGTGCTGAATAAAACTGCGAGAATTGAGGATCCTGTGCAGTTACCAATACTGGTAATGTCAGCATAAACAGGCAAATTAACGTGAAGAATTTACGCATGAAAAATTGGTCTATCATTTGCTCCAAATAGCAAAATACGTATAAAAATTAAAACAAGTACCGCTTCCAAAAATAAACAAACTTAGATTCATACCATAACGGCATTTTGAGCTTATTTGTATAATTTAGTATTTAGACTTAAAAATTTTCTTGCGCTGTATGGCAATCAGAACCACACTAAAACAGTTTAATAGATAAATAAATTTTGTGAGAATGCTCCATAGTTTACCCCGCAGGTTATTTCTGCTTTTCATTTTCTTAGTTGGTGGTTTATTTCAGGTTTCTGCTCAGAGCAACGCTAACCTTAATTGGTATTTTGGCAACAACCAAAACAATTTCCGCTTTGTACGTCCTGACTACACCACTGAAAATGTAACGCTGCCGAATAATCTGGGAACAGGAGGTAGTGCAGTAGCTACCGACCCGGTAACAGGAGCATTATTATTTTACACTGACGGAGTAACAGTTTATGATGCATTTAATAGTGCCTTAAGCCCTAATTTAAATGGTAATTCGTCTTTCAATCAGGGAGTTGTAATCTGTACAAATCCCACTAACTCAGATGAGTTTTTCATCTTCACCAATAATGGAACAAATATCAGTAGATCAGTATTTGATAAAACGGCCTACGCACCAGGAGCAACACCTTTTCCTGCTCCTGGCCAAGGAAGTTTAAGTACTCCGATTAACGATATAACAAGCCTACCTTCAGGAACACTGTCTGAAGGTATGATCATAGTTCCTAACAACACCCGGGATGGCTTTTGGTTGATTACTTATGATGAAGCCTCGGACAATTATAATGTGACCAGCATTGATAATGCAGGGACAATTAATACTACTTCTGTTGCGATTGGCGGTACCCCAACTTCAGTAGAGAACTTTTCTTATAATTCATTTACAAATCAAATAGCGGTTGCACCATCAAACCCTGCGGAAGAGGTTGCTATACTCAACATAGACCCTGCTACAGGCACATTGACTTTTGTTTCAACCATAGCAGGGACCAATACCAGCGGTTTATCTTCCAATATCTACGATACTGAATGGAGTAATAATGGAGACATCCTTTACCTTTCCGGCAACTTTGGAGGTGGAATAGATGAATTGATGCAAATAAATTTCACAGACAGTCCACCTACCTTAAGACCAGTTAGTGGGCAGATATTATCCAGAAGTTTTGGTCTTCAAATGGGTCCCGACAGTACTATTTACCATCTTTATGAGGCGGGGTTTGGGCAATTCAGGGTTGGAAGGATCAATGCTCCTGATTCCGTGGTATCGCAAACACTATACAACCCAAGAGCATTTGGTAATGTAGCCTTTGCCGGGATGCAATTTCCCGCATTCTTACCTGATATAGACCCGATGGCCTCTGTGGATTTTACATTTGCAGGAATCTGTGCTAATGTACCAACTTTCTTTTTTCCAGAGATTAATCCTCCCGCTGACAGTGTAGTTTGGGATTTTGGTGACGGAAATTTTTCAAGACAATTGAACGGCATCAATACCTATGCTGCCGCAGGGCAGTATGATGCTAAACTATTCGCCTTTCTCAATGGGTCTGTTGACTCTGTTACTAAAACGGTAGATATTATTGATTTTGATATACAGATAAGTGGATTCCCTCAATCAGACACCTTATGTGCTGAGGATTTTCCCAAAGACTATACCGCTACTGCATCAGGCACCAATGCAGGAAGTGTTACTTTCCGATGGTCCAACAATGATGTGGATGGTGCAACTACCACTATAACAGAACCTGGCAGTTACTATGTAATAGCCACTGATCCTAATGGCTGCGAAGCCTATGCACCTTTACAGGTGGTGGAATATAGGGCAATTGAACAACGTGCTTTTATATGGTATTTTGGTAATAATGCCGGTATAGATTTTAATCCATTATCAGATGACCCACCAGGTCCGGCTGTGCCTATACCTTTCGGAGATGCTACTATTTACAATGGCGGTAATCAAATGCAGAGCTCCGAAGGAGCTGCCATTTATTGTGATGACAATGGAAACCCTATCTTCTATACTAATGGAGAAAGTGTTTTTGATAGAAGCGGAACTCCCGCAGGGTCACCATTCGCCACAGACATTGGTGGTGATCAAAATGCTGCTCAATCTTCTTTTATAGTACCCTTTCCAGGTGATGCCACCTTGTATTACATTTTCCTATCTAAGCCCACCTACAGTACGTCTGGGGCATTTGAATACCAGTTTAGTTATGTTATTTATGATCTTAAACAGCGCCAGGGACTTGGTGACCTGATAAGGGATAGTAATGGAGATGTAGTTTCTACAGTATTATATAATGGCAATACTGAAAGAATAACCGGAAACAACAATTGGGTGATTGTTCATGAGTTTGGCAATAACAATTTCAGGGCTTATCCAATAACAGCATTAGGGTTAGGTAACCCAGTGATTTCTAATGTTGGCACTTCGCATACAACTACTTCATCAACTGCCGGACAGGGTTACATGAAACTTTCAAATACTGGCCAGTTGGCAGTAGCCTTGTCAATATCAAGTACTGAAAATTTTGTTGAACTGTTTCAGTTTGACAATGCAACAGGAGCGGTTAGTATGCCTGTAAGTTTAGATTTTGGAAGTGAAACAGGTCAGGTTTATGGTGTTGAATTCTCTCCCGATGAAAATAAGGTTTTTGCTACTTTGCGAAATGCCAATGGAGGTGGTACTAAAATATTCTGGTGGGAAATTGACACTACTACAGTAGCTGGAGAAGTTACCGATCCTGACTATATAAGAAATTCGAGAGAAGAAGTGGCCTTTGAGGCTGGTGTTGATTTGGGAGCCTTGCAGCAGGGACCTGATGGCACCATATATATAGCCAAGGATGGCGCACCTAATCTGGCCACTATTACTAACCCTAATGGCATACCCGGCCAGACTGACCCGGGTTACAATGCTTCAGGCTTTAGTCTTGCAGGAGGAACAACCAGTACATTAGGCCTGCCCAACTTTATTAATCAATTTAATACCTCTCCACCAAATCTATTACTAGCAGTGTTTAATGGTTGTTCAGGTGAACAAAATGATTTTAGTATACTCAATACTTCCAGCCTTGAGCGCTACAGGTGGAGAATTAATGACATTGATGGAAATGAAGTACTAAGAAGTGCTGTAACAGATGATGGGGATTTCAGTTTTACAATTACAACTCCGGGCACCTACACTGCGATTGTTGATGTAATACCTGAATGCAGCACTTTTGATGTGCCTGTTTCTTCCGTCCAGCAGAATTTTACTATTAGCCCATTACCTTCTTTTACCATAGAAAATGCAACGGATCCTACCGGATGTAACATTAATGATGGAAGCTTTGATTTAGATATTACCAGTACTGGTACTTTTGTGTATGCTATTTCGGGTCCGGTTGGTGTAAGCCCTGATACGGTTACCGCACCTACTGT
The DNA here is from genome assembly GCF_040218215.1 of Fulvivirga sp. Lineage (NCBI taxonomy): Bacteria > Pseudomonadati > Bacteroidota > Cytophagia > Cytophagales > Fulvivirgaceae > Fulvivirga > Fulvivirga sp. The sequence continues at coordinate 527,694 of NZ_JAVJQL010000014.1, forward strand.
GGTGAATATCCCAAATCTTGCAGCTGGTGGTTATACAGTTACTGTGACAAACGCAGTAACAGGATGTATTGAAACAGATGCTGTAGCATTAAATGACCCAGCTCCATATGATGTGTTTGCTTCTGCTACTAATTCAGACTGTGAAGGAAACAATGGAACTATTGAAGTTATTGCAAATGGAGCTCCTCTTGACCTGACCTATGTATTAAGAATTCAGGCTAACTCTCAAGTGATAGCTACAGGAACAGAAAGTGTAAACTTATTTAGCATATCTGCACCAGTAGGCACCTATCTATTAGAGTTGACAGATGTAAATGGCTGTACCAAAACAGTTTCTGATCTAACAATCACTCCACCCCCATTGGCTGAATTGAACATTCCGGATGAAGTGATAGTTTGTGATGATGAAGTAGCCTTAATAATTTATTCATCGTCTAATGCTATATCTGTAAATGTCACCGGGCCTTCACAGCCGGTGTTTCAAAATGATAATAGCGCAGATGCTGATACTGTTACTGTAAGTACAGCTGGTGTTTATACTTTTGTAGCCACTGGCGATGGTATAAACATATGCGATAATGTAGATGCCTTGGAAGTTATCTTTAATTCACCTAGCGACAATCCATTTGACTCTCGATTTGTGATATGCCCACAGGACCCATCGCCAGATAATAGAACGGTCACTTTACCAAGTCCACCTGTTGGCTTCGAGTCTGTAAGGTGGTTCACGCCAAGCGGTAATGAGATTACAGGCAATCTGGCAGACTACCAATTTAATGCTGCTGGTGATTCATTACAAATATTAAATAATGGTGTTATCACGGCCGAACTTACCAACTTCTTTGGTTGTGTCACTGTTGCCGAAATTAACATTTTCGAGGATTGTAAGGCAAGAATAAACGCACCTACTGCCTTCTCTCCAAATGGTGATGGCAGAAATGACAGCTTCTTCGTATTCCCTGTTTTAGTTTCTGAAGAGGATTTTGAAATATTTATTTTCAACCGTTGGGGCGAATTGATTTTTCAGTCCAATCAGCTTGACTTTGCATGGAATGGTACGTATAATAACGAAGATTCACGACCATTGCCTGGTGGCACTTATGCATATAGGATAAACTTCAAAAGTGCAGCTAAGCCTGAGGAAGGCATTCAGGAAATGCGTGGAGGAGTAACTTTAATTAGATAAACAAAAAATATGAAAACAAGTAAATTATTGATCTTCTGTGGTTTAATGCTGGCTTTATCATCATTTTCCACCTTTCAGGTTTTTAATACTTCTATGAAAATCAATGTGCGCAACGAGCTGGGCAATATTGAAGAAGGTGTGTCTGTACAACTTTTTGGTAGCGAAGAGGATTACAGAAATGAAACCAATCCAGTTACTGAAAAACTAATGACCGACAAAAAGGGCAATGTTAAATTCAAAGAACTGGAAAGCAAGGTTTACTTTGTGAATGCAGTTAAAGGTGATAAAAACAATGTTGGTGCTGGTGTGGCAACTGCTAAATTAGAAGATGGTAAAATGAACAAGCTAACCATAATCATAGAGTAATTGCACAGGAAGAATTTAATTCAAAAATTAGAATACTACAGCCCTGAAGATGAAAATGAAAAAGCCTTCAGGGCTTCTTTTTTATCCTTTATTAATACTTACCCTAATTGTTTTGAAAGATCATTGCAAATAGGTCATATCACAGGGTCAGCCTGGATTGTGAATCAAGCCTATGACAAGGCACTCCTGACCCACCATAAAAAATTGAACAGATGGTTGCAGCTTGGAGGTCATGCAGACGGTGAAACCGATATCATCAAAGTATCGGCTGATGAAGCATTGGAAGAATCAGGTTTATCTTCAATTAAGTTAGTTAGCACAGATATTTTCGATATCGACATCCATACCATTCCCGCTCGCAAATCAGACCCAGAACATTTGCATTATGACGTGAGACTGCTTTTCACTGCTGATGAAAACGAGTCCTTCAGTATCAGTAATGAATCCAACGACTTGGGATGGATAGCCCTTAATGAGCTTAAGTCCTACTCAAAAAACAATGAATCTATACTTAGAATGGCCGAAAAGACAAGAAGGCTACTTGCCGGAAATAAACAATAAACCGAAGGCTATAACTACCATCCAAAACATGTGAGGTACCAGCACAGGTATGATGATGATTGACATTTTCATCAATACACAAAGTACTACAACTAATATGGCCACCAACTTTAGAATTGAACGTGTTTTGCTACTCATGTTATTTCTTTTGATTAGATAAGAGTAAAGATAATAATTATCTCAGATTGACCTAGACTCTATTTTATTGGAGTTGGAGATTCCTGACTCGCTGCGCCTGCCTACCGGACAGGCAGGCTCTCAGAAATGACGGTTTTCGATTTTGTCTTTTCTTCTCGTCATTCCTGCACGCGCATGTCGCTGAAGCTTTAGCGCAAACACAGGCAGGAATCTCAGCCGAGTATACAAACCCTACTCGCTAAAAAGATAAAAATCAATAAGTTTGCACATCAAATTGAATCATGGCTGAAATAGGCAAAGACATATTAAAAGCAAAAGCACTTCTGGAAGATGGACAGCTGGTAGCCATACCAACTGAAACGGTATATGGGCTGGCAGGAAATGCCTACAATCTGGATGCTGTTGCCAATATCTTTGCCACTAAAAACCGGCCTGCATTCGATCCTTTAATTGTGCATACTTACAGTCTGGATCAAGTGAAGAATCTTGTAACTGAGATTCCTGAAAAGGCTGCTATTTTGGCAGAACATTATTGGCCAGGGCCTTTGACAATGCTATTAAAAAGAAAAAGTATCATCCCAGATCTTGTCACCTCGGGACTTGACACTGTGGCTGTAAGAATTCCTAATAAGGAAATAACCCTTGAACTGCTAAGGTCACTGGACTTTCCATTGGTTGCGCCAAGTGCTAATCCTTTTGGGTACATAAGTCCTACTTCTGCACAGCATGTAGAAGATCAGTTGGGAAGCAAAATACCTTATATTTTAGACGGTGGAGAAAGCAATGTAGGTATTGAGTCTACCATCATTGGTTTTGAAAATGATGAGATTACCATTCATCGTTTAGGTGGTGTCAGTGTTGATGAAATAGAAGCTCTAGTTGGTAAAGTAAAAGTTAAAACACATTCCAGTTCTAACCCACTTGCTCCCGGAATGCTGGAAAATCATTATAGCCCTTTGACTCCAATTCTGTTAGGAGACATCGAATCAAACATTGAAGATCATAGTGGCAAAAAGATAGGCATACTCTCTTTTTCGGTCGATTTTGGACAGCAAACTCAAAAAATTTTAGCTCCTGATGGTAAAATGACCACTGCAGCAAAAAACTTATTCGCTTATTTGAGGTGGTTAGACCGACAGCCCTTAGATTTGATACTTGCAGAACTAGTGCCAGAAGAAGGCCTCGGTTTAGCCATTAATGACAGACTCAAAAGAGCTGCAGCAAAGAAAACAACACATTAAAAACATATACAGATGAAATCAATAGATGATATTAATTTCAGTGGTAAAAAGGCATTAATCCGCGTGGATTTTAATGTGCCATTGAATGCTAAATACGAAATAACTGATGACACAAGAATAAAAGCCGCAGTACCTACCATTAAAAAGATCTTAGATGATGGTGGTTCAGCGATATTAATGTCTCACCTAGGACGGCCTAAAGAAGGGCCAGAAGAGAAATTCTCTTTGAAGCATTTGGTGAAAGACCTTAGTGGCCGATTTGGCACCGAAGTGAAGTTTGCTTCTGACTGTATTAGTGCTGATGCCAAAACATTAGCAGAAGGCCTTAAAGCAGGTGAAGTATTGCTTTTGGAAAACCTTCGCTTTTACAAAGAAGAAGAAAAAGGTGACGCAGACTTTGCTAAAAAGCTTTCTGAACTTGGCGATATCTATGTCAATGATGCCTTTGGAACCGCCCACAGAGCTCATGCCTCCACTAGTATTGTTGCTCAGTTTTTTGATACAAAAGTAAGTGGTTATGTAATGGCTGCAGAGCTTGACAATGCTCAAAAGGTATTGGACAACGCCCAAAAGCCATATACAGCTATAATGGGTGGCGCTAAAATCTCTGACAAGATTTTAATCATAGAAAGACTACTAGACAAAGTGGACAACCTGATCATTGGTGGTGGTATGTCATACACCTTCTTCAAGGCCATGGGCGGACAGATTGGTTCTTCATTAGTTGAAGAAGATAAACTAGACCTTGCAAAAACGTTGATTACAAAGGCAAAAGAGAAAGGTGTCAACCTTGAGCTGCCTTTTGACAGTATCATTGCTGATAAGTTTGCTGCTGATGCCAATACTCAAACAGTAGCCAACACGAGCATACCTGATGGCTGGATGGGACTTGACATTGGCCCTCAGGCAACCGAAGTATTTAGCAACATTATTAAGAAATCTAAAACCATATTGTGGAATGGACCTATGGGCGTTTTCGAAATGGAGAAATTCTCGAACGGCACCAACAACGTGGCTAAAGCAGTTGTAGAAGCTACTAAAAATGGTGGTTTCTCATTGATTGGCGGTGGTGACTCAGCTTCAGCTGTCAACAACCTAGGCTATGGCGATGATGTGAGTTATGTATCTACAGGTGGTGGTGCATTATTAGAATATATGGAAGGCAAAGTACTTCCTGGTGTAGCCGCATTGGAAAATTAATCGATTGATAAATATAAAAGTTAAAAAGCAGCCAAGGCTGCTTTTTTTATGGTTTCGAACACTATATTTACACCGAAGTATATGGTATAGCGAATATTAAATAAATTATAACTTAACAAATATCTTAAGCCTTCAATTAAACTATTATTATAGCCTTCTTTGAGATAACTACATGAAAAACATTCTCCTCATTTTATTAGTGTTGATTACCTATCATTCAAACAGTCAACATCTGGTTGATAGCTTTAACATGCCCACACCAAAGACTTTTGCCTCAATCGATGAAATCAAAGTTACTCCCGATAACAAAATACTTCTTGCTGGGGACATTGACTTTCATAATGGTACTGAAGTTCAGAGTGTAATTAAGTTAAATTTAGATGGTTCACTGGATTCGAATTTTGAATTTACACACGAAAAAAGCATTAAGAAAATAGAGTTTCTATCGACAGGTGAAATTATAGCATTAGATCGTGATTCTTTATATAAGATAAATGAATTTGGAACAATTATCAGCTCGATTAACCTCGGGGTTTCAACGTTTTATTCAGATTTTAAAATCAAAAATGACTATATTTTTCTTGCAGCAAATGGACTAGGGCTAAAAAAATATGATTCCAATTTCACACTGGTTACAGGTTTCAATAATGACAATTTGTTTGAAAATGGTGTTGTGAGAACTTTGGCCTTTCAAAATGAAAAAATACTCGTTGCAGGAACCTTTAGTTCCGTTAATGGTTTCTTGAAGAATGATATTGCAAGGTTTGATTCAAATGGAAACTTAGATGAAACTTTTGATACTGGGTTAGGAACAAGTGATCCTTTGACTGCTATGGTTGTTCAAGATGACAATAAAATCATTTTGTCAGAATCCTTTATAAATAACTTTAATGGTATATCATGTAACGGTTTGGCAAGACTCAATGAAAATGGAAGTGTTGATCTTGAATTTTCACCTCCAATTATCAATAGTCATGTTGGCAGTAATGTTATTGTACACAATGACCAAATCTTAGTCACGGAATACTATTATGTTGGGGAAGATAGTTATGTCAGATTAGTAAAATTGAACTTGGATGGCGCTTTAAACAGTAGCTTCGACCTGAATGATCTCTCATTTAAAATTGCGCTTCACCCAGATGGAGATATTTTGATTGACACAGATGTCTTAAAGAAATACTCCATAGATGGAACAATAGACAGCGATTTCAATCCTATATTAGAACGCATAGGTTATTTTAATAACGCAGCATATTATGATGATTTCATAATAGTAACTGGCGATTTTCATAGCCTTAATGGCGTAGCAACCGATCAAATTGGGAAAATTGATCTCGAAGGAAATGTGGATTCAAATTTCATATTTACTAATGAAACAACTATTAGAACCTTACCAAAAGAAGTTAAGGTGAAACAGGAAAATGAAATATTCGTTTCATTTGGCAATAAACTTCTAAAACTTGATAATCTAGGAAACCGTGCTACTGACTTTAATACTCCTGAAGAAGTAATAGAGCCTTCAGGCAAAACAGATTCATATTTTGCTGAGAAGTTCGAATTTTTAAGCAATGGCAAAATTGTAATGGCGGGCCCTAATGGTTTATATATTTTGAATGAAGACGGTAGCCAAGACACATCATTTGATTTTGAAAATACAAGTAATATTAATAGCACTGCTTTTGCATTTGGTTTACAGTCTACAGAAAAGATAGTATACGGATCCTCATTTACCGAAGTCAATAATATAGAAGTTAATAGATTGGCAAGATTGAATATAGATGGTTCTTTAGACTTTTCTTTTGATATAGGTGAAGGTCCTAGCTCATCTATTAATTACATTACTATTACTTCAAATGATGAAGTAATAGTAGGTACTTATGGATTTAATGGATTCAGTAGTAACCTTGGAATTTTCAAACTTGGTACCGATGGCCTTCTAGATGAAGAATATATAGAAAACCTTAACTCTTCTTTTAACGAACAGTTCTACTTTATTAATGGACAAAATTTCAAAAATAATTCACTTCTGTTTTCAGGTGTTAACTCCCTAACTAATGAATTATTTATTGGAAAACTTAGTGAAGAAGGTTCATTAGAAACTGATTTTGTGATTGATCATGATATTTCCATATCCAGATATAATGCTAACCCGATTCCAATTAGTGATAACTTGTTTTTGCTTTTAGGTGACTTAACCCTTAATGCAACTAATACAAGAACTAAAGGATTGCTGTTTATTGATAATGACATTCCAGAAATAACCGCTGCGACTCATCTTTCCACCTTAGAGGAGACACCTTTGGCTATTTCATTGGATGATATTACTGTTGTTGATACTGATAATAATTTCCCCATAGACTTCACAATTTCTACATTGGAGGGGAACAATTACACAGTATCCAATAATCAAATAATCCCAGTTGAAAATTTTAATGGTACCCTTTCTGTTCCAATTACTGTTAATGATGGTTTAGATGACAGTGAGCCTTATTTGCTATCTATTGATGTAACAGCAATTAATGACATTCCAGAAATCACTGCAGCTGCATCTCTTTCAATTCCTGAAGAGACTCCTCTGCTAATTTTAATTGAGAACATCACTGTAGTTGATCCTGACAATGATTTTCCTACAGAATTCATACTATCTGTCTCAGAAGGGGACAATTATACGGTTTCAAATAATGAAATAATCCCAGTTGAAAATTTTAATGGTACCCTCTCTATTCCGATTACTGTTAATGATGGTTTAGATGACAGTGAGCCTTATTTGCTATCTGTTGATGTAACAGCAATTAATGACATTCCAGAAATCACTGCAGCTGTATCTCTTTCAACTCCTGAAGAGACTCCTCTACTAATTTTAATTGAGAACATCACTGTAGTTGATCCTGACAATGATTTTCCAGGTGACTTCACCCTATCAGTCTCAGAAGGGGACAATTATACGGTATCGAATAATGAAATAATCCCAGTTGAAAATTTTAATGGTACACTCTCTGTTCCGATTATTGTTAATGATGGTTTAGATTACAGCGAGCCTTATTTGCTATCTGTTGATGTAACAGCAATTAATGACATTCCAGAAATAATTTCTACTGAATCTTCCTTTTCCACAAATCAAGAAACATCTCTGCTAATCTCAATTGAGGACTTTACAGTTGAAGACCCTGACAATGATTTTCCAGGTGACTTCATATTAACCGTTATGCCCGGGAATAACTACACCATAACTGGAAACCAAGTGTTACCAGCAAAAGATTTTAGTGGATTACTAAGTGTTTTTGTTACTGTAAATGATGGTATCGATGAAAGTTCACCGTACAAAATTGAGGTAGATGTGATGGCCATTCTGAGTGTAAAAGAAGCATCTTCTCAATTTTTAATCTATCCCAATCCTGCCGAATCACATATAACTCTAAACAACATAGGCCAAGAAAGATATAATCAATTATTGATCTATGACGCAATGGGTACCTTAATAATTCAGAAAAATAACCTCAAGGAAGATAACCTAACCATAAACATAAGCTCAATACCAGAAGGCATGTATATTTTGATTCTAAAAAAGGATGAACATTCAGTAACAAGGAAATTTATAAAAATTTAACTTGACAGGATTCAAGTATTAACACAACGCTCTTGGCTGGTAATATAAAAAGCCCAATGAATCAAACAGAATCTTCAAAAATTGTCTTATTCATTGTCTTATCTCAGTTTTGCTGCACCTCATTATGGTTTGCCGGTAATGCCATTTTGAATGAGCTCGTTTTAAATTTCAATTTACCTTCTACCGCACTGGGTCATCTTACCTCCTCAGTTCAGTTTGGCTTTATCACTGGCACATTGATTTTTGCATTATTAACTATTGCCGATCGCTTCTCACCATCAAAAGTATTCCTAACCTGCGCTCTTATAGGCGCCTTTATTAATCTCGGTGTATTATTACCTAACAATGGCCTTTGGAGCTTGGTAGCCATAAGGTTCGGAACAGGATTCTTTCTGGCCGGCATTTACCCGGTAGGGATGAAGATTGCCGCTGATCATTTCGAGAAAGGTCTTGGTAAATCTCTGGGCTTTCTGGTTGGTGCGCTGGTATTAGGCACAGCCTTTCCACACTTTATCAAAAGCTTTATCAATTTTTCGGACTGGAAATCTGTGATTATCGGTACAACTTCCTTGGCGGCTACTGGAGGCTTGTTAATGGCGCTCTTTGTCCCCGATGGTCCTTTCAGAAAGGCTGGTCAACAATTAGATGTCTCAGCATTTTTTCGAGTATTTAAAAATTCAGACTTCCGGACAGCTGCCTTTGGCTATTTTGGCCATATGTGGGAGCTGTATACTTTTTGGGCCTTTGTGCCTTTTATTTTAATGGCTTACAATTCAGCCCATCTGGATTCTGTTATCAATGTTCCGTTATTGTCATTTTTAATCATAGGTATCGGTGGCCCCGCCTGTGTCATGGGTGGATATGCTGCTCAGAAGTTAGGCACTAAAAACATTGCAACCTTGGCATTAGCACTTTCCTGTATTTGTTGCCTGCTTTCACCACTGATATTAACCGTTAATTCCAGTTTGATCCTTATTGGTTTTCTGTTGTTTTGGGGAGTGACAGTAATTGCCGATTCACCGTTATTTTCTACGCTGGTGGCGCAAAATGCAAATCCTGAGATAAAAGGGACAGCGTTGACTATAGTAAATTGTATAGGGTTTGCCATAACCATAGTAAGCATTCAGGTCATCAGTTGGCTACAAACTTTTGTTGATGTTCAGTATTTATTTTTGACATTATCTATCGGACCAGTGCTGGGGCTTATCGCTTTATCTAAAAAGGCAGCCGTTTAACATAGTCGAAGCGCCATAGAAAGCTGTTTCTCAATTATTTTATCATCCATTGTAACAATCTCAGCCTTTTTGGATCAAAGGGGAAATTTAAAACAAAAAGACAATGAGAAAATCGATATTATTATTCAGCGCTCTGCTCCTTTCAGCACTTGCTTATGGCCAATCGGCTATCCAAATAGAAAAACAAGGAAATGGAGACCCCATCCTATTCTTACCCGGATTTACCAGTCCGGGAGCAGTTTGGAATGAAACAATAGAAAACCTTCCGCCCTCCTATCAAACTCATACGGTTTCATATGCAGGCTTTAACGGATTGGAACCTATTGGAACTCCATGGTACGCCCCTATTAAGCAGCAGTTGGTAGATTACATCAAAAAAGAAAAGCTATCAAACCTCACCATCATCGGCCATAGCATGGGCGGAAACCTGGCGGTAGAACTTGCTGCCGAACTCAAATCAGAAGTTACGGGATTGATATTGGTAGATGCCTTGCCATGTATGCGTGATTTGATGATGCCCAATGTACCTGCCAGTGCTTTGCAATATGATAGCCCCTATAACAATCAGATGCTTAATATGCCAGATGATAAGTTCAAAGAAGTGGCCTTTAACATGGCGAAAAACATGACGAACACTGACAGCAAAATAGAAGAAATGGCCAACTGGTCAATGATTGCAGATCGTAAGACATATGTGTATGGCTATACAGATTTGCTTAAATTAGATTTACGGCCAACACTTGCTGATATTGAAATCGAGACTTTAATTCTTGGGGCTACTTTCCCTACAGCAGATATGGCGAAACAAACTTTTGAAAATCAATATGCTAACCTGAATAACAAAACCATAAACCTTGCAGAAAATAGCAGGCACTTTATCATGTTTGATCAGCCAGAATGGCTTTATTCGCAAATCACCGATTATTTAAAAAAGAATGTCCAATAACAATGTGCTCTTTGAGCGGCTTTATGCTGAATTCTACCCGATGGTTCATCACATATGTGTAGGTTTCATGAAAGGCAATGGAGAGTTGGCTGAAGATCTTGCTCAAGAGACATTTATCAACACCTGGAGGTCCCTCGATAAATTTAAGGGTGCCTCCAGTTATAAAACATGGATTTATAGAATTACGATGAACACCTGCCTCAAATACATCAGGGATAATAAAATAAAAGATCAGGTTGCTCTCGATCAAAATAGCAAGGTGCTTAGCCAAGATAGTTCGCATCAAGACCATGGTGATGCACATCAAGAACTTTATCAGGCCATTGGCCAATTAAATGAAATTGACAGGCTAATAATAATGATGGTACTGGACGAACTGGAATATAAAGAAATAGCTGATGTAGTAGGAATAAGTGAAAGTAACCTCAGGGTGAAAATCCATAGAATCAAAAAAAGTTTAAAAGAAATGCTAAAAAAATGAGTGATATATTAGACGATTTTAAGGGCCAATGGGATGCTGCTAAAAAGGACAGCGCCAAACAAACAGTTAGTGCCAAAGATCTTGTTGCTGCGGCCCAACAGAAGATAAGAAGTGCTGTGCTCATGCACGTAGGTAATACTGCAGTATTGGTGGTCACCCTGATAGGCATCTGCCTGTTCTTTGTCTATGTTGCCCCGCTTCAGGAAACGCTAAGTCACATAGGCATGACTTTAATGATTGGCGGTTTGGTGCTCAGAATTCTAATTGAATTCCACAGTATCTATCGCTCCACTAAAATAGATTTGAGTGATACTGCTTTTGCCGTTAATAAAAGCTACATGAGCTTCTATACTTACCGAAAGAAAATACACGGATCTGTGACTATAGGAATATTAATAGCATACACAGTGGGTTTTTATATCCTACTGCCAGAATTTGGAAATTATTTTACCCAGGCACAGGTTATTTTATTAGCGCTTTCATATTTGGTAGCTGCTGCCATCTTTGGCTATTCTATTAAAATAGCAATCCGTAAAGAAGTTAAGCTTTTGAAATCACTTATTGATATGCAACAGGAAATAGCTGATGGTGAAGGTTAAGTCTAAACCATAGCTCAAAATCCATTTTGCAATAACAGTGGTTCATTATAAAATTAATTTGGTATTTTTATTACTTTAATAAAGAAAGGTGGCGTTTATCCGTAATATTAGTTGGCTATACGCCACTGGACATAAGTTGGCTATACGCAATTGCGGATAGCATATTGTTATGCACAATGCCGCGCGGACAGAGTAGTGGCCACCGCGCATGGGCACATTTGCTTGCCACACATTCCATCGCGACACCAAAGCAAGCAAAAGAGCCAATTCTTACCACGCTCAACGAAGGACAAGTAGATGGACAAGAAAAAGGAATCCGAACTGAATATTTTTCAAGTTGCTATTGATAAAAAGTCCTACAAAGACTTTCAGCATCGGGACAAACCAGATTTTTGGGTAGAAAGTGTATTTAGATCAACTCTTTATGGAGTAGAGGTTACAGAACTTTTCATTTCAGAAGCAGACGCGCGACTGCACAAAATTTCTGATTATACTGGTGAATTACTAGACCATAAAAAATATAGGCATAAAGATGACATCCAACGTTTGAATGTCAGTGACATAATCCTTGAAAGCCCTAACGGTGAAAGAATTACTGTACCGGCAATTAAGTTGGAGTCAATTACTTTCGCAGAGCATCAAAAGTTAATTGGCCAAAGAATAACGGAGAAGGATAGCCAATTTAATGACTACGCCAAGGAATTGCAGTTTCACCTGCTACTAATAAGGGATAGGACTAAAATTTTCAGAGACAAAAAGCTTGAAGATTTCTATGACATTTTTTTCAATGATGACTTAATTAGTCAAATTGTAAAGTCAAATTTCCGCGAACTTTTTTTAGTACTCGAAATTGAAAAGAAACTATTCAAGGTTCCATTAAAAGGAATGATTTTACTGTCTAAACTATACTTCTTTGATGAGATACTCAAAGAGAAGAAAGTCGAGGATGATGAAGAGATCGAATTGTATGAATTCTTAAAATCATTTTCGGAATTCCTCATTCACGAAGGTTATTCGGAGTTATACATTGAAAGGAGCGAAAATGAAATTGTGCTTATTTGTGGCTGCTGGGGAGTAACGATTGTAAACAATAGAATAACTGTACGAGACCACACCACGTTCGAGCCCGACTTTTTATCAATGGAAAAGATTGAGCGCAAAGATTTAGATGAAGAAACCCAAAAGATCATTGACACAACTAGGAAAAGGTTTGGTTTCAGTACTAGTTTTGCGTTCGAATTAAATGGTGAGAGTGAATGAGTAATGTAGATACGTTCAAGCTGTCTAGCCCTGAAATTGAGGCTGAGATCTATTATCTCTCCGAAGGAGAAGGTGGTCGCAAGACTCCGGTTGGTAATGGCTATCGTGGACAGCTTTACTACAACGGTAAAGATTGGGACGCTCCTCAACAGTTCATGAACAAGGTATGGTGCAATCCTGGAGAGACCGTGAAAGTACAATTACAAACTCTAAGTTCCGAGTATCACGTGGGACAGATAAAGCAAGGAATGGAAATTGAAACGCGCGAGGGATCAAAAACCGTTGGAAGAGGAAAGGTATTGAAAGTACTTCGTGACGATTTTGTGTACTGGGACCAAGAAACATTCATAAGAAACCTGGACAAGAACATAAAACCATATAGTGGAGATGATTTGCTGGGATTCCGAATTGACTTTGACGGCTATCTGACTGAAACTGAAATTATAGACGACATACAAATTGAAATCACAGATAGACCTGAATGCATGATTCTTGTAAAATGCACGTTACTGGACAAAGATTTACCTTGCCGACAAGTAGGTGACAGAATAATTGAGTGCTGGAAAAATGACTTAAGAATATCCAATCATTTATACAAAGTGGACTTGCAATGTAGCTTTGACGACCAGACTTTTAAAAGTCGACTTGAAAAATTCACATTGACTTTTGCAACATGGAGTTCAATCTACTTAACGGGACAGATTATTGTGACTAGATAACGAATGACAAATGACTGGCTCCGAAAAACCACACCAATACCAAAGCCGCACTTGCCGACACACAACCAAAGCTTTGGCATCCGTGTGGTTAAGATTCGTGCAGGCGCGGCACAGTGCATAACAAAATATATAAAACATGCCGGCACGGTTGACGATAATTTATTATTTTGGTGTGCCGGCACGTTTTATATACAGACGTTACCTCCCACAAATACCTATATACGGACAATAAGTGCACACCTTTTCATCCTCCACCTGATCAAATGCCACTTGAGGGTCATAGATTTCGGTGAGCATTTCTTCTAAAAATGATTCGTATTCTTTTGCCAGAGGTCTAAAGTCCAAAAGCTCAGTTTTGCCCTTTTTATTGATCACCCGCCAGCTAAAATCTTCTTTAAATAAATCTTTGCTATTGAATATACCTGGCTCTATGATGTGCTCATCCCCAAACTTTTTCCAGTACAGGTAGCTATAATAAAACACCTGCAAAATGGTCTTATTTTTATTGATGTCCTTTCTTTCTTTTAAGGCTTCAATGGTATCATACTCCTTCTCATCCTTGCCTGTTTTGTAATCAATAACCCGAACCTTTCCATCCTTAAAATCAATTCTATCAATAATGCCTTTGATTTTAACCTTTATAGCCTTGTCTCCAGACTTAATAGGGAATTCCAGATGATAACCTTCCCTGGTACTGGCCTCCAGTCCAAGCACCTTAAATGGCGCATATTGTTTATCATGTTTCAATATCTGATGTGCAAACTTCTTGAGCACTTCAGCCGCAATAATGGTACGGCCTTCTAATTTAAACTTGTCCTTTTTATCAATATGATAGTGCTTCATAAATGCCTTTTCCAAGGCACCAGCTACTCCTGATTCCAACAGAAAGAAATCCTGTTCATGGATAACATCACGCTTTTCTCTTTTGGTGAACTCACCATAAAGTATCTCCATGGCATTGTGCAGAATGTTGCCAAATACAGCAGCGTCCATATCTTCCTGCACCTCATCAGCCTCATAAAGCTTAGCCACATATTTAAAATAGAATTTCAACCTGCAATTGAGATAGGCAATAAGCGCAGATGGTGTCAGCTTAGATTGATCAATGCCTTCATAACCTTCGGTAAAACGAGCCATTCGTTTAAGTACCTCAGGTGTTTTGTGAATGACAATAGGATTGATAGTCTGAGTTTTTACAGGATTTGAAAGCAACCTCCTTTCAATCTTATGATTAGACTCCACCTCTAACTGACGAACAAATCGGCTGATCTCGCCATTGACATTAAACTCAGAAACCGTGTTGTAATAAAAATGCACTTCACTAGCCCTCTGTAGCAGCCTGTAAAACAAATAGGCATACATGGCATCATTGTTCTCATAAACAGGTAAATCAAATGCTCTGCGGATATTATAAGGCACGAACGAACCTCTTCGGGGCTGAGCAGGCCAGCTGCCTTCATTCATATTGAGGATATAAACCTTATCGAAATCCAGATTACGGGTTTCCAAGATCCCCATGATCTGAAGTCCGTCTAGAGGCTCACCAGTGAATGGAACTTTAAAGCTGCGCGCCAGACGTTTGAATAGTGCTGTAAAAAACTCAAAGGTCAATGCTTCTGATTTATCACCTATCATTCGCTCTAGTTGCTGCATTTGCTCATAAAAGCGGCTGATAAATTCAACTTCAAGCTCTTTATCCTTCTCATGCCAGTAGTCATACAATGAGCGCAGTAAACCCAATAGATAATCTATTGGGTGCTCTGACTTCTTAAAAAGTTGTTTTAGCAGTTCATGTTCAAAGTCAAACTCGCTTGCCGGAATGACTATTCTGTTTCGCTTTTTAATTTCATCAAGCCATTTGATTGCCTTTTCTTCCTCCACAGCACTGAGTAATGGATGTAGCAAAAGCTCCTGAACCGGACGGTGATAAAAACTAATGCCTTTAATTTCACTTTCCTTTCTAAGTCTTTGTAGGTCGAGCGCACTTTCCAGCAAACTATAAATTGAAGTATCCTTAAGCGGATAACCCATGGTAATATTTACCTTTTCAATCTCATCAGGAATGCTATGTAAAACCGGAAACAGCATATGCTCCTGAGGCAGCACCACTACTGTTTTCTTTGGCTCAAAATCAGGTGATTGCGCTATTTCTGATAGCACTTCTCCCAAAGCCTTAGCCTGACCAACTTCAAGTGAAACTCCCGTTGCAGTCATCCTTTTTTCAGTATCAATCAGTGCTGGGGGATCTTTAGGAAAAGTCTTGCCTAACAATGTGTCCTTGGAGTACTCACGTAAAAAAGTGCCAGCCTCCTGCTGCGGGTCGTTGAAATAATAAGCATCCAAATCCCAAACAATTTGAGCAGCGCATTCCCTGACAAAATATTTAAAAATTGCTTCTTCACTTTTTGTCAGTGCATTGAAACCCGCGAAATAGAGTTTCTTATCTGTCTTAACTTTATCCTGCTCAAGTCTTTCTGCCAGTGTTCTATAGATCATTCCTCCATAGCCTCTGCCCTGCTGTCTTAGTCGCTCTTTAAACCCTTCATACAGAGGAAGCAGTATCCTCCAAGTCTCCAAAAACAGTTTTTGTGTCTGTGTGGTATCAGGTAAAAAGCTACTCCAAAACGACTGGATAATTTCCTTGTCCTCATCATCTAGAAAATAGAAGGCCTCATCTAACTCTTTCTGGGACTTAATGCCTGTAAACAGATGTTTGGTATCTACCAGATAATGATCTATCTCTTCAAAATCCCTGAGGATCATTTCACCCCAAAAGAAGAACTTGTCAAAAGTCTCACTACGATTTGGGAAGGTTTTGTAAACCTCATACAATTCAAAAATAGCCTCCAACGTATCAATCTTCTCGAGGTGGGTAAACTGCATAAGATAGTCTTCCAGACTAAATACCTCCGGCATGAAAACCGGTTGATCTATTAATTTAGAAAGCTCATCCCTAAAAAACAGTCCCGCTCTTCGATTTGGAAAAATAACCACCGCATTATCCAATTGACTGTTTTCATTTTTGATCCGAATTGCCAACTCTTCAATAAAAGTCTTATGCTTCATGTTGCCCTCCTTCGACTTTCAAAATTTCCTGACTCTCCAGGTAAAAAAGCAATCCTTCTACAGGCTTTTTAATCATCTGACTTACCAGCCGCATGTATTCCCGCATCTGGGCTCTATCTTCATTTTTATCCCTCCCCGTTTTATAATCAATAAGTACGACCTTATCAGCCTTCTGATTGAGCCTGTCAATTCTTCGCATATCGCCATTAGGCAGTAAAACTGGCACCTCGGTTCTCACCTCCCAGTCTTTTTCAAAATACTCCGACAGCGCTAATACAGTTTTGGTTAAATCAGAAAATAAAGGATGATCTTTAAACTGATCTATCTGGTTGGCATAGTGTATCTTGCTTAATACATCGTGGAGTTTTATTCCATGAGCAGCGGCCTCGTTGAACTGTTCCTTGTTTTGGTTTGCTGAGTCACGCATTTGCAAGCGGACTTTACTTCTCCAGCTGTGGGAGCTGTAGTCTTTAAGACTCACTTCATTACCTTTTTGACTTGACTTAATGGGGGCAGGAAGTGTCCCTAAAGTATATTTTTGAGTCTCAACATCCCACTGCTCCTGACCGCTAACCAATTGATAAACCAAATCATTGACTTTGTTCAGGCTGCCTTCTTTTCCCTTAGGGGCAAACATATAAAGTGCCGATTCTGGCCTTGTTACAGCTACGTACAACACATTGAGGTTATCAAGCAAGTTCTTTAATTTCTCATGATGATATTCATCAGCCCAGTAGGTGTTTTGAAGTGCCGTTGCATACTTCAGCGGTACCATTGGCATTAAATTAAATGGCGGCTTATCGATGGTTTCACACCACATAATGCTGTCAACTGCATTATTCTGTTTATCCAATGACCAGCTTAAAAATGGAATGATGACCACGGGAAATTCAAGGCCTTTGGATTTATGAATGGTCAACACTTTGACCGCATTGTTTTCATCAGAAACAATAATTGATCTATTCTTCCTTACATCTTCCCACCAGACTAAGAATGCAGAAATGTCACCACGTTCATTTTTCGAATACTCTAAAACTGCATCCTGAAATCCTTGAAGATAGGTGTACTCTTCTTTGACTTTTGAAAGCTCAAAAATTCTGCAAAGCTCCTCCACTAGCTCATACAGTGGCAATGATTTTAGCTGATGTCTTAATTTGACGAAATCAGTGGGCACATTTTCAGCCCAGTTATCAAGCTGGAAATAGAGTTCACTTTCGTCATCAACTGATTTCTTTAAATACTTTAAATAGGTGCTAAACCAATGCGCCAGCTCTATTTTGTTCTTTTCATCGTGCAGCCATTTGATAACCGAAATTATAAACTGAACCACATGGCTGGTAGTCAAATAAAGCGCTTCTTTACTCACCACATCATACCTGAGGCCAGTAATAGCCTTGTCAGAAGTACTATGCTCTATAAAAGCCCTGGCAATGTTTTTTCCCTCTTGGGTTGTTCTTGTAAGTATGGCTATATCTCTGAGTTCATACCCAGCCTGTTGCAGCTCCTCAACCTTCTGAATGGTATACTCAATAGATAAATCCTTAAAACCTTCCTCAGCTCCTCTTTCTGCCTCAATAAATCGCAGTTCAACCAATCCCTGATCTTTGGCTTTGTGTTCAGGAAGTTTTTGAAATGACTCATTAAAACTGCCAAGTACCTCCTCCATTTTTGCAGCTATCAGTTCTGAAGGGTTATCTATGTAACTGTGCTGAATAAGAGGCTTTAGTCTTTCGAAAATATCATTGTTAAAGCCGATAACATTAGCGGTGCTTCTCCAATTGGTATCTAAATTATTCTCTATTGTGAGCACCTCACCAATATCATGTTTTACCTGATGTTGTAGGAGTTTCCAATCACCACCTCTGAACCGATAGATGGATTGTTTAGCGTCACCCACTACCATGCAAAACTGCCCCTGATCAGTAGCATTTTTAACCAACGGTTTAAAGTTGTTCCATTGATAAGATGAGGTGTCCTGAAATTCATCAATCAGATAATGATCAAATCGGGAACCTACTTTTTCGTAGATATAAGGTGTATCGCTATCAGAAATTATCTTATTCAAAAAATCAGGCAAATCAGAAATGAGCATTACATCATTTTCATCACGATATACCTGCAAATATTTATTGATATAGCTAAGAATACCGAAAGTATAGAAGTAGCGTTTTACCTCAATAGCCGAATAGTACTCCAGATAACCCTGATCATAAAAGTCAACCAGCTCATTGTATTTTGGTAGCACAAATTCACTCAATACATTTTCCAACAAGTCTTTTTGCTTGTCGGTTTTTGTGATCCAGGCTTCAAGATTATCTGCAGCAGCTCTTCTTGAATCTGTAATATCAAATTCAAGCTTTTCAAATTTAATAAACAAGCCAGCCGGACTTCGTGACTTCCCCTTAAAGCTCTCAGCAGACAGGCCTTTACTTTCTAAATAGGCTAACACCTCTTTACTTATAGTCTTCAGCTGCTTTTCAAAACCAAATTGGATTGAATCAAGCTGTTTTTTAATGTCTAGAAGCTGCTTTGGATTGTCGGCCAAGCCAATTATCCTATTAGAGAAGTGTTTGAAATCATCTTTTAATACCTCCTTAGCCAGCTTTCCAATGTCTTTCCTAAAATCCCAGGACTCCCCTTCTTCAACATTTTCTTCTGCATATTGAGTAAGCCAGCTTTTTATCTCCTTGTGCTCGTCATCTCCAATTTCCGAGAGCATTCTGTCAATTACCTGTTGCATTACACTATCAGTATCCAAATCAATTGAAAAAGTGCCTTGCAAGCCCATCTCCCTTGCAAATGACCTGATCACCTGATGAAAAAAGCTATCAATAGTGACAACAGAAAACCGACTGTAATTGTGAAGGATTTCTGAAAGCACTTCTCTGGCTCTCTTTTTAAGCGTAGACTCATCAATACCCAGTTCTGCACATAGCTCTTGAGCCAAGCCCTTTTCTTCGCCAGCCTTTAGCAGTGTTAAAAATTTTATAATCCTTTGTTTCATTTCCTCAGTGGCCTTATTGGTAAAGGTTACACCAAGAATTCGCCTAAACTTGCCCTTACCCATAAGAGCAAGTTTAAGGTATGATTTGGCCAGTGTATATGTCTTACCTGAACCTGCCGAAGAGCGGTAAATGGAGAAGGGTTTTATCATCAAGTCGATAAATTTAGCTAATTCTTAAAGTCGAAGGGTTACAAATATTCAATAAAAAGTATCTTTACATATTAACTAAATTATCAAAAATGAAATACACCTTTTTATTGATCGCCATTGCTCTTTTTACCTTTTCTTGCAGTGAAGAAGATGTTAAAGCTGCCTTAGAAACTGATGCTCCTATTGTCATAGACAAAACTTATGATGTAAACCTGACTGAGAATGATCCTAAAACTATTACAAAAGAAGAAACTCTTAGTACTTCTATTAGTGGACTAACTGTTACTGACGTTAAAATAGATGAATTGACTATTAGTATTGAAAACTACAGTTCTTCAATTGCTGCTGTAAAGCTGAATGAGCTAAATTTTACGATAGAAGGATCAGGCACCTCTGTTACTGTTAGAGATGTTGATATTAGTACAGTAAATGATTCTTATATTGTGACTCAATTCGAAGATATTGCTACATCAGTAATCTCGTTTTTTGAGGATTATCTCTTGGAAAATCCCGAAGCTAAAATTATTTTATCAGGAACGGTAAGTGATGTTCCTGTAAGTTTCGATTTGGTATTACATATGAAACTGACTGTTACAGGGCAGCCGTCATAAGAAAGAATATAACGCATGCTAATTAAAAAAGGGAACCAAATTGGTTCCCTTTTTTAATGGTGTTTGATGTTTTCTTACACGTAATTATTAAGCATAACGGGCATCACCAACATTAAGATGTCTTCATTGTCATCTTTGTCAATTGGTGTTAAAAGTCCTGCTTTATTTGGCTCAGACAGGTGCAAGTTTATTTTCTTAGCATCAAGATTAGAAAGCATCTCAATTAAGAACTTAGCATTGAAGCCAATTTCTATATCCCCGCCATCATGCTCACATGACAGACGCTCATTCGCCTCATTGGCAAAATCCAAATCCTCCGCTGATATCTGAAGCTCACTTCCAGTAATCTTCAATCTTACCTGATGGGTAGTTTTATTGGCATAAATGGCAATACGCTTTAGTGAGCTCAAAAACTCGCTTCTATCGATTGTCATTTTATTTTCATTCTGTTGTGGAATTACATTTTCATAATCAGGAAAACGTTCATCGATCAATCGGCAGATCATTTTAATATTACCGAACTTGAAAAACGCGTTAGATACATTAAACTCTACAGTAACATTTACATTCTCAGAAGGCAATGTTGTTTTCAAAAGGTTAAGCGCCTTTCTTGGGATAATGATAGCGTTACCATTATCAGAAGCTACATCAACCCTTCTGTATCTGATTAACCTGTGACCATCTGTTGACACAAACGTGCAGTTAGAATCCGTTAGATTCATATAAACCCCAGTCATTGCAGGCCTTAGTTCATCATTGCTTGTTGCAAAGATGGTATTGTTAATGGCACTTGATAATACGTCTGTTGACATATCCACAGAGAAGTCATCTGATACTGATGGTACCTTTGGGAAGTCTGTAGCATTTTCACCGGCCAACTTATACCTACCATTATCTGAGCTGATTTCAATACTATATGAATTTTCGTCAATGGTAAAGGTTACAGGCTGCTCAGGCAGGTTCTTTAAAGTTTCAAGCAGAATTCTGGCTGGCACTGCAATGTTGCCGCTCTCCTTAGATTCTACTTCTAATTCAGTGATCATGGAGGTCTGCAAATCAGAAGCCGTAACCACCAACTTATTCTCACTTATCTCAAACAAAAAATTCTCAAGAATAGGAACAACAGGATTGGTTGTAATAACACCATTAATACCTGAAAGTTGTTTAAGCAATACAGACGAAGAAACAATAAACTTCATTATATGTAAGTTAGTTAATGTGGTTTGATTTTAAAGCTCGGTAAAGTTAAAAATAAAATCATTTTTAGGAAACGTGTGAATACTTTATTGCGGCCTTTGATTTACCCTAAAATATTGCTTTGGTTTCGTTACTCGGTTGATAAGGCCTTCTTGCATCAAAGCATAATCTAAAGAATCAACTAAAACCAAATAATCCCCATTTTTCACCTTATCAAAAATAGTTAGCGAATAACTATTTCGCCCAACATCCTTGATCGTGATTTGTGCCTGCGGAGCGCTGGTCAGTTCGTTATACTCCTTAACCTCATCAGCGGAAAGATAGTCATTAACATACAATAATGACACATCATCGAGGTAATCTGTTAACTTCATGGAGTCTGCTTGCATTCCGGCAATTCCATAATCCCTGTCATCAAATTCAATAGTAAAGCCATTGGCCTCTTTTCCTATATACTCAGCCTGAACAGAAACCAGGTTAGCCCAGTTGATATCAAAAACCAAAGGATTACGCCAGCCATTAGCATCTAACTCAAAAAGTCCTGCCAAGTAACTCTTATACCCAGGTATCTCCACCAGATATTTTTCATCTGATTCAGAATGTGCCATATAAGACAATCCTTTTGCTTCCTCTCCCAACACCTGAAACTGTTTTACTTTCTGGCCTTGCTCAAATAATGATACAGTGACTCCTTGCGTAGCAAAACGCCCTGTAATTTGCTCTTCCTGACTTTTAGCAACCTTCCTACGTACCGATACTTGCTTAAGAATAGCAAAAAGAACGCTGATACGTTGAGGGTCTGCTTTATACTTTTCGTTGACAGTCCACTGATTGTTTCCAAAGCTCAAATCAACCTTAACACCCTGAGATTCTATTGTCACCTGATCAACCTCGTTTGTATTTTCATAAACAAACAGGGTTTTATCAATACTGCTATTGCCATCATTACCCTGAATAAAATAAGTAATTATAGTGACTGCTATTAA
This sequence comes from Fulvivirga sp., assembly GCF_040218215.1. NCBI lineage: Bacteria > Pseudomonadati > Bacteroidota > Cytophagia > Cytophagales > Fulvivirgaceae > Fulvivirga > Fulvivirga sp. The sequence goes on from NZ_JAVJQL010000014.1 coordinate 550,247, forward strand.
AACAGTTAAAACAATAATCAGACGTATGTTTTTCTTTCTTTGCATTAGTCTGTTTTGAAACCAGTGTATTTTCTCTTCCTAAGATAAAAGCGAATAACGCCATAGCCAATTAGCAAAATGATAGGCAGCACCAAATTAATCATTTGCCACTTCGTCTTCTCATTACTAATCTTCACTTTGTCCAATGGCCTGATTTTTATCTGCTTGTTCCTTGCTGTTATTAGCCCTTCATCATCAACAAGGTAATTAAGGGTATTTAGGATAAATTCTTCATTGGCATAATCTACACCAGAAAATGGATCGAAGCCTAGCGGCTGCGGACTACCAGTTCGTGGATTTACATCGTTTTTAGCAATGTCTCCATCACTTACAATTACAATCTTAGCATCAGTCGAGCTTTGATCTTTAAACTGCTGATCGTCAACTCCTTCGGGCTTAAACCTATTTTTATATAATGAGGTGAATCTACCTTCCAGTAAATAAGCCACTGGCAGGTTGGCCTTATTCAGCATTTCAGGAGTTAAATTTTTTCGCAAATCCTGAAGAGAAACATTCACAGGTGCTGTCATGGATCGCGAGTACTCTGAAGTAAACATGATAGGAGTTTTCTTTACTCCATCGGCCTTTACTGTATCCATAGTACTCATGAACTTACCAATTACTGCATCCATGTTTCGAGTGATCACATGGTCACCATAGCGATTGATGATCGGATAAAACCACCACTTTATCATCTTGATTTGCGGTTGATCACCAAAATTTCCAACATTCACAGGATAGTTAGAGGCGCTATTATCCTGAATCAGATCATTGTTAATTCTTACCCCATATTTGAACAGCATATCATCCAAATTCAGGTTGTATGGAAAGGAATAATTAGCCTCACTGGAAGCGCTATCCATGTTAGCCTGAAGTTTATCCAAAAGCATAAACAGCTTGCCCCCATTCATTAAATATTGATCAAGATTGTACTTCTCTTTCTCAGTAAATGATGTTGTTGGTTTGGCCAACAACACAGCACCTAAAGAAGGCAGAGGTTTACTAACATCAATAAAACTTAGGTTATAATTGGCATCTAACGAAGTTAGTAAGCTCGCCATTTCCACCTCATCCAGCTCACCATGTCCTCTAATAACTCCAACGGATTTTCTTTCAATACTCGTTAAACCATGAATGGTGGATGCTAAATTATATTCAATGCCTTCAATGGATTGATTGATCTTTTCTTCAGATGAGGCCGCTTTATTTCCACCCAGCAGCATTACTCCCTGCTCTACACCACCATAGGAGACAATGGCACCTGGAAAAATCAACTTTTCCACTCTGTTGCCATCTCTATTATCGATAACATTGGTTGGTTGTATGCCACGTGCCATCAAACCTTGCATAAACTCGCCTCTGGCCTGTTCATTTAGTGCAGATGAAGGGTCGACAAAGGAATATTGCAGCTTGTTGTCTGAATAGATCCTAAACTCCTCCAGCGTTTCTTTAATTGACTTCTGAAGTCTTTTGAAACTTGCATTAAGCTCGCCTTCCAAGTACACCTCAATGGTTACAACATCATCCAATTCCTCCAACAGCTTCTTTGTGGCTGGTTTAATAGTGTATCGCTTCTCTTCTGTTAAATCTATTCTGCCAAAGTATGAAGAGGCCAATAGGTTGATCCAAATGATCAGCACCAGGCCAATCAGTAATTTCAGAATATCTTCAAGTTTTGCTAAGTCTAATTTTACCATCTCCTACTTCCCAATATAAATTTGGTAAACATTAACATTACACCGATTACACTTAAAAAGTAAATTAGGTTTCTCGTGTCCAAAAGCCCTTTACTCATTGCTCTATAATGATAAACTATACCCAACTGCTCTAAAAACAAAGACGCTGCACCCCACACATTTATAGAGGCCAGCGATTCAAAACCGGTATAGAATATAAAGCATAGAAATACGGCTATTATAAAAGATACAATTTGGTTGGTGGTAATTAGTGAAGAGAACACTCCGATAGAAGTAAACACACCTCCCAGAAGCGCAAGACCTATATAAGAGCCTACAACTCCCGCAGTGTCAACATTACCTACCGGATTCCCAAGCTGATAAATAGTGTAGTAATAGACGAGCGTTGGTATAAGTGCAAAAAGCACCAATAAGAACCCAGAAAAATACTTTCCTAATATAATTTGCCAGTCAGTAAGTGGTTTTGTTAATAGAAGCTCTATTGTTCCAGCTTTCTTTTCTTCTGCAAACATCCGCATGGTAATGGCCGGTATTAAAAACATAAATACATATGGCCCTAATGCAAATAAAGTTTCCATATCGGCATAGCCGTACTCTAAAACAGATGTTTCTGGAAATACCCACATTAATAGGCCTATACCTGTTAAAAATACGCTGATAACTATATACGCAATCAGAGAGTTAAGAAATCCGTTAAGCTCCTTTCTCAGTATTTCAAACATTCTTGTTTTTGGTTAATTCCTGAAATACATTTTCCATTGTCACTTCTTCTTGTTGAAGTCCCAACAATGTGAAATTATGCTTAGAAGCAAAAGCAAATATCTTCGGTCTAATATCAGATTCCGTTGTTGCCTTAATCCTAATTTTATTTTCGGTGATGTGATCTGCTGATATTACACCTTCAATAGCCAGCAATCCCTCTACACCAATATTTTCTTCAAACTCAACTAAAACTATAGCGACTTCCACCTGATTAGATTTGAGTTGCTCTATTTTATCGTTGGCCACTATTTCGCCCCTATCTATTACCACTACCCTATCACACAAAGCCTGCACCTCTTGCATTATATGTGTACTGAAGATTACAGTTTTGTCCTTGCTTATCTTCTTAATGAGTGCTCTAATCTCAACGATTTGATTCGGATCGAGACCTGTTGTTGGTTCATCCAAAATCAATACTTCAGGGTCATGGATCAAAGCCTGAGCCAAGCCAACGCGCTGTCTGTAACCTTTAGACAACATCTCTATCTTTTTATTCTGCTCTCTTGTTAGACCACATAAAGTAATCATTTCATCAATTCTTGACTGTAAAGTCTTGCCTTTCAACCCGTGTACATTCCCGATAAATGCCAGGTATTCCCGTACATACATTTCAAGATATAAAGGATTGTTCTCAGGCAGGTAACCTACTTTAGATTTTATCAAAAGTGGCTCTTCAGTCACATCCAAACCACATACTTTAACCGAACCTGAAGATGGAGGCAAAAAGCAGGTAGTGATTTTCATGGTGGTAGATTTACCAGCACCATTAGGCCCCAAAAAACCAAGAATCTCACCCTTCCCTACTTCAAAGGATATATTATTTATAGCCTTCTGTTCTCCGAAAATTTTAGTGAGCTGCTGAACCTGTATTGACATAGTCTTGAATGAACGGCAAATCTATTGCATTGGTCTTACTATGACAATTATTTTTGGTCTAAAGGCGTTTACCGATTATAATTGAACCCAATTACAAAAAATCTGGTTTTCTTTGCTACATGAATTGTTTTAACATGAGGAAGATATTATTTTCTATTATTGTATTTGCTGGTATCAATGGTATGGTAATGGCTCAGGCGTATGAAATCAAATTTCATGTTGATGGGCTAGCCGATACTACAGTTTACATGGGTTACTTCTTTGGCGAAAGTACCTATGTTAAGGACACAGCGCAAGTGGATTCAAAAGGTGACTTTCAGTTTGATGGAAAGAATGCTTTAGATGAAGGAATGTACTTCCTTGTATTGAACAAGTCTCGAGTATTTGATTTCTTGGTCAGTGACGATCAAAATTTTAAGTTAAGTACTTCCACTGAAGATTATTTAGCCGATCTAAAAGTAGAGGGTGATATAGAAAACCAACTTTTTCTGGAAGACATCTTCTTCAACCAAAAAAGCAATAAGGAAGCTGAGCCTCATGTGGCTATAATGAGAGATTCAACAAGCAACCCTAAGCAAATAGCCGAGGCCAGAAAAGCTTTGGATGTATTAAATGACAAAGTAATGGCACATCAGGATGAGATCATTGCTAGTAATCCTGACAAATTAATTACCAAAATATTTTTAGCCAATCGCAGAATAGATATCCCGGCAGCCCCGGAAGGCAGTGATCCAAAAGAGTTTGGGTACTGGTACATGCGCAACCATTTTTGGGACAATTTTGACCTTGGCGATCCTTCATTGTTGAGGTTGGGCAGGGGTATTTATAAAGAGAAAGTAGAGGACTACCTCGATAGGTTATTATTACAACAGGCCGACACTATAACAGCAGAAATAAAGAAAATGGCAGATGTGGCAAAGAAGACTACCGACACTTATAAGTATCTTGTTTGGACAGCAACGTTGAAATATCAAAACCCAGAAATAATGGGACTCGATGAAGTTTTTGTCAACCTCTATGACACATATTTCGCAAGTGGGGAAATGGACTTTTGGGCCAATGAGCAATTAAAAAAGAATTTGAAAGAAAGGGCCGATCTGCTAAGATTAAGTCTTATTGGCAATACTGCCCCTAATATGGTGATGATGGATATCAACAAACAGATGAAGTCGATGTATGACATTAAAAAGAAGTACACCATTCTCTACTTTTTTGACCCTGATTGCGGCCATTGCAAAAAGGAAACACCTATTCTGAGCAAATTTTATAACAGCACCCAATTTGATGTTGAAGTGTTTGCGGTAAGTGCTGACACATCAATGGTAAAAATGGAAAAATATATAAAAGATATGAACCTCAATTGGATAACTGTCAATGGCCCTAGAACTGCAACAGGCTCTTATCATAATAGTTATGATGCCACAACTACTCCAACATTATATGTGCTGGATGATAAAAAGAAGATCATAGCCAAGAAGATACCAGCCACCAGATTAGAGGATTTTCTTGGTCAATATGAGCGCATACTGGCAAATAAGTCGGGTAATCCTTAAAATTTAAGTAACTTTACTGTTTCAAGATCGTACAGTATGTAGGTCAAATACTCAGAACAAAAACAACAAACATGTCAATTCTCAATTCATTATTCGGTAAAAAGAAAAAACAATTTAAAGCGCAGTGCAGCATTAGCAAGGAGCCAGTGGAACAAGGTTACGGCTACTTATTGACTACTGCCCAGGTGGTACAATCTAAAAAGTTTTGGGACAATATTATGACGGAGCCCGAGACAATGTCATACACAGTGTCGCATTTTAAAGGAAATGATAACATGGCAACTCAAATGCGCCAGATGATTTTCGAAAAGCACAGCACCGTAGAAAAACCCTGGATAGTTTCTGACTCTTACATCCATCTTTTTGAAGTTGACAAATCAGAATCTAAACAAAATGCCAAGATGTGGTGGGAAAAGGAAGGTGATTTTACACCGGAAAACACCGGAACTGCCGAGGAAACCCTTGATCCCAATACTTTCAATACAGTAAAAGAATATGCTGTAATGGAAGCTGGAAAGGAAAGAGTGGCCTAAATAACCGAATATTCTTCGGGTATAAAATCATTAACCTTAAATTTTAAGCACCTCTTTATTAGCACCTCTTTAAGAGTAGGCTTTTGCTAAAGCTTGGAGTATCATCTATACGAGATATGGAATTAATGAATTGAATAACTAGTTAAAAAAACTTAATAGTTAAATATTCATTGATTCCATTTTTTCAATCTCCATAATTCCAATTTAGCTTCTTCGACAATCCTCTAAATTAGAGCGCATAGAAGATATTGTAATAACATCATCCTATTAATGCTACTAAGTTATCCGCATCCCGCGGAGCCAATTTCACTTTGTATACTAAACCTTTCCCACCTATAAAATTTAATCATTATACCTACTACTAGGTATATCAAAATACCGAATCAGCGCTATTGAAGCAAGGCTTTGATTAACAGTTATTTGTGAAACGTTTTTTGAATAAACTAAATCCACAAATAAAATTTCAGAACCATGAAAAATGCTACTCTAAAAATGGCGCTTCTGCTTGTTTTACTGACTGTCGGTATAACAGAGATAAATGCTCAAGGCTTTAAAGGACTCAAAGATAAGATGAAATCAAAGCTTGGGGGAGGCGGACGAGATGTCTTTCCAGAAGTATGGAGTGGAAAAACAGAAAGCTCAGCCAATGTATACTCATGTGCGAGTCCTAATGGGAACTACGCTTTAACAACTTCAAGAAATGATATGGCATTAATTGACGGTACCTCAGGTGAACAACTTTGGTACAATAAATTTAAAGAAGCTACTGATGGAGTAATTACTAACACTAACTACCAATTCGTACTTTGGGAAGCCAATACCCTTCTACTGTTCGATTCAAAACTTGGTAAAAACGACAGAATAGCGGGAATCAATCTTGCTGATGGATCCATTATGTGGACACTTGATGGATTTCAGATTCCGAAAAATACAATTGAAGATGCTATTGCCTATATCCCAGAAATGAAAGCTTTTGCTTTTAGTTTACCAGAAAAGACTGTAATGATTGATGTGAAAGAGGGGGAAATAATTTGGGAAACTAATGAGTTCCGAGGGGCGATTGGTCGACATATTTATTTGGAAGACAAAGGGGAGATCGTTATGATTAATTATATGCGAAATTCTGTTGACATATTAGCCGCAGGTTTCCAAAACATAAATGCTATCGCAAAACTCAACATTAAAACTGGGGATGTAATATGGAAGACAGAGCATCAAGGCTTTGGTGGCAAAAAATATATCACTAAAGAAAGACAAGGTGAATTGAAAATAGAAGGTGATCGAATCTTCGTGATTTATAATGGCATTCAGGTATTTGACCTAGCTTCAGGCAAGAATGTATGGAGTGCATTTTACAATGAGTCTATCAGAATTTTAGTTGAGCCGGCAAACTTAAAAAAAGGCATCAACATTGGAGGGGGTAAAACTGGTGGACTTAAAGGTGAGACCTATGATGCTATTGCTGAGCCATTAATTACAGAAGATGCTGTGTATGTAGTGCTGCAGGAAAAAGACAATAAAGTACGTAGGAAGTACCTACAAAAATTTGATCTGGCTACAGGTAAACTACTTTGGACTTCCGAAAAAATAAGTGATGCAAAAGCATTACCGAGACTTGCTTTAATAGATGGAGTTTTGGTAGCACAAATCGGTGGATTAGTGAATCAGCAATATTATGGTTTATTCAAAGGTTACTCTTCAACTGATCCTTCTGAGTATTGGGCTTGGGTAAATGAGTGGGTTTGGGCAGGTAAATTTGGGCTAAAAGGTTTTGATGCCTCTACTGGAGCCAATATCTGGGAGTCTGATAAATTCAAAGGAAGTATTACTAAAATGGCTACTGATGGTCAAAATGTTTTTGCAGCCAGCAATAAATATTTCTACTCTATAAAGGCCAAAAGTGGGGCAGAAAACTATCAGGTGGATTTTAAAGCTACAAAAGTTGGTCAACCAAAATTTTCTTTTGACATTGGCGAAGCAGTGACCATTATGGGGACTAAAGGTGTCACAGCATTCCAAAAGAGCGATGGCGAAGCATTGTATTCTTCAGAGAAGATAAAGAATATAGAAAGAACCTATGAAAGGGGTGGAAAGCTTTATGTTCAGGATGATAAGGATGACTTAACACTTTTAGATCTTGAAACTGGAGAGACACTAGGCACAATAAAAATCCCAAAGCATAATTCCGAGAAAAAGACATTAAAGCAAATGGCTGTTGGTGGTGACGGAAATGAAGAACAATATGCTGTTGTCCGTGAACTAAGCGGAGGTGCAGATCTTACAGAAGATGGTAAATATATTTATGTTTTTGATGGTAATAAGGTGATCAAGTATCAAGCAGAGTAGCAGTCTTGATTCATGTAGACCGGCCTCAAAAGAGGCCGGTCTTATTTTTTCATCCCTAACAAACATCATCATGAAAAAATGGATATTAATTTCTTATCTTATTATCTCCCGCTTTAGCCCGTGCTTCTCTCAAGATATAGAGCTTGTCCTTCAAGCTGGTCATGGACTACAGATCAATGATATTGAGTATTCACCTGATGGCACTAAAATAGCCACCTGTAGCGAAGACTTCACTATAAAAATTTGGGAAATAGCCACTGGTAAGGAGATGACCACCATGTTTGGTCATACTAAAGCCGTTAATGATTTGGCTTTTGCACCTGATTCTAAGACACTGGTATCAGTGAGTGATGACCGCAAGGTGATCATTTGGGATGTGGAAACCGGAAAATCTTTAAAAGTTATCACAGAACACAAGAACAAGGTTTTAGGAGTTGACTATTCTTCAAACGGAGAATATTTCGCCACTTGCGGTACGGACAAAGTGGTGTTACTTCATGATGTGTCAACCGGTAAAATCAAAGAGCTTTATGAGTTTAATAGTGAAGTCAATCGGGTAAAATTTCTTAACAGTGGAGATGTATTGTACACAGAAACGGATAAACTATTAAGTAAAAATGCATTCTTCACTATACCACAAGGTAAAATGTTGACATGGATACCTGGTGGTGGTGCTACCTCCATTAGCTTCGATTCAGAAGATAAAAAATTCATGATAGGGCGTGTTGTGTATGGTACATCAACGGTCAATATTATCAAGGACTGGAACATGATTACAGACTGGAAAAAAAGCAAAGAGCCACTTTGGAAGAGCCTATACCCCTACAACTTTCAGGATACTACTGGTGACTTCAGGGTATTAAAACAGAAGGACAATTTCGACATGAGTAAATCAGAAACTGATATTGTTCGTGGAGGAGGTATTGAAATCGGTTTATCGGCTTTTTTCTCAAAGGATGGTAAAGATGATGTCATTGCGGCCAATCAGTTCGGAGAATTACTCTGGTGGAAATATGATGACATCAAGTTTTTTCCAAGAACAGCCAATCCATATGCCAAGCTTGATGAGAAAATGGGAAATATGTATGTAACACCATACAAGTTTATAAAAGCGCATAAGGCGCCTATCCTACATGCTGTATCATCAAAGGATGGTAACTACATCTTTACCTCTGCAGATAATGGAGAAATGAAACTTTGGGACACTGATCTGATGAGAAATATTCAAACTTTTACTTCCGGAGCTGTACTACCCATGTATGCAGCAGCTTTTGGAGGCGATGCCAAGACTATGATCTTATCCACAGGCTTAAAGGACAGGTATTTAATAGATTTAACGAGCATGGAGATTATCGAATCCTTTGAGATGGAAGAGATCATCGAGCGCTATGCTTTCAATAAGGATCGCAGCAAAGCACTGATGGGGTTTTACAATAGCTCATATTTCCATCTCATGGATATGCAGACCAAAGAAATATTAAGGACTTTCAAAGGTCATTTGGGTGAAATCACATCCTTATCTTTTTCAGAGGATGAATCCAGTGCCATCTCAACCGCGACCGAAGGAAAAAGAATAACCTGGAGTTTGTCTTCAGGAGAAATTCTTAACAACGAAGTAATCGGCAAGTCAGAAATAGCATCAGCTAAAAATAACAGTAGCTTAGACATAAATAAAGATAAAACCGTTGTGACTCTGAAGTCGGATAAAGGAACTTCAGAACTTACCCACCTCAATAAGATAACTTCGTGGGGTTATACACCTGATGAAAAGTATGCATTCACTGCCAGCATGGATGGCTCTATTGCTTTATGGAATCCAATATCAGGAGAAAATGTAGCCAAGATCATGGTGACTCGAGAGAAGGAAGTGATCGCCATCACCCCTGACTATTACTTTTTGGCGAGTAAGAATGCACTCAAAGGTATTGCCTTCAAATACCAAGGCAAGATGTATCCATTTGAGCAATTCGATTATCAATTGAACCGACCAGATATTGTATTGGAAAGAATAGGATATGCGGATAGCAGGTTGATTCGCGCATATAATGTCGCATTTAAAAAGAGACAAACACAACTTGGTGTGCCTGATGAAGGTATCATGAATTTTAATGTGCCCAAAGTAGATGTAAACTTAGTCGGTTTACCCAGGTCAACACCCTCCAGAAGGTACAAATTCACGGTTACAGGATCTGATGAAAAGGAAGAATTATCTTCTCTTTTAGTGAAAGTCAACGGTGTGCCATTGCCTCAAATAAAAGTTAGTGGTAAGCAAATTACCAAGGAAATTGCTGTGGAGCTTAGTACTGGAGACAATACCGTGGAAGTCAGCCTGATTAATTCCAAAGGCATCTCCTCTTTGGTGCAGTCTTTCGAAGTGAATTATATCAACGAATCACCAAAGCGAGATTTATACCTCATAACTGTTGGCGTATCCAAATATGCTAACCAAGATTTCAACCTCACTTATGCTACCAAAGACGCTGGTGATATTAAAGAATTGCTAAGTGCTCAAAGTGAAATGTTTGAGAATATCCATCATCTCAATTTCTTAGATAATCAGGCGACACCGGAGAATATAACTGCCACCAAAAGCAAGCTTAATCAATCAAAAATTGATGATTATGTTATTTTCTTCTTCGCAGGCCATGGATTGCTTGATAAGAATCTCAACTATTACCTTGGAGCACATAATATTGACTTCTCAAACCCTAATGATGGTGGATTGGCTTATGAAAGTGTACAAGATTTATTGAGCAATATCAAAGCTAGAAATAAGCTTATTCTTATTGATGCTTGCCATTCAGGCGAGCTTGAAAATCAAGCTGTTACAGTCTCCAAAAGTTCTATTAAACCCGAAGGAAAACTTAGTTCCAGGGGTTTTATGCAAGTTCAAGAACGAACAGGGGTGCAAAGAATTATAGGGTTCGGTAATCTTTTCAACTTTATGAAATCGCAATTTGCTGACCTCAGAGAAAACACCGGCACCATTGTAATATCCAGTGCAGGAGGTGCAGAGTTTGCCTTTGAAAGTGACAAATGGAAAAATGGTGTGTTCACTTTTTTCCTTAAGCAAGGCCTTTACTCCAAAGAGGCTGATTTGGATGGAGATGGAAGTATTTATGCCAGCGAATTGCAGCAGTATCTGTCTGAGAAAGTTTATGATGCCACTGATGGTAAACAGCGCCCAACAACTCGGGTGGAGAATTTAAATTATGATATGCTGCTTTATAAATAATACCTGTTAATTAGATTCCGTTTTGTCACAGATTTCTAAAGTTTAGAAAATATTGTTGAGGTACGTGGAATAATTGCATTTCCTTTTACCTAAATCCCTAATATGTGAGTATTAACGCTACTCACTTAGTAATCATTTTATACCTCAGTGTCAAGTTGATGCTGTTGTTATAGGCATCCTGATTTTTAAAAATTGGAAGTACTGAATATTGCAACTTAATAGCAGCTGACAGTACTTCTGATAATGCATATTGAGGCCCAACTGTTAGAAACAGGTCACCATTATAAAGTGATTTATCTTCTTTGACATCAGATTTTACGTTAACAAAAACACCATATCCAGCCCCTGCCAATAAACTCCACTTTTCATCAAAAAAATGATGGCCAACAAGTGAAAAGTCAATATAGTCAACCCGCCTGATCGAGAAATTATCTAAGCTCAGTTGTTCATCTGTAGCTCTACTTCCTCTCTGATAATAAGTAATCTCTTGTTGCAGCTTCCACTGATCATTTAACTTGAAGGCTGTGGCACCACCAAACACCCCACCACCTTTATTATAACCACTTAGTTTATCTCCATCAATTTGTGAAACATCAAACCCTGCGATTAGGTAAGCTTCAAAACTTTGGGCTTTAACTTTATTAGAAGCTAAAAGGGTAAGTAACAGAAAAACGGATAAAAACGTGGCTTTCATTAATACTAAAAGTCCTCCTCACCATCATCTTCATCATTTGATGGAGTATTTGCGGGATCGTCAGGCGTTTCCTTTTCTTTAGGCTCTTTTTTCTTTTTTTCTTTTTTCTTGAACAGGCCAAATTTCTTCTTTTTGGTAGTACCATCATCCAAGCCAGTAGCGGACGTCTCTACATCAAATTTGGTGCTATCAGATTTATTTTTCTTACCAAACAAACGCTTGAAAAACCCTTTCTTCTCTCCTGACTCTTTTTGTAAGGCCTTGTTGTTTTCCGCATCCTGCTCCATTTGTAGCTTAACATCAGGATAGACAAGATAATCTTTGAGGTACCAGAGATAAAGCTCCTGATCAATATTAAACTTCTCTTTCTTTATAGAGATCACATAAACACCACTATCACTGGCGGAAGCTAAAGCACCTGGCTCTGAAGGTCTTTCAGCTACAAGTGCTGCAGAATCATATAAATCACCAGATTTGGTTTCGCGTTCCGCTAGTGCAAACTCGTCATCAAACAGTAAAGAATCAGGCTTTTGAGGGTAAATATCCTTCATTTCTACCGTCTGCAAACTGCGCATGCGTTTACGATAGGTGACTGGGTCTATAAGTAAGTGTCTGTCCTTACTGGCCTCTAAGATTTTAGGCATTGAGTCTTCACCAAAATAGCTGAATTTTCTATCTAGGGTAGCTTTATCATGAATAAATGCACTTTGGTAGGCAGGGCAAATCATTCGTTGCGTACACGAACTGACCGCCACAACGAGGATAATGCCAACTATATATTGCCTAATTCTGACCATTCAAATGATTATCAACGACACGGATTCTAAAAACGTATTTTTCCCTTGTCAATTGTATACAATTCACCAATCGATAAAGGTAAGGTCAAAATATCAATACTTAAAGGAAAAAAGGGTAATTTATATTAACGATAGACAGCGACTTATTAGGGCTGATAACTATGTAATTAGTTTCCATAGGCAAGAAAATCGTGATGGTATTATAACATACCTGAATAAAAATAGAGTCCTCTTCATAATAACATGAAACAAAAGTTAATCCACTGACTAGCAGATATATTTACTATTTTAGTTCCTTGAAATTGCTTTTTTACTTATGAGAAAAGTATTAACCTGCATTGGAATGGTCTTGATGATGAATAGTATTTTTGGCCAGCCAAGTGAAATTGATAGTATTAAAAACGTTCTGATAACTCAAACTCAACTTGATCAGGTAAGGTCCCTAAATGAACTGGCTTGGTACTATAGAAATTTTGATATTGATAGCTCCTTTTATTTTGCCAACAAGGCATTACATATAGGATTAAAACAGCAGTCTCAGGCTGCCATATCTCAATCTTATAATAGCCTGGCAAACAATCATGAGGCCGTTGGCAATTTGGACAGTGCATTATTTCTATTCGAAAAAGTCCTTGAAATAAAGACCGAGCTGAATGATACCCTTGGACGTGCCGGGGCACAGAACAATATTGGTTTGGTGTATGATGAACAATCAAATTATCCCGAGTCACTGGATCACTATTTCAAATCCCTGCGGTTGTATGAATCCCTAAATGACCAGGAATTTAATACAGCAATGGTTCTGGGAAATATTGGTATTGTTTACAAAAAACAAAAGGACTATGACAAGTCGTTTGAATACTATAATCGCTCACTAAAACTTTATACTCAGGGGGGGTCAGAATTTGGCAAAACAGTCACCATGGGAAATATCGGCAGCCTGCTGATCCAACTCAAGCGTTTTGAAGAATCAATTTCATATTCTGAATCTGCGCTTAGTGGTTATAGAGAGTTGGGGTACTCAAGGTATGAGCCATATATGAATGCTAATATTGGTATTGCGTATGACAGCCTCAATCAAACCCTTAAGGCCAGGGGATATTATAACTCTGCACTTTCAGGTCATTATGAACATAACAATCAATTTGAAATTACAAATGTCACCTTATTGCTTTCAAAAAATTATAGAAGATCCGGGGAAAACCGAAAAGCACTGGATTTAGCGAAAAAAGCACTGGAGAATTCAGAATTATTAGAGGCCCTTGATTTTAAGATAAAAGCTACTTTCGAATTAGCTGAAAGCTACTTTGCCCTTGGTAATCTTAAAATGGGATCATTATACCTTAGTAGGTATGACAGTCTGAAGGATGCCCTCTATGAAGAGCAAAGGTCAAAGCAAATAGTAGAAGTAGAAGTTAAATATGAGACCGAGAAGAAAGAGCAAAAAATTGCCCTGCAAACCGCTGAGCTTGAAGCCAAAGACCTGGCTATTCAGCGCAATACTATTTTCACAATGGCATTATTGCTCATCATACTACTAATCATTGTTAGTATAGCTTTTTGGAGAAAAAGGGAAGTGTCAAAGCAGTATGCTGTGGCCCAGGAGCAAAAAATAAGGCTAAGGGAAGCCCAAATGACTGCGGTGGTAGAATCACAGGAAAAAGAGCGGAAAAGGTTTGCCGCAGACCTTCATGATGGAATGGGGCAACTGATTGCTGCACTACAAATGAATATCCTGTCATTAAAAACAACCAAGGAAGTGGAGAAACAGGATGGCTTATATGAGAATTCAAAATCGTTGTTAAAAGATATCCACACAGAAATAAGAAATATTGCCTTCAACCTCATGCCTCAAACACTTGTTAAAGAGGGGTTTATAAGCGCCATTCAGGAACTGGTATTAAAAATCAATAGAGCAGGTCAGGTCAAAGTTCATTTCAACCATCTGGATGTACCGCAGTTAAATGAAGTTACTCAAATCTCCCTTTACAGAATAGTACAGGAGTTTGTTTCCAACATTTTGAAACATGGGGATGCAAACAAAATATTTATAGACATCACCGGCCATGAAAAAGAATTGGTTTTAACAATTGAAGATGATGGCAATGGTTTTGATAAAAATAGACTTGAAAATGGTGAAGGTAATGGTTGGAGAAATATAAATACAAGGCTTAATCTATTAAATGCCCACCTTGAGATTAACTCAACCCCTGATCAAAAAGGTAATTCTATTTTAATTGATCTTCCCATTCCAAGCCTGATTATAAACACGACAAGTAAACAGACCAATACCTGATTCTGGGTATCTGTAATTACCCAGTCTTACTGATTTCCAGTAATCAGAAAGTAAAATAGCTTAGAGGAAAAAGCTATATTGTGAAACTATTCGATAATCGATATCTTCAACGACTGAAGCTTATGGAAAAGTACCGCATTCTACTCGTTGATGATCATCAAATATTATTGGAAGGCACCAAAAATCTAATCAACTCATCAGATTTATTTTGGGTGGCTGACACTGCCAATAGTGCTGAAAAGGCCAAAACACTTCTTATTAACAATGATTATGATATTTTAATTACCGACTACCAAATGGATGGAATGGATGGCAGTGAGCTTATCCAAATCGCCAAGTCTGTAATTCCGGATTTAAAAGTGATTGTACTAAGCATGCATGATGATTCCCATATTGTGAAAGACCTGCTCAAAAAAGGCATTGACGGTTATGTTTTAAAAAGCGACTCGCACGAAAGTATTATACACGCACTCTCAAAAGTGACCGAAGGCAAGCGATATTTAAGTGATGACATTGCAGATTTACTCATTCAAGGTATAGATGACAATAACAACTCAGAGTTAACACCTCGCGAGGAAGAAATTGTAAGGCTCATTGTCAAGGAATATAGCACCAAACAAATAGCCGATATATTGTTTATTAGTGAGCGAACTGTTGAGACCCACAGAAAGAATATCCTGAAAAAGACCAAGAGTTCAAATTTGGTGGCGTTAATAAAATATGCCTACCAGCATAAGTTAGCTTAAGTTTTTCTCTATCCTACCTAAGTCAAAAATCAAGGACTATTCCTATTGAAGGCAACACAGAGCTGGCATCTAAATCCTCTATTTGTTTTAAAGTTCTCGGCTGAACTACATTTCCATCATCATCCCTAACTAAGCCAAATGTAGGTTCTGAAGGGTTTTGCTGAGAGAATAAATTCTGAAATTCAAGGAAAAGGTTAAATGTGAATCCCTTAAAATTCCACTTTTTATCTATTCTTAAATCGGTTTGATTAAAAGGGTCTAGCGTTACCGTTCCCTGCCTTGAATAGTCCCTGACTATAGCTGGATAATTTGCCAAAGTAGCAGATTGATCAACTGGTGCATATGGTGTTTCGCCCAGGTACCTGACCCTGGCGCTTACCTCCCAGTTTCTTCCAAATTTGTATCCTCCTGTAAACGTTAAAAGTGTTCCATTGTCCCAGGTAGATGATATGTACTTTTCTCTGTCAAAGGCTGTGTATTCACTTTTATAGAAGGTATAGGCGAGAATACCATAGAAGTTTTTGGTGAACTTCTTCTGAATTAGTAACTCAAGCCCATAGGTTCTGCCAAGACCAACACTCAATATAGGTTCATTACCCAAAACTGAAAAATCGCCCCCCAAATTTGCTAGTGAAACACTGTCAGTTAAAGAGACTGGGTAATTGTCATACTTTTTATAAAACCCTTCAAGTGAAATTCTTGTAGTGGATGTTAGTAAATGTTCAACTCCTGCTACAATATGATCGCTTTGAATGTATTCAGCATCCTTGTTGGCATATACACCATTGTTGTCAGTAAAACCAAGAATGGTATAAGGTGGTATTTTGAAATATCTGCCTAAAGAAGCATTGGCTGTCCATTTACCCTCCGCATCCAGTTTGTAAGAAATAGAAAACCTTGGGCTTAAAGTGCTCAAGAAATCATTCCCGCTATTTGTAAAAGAGTTGCCATCTAACCTAAACCCACCAGATAGCCCTAACCTCTCGCTGAGGAAATTTCTGGACGTTTGAAAATAGGCACCATATCTCCAGAAATTCAGTTCATTACTGAATTGAAAACCATTTACAATATCTTCAGTATTGTTCGAGTAATCTGCATTTTGAATAATAAAACCAGAGTTCAAGGTCCAGGTATCTGCAAACCGTGTGTAATTATACCTCAGCTTTGTCTCCTGCTCCTGACTTTCATTAGTCAAGTATAATTCCGTTTCAGTTGCAGGTTCTCTGTATCGCTTAAAATTATTGTTTAAAACATTGGTGCTTAGTGCAGTTGTCATAAAGCCTTGTCCATTCTTAAACCTTCTCTTCCAGCTCAAACCAGAGGTTGTGCTCCATTGTTTTATAATTGGCAACTGGTCTAAAGTGGCTTGCTGCTCCTCATCATAATCATCAGGAACATTGATTGAAAAGTCATCGATTGAGCCAACCCCTGTAAAGGTAAGGTCATTATAGTCATCAATCTTATGGTTAATCTTATACTGGTAATCCCAATAATCAGGTAAGAATGGCAAATCCAGCACCTGAAACAGCAATTGTAAGTATGACCTTCGTGCTGAAACGATGAAGGATGTATTACTTTGTTCTTTCCCATTTCTGAAAAGTGGCCCTTCAAGGGTCAATGCAGCCTCGCTACTACTCACTCTGATATTAGTCCTGAAATTTCGATTGTTACCATTTCGCTGATCAAATTGCAACACCCCTGATAGCACGTTATCATATTGAGCTCCAAAAGAACTGGTAGTAAGTGTAACACCCTCAAAAAAAGAAACATTAAGCAAACCTACCGGGCCACCTGCACTGCCTTGGGTTGAGAAGTGATTAATATTTGGAATCTCGATTCCATCAAGAAAGTAAACATTTTCGTTAGGTGCTCCGCCTCGTATTATAACATCGTTTCTAAAACCGCCCACAGATCCGCTAACGCCAGGCAAAGACTGAACAACCTTGGCAATATCATTATTACCACCAGGGTATGTCGCTATCTCTTCCTGAGACAAGCGCTGCACTGACAATGGGGTTTCCTGTAATTTTTCAAAAGGATTTGCAATAATCTCCACACCTTCCAGCTCTTCAGCTGTCTCTTCAAGATCAAAATTCAGGTCGGGGTTACCCCCAGAACGGATAACTACATTATAAACATTTTGAGTTTTATAACCGACAAAAGAAGCTGCGATGGCATAGGTCTGTGGTTCTATATTTTCAATGCGATAGAATCCATCCAAATCTGTGACAGCACCAGTGTTAGTGCCCACCAGTTGTACAGTAGCACCGATCAACGGTTCTTCTGTTTTTGCATCTTTAACATAGCCGGAAAGCGTGGCTTTATTCTGCTGTATTGCCAAAGTGTTTTGAAAAACTAAAAAGAGGCTGACGACAAGAATTAATTTTACAAAATTGAAATTTGTTACCGGATACATATTAAGATTTAATGCATTTAAAGATTCAGCAAATTTTAACAGGCGAGTAAAAAGATTGTTCCGAAATAAAAGAGGAATTATTTTACAGGTTTGACAACTCTTCTTTCGATTTTTTCGGTAAACTATTCACTATCAGCTCATAAGAGTGATCTATCAGTTCTAAAAATAATTTATCAGGAATTGTACCATCCATTTGAATTGTATTCCAATGCGTTTTATTCATATGATAGCCAGGAATAATGCCTTCGTACTGTTCTCTAAGTTGTACTGACCGCTCAGGATCACATTTTAGGTTTACACTGGTAAACAAATCGACATCGCAGAGCGCGAACATCTTATTCATTACCTTAAATACTAGTATGTTATTATCAAATGGAAAGCTTTCGGTGACACCAGGCTTCTTAATGCAGTACTCCCTGTAAAATTCAATATCCACTAAAACAAACGCTTGATGATCAAGTAAATAATACCAATAAGAAATACGCTCATCGATATTTTATTGATGACATGCATTGACTTAATGCTAAAATTTGAAGGCCGGTTTGGATCCTTTTTTCTAAAGAAATATCCAGCCACCTCTCCTAGCTGAAAGTATTCTTTCAAGGAGTTTTTATCTTCATTTTGATTAGACTCTTTATTCTTCTCCATCTTAATTAGTCGTTTCTTCTAATTCAATCCAATTGCCATCCTGACGGATGATTTCTATTAATTCATCAACAGCTTTTTCTGAAGGCACACCACGTTTCATCACTTCCTTACCTTTATAAAGCGTAATCTTCCCTTTCCCTGACCCTACATATCCATAATCAGCATCTGCCATCTCACCAGGGCCATTTACTATACAGCCCATGATACCAATCTTAATGCCTTTGAGATGATCTGTGCGCTTCCTAATCATTGCTGTAGTTTCTTGCAGATCAAAGAGCGTTCTTCCGCAAGACGGGCAAGAAATATACTCAGTCTTTGTCATTCTGGTACGTGCTGCCTGTAGAATGCCAAAAGTGGTTTTGTTGTAAAGGTTAACCAGCTCTAGTTGATTTTCCTTATCTAATTCAGGAGCGCTTAGTTCTGTGCCTAACATAGCCCCATCTCCTAAACCATCTATAAGTAAACCGCCAATATCTGTGGCAGCATAAATCTGCAGATGATCTTCACTGATTTTAGCATAAGCCCTTTTAATTACCACCGGGGTTTGAACACCCTGTTCAATAAATTCAAAGAAAGCTCTTCTTACAGCGGCAAGAGCATGTTGCTCAGTAGTTTCAAAAACCACAACAACATTTTCTGATAATTTCAATTTTAAAATCAGCTCATTAGACAACTCAACTGCCTCAACTAGTACAAAATTAATGGCTGGATGCAGCTTGTTGCCGCTTAAAAACTCATCCACCTTAAGCAGCGGAAGTTTGTTAGGATCATTTGAGTTTTTCCAAACTTCGTAATCGACTATTTCCTTCAACCCATTGGGCAACATAAACGGAATTGTGTTTTTCCCTGAATAGACATAGTCAGCGCCAGTGTCATTCATTTTCCATTTGTCCAACTCAGGTAGATAGAAATGGCCAATTTGCTTAAGATCTTTGTAATCTTCAATCTTAACCTGGCTTAGGTCTGCAATGACCCTGGGCACATTGGAACCTCCAAAATTAACTACCTCATGGGTCACTCTTCTGGAATAACTAAATGGGTCAATTGGCAAGTTGCTTAACGGCTTTATCTTGGTCTTAAGCGTTCTGTTTAAATATCTATCAACCATAATTTGGGCAACAGGCGCCTCAAACTCTGGCTCCTCAGTTAATGACACCCTTACTGTATCACCAAGGCCATCTTCCAGCAACGTGCCGATGCCTACAGCACTTTTAATGCGGCCATCCTCGCCTTCTCCAGCTTCAGTAACGCCAAGGTGTAACGGATAAGGTTCAAAACCCTCCTCATCCAATTTCTGAACAAGCAATCTATAGGCCTGCACCATCACCTGGGTATTACTTGCTTTCATGGAAAGTACAATATCATGATAATCAAGATCAGCACAGATTCTTAAAAATTCCAGGGCAGATTCCACCATACCAAGTGGTGTATCTCCATATCTGCTTAATATCCGGTCAGATAGCGACCCATGGTTGGTGCCTATCCTCATGGCAGTGCCATTCTCCTTGCATATATTTACCAGAGGGGTAAACTTCTCCCTTATTCTTTCTAGCTCTGCAAAATAGGTTTCATCGGTATATTCTATTTCCTCGAAACGTTTTTTGTCTGCATAATTACCAGGATTCACCCTTACTTTTTCTACTATTTTGGCCGCCAATTCAGCGGCATTGGGTGTGAAATGAATATCCGCAACCAAAGGAACATTGCAACCTCTTTTGGCCAACTCTTTTTTAATCTCAGCCAAATTCTGCGCTTCTTTTATACTTGGCGCAGTTATACGCACATATTCACAACCAGACTCCACCATTCTGAGCACCTGTTCCACACTTCCCATAGTGTCCATGGTATCAACCGTGGTCATGGACTGAACCCTGATAGGGTTATCTCCACCCATAGGCACATCTCCTATAAATACCTCTCTCGTCTTGCGTCTTGAATAGCCTGTAAGTGAATTACAATACTGCTTTGCTTTGATTACTTGCGTGTCCAAATTAATTTCCTTTTACGTTACAAAGATAACCGATTTCGTCATTGAAAGTTCAAATTCAACACTCTCTAAATGTCACCTAATTGTGGCCTCATTACTATTTCTTCAATAACTGTTCTGTCAGACATAGAATAGGCATTAAAAACTGCATCAGCTACATCTTCAGGTTTCATAAACCGCTCTTCAGGAAGTTCCACCCCTTCCCAGCTCGCAGTTAGCGTGGCACCAGGCATAATAGAAGTCACTCGCACATTATGCTCCTTCATTTCTTCTCTCAGCACTTTACTCATCCCTAGTAGTGCAAACTTTGATATGCAATACGATCCACCATTGACATAAGGTACAAAAGAGGCCGTTGAACACATATTAAAAATATGCCCCGCCCTTTTCTCTTTCATACCATGGATCAAGCCTCTGGTTAAATGATAGGCACTGTATAGATTTGTATCAATCATTTGTTCTAAAGCGCCATCTTCTTCTTCATGAGCAGCACCTGGTATAAACAAACCTGCGTTATTGATCAGCACATTAACATGTGATGATATTTTAGATATATCATCAGCAAAACCCTGTACCTCAGCCTTCTTGCTCATATCAACTTTAAAGGTATGAATGCTGACACCAAACTTTGAAGAGACATCATCTGAAAGCCTTTTTAGATCCTCTTCATTTCTTGAACAGGTTATAATATCGAACTGCTGATCAGCAAACTTCTCAATCAATGCTTTGCCTATTCCTTTGGTGCCACCAGTAATTACTGCTAGTTTTTTCATGTTTATTCTGAGATTATCAATTAAAACGATTTAGGAACAAAATCATTTGTAGTATTATTGTTTAACTTTCGCAAGTTGGCTGATTTAGCACTAAATAACATATGATAAATCGGTTAATTTTAAACTATTGAATGGAAACACTCGGGAAGTATTTTATTTTTTTAGGTAAACTGTTCGTTAATACTGAGAGTTTTAAAACCTACTTTAAGCTTACCATTGATGAGGCCATAAATATTGGAATCAACTCCATATTTCTGGTATCTCTGGTATCTTTTTTCATGGGGGCGGTAACTACCATTCAAACAGCTTACAATCTTATAAGCCCTTTGATCCCTGATTATGTTATCTCTTTAGTAGTTAGGGACATGACTATACTTGAGCTGGCACCAACTATTATTGGAGTAATATATGCTGGAAAAGTAGGATCGAGCATGGCCAGTGGATTAGGTACGATGAGAATTACAGAGCAGATAGATGCTTTAGAAGTAATGGGAATCAACTCCACGAGCTACCTGGTACTGCCAAAAATATTGGGGGCACTATTAACTTACCCGGTTTTAGTGATTATTGCTGGCCTATTAAATATTGCTGGAGGTTATTTGGCCGGAACGTTATCCGATGTGATCACACCTTATGAATATATCTATGGCATCCGCTTTGAATTTAACCCTTACACTGTAACTTTTGCACTTATAAAATCTGTGGTTTTTGCGTTTTTAGTGTCCTCTATTTCTTCATTTAAGGGATATTATACTGTTGGTGGATCTTTAGAAGTAGGTAAAGCCAGTACTGCCGCAGTAACTCAAAGTGTAATTGCTATTTTATTGGCGGATTATCTTTTAGCACAATTGTTACTATAAATGATTAGAGTAGAAAATATCGCCAAAGCATTTAATGGAAAGGAAGTTCTTAAAGGGATTTCTGGGACATTTGAAAAAGGTAAACCAAATCTAATCATAGGATCGAGCGGAACAGGTAAGTCAGTATTATTAAAATGCATGGTGGGGCTTATTCAGCCAGACGAAGGTTTTGTATACTATAAAACCAAAGAATTTACATTTGCCTCCCGAAATGATAAAACAGAAGTTCGAAGAGAAATCGGAATGCTTTTTCAAGGTGGTGCTTTGTTTGATTCAAAGACTGTGGAGCAAAATGTAATGTTTCCATTAGATGTACTCACCAAGATGCCGTTGGCAGAAAAGCTTGATAGGGTAAACTTCTGTTTGGAACGTGTAGGCCTTCAGGGTCAGAATAAAAAAATGCCTTCTGAGATTAGCGGTGGTATGCAAAAACGGGTTGGCATTGCCAGAGCTATTGTCAATGATAGCAAATACCTGTTTTGCGATGAGCCTAATTCAGGTTTAGATCCTCAAACTTCTATTTTGATAGATGATCTTATATTAGAGATCACTGAAGAATATAATACCACAACCGTTGTGGTAACTCATGACATGAACTCTGTAATGGGTATTGGCGAAAAGATCATGTTCCTATATCAGGGACATAAACTTTGGGAAGGCAACAAAGATGACATCATGCACTCTGGAGTAAAGGAGTTTGATGACTTTGTTTTCGCAAACAAAGTCATGCAGAAGCTTCGCAAATAATCTGAGTTCGATATAAAACCTAACAAAAACGTCATTCATAGGCTCTATTGGGCTGTTTGAGGGTGGCAGCGGTGGAATCTCACTTAATTTAAAGACTCCACGCCTTTCCGAACGCACTTACTCATGCAAAAGGCTCTAAGTAACGTTAGGGCTAAGTTTTTTATTAACCTGAACTCGATTAATAAAAACGGACGTCATGCCGGAAAATTAAGGTTTACATTTTAAAAACCTTTATTTATCCGGTATCTCGAAAATATTTTCATGAGATTACGGACAATTTTCTTCATTTTGAAAAAAGGAATGAAGAAAATTTCCGCAATAGCCTGCCCCGTACTTAAGTTACGGGGACGATCTAGATGTATTTTCTACCAATTATTAATCGAACTCAGGTTGTTAGGTTTTACGCATGCTTATTTCAAGCTGACTTTAAATTGCTACTTCTGCCTGGCAAATTGAAAAGTTTCTATTTTAATTTCGCCTTTGTTGTTCAGCCTCAATTCCATTTTGATGTTGTCATCATCAACCTTGTAGATTTTCAAAGCATCAAAGACCAAAGTATTTTCATCATAATCCAGAAGTTCAAATTTTACCATTTCCTCTTTATCTTCCCATGCTACCAGGTCAGATTTGAAATGTTTCAATCGCAGACCCTCCTTTGATAAGTTTATGAATTCATAAAAAGAGACTTTCCCATTTTGCACATTTCTATACATGCCCATCATTACACCATCTACAGGGGGTGCCCACATCTCTTCAGATACTCCTCCAAAACCATCTCCTACCCAGTGGCCGACCAGCCATTGATAGTCATTAATATCAAATTCCTTTTCCTGAGCAGAAACAGGGTTGATTAAAAGGAACGAAATGGCTACAGCCATTATCGTCCCAAGAGAGTTTGTTGCTTTCATAATTTTGAGTTTATCTTATCATAAATTCTTTTACTTCAATTGTGCCTCCATATTTCAGGTGGGGACTCGACTGAGCAACCTTTACCGCTTCCTCCTGAGAGCTGGCATAAAGTACGAAATACCCTCCAACAGTTTTGGCCGCTGCATTGCTCACTTCTTTTCCCTCCAGTAGCAAAGAAGAGGTCTTCATCTCCTGACCATCGATAGCCATACCGTTTTGATAAATACTCTGCATCCAATGAGAATATTCATCAAACATCTCTTCAGGAGGCCCAGGTTTAAAATTGGCATCCTCGTAAAGAACCAACATGTAATTATAGGCCGGGCTTTCGTTGCTATTTAAATAAGGGAATACCGAATACCCCAATATAAAAAAGGCAATGGCTGCGGCTACTCGATAAACCCAAATCATTTTGTTTTGAGATTGAATCAGACCTTCTGCTTTCAATTTTGATATTGTTTCTTCTTCCATTTCGATAGGTGGCTTTATGCCTTTAAGTTTTTCAAAAAGGTCTCTTTCCTCCCCCGATAGTTCATTTTCGTTTGTCATGACCTTATTTTTAATTCAGATAACTTACTTCTTAATAATTTTCTTGCCTGAAACAATTGGCTTTTGCTGGTACCCTCTTTAATATCCAATAATTCGGCTATCTCCTGATGTTTGTAACCCTCGATATCATGCAACACAAAAACCTGCTTATAACCATCACTCAGCGTGTTTACAGACTTAATAATGTCCTGCATATCCAGATTAAATTCACCATAGGATTCCTCTGAAACCATTTGCTTCTCGACAGTTTTAGGATAATACCGCTTCAAAATATTGAGTAAAATACTTGTGAGCCACGTGTTTAAAGAAGACCTCCACTCGAACTTGTCCACTTTCCGAAGTGCTACTATCCACATTTCCTGAACAGCATCTTTTGCCCAGTATTGGTTATAGCTGAGCATATGCATGGCCAGGCGAAATAACTTGTCATTATGCTTTTGATAGATAATTCGAAAGTCTTGCTCCCGCTTATGTTTCAAATAGCGCCTAACAACCTGTTCATCTTGCACCATAATTATAGTTTATATGTATTAGTGGCTCACCAAAGGAAAAAGGTTGTAAGGACAAATTAAATTAATAAAAAAAAGCTTTACGCTCTGTTTTGCCCTTTTGATGTGAGGAGTGAAGCAGCTATAAACACCCAACTATTACAAATTGCCCATAAGTTAAGAGATGAAAGAGAGCTCATGCAGAGCCCAGATGTTCAGTGGATGTTGCAAAGCATTATTATTTTGTCTCTCTTTTCAGCCTCTTTGGATCCATCCTGGTGTCAAAAATTGTAACTACTTTAATTGATTTGCTGTCAAACTTATAATAAGCCGTTGTCTGTTTGGTGACTATAACTCTATGTAGACCTTTAACCAAATCTGACTTTTGAGCACTTTCCGGATATTGACTGATATGCTCTAAAGTCTTGTCAAGCTTGCTTATGAAATTATTCTTGACCTTATAAGACCATTCAAGTTCGAGGTATTCAAGAAGTTTTTCCAGTTTATTAGATGCTCTTTTTGAGAGTAGCACCTTTCTGATTCTCTGTGTTTAGCCATGAAGTCATTGTAATTAACAACTTGTCCGTTGTCAACCTCTTCAATTCCTTTTAGGATATCTTCTTTATGCTCATCAGAAAGATTTGTCCAAAAGTCAGCAGAGTTTTCTTTATTGAATATGCTCTTAATTGATTCCAAGATGCTAGTGTTGTCTGTCTCTAAAATCATCTTCATTATTTTCAATTTTTCAGCTTGAATATTCATTTCAGTCCTTTTTTATTAAAGATATGGATTCTTACGCAGTCTTGGAAAGTAAGTTTTACAAAACATGCTTTACAAAGCTCTTTGCAATGAATGTTTGTTTACTTGTTTTCAGTGTGCTGAAATTAGCATGTTTTTGGTTTAGTTCATAGTCAGTAAACTAGTGGCCATTACTTCTGTGCACATTTTATCGTCAACCGAATTGAGATGAATGGGGGATGTGAGAAGCCACCCCAAAGCATTTAAGGGCTTCGCACGGTGAAGTCCAAATGCGTTCTTACAACTTGTTAGCAATCTTATTTGTCGACTCCTAAATAGTTCAATAAACCAATAAGATGGTCATTTGTATGAGCCCTAAAGTTGAACTTAAAATGCCATATGGCCTCAATTTCAGAACTGTTATTTGCCCGCCAAATAAATTCAGTTAGGTCTTTAATGATATCAGTTAAATCATCGACAGCATCAGCAGTTCCTATTTTTGGATCTTCTGATATATTAAGTGGGTTCAAAACTTTGTGGTAATAGCCTAATTCGGGAAGATTTTTTTCAATACCTTTTCGTACTGAATCGAACTTAAAATCAGGCGGAGTTAAGTTGTCTTCAAATTCCTCGAAAGATGGTTCCAGAAATGTTCTTTCAAGAACATACAAGTGGAGTAGCTGCTTTTGTAAAAATACCACTCTATTTGGTAGTTTACTTCTATCCGAACTGCCCCACCTACATATGTCTTCAGCAATAACCTTCAGATTTTCTACCATAGTAGGATTGCTAACGTCCCTGTAAGGCGCGTTTGTTAACTTTGTTCAAGGCATAAAACTAGCACGATTTGGGTTTAGAACCTAGTCGAGATACAAGCAGCTTAAGACACCCCGTCCTTATAAATCGTCCACAAGTTAAGAGATGAAAGTGGATGTGAAATGCCAACCCAAAACGTGCGGGCTAACCGCACTAAAGCATTTAGAACTCGACACGGTGAAGTCCAAATGCGCTCTTACAAAATATTGTGGAGTGTTAATCTTTTATAAGGTTTTTATACTCTATTCTTACACCTTTCTTTTTGAGAAAATCAACACAATTATTGAGCTTAGTTAGCTCGTCAGTATTGTTAATTACTAAACCAACTTTGACCGAACTGTTGAAGGTTATTAATTCTATAACATTGTTTTCGGACATGACATTCTCAAAATGCTTATTTCGTAACTCGATACTAAGCTTTCTTATTTGTGATAGTTTGATTTTTTGATCTTCGTAATGGAGTTCATTTTGATCCACTGTTATTTTCTTGGTGTAATCAACGGGTTTTATATCGTTAAATAGTCTAATTGACCTGTTAAATTTTGAAATCAGTACAACCAAAGTTGCTAAAACTAAGCTCAGTTCGAATGGAATAATGTGTTTTAGTAGATACAGGCATATTAAAACAAGAATTAATAAGGGAATAATAATGGGGTCAATAGCTTTTGTAAAACCATTTAAACTTGGTCTGTATGTATAAATTTCAAATGTAAATGATTCAGTACCTGTTGACATATACTCCACAACAATTGGCTATACGCAATTGCGTATATATATTATTGGTGTAACTAATCTAATGGATTTTTTTAATAAACAACGTAAACTATCTCTTAGCCACTGTTTTCTTTAAAACAAAACACCAATCTGCACCCTACCCATATGCACAGTAGCATAAAACAAATGATTAGGAGACTCCAAAAGACATGACCGTCAATTTGAAAAACATGATTGTCAGGCTAAGGGAAAACATTGAGAACTTAATCAAGAAACAATACCTATTAGTTGCTGATTCTACAAAGGTCTCATTCTCTTTCGTGTCCAGTCCAAAATTTGGGCATAGTCTGTTTTACCTTCAGCGACAGAAATAACCATATCATACTTTTCATTTTCTGTTGCATCAATATCTATATTGGCAGAAAGAAGCATTAGTCGAAACAAAGTATATCCAGTCCTTTTATTCCCGTCAACAAATGGATGATTAATTAGAATGCTTTCCAAAATAGCAGAGGCTTTTTCTTCCGGGGTTTCATACAAGTCCTTTCCATCAAATGTTTGAAATGGTCTGGAAATGGCTGACTCTAGAAGACTAGAAGAGGGATATCTTTAAGGCCTGTAGCACCACCGAATTGCTGACTTAGCCTTTCATGGATTGAAAGAACATCCTTGATGTTAAGCATGCCTATTTTGCAAGGCGTTGAAGCAACCCAAAATCTTCTTTCAAAACCTTGTCAAGATTCGCTGTGAGGTCGATTCCCCTGTCTTTATCAGCTTTTTCAAATAACTCATATACTGCCTCCAGGGTTTGATCTGGCAGTCTGTCGATAATCTGGTTTATCTTATCTTTTACTTCAGCTCTTGTCATAGCTAAAGATACGAAATATTTGAATTTTAAGTTCCTAAGGTACAAGCCTGTATGGTATCGAGCTACTTTCAGTACCTTACTGATGTTGAGGCTTTTTACTTTTGCACCTAATTAAAACAAAGCGCTCACCTGAACCCTACCTACATGAACAGGGTCATTGCCTTCAGATTTTCTACCGTTATGTAGCAATTTCAATCGAAGGAAAATGGTAACCTTCCACTGGAAAATTCATCTAACTTAGCACGTTAGTTAGACCTTTTGGGTAATATTTACGTAAGTTCCAATTCATTAAAACATAGTAAGTCTCTCACTCCCAGCTCGTCCTAACTTTACTCTATGCCATGCCGATTTTAATTCATCATAATTAAAATAAAATGGCTCAATATCTAAATGGACTATGTTTTTTTTCGTTAGCTGCCTCTCATTAATAAGTTCATTTAATTCTTCAAAGCCAATTAATTCATTGGAAGCATTGACATATGAAATGCCATAAAAGGGATCAATTATAATCCATTTTTGGAGATATGGATTCCAATATTCAAAGCACTGATGAACAGCAATGTCTTCTATATTATAAAAATGAATTTGCCTTGTCATTACGCCAAATACGCCCAAAATATCGTGCGCAGATTCTGAGGCTTTGACACAATACGCATTTGAAGTTTCCTTGATAGGTAACTCAAGATAGGATTGCAAAAAACTCGAAGGCATTAATTGATTAAAGGCATACTTTAATGAATCCCTAATAATTTGATTTTCTTGAATTAAATTTTCTCTATCTAAATCTTTTCCTTCAAAATTATAATAATCAACAAGAGGGGTAATTAATAGAGAGTTTACATACTTAGTTAGTAAAACAACGTTTTCGTGTAAATGAAGACTATCAAAAGAATTTAACTTTACTGTCCTCTTTATAAAATTTACGATATCTGATTCCTGATAAATGTAATCCCGAGACTCTCTCATCGAAAAATCATTAAATACGGCCTCATAAATTCCATATTTTTTAAACCCTAAATTGATGTCAACAAAATTTTGATCTGCTTTAAACTTTACTTTAACTAATGTTGGATTTTGATATGATTTCGATTCAAGCACATGATATCCAAGATTCTCCTTTCCCTCGATCCAAAGACCAACATTCCATTTTGCACCCTCATATTTTTCTATATACCCTTCTACTACGTATGTTTTGTTAGGAATTACGGAAACTCGCTGTGTGATTTTGGAATTGCCAGCTGATTTAAATAAAACTGAAGTATCATTCAAATATGAGTTCTTTACTGTTGTACTAAAGATAGAATTAGTCCAACCAATTAACTCATCACCTTCCCACTGGCTAAAACTACCATTTATAAAAGATGAAGATGGCTCGGAATTACACCCAATAAGACCCATGAAAACCAAAAGAATCAAGTGGTTTTTAAAAAAGCGATAACACCATGGCGTATAAATATTATGCATAACAATTCTTAATAAATTCCTTTTATGTACATTCTTTAAAGGTGTGTATATAATTTAATTGAGTCAAATAAAATATTGGATTTTTCATACTAAC
Source organism: Fulvivirga sp. (assembly GCF_040218215.1). Classification (NCBI taxonomy): domain Bacteria; kingdom Pseudomonadati; phylum Bacteroidota; class Cytophagia; order Cytophagales; family Fulvivirgaceae; genus Fulvivirga; species Fulvivirga sp. The sequence goes on from NZ_JAVJQL010000014.1 coordinate 579,892, forward strand.
AATTAATCCTAGAATTACAATGTTTAACTAAAACAAAGCACTAACCTGCACTCTGCCAACATGAACAGGGTCATTGGCCTCTGACTTACGGCCGTTATAGGATAGGTTCAACTGTAGGCCATTAGTGATTTTTTGCTGCCAATTTACCATCCAGGTTACATTCGTTCCCGGTCTTAGGGCATCTAGCAAATCATAACCAATGGAACTGTTTTCTTCACCTTCAAATGCTATGTTTATATATCTCAATTGGGCACTGAAATTACTTTTAATGGCCTTTGTAAGTCTCACTTCACCCAATATCTCATCTGATAGCGCTGATTCATTAGACTCAGAGGTCAAGATATTGTTCTTTTCTGTATATCGGTATTGCAGTGTTAACCTAAAAGAACTTGATGGTTGCCATGATATCTGCGGGCTTAGCTGATAAACTTCAAGCAGGTAGTTCCGATCCGTTAAAAAGTCTGATGAGACATCCTTATTTCCTTTTTTAGAAAACAAGTTGATACTGTACTGTCTGGCTATGTTGAACCTGAGGTTGGAAGAATACTCGGTGCTCGATCTTGATTCAAAACCATTACTCAAAAACTGCTTTTGCGAGTTGTCAAAATAAGTAAACTCAAGTCCATAAACCGGATTAGCCCTATTAAAAAATAGGGTACTCCTCAGCGATGTTCTGTCAGATAAGACTTCAGTTTGATCAATATCCTCTGCAAAGGCCAATAGTCTTTTGCCCAGATCATCATCTGTAATTTTCTTATCTGATGACCAAGAAGTGTTATTGGAAAACTTACTCACCAACTTTTTAATACCAGTATTCTGCTTCCAGTTCCTTGGTGCTTCTACATTAATTCTATAGATAAAAAGGTTCTGATAGGCTGTCACAAACTCATTGGAGGGTGTGAAAATCTTAGCATAGTTACGCTCATCAACATTAATGGCTTCAAAAAACTCTCCCAGTTCCTGCACACCATCATTATTGAGGTCTCTCCACGTATGTGTGCCCTCACCAGTTGGCACCTTTATAAAAACGAACTCTCTTTTCAATTCCTGGCTGTTGGCTATTGAATAAGTAAGTTCAGACCGGATGTGGTTTTGAAGCAAATTGGCAGTCCAATCTATTCGCCCAGATACAGTTTCTTCAACTTCATCCACCAGCTTATTATCCAAACTTCTATAAATGAAGACGCCATTTATAGATTGAGACTCAAAGGCCTTATTAAAATTAAAGGTTGTCGTCTCTGAGTAAGAGAAGTCTTCAATCTCTCCATTCAGTGGTGACTTATCCTCTCTTATGCTATGTCTCAGTTCAAAATCAATATCTGCGTCAGCGCCATTTCTTATGTAAATGCTGTGTTCATCAAAATACATAGATGAAAAACTCACGCTATCAGTTTCCACCTCAGATATCATATTGTGATCCGCTGAATACCTATAGCCCGGCACAAAGTGCTTTTGATTGATAGAAAAATCTGCACTATACCGCTTCCAGCTTGCTACCTGACTTTCCATGTCATTTGACATATCGAAATAAGAAGTGCGCCACTGCAAAATACCAAGTCTGTAATCTGCCTTAACCCTGTGCTGAAAGCCATTGACCTGAGTATCTCGTTGTCTGTGAGTGAGATCATATTGAAAAATATTGTTAGGATCCTTTTCAACTGCTACTCCAGCATTTACAATTTTATCTTCAACTTTTCTTGTATCCGTATTTGGGTCAAAATTCCAATCCCTGTCAAACTCTATATACCTAAACCTGTCAACAGCAGTAAAATTCTTGTCATCAATCTCAAAATCAGTATAGGCCTTTAGTTTATAATCAGGGAGAAAATTTACAGCCCGGCCTTCACTTTTAATCCCACTTTTCACTGCAGACCCTTTATTATCATTATCGTCTAATTCAGAGTAAAGATTAACATCCTGATCAGAGAAGGCTATTTCAGAATATAACGTTTCGTGCTCTGATAAAGCATATGAAGCCTGAACAGTCACCATCTGTTTTTTATTTGGAGTGGCCAATGTAGCAACAGGACTAAACCTGCCTTGCCTGATCCCATTAACCGGAGAAACCCATTGATAAACCCGGCCATTGGTATTCCCTTGAAAAAGCTGATAATCACCATTACCCAATCCCACATCAGAAAAACTCAACCTATAAACAGCACTATCGGGATTGGTAGAGTATTGATAAATCTCCTGCAGGTTTCCATCACTGTCAGTAACCAAAGCCTTCTTATAAAGAATTAAATCCTGAGAGTAGCCAACACTATCTATCGTTGAAGTCTGGGCTAGTTCAAGGCTGTCACCAATTGTACTCAAATACAATTTATTATCATCAGACAAATCAAAAAGAAGCGGCCTGTTTTCATTATCTTTTTCGCTATACGCATTTACACCAATTTTCAAATTACCAATGGTTTGCTCATGCTGTGCCATTGAAATTGATCGGCTATAATTCTGATCTGAATACTCATAGTCAACCCTTATTCTGGTGAATTGGGTGATTGGCACCTTATTGGTAAAAGTGATTTCCCCACTGTTATAATCTATGACATAATCATTATCAAAGCCCCTTGTCAATTGCTGGCCATCAATGAATACGCGCTCAGAGTTAGCCAGGATCAGCAGAAAGCGCTGAGCATCAGGCCCAGGAATTCGGTAAGGCCCGGACAGGCCCTCAACAGCTTGTACAATAACCGAAGCAAACTTTCCTTTAGCCACTGAAAAACCAGCACTGGTATTGGCAGTACTGCTTCCAACATTATAATTTAAATCCAGCTTACCACCCTGCACATTTTTGTAATATCTCAGAAAGTTTGATTCTCCATTTTTGAAGACCACATCACCTCCGGTAACAGAAAAATTATCATTATAAACCTGGATAAATACATTGTCAAAGTCCTGAAGTTGTTGTGTGTTACCTTCCGGCTGGTATGGAACATTTTGATCTGTAATCGCTGCTCTGATAAAAACATCATCTGTCAATTTGCCATCCATATTTAGATTAAGCGCAGAGTTAACAAACACATCCTGATTGTTACCGAAAGAAATTCCTCTGCTAATGCTTCCAGACTTATATAAGCCTTCAGTAGTGAACAGTTCCTCACGCTGCAAGGCATTGTTTTCCTTTACGGGATCTTTAAAAAAGGCATTGCTGTCATAAACACTAAGACTTCTATTCTGATATTTATGATGAAAACTGATGGGAAAAACCTGATAGCAAACCAAGAGAGAATCCTGACCTGAAGGTTTATTAAAAGTAACTGTCCCTTCATTAATATTCTGAGACTTAATATTGTACTGAGATAAGCTTTCAGGAACTATGCTAAGACTATCAAGAGCAATAGGCTTATCAAATTGTTTTACCCACTTACAGCGCTCATTGGACGACTGAGCTTGCACATACTGTGTAAGTGCCAATAACCCCGCTATAGCTATCAGTCGCAATATCATTCATGGATTGTTGGTAGTTCAATAAAAAACGTGGTCCCCTGATCCTCAAGACTCTCAAACCAAATTTTGCCACCTGCATGTTCTACACCATGCTTAGATATGGCCAGTCCAATACCTGATCCTGTTTCCTTGGTGGTAAAATTAGGAATGAATATTTTACCTTGAATCTCCTCAGGTATTCCAGGCCCATTGTCCTTCACCTGCAGTAGAAGTTTGTCCCTAGAGGCTGTTAATACTATATCAATAGCCACATCATCCGATTTAGCCTGAATAGCATTTAAGATCAAGTTTGACAGTATTCTACCCATAAGTTGCTCATCACCAATGGTGAATACCTTTTTATCAGGTAATTGTAAGCTTATATTTACCTTTTCTGTATTTGAATGAAGATTAACCACATTTTTGAGCACTTCAGAAAACTCATAGCGCTCGCTTTCAGGAATGGGCATTTTGGCGAAAGAACTGAATGAAGATGCAATATCGTCAAGTGTTTCAATCTGCTTTAAGAGCATGTTTATCGGTCTGGCCTTCTCCTGATCATTGTCAGAATCTAATAGCTTTCTACTCAGATGCTGAAGGGTAAGCTTCATTGGCGTCAGCGGATTTTTAATCTCGTGTGCTACTTGCTGCGCTATCTCTCTCCACGCACTTTGCTTTTCACTTTTAGCCAGTGCAATTTTACTGTCTTCCAGATTGACCAACATCCGATTATACTCGCCCACCATCAAACCAATCTCATCATCCGCATTCCATGTCAATGGTTCATTAAATTCTGTAAGGGTCGTCTTCTTAAGTTTTTGGGTTATGAATGCCAATGGAAAGGTTAACCATTTAGCAGTGAAATATGAAATGATAAGAAACACAATAAACACCACAGTGAAGATGTTTAGTATGCTCGTCACCACACTGATTTGACTCTGCTCCAACGCATACTCAGACTGGAAGAAAGGAATACTCACCATGCCTATCAACTCTCCAGTGTCAAAAGACTTAACACCAAAGTAGGTGGCATTATAATTTAGTGAACCAACATTTTCATCTGTTGTAAAAGACCTTTCCTTTGACTTCACAATATGTGAAAACGCCTGTGGATTCGCATACTTGGAAATCAAACCATTCTCATAAATTACAGGCTGACTACTTTTGATAAGATGACCCTGAGTATTAAAGATATTAATGTCCGTTCCTGAATATTTGGAGATTTCGCCAATTCGTTCATTTAGCTCTTCATCATCAGCTATTCCGGAAATGTATTCCTCCAATATGCCATTTAGATTATTGCCAACACTTTCAGCTTTTTTGTAATATTCATTAATTACCTCCTTCTCAAAAGAAGCATTGATAAGGCTAAGTGTAGTTATACTTACTGCGAACAGGGGGAGGAAGAAGGCCACATTAAGATAAAGCTGAATACGTGTGGAGTAATTAAGACCAATCTTTTTATAAGCATAATACAGGGTATAAATGGCGGTTAGGACTAGCACAAAGAATACCTGTAAAAGGAAGAGAAATGAGAAGTTGCCAATGACATCGGTAATTGGGTGATCATCAGAACTTATTACAATGTTTCTACCTGCTGAATCTTTGATAATCACATGTCTGTAACCTTCAAATGAAACATCAATGGCTTCATTGCTAAATACCTCATTCCCAAACTCTGCCTGATAGTTAAAATCACCCGAACTAAAGGTAATCTCGCCCCCTTCAAATACAGCATAGCTATAATTTGAGTGTTGGTATGGCACCAGGAATCTATTGTCTACCAGCAGTTCTGGGTAAACATTATCAGGAATAATCCTCTTGAGCCGCATGTCCATGAGTACGTGCCCAACCTTAATACCTCTCTTTTTAATCTCTATATAATCAAGGTAACGTTTAGCAGCACTTCCATCGAGCTTGTTAATGAAATATACACCGTCATATCCTGTCCTATAGTTCTCTAATTTTAACTTCTTAATTTGCACTGGCTGCTCTATACCCTCAACAAACGGGCTGCCATTGGCATTGTAGAGGTAAATTTTGACATCATATTTATCGAAGTAGCTGTTCAGGTAAATCTGACGAATTTTCGATTCGATGATATCTTTAGATAAAAATGGTGATGCCATCCGACTTTGAATGAATCCATCATTCTTAATCTTATCATTAGCCTCAGCCAATAAAAACTCGGCCATATGATCGTTCTCTAGTAAGAACTGATTCGCAAATTTCCTTTTCCTGTCAACTTCCCTTTCATTTTCGAAATTGAATATGGCCATAGCCCCAAGTAAACCTGTAGCAAATACAACGCTGAAAAAATACAAGAAAGTGGCATAGCGCAGCTTATTTAATGATGCAGTGAGATTGGTAATGAGAAGAACCACAAAAAGGATAACCGCTACAATCAAGGTTGGTACAAACGCCTGACCTAAAAATAGATTTACACCTGTGAATAAAACAGCACCCGTTATAAAACAGATCACAAACAGCATTTTATCTCCAATTAACCGGTGAGATATCCTGAAGAATAAATGACCCAGCAAAAATATGGATGATGCAAAGAGCAGAAATATTATAAATGCCAATATTCTAGGTGCATCGAAAAGTATGGTCTCATTGATATCAAATGATATTTGAGAGTTGTGATAGATGGTTTGAAATATGAGATACAGGGAATGATAAAGGAAAATAAACAGCCCTAGCAAGACTATAGAAAGGCTGATCTTTTCGCTTTTTGACCAATGAATTATTATACGGTAAGACTTTGAAAACCTAAAACGACTAAGGAGAAAGAAACAAATCACATTGAACAAAGTGATATTTAAAAATAAATCGGCAAATGAGGCATTGAGTGAAGAGGATGCAAATACCTTCGAATCAAAAACAGCACTATCTATTAGCGAGTTGGGCAATTCAAAATAGATCATCGCATATCTTAAAACCACCAAAGAGATCATTAGATAAGCAAAGCCTTTGAAAAACACCGAGCGGCCCAAGTTTAAGCTAGTAGTCAATGTTCCTGCTATAAAGAGTAAAATAGCCACGAAATAAAGACCAAAAACTATCGTGTTAGCCAAGTGCCTGTCTGACTGATAATCATCAAAAAATTCAATAGCGAATAAACATATGTCCTGAATACAAACCTTATTCCCTGAGTCTTCAGCCCTGAGTAAGGTAAGGTTTTGATCATAAAAAATATCCTTATTAAAACCAGTGGATATATATTGATTATCTATTTTATAATCACTGTAAATGGGGATAATCCCTATAATTTCCCTGCGGTTGACTGTTTCCTTTACTGCTATATAATCATTTCTGACAGTGCGAATAAACTTGACATTAAATGAACCAAGAAGGTTTTTGTACTCTGGAACGAACATGTTGTCTGTCCAATATTTCAGAAGGCCATTTTCGTAAATGAAAATTGGGGCGTTGGGCGTTTTCAACCTCCAGAGATCTTCTGAAAACCCTTCACTTTTAACTAAGGCCGTGATCTCTTGTTGAATTGCATTTACCTTGACTACAATTGTCTGCTGAATTTCTGAAGTCCATTCAGCCTCATTTTGCTGCTTGTTGCCTGACAAAATTTGCCAACCAATAGCTCCAACAAGACAAAAGAAAGATGCTGCAAATAATATCTTAGATATTCCCTTCAATCCATTAAAATTATAGACATTAAATATAAACAGAAAACGCTTGTTTATATGTTATGCCTTGGATTGATTAACCTGATCAGGCTTAAAGTCTACACCTCCAAATAAGTGTAAATAGATTATTCTTGAATAACGAAATAGGTATGGTAAGAGAAGTACAGTTACTCCGACTGCAATGAAAAGGAAATTGTATATGCTATATATATCAAAAACATTTAATGCAATACCGGTGGCTACAATTATTGCTACTGAGAATGCATAGTTTACATACATTGCCCCTATAAAGAATCCAGGTTCGCGTTCATACTTAAGGCCACAGTTCGGACAGTGGGTATGCATTTTATGAAAGTTTGATAAGCTCAGGGCATTAGATTCAAACATATCACCCTTTCTGCATTGTGGGCATTTGCCGCTAATGACTGCTTTTAATTTGCTCATATTTTGCCGCATTTTGTCGACTGTTTCGATACCATAGAAAACCAATGGTAGCAATTGCTAAGTAAGGAACTACTAAAAGATAAAGAATGCCGAAATTAAGACCTGCACCTATTCCTATATCTCCATTGCTTAAATTATTTTCTACAGTGGCCCGACACATAGCGCACTGGGCAAAAGAGCTCACAACTGCAATAGCAGAAAAGAGCAAGGTTAGAAATAGTTTCTTCTTTAGCATAGTCCTTTAACAGAATATCATTTCACTTGGTTCTTACTATTGGCCATAATATGGACTAATCATTAAATACACCGCTACCCCGGTAACTGCCACATAGAGCCAGATCGGAAATGTGATCTTAGCCAATTTTCTGTGTTTGTCGAACTGCTCTGACAAGGCTCTGACATAAGTAAAAAGTACCAAAGGTATAACCGCAACTGATAGCAATATATGACTGATAAGTATTGGGTAATAAATAACACCCCATTCGCCTCTATATTCTGTTGATGTACTGGTCATATGATAAATAACATACATCACTAAAAAGCAAGCTGATAGAATAAGACACATCATCATCAGTTTTTCGTGAACAGCACGATTGCCATTTTTAATGGCTATTAGAGCGCCTATTAGGCAGATTGCCGTTGCTCCATTTATAGAAGCGTAAATTGGAGGTAAAAACGAAAAGTCATACCCTTCAATTTTAATCCCAAAAAAAAGTGCTGCAACTGCTAAAGGGATAACAACCGATAGCGCAATGATTAGCTTATTGTATTTATTCTCCGTCAACTCCATTCTCTAATAAAATTTTCACTTCAACGATCAATCTATCAATCTCGTCAAGATCGCGTCCGTAATATCCACGGATACGATTTTTTTCGTCCAGCAAAACTAATTGATTTAGGTCTTCCAAAATAAAATTACAGCCAATGTATTTTTCATAATTTTCAGCTGTAACTATCAATGTCTTGAAATATGGACTTTGCTTATCACCCTTAGCTAATAACCTGATATTAAGGTCATCTTTGAAGAGCTCAGACAATCGAATCGATATATTTTTAAACTCCAATTCATCACTACCATTATCAAAGGCAGCTAGTTTTAATCCAGCCTTTTTATCCATTACAAACTCAGAAATACTGTAAGGCACCGAGTTAATATTACACTCCGTTTTATACTTATCAGGAACCCCTGCTTCATACATGACCTCAACATCAAACTTGTTATTGCCGAAATATTTCAAAAAAGTGAAAATACCTGCAGGAACCAGGAGGGTAACTATTAGAAAAACTGCCTTAATAAACTTGCTCATCGAAACGACCTAAAATAAGTAAGGCTAAGATATAATACCTTAGCCTTACGATTTCCAATATTGGTAATATTATTAATATCTGGCATCAAATATTGCTCCTCCTTCATACATAAATGCCGTAAGCATCCATACAACGAATATCATAGGAATAAGAATTGACCAGAATAAGACTTTAACCTCATATTTAAGGTGCATAAATTCTCCTACTATATAAGCCGCTTTTACAATTGTCATAGCAATGAAAATACTAACTCTGGTCATTTCCATTTCATGAGGCACAGTAAACGCTATAAGGAATTCTAATGCTGTGATCAGACCTAAAATTCCAGCAGTCATCCAAATCTTTTTGATTTTTGCTTTATCAGCAGGAACTACCTGTACGTGTGATGTTTCTTCAGTATGCATAAGTTTTTAGGTTAATCGATTAAACAAGATAAAAGAAGGTAAATACGAATACCCATACAAGGTCTACAAAGTGCCAGTAAAGACCCACTTTCTCCACCATTTCATAATGGCCTCTTCTTTCGTAAACACCAGTTACAGTATTATAATAAATCAAGAAATTTAAAACCACTCCACTAAGTACGTGAGTACCATGAAACCCCGTAATGAAAAAGAACAATGCTGCAAAGTCAGATGGGCCATATTCATTCCAGGAAAGGCTGGCACCACCGCCTCCTGTTCCACTAATAAAATGTGACCATTCCCATGCTTGGCACCCTAAGAAAGTAAGACCACCTATGATAGTCCACAACATCCATTTTTCAACGGCCTTCTTATCCATTCTATGTCCTGCTTCAACAGCTAATACCATGGTCACACTACTCATAATCAAAATAAAAGTCATGATACCAACGAAGACTAGGGGAAGGGACATTCCATGTAAAAATGGAACTGCTTCAAACACCTTCTCTGGTATTGGCCAGTATTCTTGAGAAAAAGTAAATGCCTCAACAGTACCTGAATAAGCCTGATGAGAGAATCTTATCATGCCATAGGTAACAAGTAGTGCTGAGAATGTAAAAGCATCAGAAAGAAGGAAAAACCACATCATGAGTTTTCCATAACTTGCTTTTAGTGGCGATTGACCACCATCCCAGATGCTCTTGCCTGTGTTTTCAATTGAATGTGCGGTAGCTGACATAGATGATTAGTTATACCTAAAATTAATGGTTCAATAATAAAAATACGAATAAATATATCCAAAGGCCACCAAGAAAATGCCAGTATGTTGTACACATCTGTATTTGGGCTAAATTCTTGGAATGCACCCTATATTTAAAAGTTGAAATTAATACAATTATTAGAAAAATGATACCACTTACTAAATGTAATCCGTGTAACCCTGACAATATGTAGAGAAATGACCCTGATGGATTTCCTACAAGAAATATATTTTGGTCTACAAGGGCACCCCAAACAAAGAATTGGCCAATTAAAAAGGCCACTCCTAATATGGAAGTAATGGTAACCAAGAGCTTCACCCGCTCTAGATTGTCCTTCTTTGCTGCAAAATAAGCCATCTGCATGCTTATACTGCTAATAGCAATAATTACTGAAGTAATCCACATTTCCATTGGCAGCTCGAAAACCACCCAATTACCTTCAGCCTGCCTTACTATATAGGCACTGGTAAGTGATGCAAAAATCATTACCACAGTAATCATAAACAGCCACAAACCGAACTTCTTCGGATGCATTGAAAGTGGCCTTTTTGCTTCTTCTACTATTTTAAAATCTGATGTCATATCCCTTTCTCCTTTCTTACACTTTATCTAATAAATAAGCAATCTGAACAATAGGCAGATATAAAAAAGAGCCAAACATTATTCTCAAAGCAGATTGTCTGGTTCCTGTTCTCATCAGCGCAAATGTCTGACTTAGAAAAAGAACACCACAAACCGTAACTACTATTGCAGAATCTAACCCTGTGATGCCAAATTTTGCTGGTAACAAACCAACAGGAATCAAAAATAAGGTATAGATCATAATCTGAATTGCAGTATTAAGATCCTTCTTTCCGCCCGAAGGCAACAACTTAAAACCCGCCTTTTTATAATCTTCATCAGCCACCCAGGCTATAGCCCAAAAATGAGGAAACTGCCAAATGAACTGTATTCCAAATATTATTAATGCTTCAATTGAAATATGTCCTGTAGCAGCTGTCCATCCTAACAATGGAGGCAAGGCTCCAGGTATAGCGCCTACAAAAACTGCAATAGGTCCTACTCTTTTCAATGGAGTATAAACAAAGCTGTAAAGCACCATTGATAAGATAGAAAGCAGTGTTGTTAATACATTAGTATAGCTGTAGAGAATGATTATTCCAACAGCTCCGACAATAAAGGCGAAAATTGCCGCCTGATTAGGAGTAATTCTGCCTGTTGGCAACGGACGATTTTGTGTCCTTGTCATAAGAACATCCAAATCCTTTTCTATTATTTGATTGATAGTCACAGAAGCACCTGAAACTAAAAAACCACCTGTACAAATAACTATGAAATGTAACCAGTCAATAGAACCATTAGCGCCAAGTATGTAGCCAAAACCACATGAAAAAGACACCAGAAAAGACAGTCGGAACTTTAATAATTCAAAGTATGCCCTGAACTTGTCAATCATGGTGAGGCTATGTGAATTGTCTACCATCATGCGGTTAAATACCTTTTAGAATTGAGTTGCAAAAATAAGAAAATTTGAAGTCCAAAGCCTACCGTGCCCAGCAATAAATGAACCGGCTGTAAGAAGGCAGGCATACCAAAATAAGCCATACTAGTCCCTGTTATAATTGTCAGCACTATAACAGCAACTAATGATTTAAATACCTTCGAATCAAACTTCATTTTTAAAAGCTTGTACATCAACAAACCGTGGACAATAAGTACTACCCATGAAAATGAGCGGTGTATTAAAAACTCAGCTCCAAGATTACGAATCCATTGACCACGTTGACTATATTGTAAAGATGCCGCTACACTGTCAATGGCCTCTCTCACCTGGGTTCCAAACACAATCTGTATGATTAAAACCAACATACACACCAGCAACAAATATGAAACGGTTGATCGAGAATCATTTTTAACCAATAAGTCCGGATTTGATCTAATAACAATCCATGATAACATAGCTACAATAACTAAGGCTAAAAGCATATGAATTGTTACCATAAAAGGAATCAAATTTGTTGACACCACCAATGAACCTATCCAACCCTGGAAAATCACCAGTATTAATGTCGCTAAGCTGGTAAAAAAAAGCTTCCTATCTGAATTGAAAAATTTCGTTGATAAGTAAACGGTTACGATAATGAAAAGGCCTATTAAAACACCCACTAGCCTATTAACATATTCAATCCAGGTTTTAACCGGATTAAAATCCGCTTCTTCCAAAATGGATTCATCATTCAAGATGTTTGAAGCCAGATTGTTAAACCCTAATGTTTGTAGATAAACTGCCAACTTTTGATTTTTCTTAGCGCGTTTGTTAGAATACACTTCCTTATAATCTAAAGGTAATTCGGATATAGAAGTTGGAGGAACCCAATTGCCAAAACATTTAGGCCAATCAGGACACCCCATACCAGAACCGGTACTTCTTACAATACCACCAACGAGTATCAGAAAGTAAACAGAAATAAGAGTAAGTAGGCTAAACCTTCCTAGCCTACGCAACTCTGTATCTGTATTATTTTTCATCAATTACAATAGACTTCCCACTGCCAGTATTTTCCAATTTGATCAAATCATTCTCTTCTTCAAGATTAGATTCTGGCGTTTCAGAGAATGGGATATGCTGAGGAATAAAATCTTCTTTAGCTCCAGGCTTACTATAGTCGTAAGGCCATCTGTAAACTGAAGGAATTTCTCCAGGCCAGTTACCATGTCCAGGATTAACAGGAGTGGTCCATTCCAAAGTAGTTGACTGCCAAGGGTTGGCAGGTGCCGTTCTTCCTCTCCAAATGCTGTAGAAGAAGTTGAACAAGAAAATAAACTGCGCTGCTAGAGTTAAGATAGCTGCAATACTTACTAGCATATTCAAGTCAGAGAATGAATTGAAGGCATCGAAATTTGTAAACGAATAATATCTTCTTGGATAGCCAGCTATTCCAATGTAATGCATTGGGAAGAATACCAAGTATACTCCAACAAAGGTCAACCAGAAGTGGATGTAGCCTAATTTAGCATCCATCATTCTACCGAACATTTTAGGGAACCAATGGTATACACCTGCCATCATTCCAAAGAATGATGCACTACCCATTACCAAGTGAAAGTGAGCTACCACAAAGTATGTATCGTGCAATTGTATATCAATAGCGGCATTACCCAAATGTATTCCAGTTAATCCACCAGAAATAAAGAAGGATACCAAGCCAATAGAAAACAGCATAGCAGTAGTGAACCTAATGTTACCTTTCCAAAGAGTGGTAAGGTAATTAAACACTTTTACCGAAGAAGGTACTGCTATTATTAATGTCAACAACATGAATACAGATCCTAAGAAAGGATTCATGCCCGTAACGAACATGTGATGAGCCCATACCACAAATGATAGGATCGCAATAAATAGCATTGAACCAATCATTGCTTTATAACCAAATATTGGTTTTCGAGAATTTGTGGCAATAATTTCAGAAGTGATACCTAATGCTGGAAGTAAAACTATATACACCTCAGGGTGACCCAAGAACCAGAATAAATGCTGAAACAAGATCGGGCTACCACCTTGATTAGGCAAAGCCTCACCATTAATATAAATGTCAGACAAGTAAAAACTTGTACCAAAACTTCTATCAAAAATCAGAAGCAACGCTGCTGAAAATAATACTGGGAATGATAATAAACCTATAATGGCCGTTAAGAAGAAAGCCCATATTGTTAACGGCAACTTAGTGAACGACATTCCCTGTGTTCTTAAATTAATTACCGTTGTAATATAGTTTATACCTCCAAGTAATGTAGAAACAATGAACAGCGCCATTGCTGTTAACCATAATGTCATACCTAGTCCAGAACCATTTACCGCCTGAGGTAAGGCACTTAATGGCGGGTAAATTACCCAACCGCCTGAAGCAGGTCCTGTTTCTATAAACAAAGAAATTAACATGATTACACTGGATGCAAAGAAGAACCAATATGATAACATGTTCATAAACCCGGAGGCCATATCCCTTGCACCAATCTGAAGAGGGATCAAAAAGTTACTAAAAGTCCCGCTAAGTCCCGCTGTCAATACAAAGAATACCATGATGGTACCATGCATTGTTACAAGAGCCAAATAAAACTCCGGATCTATTTTACCTTCTGCTGTTATCCATTCTCCAAGAATTGGCTTTAACCAACCTAGTTGTGCTTCTGGGAAACCAAGCTGAAGTCTGAATATAACTGATAATGCACCACCAATCAATGCCCAGATAATTCCTGAAATCAGGAATTGCTTGGCGATCATTTTATGATCAGTAGTGAAAATATAGTGCGTCCAAAAATTGGTGCTGTGGTCATGATCGTGCTCATGATCATCGTGATGTGTATCTTCTGCAATATGTATATCTGCCGTAGCCATATTATATTATCTTAAAATGATGCTTCTAATTCGTTATTTTCAATGCCAGCCTTAATCTTAGCCAACTCTCTCTTATCCGCAGGTATCTGCTCTAAAAAATCAGGGTTAAGCTTTAGCCACGTCTGTTGCTCAGCTTTCCATTTTTCATAATCTTCAATCTCATCAACAACCACTGTCATTTTCATTGAAAAGTGACCTCTTCCGCAAATTTCAGTACAAGTAAGGAAATAGTTGAATTCAGGATCGCCAGTTTCATCTCTCATTTCCTGAGTCGTTTTGGTTGCAATAAACTTAAAACGTGTTGGCATACCAGGTACTGCATCCATTTTAACTCTCTGATATGGCAAGAACACACTATGAAGTACATCTCTAGCTCTGATGTTCAACAATACCTCTTTGCCTTTAGGAAGGTGGAGCTCCAAAGGAGTGAAATCATCATAGGAATTCTCATCAGTAACATCAATACCAAACAAGTTGCCCGCCTGATCATCAATTAATTGATAATTATAATTTCCTAGCTGGTTATCTTTAACGCCAGGATATCTTGCTGCCCACGCAAACTGGTATCCCATGACTTCAATAACCTCTGCATCTTCCGAAGCTTCATCTGTAATGTCGTTCCAAGCCTGAAGACCTGTAAATACTAAAACAACCAAAACAATTGCAGGCACTACTGTCCATATCATTTCGAGTTTTGTATTGTCAGGGAAAAACTTTCCGCGCGCCCCTTCCTTGTATTGGTATTTATAACCAAACCAAAACAGCAAGACATTGGTAAGGACGAAAACCACTCCTGTAACAGCAGTTGTTATCCAAAAAAGCTGATCTGTTAACATACCATGCTCAGAAGCTACTGGTAGTGTGTATTTATCAAAATATGTCCATGAGTACCAGAACATGAATGTCAATCCTGCAAGCAGGAAAATCAACATGAGGGCTGCATTCACCTTATTACTAGTACTTACTATCTTCTTATCCGTACCCTTAACTACATTAACCAGTGTTCCTATTCTGAATAGTGTGTACAGAATAACCAGAAGAAGCAGAACACCTACAGCAATTATAACTTCGAACATATTATTTTAATTTATCTCTTATTTCAATTAAATGTGGTGATGTAAACTCTCTTGTAACATTGGATGGTTTTTGGCAAACAATGGTGCCTTGGCCAAGTTAGATAATGTTACAAATAAGAATGCTACTCCAAAGATCATAGCCATTCCAATTTCTACGAACCCGAAAGTTCCATCTTTTTGCATTACTCCTGGAGTAATCATCAAGTAAAAGTCGAACCAGTGACCTACAATGATTATTGGCATAACTACTTTCAACATTGACATGTGTCGCTTCGCATCTCTTGTCATCAATAACAAGAATGGAAGGAAGAAGTTTAATATTAAATTGAGGAAAAATACCCATTTGTACTGACTGGCTCCAAGTCTTTCAATAAAGTAAACTGTCTCCTCAGGAATGTTGGCATAGTAGATCAACAAGAACTGAGAGAACCAGATATAAGTCCAGAAGATGCTAAAGCCGAAAACGAACTTGCCAATATCGTGCAAATGGTTTGAGTTGATGATAGACAAGTAACCATTCTGCTTAAGTACTACTACTATTAAAGTAATTACTGCAAGGCCATTCACCCACCAGCTGGCAAACACATACCATCCAAACATAGTACTGAACCAATGAGGATCGATGGACATAACCCAGTCCCATGCAGCAATTGAAGAGGTTACTGCAAAAATCACTAAGAATATAGCCGAATACTTGCGGGCTTTGTACCAGTGATTAACATCACCGTCCAAATCCTCGGCAAGCATTTCCTTTTTGATCCACATGAAGAACATAACCCAAAGACCAAAGAAAACTACAATTCTAAGAACATAGAAAAGCGGGAAAGAACCTATTTCCAAAGGCCAGTACCACATAGCGGCCTTACCCTGAATAATTTTATCTCCACCTTCAGCAACTGGTAAATATAAATCAGCACTAGTCCAATGGAATACATCATGGTTCACAACGAACCAAGAAACCAACATTAAAACCCCAGCAATTGGTAACCAGTGTGCCATGGCCAAAGGGATTCTTTTCATGCCCGCTGACCAACCAGCTTGAGTAGCATACTGAATAGCTACGAAGAACAAACCAATGATTGCCAATCCTGTGAAGTAGATATTATTGATCCATAGGTTGGTAAATAGTCTCTTTAGCCATGGAGCACTACCGTGATGTCCACCACCATGTGCCTCTTCGGCTGCATGCTCAGGCCCTTCTTCCAGACTAGCTGTCAGATCAGTTTGAGATGTAATTGTATTTATTGCGTGCTCACCTTCTTCAGCATGTCCACCAGACATTGATGAGATAGTGCCGACCACTAATAGAACGATGCCTATTACACCCACTATCATAAGGGTTTTCTTTGCACTAGCGGTAAATGAAAATCTTTCTTCAGTCATTTGCTATTCGATTTACTATTCTTCAATTACTCTTGTGAGCACTTATTTCTGTAACGTTTTAACATATTTGGCAATCTTCCATCTGTCTTCAGGGCTAACCTGGGAACCATGAGCTCCCATTAATCCTTTACCCCAGGTAATAACATGGAAGATGTGACCTTCAGA
The DNA here is from genome assembly GCF_040218215.1 of Fulvivirga sp. Classification (NCBI taxonomy): domain Bacteria; kingdom Pseudomonadati; phylum Bacteroidota; class Cytophagia; order Cytophagales; family Fulvivirgaceae; genus Fulvivirga; species Fulvivirga sp. The sequence continues at coordinate 596,905 of NZ_JAVJQL010000014.1, forward strand.
TACTCCTTTTAAAGCATCACTTTTAAGGTTAGCCACACCAGCAAATACCGGAAGCCCATCAGGATCATCTTTACGAGGACTGGCCACTAACCCATCGCCTAAACCTTTGCTACCATGACAATGCTCGCAATATTTATCATAAAGGATTTTCCCATCCTTTATAGCTGCCTCAGCCATTGTGCTATCGATAGGGCTAACCATAACTCTGGCAGCTAGCTCTAGGCTATCCTTAGGGATTCTGTATGGCAGATATCCATTTTTATTTCTAGGAACTGTATTAGCCGGAGGAGTTCTCATCGTCATTCCATTTTTATTCAATGGATTAGAATTGTAATACTCTCCATGACCATCACTGGTATTATTTAAAATCTGTGCTGCCTCTCCTGCTTCTTCGTCAGTTATCTGAGATAATGGCTCGTAAGGAACAGAGTGATACATGTTTGGCGCATATTCTAATCCTTGATTTTCACCACCAGCACCACAGCCAGTAAGTGCAACACCTAGGGCTACAACTATCGCGTAATTAATATTTCTATATATTTTCATGCCTATCTGAAAGTTCTTATTCTTCAAAATCTTTATCATTGACCTCACTGGCACCACTGCCCTGAATGATCTTTTTAATCTCATCCTTGCTCATCTTGTTCTTGGCAAGATCAATAGCCATTACGTGCTTATCGTCAGTAATTCTGATATCAAATATCCTAGGTTTCTTATATGGCTTCAGGTCACTCACAATCATGAAGGTACCTACCATTCCAAGTGCCGATAACAAAACTGTTAATTCAAAAGTAACAGGAATAAACGGTGGTATAGAGAAAAAGTCCTTACCTCCAATAATCATTGGCCAGTCAAAACCTAACATTCCTATTTGCATTGTAAGGGCCAATGTGGTTCCCAACAATCCAAACATAAAGGCCGCTTTTGGAAGTCTGGTCATTTTATAACCTAAAGCTCCATCCAGTCCGTGAACCGGAAATGGAGAATATACTTCATGAATCTTAACTCCGCTCTCTCTTACCTTGCCTACAGCATCCAAGAGAACATCTTCGTCTTCATATACTCCTAAAACAAAGTGCTTATTACTTTCCATTATTTCTTCTCTTTTAAAGATGATGACTTGATGATACTTTTTACTTCTGCCATGTTGATTACCGGGAAGAACTTAGCAAACAATAGGAAAGCAGTAAAGAATAAACCGAAGGTGAACAGATATACACCCACATCATAAAATGTTGGATAGAACATCGCCCAACTAGATGGTAAAAAGTCTCTATGAAGCGATGTAACGATAATAACGAATCTTTCAAACCACATACCGATATTCACAACAATCGAAAGAATGAATGTTGCTGCAATATTGGTTCTTATACTTTTAACCCAGAATAACTGAGGTGAGATAACATTACAAGTCATCATGGTAGCGTATGCCCACCAGTAAGGACCAAATGCTCTGTTAATGAATGCATATTGCTCAGCTTCAACCCCGGAGTACCATGCGATAAAGAACTCAGTGATATAAGCAATACCTACAATTGATCCTGTGATAATGATTACAATGTTCATCAACTCTATATGGTTGATAGTGATGTAATCCTCCAATTTGAATACTTTTCTTGTTACTAACATCAATGTCAATACCATGGCAAAACCTGAGAAAATCGCTCCAGCAACAAAGTATGGAGGGAAGATAGTGGTGTGCCATCCTGGTATAACCGATGTTGCAAAGTCCATTGATACAATGGTGTGTACAGAAAGTACAAGTGGTGTTGCCAAACCAGCAAGAATCAAAGCCACTGACTCGTATCTTGACCAGGTTTTTGCTGCACCATCCCAGCCAAAGCTAAGAGCACCATATACTGCTTTTGATATTTTGTTTTTAGCACGGTCTCTAATAGATGCAAAATCAGGAATAAGACCTATATACCAGAATACTAATGAAACTGTAAAATATGTACTAATTGCGAATACGTCCCACAAAAGTGGTGAGTTAAAGTTTACCCATAACGAACCAAATGTATTTGGAAGCGGTAATGCCCAGTAAAAACCTAACCAAAGACGACCCATGTGAAGCGCAGGGAACATAGCAGCACAGATTACAGCAAAAATTGTCATCGCCTCTGCCGCTCTGTTAATAGACATTCTCCACTTCTGTCTGAATAATAAAAGGATAGCTGAGATCAGTGTACCAGCGTGACCAATACCAACCCACCATACGAAGTTAGTGATGTCCCAGGCCCAGCCAACGGTCTTATTAAGACCCCAAACTCCTATACCTTGCCATAATAAAGTTAGTACCGCATAAGCTCCGATACCCAGGGCAGCCAAAGAAACGGCCATTCCCAGCATCCAGGATTTGGTTGGTTTCCCCTCTACCTGTCTACAGATATCTTCCGTTACGTCATGGACGGTCTTGTTACCGGTAACTAGCGCTTCGCGTACGGTTGAAGTAACTTGCATATTTTATAATTTAATTAGGTCTTTAATTGATTAATTATGCTTCTTCTTTGTTTCTGATCTTAGTCAAATAAGTCACATTTGGCTTAACACCTATCTCCTCCAGCACATGGTAAGCCCTTGGCTCTCCAATTTCCTTTTCGATGATGTAGTCAGCTTTTTCCGTGTCTTTGATTTTCAATAGTTTGCTTATTCTGCTGTCTTTGTCATTCATATCTCCGAATACAATTGCATCGGCAGGACAAGCACTAGCGCAAGCTACTTCAATCTCTCCATCCTTAGGTCTTCTACCCTCTTTCTTAGCTTCCAGCTTACCATATTGGATTCTTTGGATACAAAGAGAACATTTTTCCATTACACCTCTGGAACGAACAGTAACATCTGGGTTCAATACCATTTTACCCAAGTCATTGTTCATTGCAGTGTTAATATCTTCAAACTGAGAATTGTCATGGTATTTAAACCAGTTGAATCTTCTCACTTTATAAGGACAGTTGTTAGCACAATATCTTGTACCAATACATCTGTTATAAGTCATTTGATTAAGACCTTCAGTACTGTGCGTGGTGGCCGCTACCGGACAAACAGTCTCGCAAGGTGCATTATTACAATGCTGACACATCATTGGCTGGAATGTCACTTCTGGATTAGCAGCAGCAACTTCCATTGCTTCCAAATCTCCTGGTTGAGCATCACTGCTATAGTACCTATCAATTCTGATCCAGTGCATATCACGTCTATTGATAACTTCCTGACGCCCTACAACCGGAATATTATTTTCTGACTGGCATGCTACGTGACATGCGCTACAACCTGTACATGAGTTCATGTCAATCACCATACCCCAATGATGATTTTTATATTTGTGACCTTCCCATAAGCTTAGGTTTCCAGAACTTGTCTTTCCTCCTTCTTCTGCCCATGATGAGACCATTGGCTCATATCTTCCAGCTTTCGGATTTTTTTGATACTCACTTAAGATAGATTCCTGAACAACAGTCTCTCTACCCATATAAGTTTGATGAGTTTGCGTTTGTGCAATCTGATATAGTTCATCAGATTTAGTTACAGTAACCGCACCTGTATATCCCAATAATGGAAATACATCTTTACCTCTTCCATTGGCAACTTTTCCAGCACTTGTTCTTCCATAACCTAAAGCCACACCCACTGTACCCGGTGCTTGTCCAGGTTGAATTAAGATAGGAAGTTCAACTGAAACGCTACCCGCTGTCAGTGTTGCCATGTTACTCTTTCCTTCGAAAGCAGTAACACCATTAGCATTAGCCCAAGCTTGAGAAACAGTTAAGTAGTTATCCCAAGTAGACTTAGAAACTGGATCTGGCATCTCCTGTAACCAAGGGTTGTTGGCTTGAGTACCATCCCCAATACCTACTTTTTGATATATCGCTAATTCCAGCTCACCAACTTTAGCTGAAGTAGCTTGGGATGCAGCAGAATTAACATCGCCTGCAAACTCATAAGAAGCCCCCTCTTCAGAGGCTACCTCTAAGACACCACTATATAATGTCTGATCCCAGAACATGTCAAAGCTTCCGCTGAATGCCATATTCTGTTTCCAGTAATTTCTTAAATAAGTATAGTAGTCACCTTCAACACCAGCCCACCTCATTAAGCTCTCCTGAGCCTGACGGGTTTTGAAAATTGGTGTGATAGTAGGTTGACTTAAGCTATAAGAACCTTTTTTAGGCTCTGCATCATTCCAGCTTTCAAGGAAGTGATGGTCAGGAGCTGAATAGTCGGCAAGAACTGCAGTTTCATCCGGTCTATCTGATGTAGACACTTTTAATGAAACTTTACTCAATGCTGCTTTAATGTCTGCTCCAGCTTTATGATTATAAACTGGGTTGCAGTTTAAGAAAATAACACCTGCTACTCTACCACCTTTAAGGTCAGCAACGAATTTGTCCATAGACTCATCATCTCCCTGACGATAGTTTGCAGATTTATTTAAATCGATAGTCGCACCATAATTGGTCAACATCGCATTAATACCATTAACAAGCGTCTGAACTCCAACATTATTAGAACCAGAAACAACAATAGACTTGCCTTTAGATTTTAAAAGATCTGCTGCAGCCTGATCAATATAATCAAACTTACCAGCACCGCTAACAGAAGAACCTCCTGTTTTAGAAGCTATCGCATTATAAAGTGCTGCAACAGCCTTACCTTCCTCAGAAGGTTTAATTGGTGTTCTGTAATCAGCGTTAGATCCTGTTAAAGATAAGTTAGATTCAAATTGGTAATGGCGAGACATTGTCTTTTTACCATCACCTAATTTTCTTGTCTTGCTATATTGTTTTGTGAATTCAATTGGTGAAATCCATGTTCCTAAGAAGTCGGCACCAAAACTTACTATCACATCTGCTTTGCTAAAATCGTAAGAAGGAAGAGCTTTCACTCCAAATGATGCTTCATTAGCTTTAAGCATCCCTGATGCAGAAATAGCATCATAAGTTACATGCTCAGTATTTGGATATTTAGCCTTGAAATCTTCAATGACACTTTTAGTGGCTGGGCTAAGAATAGTGTTAGAAACGATTCTAATCTGACCTCCCTGGGCTGCAATAGCACCAAGCTTGGTGATTACCTCTTTATCTATAGTAGACCAATCTGTATTTTCAGTGCCTGCTTTAGGACCTCTTAATCTTTCATTATCATAAAGTGATAAAACAGATGCCTCAACCTGTGCATTTGTTCCCCCTTGAGAGATTTTAGAAAGCTTATTACCTTCTATTTTAATAGGTCGCCCTTCTCTTGTTTTTACAACGATACTGCAGTAGTCACCTCCACTAGCATAAGTTGATGCGTAATAGTTGGGTACTCCCGGATCAACATCCACTGGTTTGTTAACATAAGGAATAGCTTTTCTGATAGGAGCCTCGCAAGCTGCTAATGAAACTGCCGCGATACCAAAACCCATCATTTTAAGGAAATCCCTTCTACTGCTTCCTTCTCCCTCACCATTCTGATTAATAGGCAAAAACTCAGGAAACTCCTTGTCTGCATGTTTAACAAATTCAGGATCGTTAGATAATTGCTCAATACCTTTCCAGTATGTCTTTTTATTATCTTTCATCATGTTTTTTATATCGATGTAATCTTAGATTCTTATATATTAATAGTGGCACTTAGAACATTCCAAACCGCCTATGTCTTCAACTTTCAGTGCCTCTTTGCTTTCCGCATCGTGAAGCTCCACTAACTTATCGTAGTATTCATTTCCTTTGGTGTTAACATCTGTCTTTCTATGGCAGTCAATACACCATCCCATAGTTAATAAAGAATGCTGTCTTACAACGTCCATCTCTTCAATTGGCCCGTGACAAGTTTGACATTCGATACCGCCAACCTCTACGTGCTGAGAGTGATTGAAATATGCCAAATCAGGCAAATTATGAACCCTTACCCATTCTATAGGTCTGTCATTTTCAATAGCCGCATAGATTTTCTGAATCTCTGGAGACTCTGTTTTTACCGCACTGTGACAGTTCATACAAATGTTAGGGGAAGGAATATTGGCACTTTTACTCTTGTTAACTCCAGTGTGGCAGTAGTTACAGTCTATCTCATACTGGCCAGCGTGAATCTTGTGAGAAAACGCAATAGGCTGCTTAGGGGCATATCCTATTTGAACACCTACAGCAAAAAGGTTGTTGATAACCACCTTAAAGGCAATGGCAGCAAAAAGGAATATCACTATAAAAATAAATGGCTTACTCTTTACTAATCCATCAAGGCTTACTGTTGGGTTCACGATAGCCTTATCATCCTCATCAAGGTCAGTTCTTTGATTAAGATATTTCTGAAGGATAGTTGTAATAAGTACAAGAACAACAAGGATCAATACCAAAACAATAATAAGACCTACCATTATGGCATTGATATATGTAGAAGCAACTCCAGTTTCACCCGGTGTTTTGGGGCCATCAACGGCAGGGCCAGCAGCAACAGCTGGATTATCAGTTTCTTGTTTTACATATGCCAAAATTGACATCACCTGATCCCTGTCAAAAGAAGGGAAGGCGGTCATTTGAGTTTTGTTGTATTCTTCGTAAAGCGCAACTGCATATTCGTCACCAGAACCTATTACTTTGGAAGAATTCTGAACGAAACTTACTATCCAGTCTATAGACGGGGCACGGTTGTAAACATCTTGTAAGGCAGGTCCTACAAGTTTTGCATTGACCCTATGACAAGTTTTACAGTTAGCATCGAACAAAGACTTACCAGCACTAATAATTGCCGGATCCGTAGGAATATCACTCTCCTGAGCAAAAGCCGCAGGCAAAATAGAAAAATAAATAAGTCCTAGTAGAGTGAATGATAAGAAAACGCGCGTTAGTGATCTTTTTTGCGTCATGTTAATGTGTAGTTTTAAAAACAGATAAAGCAACAGTGCTGTACCCATAACCCGGCACAAATCTAATATCGGATTCTATTATTTCAAACATATTTTAAAAGCCATTTTAGAGGCCATGTAACAAATTACTGTTTGTTCACGTAGCACCTCATTAAAATAGCTTTTTTTGCAGTAAAAAAGCTATTTATTCTTCTAATTTAGAATTTTTATAAATAATAAAACCCACCTTTTTCAAGGTAAAAAAATCTATTGGATTTTATTTTATAAAATCACTTTTTTTTCTATTGAAAACTTATTACACGGGGTTCTTCCACTCTAAAATCAGGTATGTTAAGTGACCGTTGACCGTCAAAATCAGTCTGATAATTGTTGAAATCTGCAGGTGCATGAGGATAATAGCCAAGGCGAATTTGCAGTGTATTGAATGCCAGGTTTTCATTCCTAAATCTAAAACCAAGTCCATACCCCTGATACACAGGATTTTCTAACAATTTTGATTGTTCTGAATTGACAATTGCAAAGTCCAGAAAAGCAAAAACAGCTAATCTGAAGCCTATGAAGTATAACGGTGTAAAGGCTACAGTCTCAGAACGGAAGGTGATTTTCTTTGTGCCTCTTAGAAATGTATCTCTTAACCCTCTGATACCATTTCTGTTATTTATATCAATAAACTCATCGGTATATCTATTGATACCCTTGACATAGCCAAATGTGAAAAACTGACGAAAACTCGTTCTTCGAAAACGATACAAATAACTGAAGTAAGATAACTCAGGATTGACAACACCCTGTTGTACATTACGCTTTTCAATAAAGCCTCCAATACGGAGGGTTGGCCTCAGGTACCCAAGCTTACCAAGGTAATTGCCATAAGAAATTGTAGTGCCAATATATGTGCGGTCAAAAAATTCATTGTTCTCTCTACCTCCTGTTATTTCAGCGAGATATCCGATTGGAATATCTTCGGTACGTCCATAACCTGCGATTAGACTACTCCTTTCAAACCTCCGTTTTGAAAGACCTATTGAAACCAGTTTGAGGTTAGTCTCGAAATAAAGCTGATTAGTATCACTACTCACCATCGGCCTGTCCAGGAACCTTCTCCTTTCATATCGTCCGGCTACTTGAAAGTTAGTGTATCCTGAATAGTCTTGACTTATGAGATATGAGCGACCCAACCAAAAATCCTGAAAGTTATACCTTGTGTTAAACAAGTATGTTGAATCTGGATAAACCTTTGCTTGCTGTCTTTTTTCCTGTGCAATCTCAACACCTCCTGCAAATTTAATGGTTGGTGTAATAAAATCCTTATAAAAACGAACACCTTGCCGTTCAAAAGGCTCTGACCTGGCAAAAGTTAATTCACTATTAATAAATGTACTCTTTATATTATTGATCGTGTATGTACCAATATAACCTATCTCTGGCGAGGTCTCTGCTGAATAAGGAAATTCATTTTTCAACTCCTGTCCGAGGCCAAGAAAATTCCTGTCTGTAATCTCCACCTCAAAATCATCGAAATCATCATAGCCAAAACCTCCCGAAATACTCCAAACGTCCCTGGTCACTACTAATACATCTACCTGAAATGTGCCTGGCTTAGGAATGACATAGATACGTGCGTCTTTTATAAATGACAGGCTTCTTAATATCCGTTCACTACTATATATCAGGTTAGGGTCAAGTTCATCTCCAGATTCAAAAAACATGTTATTTCTAATGACCCTGGATCTTGTTTTTATATGGGTATTGTTTACCGACTTAAGTAGCCATTTATCAGAATGCTTGGAGGTATCACTAATACTGGTGCCAAGAGGCTCAAGTTTTTTAATGAAAATCTGATCTATAATACGACCGGCATATTTGTTATAATCATTGGTAGCTCTTTGGTTTGTAGATATGGTTGCCTTCGGTTTAGGAGGGTCTTTAAAAAGGAGCTCATAAAGCTCTCTGGTAACTCTCCGTTTCGATAGCTTCTCTTTAATCTTTAAATAGAATTGAGAAGTCTGAGCTTCCCTATCTTTTCTAATTTTAGTTGCTAAAGAATCAGGAAGGTAGATGACTGTGTCTTTTGCCACAAATATTGTTGTGTCACCAACAACAAGAAATGTCCTTCCTTTAACATGTACGGTATCTACAGTAATTCCTTTCTGCTTTTTTTGAGCACTAAGGCTCAAAGCACAGAATACAAGTACAACAAAAAGTAGAATTCTTTTACACGACATATTGATACAAATACAAATGTCTCAAAAGAAAAGATGTTCATATTTCTTCCGAGACGCTTCTAAAGCTACAAAATCAGGAATTGAATTGGTTGATTAATGACTTTCTATTTTCCTTAGGTTGATAAAAAGCTCCCTTCCCTGTCTTGGCGGTATTGAATTATAGCTTTCTTCTATTATAGTTAACTCAAAGTAAGGTCTAAATATTTTGATATAGTCTTCTTTAAAACCACCAAATGGTGGTCTATCATTATTAAGGCTATCATTAAACAAAAGTCCTACCAGTTTACCTCCTGTTATTAAGAGCTCGTTCGTTTTTATGGCATAAGCATGGCGATGCGATGGGTGCAAAGCACAGAAAAAAGTTTGTTCTATCATTAGATCATAAGAATCTTCAAGCTCAAAAAAATCGCCATAAATAATGTGGTCAGATGGAAAGCCAGGATGATTGGTCTTGAATTCATTTATTGGTGCCTCTGAAATATCAACAAGATGAACATTAATAAAACCCTGCGAATGCAAATAGGCAGCCTCATAAGCGTTCCCACAACCGGGTATCAAAATCTTTAAAGTTTTATCAGTCAGCTGGTCAAAGTATTCCTTTAAAGGAGTGGTTATATGTCCAACATCCCAAGGTGTTGATTTATCTTTATACCTAGATGTCCAATATTTTTCATCATATGTCATATATTGGCAGTTAATCGATTATACTTCACTAATGAAGAGAATTTATTGAATAGTGTTAAATAAAGAATATTTTTGCGCAACAATACGAAAATTTATCAATGGCTGAACAAACTCAAGAAAACCAAAATCAAAAGTCACCAGTTCAAACACCACCTAAAAAGAGTAACAGAAATACAGTTATTGTAGTTATTCTGGCGGTTATTGTTATTGCCCAGGCAATCAAGATTTATATTGACCATCAGGAAAGTGTGGCAAAAGACACACAATTAATGTCAACTGAAGAAGACTTGGCTGTAACCATGCAAAAGCTTACAGATATAAGTGCAGAGCTTGACCAAAAAATCATAGAGATTGAAAAGCTTGGTGGCGATGTTGAAGAATTGGAAAAAGCCAAAGCTGAAGTAGAAGCAGAATTGAACAGGACAAGAAAAAGAGATAGGAAGGCAATATCTGACCTTCAAGATAAGGTAGATGGCTTTCAGGAACTCTTAAAGGCTAAAGACGAGGAGCTGACCAAACTTAGAGAGGTTAACAAAGTTTTACTTACAGAAAATACATCTCTAAAAACTGAGAAAAATGAATTGTTTGACTCTTTGAGTGAAGTGAATAAGTCAAAAACTGAACTAGCTTCTAAAGTAGCCATCGCGTCTCAGCTTAAAGTTGAAAATATTCAGATTCTGGCAGTAAATGAAAGAGGCAGGGAACGTGAAATGCCAGCTAAAAGTAAGCAAATAGACAAGCTGAAAGTAACCTTCAACATTGCCGAAAACAACGTGGCTCCTATTGAAGGTAAAGATATACTGATAAGAATAGTGGATGGCAAAGGCCAGGTAATATTTGACATTGCTAAAGGTTCAGGGACTTTTATGTATAACAACAAGGAGGAGTTTTATACTGCCAATCAGGAAATACTCTTTGACAACACCAAGCAAGAGCTTTCCTTTGAATATACCAAAGGTTCTGAATACGAGTCTGGCGTATACTTATTAGAAGTTTACACTGACGGCTACAAAATGGGAAGTCAGCAGTTTGAAGTGAAATAAAACAAAAAGGCGCAGTTACCACACTGCGCCTTACCAAAACCTGTAAACCCAAACACTACTTCAGACACAGATTATTTTTTATCATTCAAGCTCCAATCATAATCCAGGTACTCAATTTTTGCATCTTCATTAAGCTTAGCCTTAGAGTACTTATTGAGAAACTGAATCAAACTTCCATCTTTTGTAAAGTCTTTTGAGAACCAACTAAATATCTTTGAAACATCAGCACTATTAGTGCTTATTTTATTCCTTTCGGAATCGTTTACAAAAGTAACAGCTTGTTCTTCTAATTGTTTATCGATTTTATCAGCGGTAAATGCTTCATTCCGAAGGGGTGGACAGGAGAAAGAGGCACAGTTGATAGCAAAATGGATTCGTGGTTCATTAAACTCTTTCCTTAAGATATCATGCTCGATTTCATCAAGGTTCATTTCAACCTCTCCAATCTTAAAAAACTTCTTGTGCCATACCGTTCTTACCAGTGGTATATATATGGTTGGGTGTAGGTCTTGAATACTCTCTACCGGATAGTTATCAATAATTAATTTGATGGTAAAAGCGTTGTAAGCATTTATCCAATAGGCCAACTGCTCCTTCTTTGACCACTTACCCCTATCTGGAGGATTTTCACTTATTAGGTCAAGGTATTTTTCAAATTTCTCTTTACTGTTAATAAATCCTTTGTAATCTACTTGATCACCTGACACATTACTTCTTAATAAATCATCAAATATCTCATGCGATGGAGGATTGCCTGATTCGCTGTTAATCCTTTCAGCAGAACAGTTGCTAGCCAATAATATTAGAAGGGTAAATAAGAATGGTCTTTTCATATTGGTCTTAAAGTATTTAACTATAACGCAACTTGCCCGTTCAAATGTTTTGCTAATAAAGAAAAAGTCAATTGCAGGACCTGGAAGGTTTGGCGATATGTCTGCCAACAAAATCAAGCATATAATCTTGAGAAGCCCCAAGTGCGTAAAGCACAAAAACACAAGCATAAACGAACTGGAGCTTGAACGGTCCATTTGCCCTATAATCCCTGGCTGAGGTTATTGCATTCCTTTTTACAATCTTAAATTTTGTACTTGTTTTCAACCTGTCAATCAACTCATATTCTTCCATAATGATCATGCTCTCATCAAAACCCTTGCATGCATTAAAGAGATGTTTTGAAACAAAAAGCGTTTGACCTCCACCTCGGCAAAACCAAAAAGGCAGGCGCGAAAAGTAATTACAAAACCTAAGAAACGGATGGTTCCAATCGAAAATTGAAGTAAAGCATCCTGCATTTCTGCCTTCCCTGACACTGTCAATGATAAGCTTATCAAAGCCTGAAGGAGGAATAGTGTCTGCATGCACAAAATAGAGCACCTCTCCTTTGGCTTCCAATGACGCTATATTCATCTGTCTAGCCCTGCCCTTCTGATTCGTTACTATCACTTTAGCTCCATACTCTTTGGCTATCTTTATTGTCTTATCTGATGATCCACAGTCCACAATAATGATCTCTGCCATGTATCCTGAACTATAATTATGCAGGTAAGGCAGTAGCCTTTTCAGGTTATGCTCTTCATTAAAAGTAGGTATGATTAAACTTAGCTGCATTTTATAGTTACATACGAAATAAATATAGGCACCGGGTTTTTAACAGATATATAGATCAATGTTTTTTTTAAATGACAAATATTTTATCTTTGCAGTCCGAAAATTTATAACAAAATAAAGTAACCATGAACAATTACGAGACGGTATTCATTTTAAATCCCGTTTTATCTGAAGAGCAGATGAAGGATACTGTCAAGAAGTTCGTACAGGTGATCAAAGATGCAGGCGCAAAAGTGATCAACGAAGAGCAGTGGGGGTTGAAGAAATTGGCTTATCCAATTCAACACAAATCCACAGGCTTCTACAACCTTGTCGAATTCGAGGCAGACTCCCTAGCAGTAGACAAACTGGAAACTGAGTTCAGAAGAGACGAAGCAGTGATGAGATTCTTAACAGTAGCTTTAGACAAGCATGCTGTAGAATACAACGAAAGAAGAAGAAACGGAGCATTCCGTAAAGACAAGAAAAAAGTAGCTAAGGAGGAGCCAGTAGCATGACATTAATGAACGAGCCTATAAATAGAGGCGAAATAGGAAAAAAGTATTGCCGATTTAAGAAGAACGGTATAAAATATATTGACTACAAGGATCCTGATTTCTTATTGAAATTTGTGAACGAGCAAGGTAAGATTTTACCAAGAAGACTTACCGGTACTAGTTTGAAGTTTCAAAAGAAAATAGCGCAAGCTGTGAAAAGAGCTAGACATATAGCTTTATTGCCTTACGTTACTGATTCTCTTAAATAAGATTGACCATGGAAGTAATATTAAAGCAAGATATACAAGGACTTGGTTATAAGAACGACACTGTAAGTGTAAAGCCAGGATACGGAAGAAACTATTTGATCACTCAAGGTTTTGCTATTATCGCTAATGAGGCAAATCGAAAAATGATCAATGAAAACATCAAGCAAGCAGCTCATAAGGCTGAGAAGTTGAAGAAAGATGCTGAAGAAATTGCTAAAGCATTAGGTTCACTAACTTTAGAGATAGGTACTAAAGCTGGTGAAAGCGGAAAAATCTTCGGTGCTATCACTACACTACAAATTGCTGATGCATTGAAAGCCAAAGGATTTGATATCGATAGAAAGAAAATCTCTTTCAATCCTATCAAGGAATTAGGTGACTATACTGCCATTGTTGACCTTCACAGAGAAGTACAACATGAGATTAGTATCAAAGTATTTGCTGAATAAGCGATATACAACTCATTAAAAAAGCGGTTTGAAATTCAAACCGCTTTTTTTTTTGTCTTTTTGTTTCGGAAACAAAAAAAGGAAGATCATTTGATCTCCCCTTATACTCTTATAGTTTTAAATATTTACGCTACGCCTGGTATCTGCTCAAACTTTACTGCCGCAGAGCCTTTGAACGCTTTCCGTGGCTTCAAATTCAATATTTGAAACATCTCTTTATCTTCAACTGCATCAGGATTTGGAGTAGTCAATAGTTTATCCCCGGCAAATATTGAATTGGCTCCTGCCATAAAGCATAATGCCTGCTCTTCTACCGACATTCTTACTCTACCAGCAGATAGCCTTACCATGGCCTTAGGCATTATAATTCTTGCTGTGGCTATCATTCTTATCATTTCCCATACAGAAACTCTAGGCTGATCCTCTAATGGCGTACCTTCAACAGGCACCAATGCATTTACAGGAACGGATTCTGGGTGTTCAGGAAGTGTTGCCAGCGTATGCAGCATTCCTATCCTATCTCCTTCAGACTCGCCTAATCCTATTATACCTCCAGAACAAACTGATATTTTAGCGTTACGAACATTATCCAGCGTGTCTAGTCGATCGTCATATGTTCTTGTAGATATGATCTCGTCATAGTGTTCTTCACTGGTATCAAGGTTATGGTTATAAGCATAAAGTCCTGCATCCTTTAACTTTTTGGCCTGCTCCTCTGTAAGCATTCCTAAAGTACAGCAAACTTCCATACCCATAGCATTGACACCTTTAACCATGTCCAACACCCTGTCAAAATCCTTATTATCCCTCACTTCACGCCATGCTGCGCCCATGCAAAATCTGGTGCTCCCAGCTTCCTGAGCTTCTTTGGCTTTGCCTAGCACCTCTTCGGTAGGTAGTAGCTTATGAACTTTAACATCAGTATGGTAGCGTGCCGCCTGCGGACAATAAGCACAGTCTTCAGGACAACCTCCTGTTTTTACCGAAAGCAGCGTGCAAACCTGAACTTCCTGAGCATCATTATGCCCCCTGTGTACTGTTGCAGCCCTATATATTAAGTCAAGAATTGGAGAATTGAATATCTCACTGATCTCCTCTTTGGTCCAATCGTTTCTATAATTCATAGAAGCAAAATAACTACAATATGTTTAAAGTCTGTAGCTGAAATTAATTTATTTCTAATTCAAATGGCATTCTTGCCTGAGTACCCCGTAGGTTCTTAACTTTTTTAATTTTCTCGAGATATGGGTAAAACTCACCAACCTCACTTTTGATCATTTTTACCCTTGCCTGGTCTTCAAAATCCTCAAAGATGCGCTCGAAGAAAGGCTTGATTTCTGGATAGTATTTAACCTTATAATCATCAGAAATACCAGCTTTTTCAGCCGCCATTTCAATGGCATCATCAAAGTCACCTAGAATATCTACAAGCCCTAATTTTTCTGCCTGAGTACCTGTCCATACTCTGCCCGAAGCAATCTTTAGCATATCCTCTCTACTCATACCTCTGCCTTCGGCAGCTTTATCTATGAATGTGTAGTAGTTTTTCTCTACACTTTTCTGGATAATGGACTTCTCTACATCTGTCAAAGGTCTGGTTACCGTCATCATTCCTGAAAACTCTCCGGTCTGCACTTCATCATGATTTAGGCCCAATTTATCTTCTAACAACCCTTGAAGGTTAAACATCATACCAAATATGCCGATAGATCCAGTAATGGTGTTGGGCTGCGCAATAATTGTGTCGCAAGCCATAGCCATGTAATAACCTCCGGATGCCGCATAATCTGACATAGAAGCAATGACAGGTTTTGTCTCTGAAGCCAATTTTATTTCTCTCCACATTACATCCGATGCCAGATAACTACCTCCCGGAGAATTAATTCTTAGCACAATCGCCTTAATACCGCTATCCTCTCGTGCTTCTCTTATTTGTTTAGCAAACTTATCTCCACCAATGTTCCCATCTTCTCCTCTCCCCATAACAATCTCACCTGAAGCCACTATTACGGCCACCTCGTTAGATGATAATTTAAATGTGCTGAAGCTTTTTTTGTAATCTTTGTAGGAGATCATTTCCAAATCTGAAACACCTGAGGCTTCCTTCAACTTCTCTAGCACTTCATCTTCATAAGCCAATTGATCGATAAGATTTAGCCTTAAAGCATCCTCCGCCTCACGCACTTCCATCTTATTGGAAATCTCTTTCAAACGATCAAAGTCGATTTCTCTGGATTTGCTTATTCCGTTAAGCATATTGTTATTTATGCCATTGAGCAACTCAGAAAGCTGAAGTTCATTTTCCGGACTCAGGCTCTTTCTAAAATATGGTTCAACAGCACTCTTAAACTCTCCTACTCTAAAAATTTCTGGTTCAATACCGAGTTTTTCAAACAAACCCGTAAAAAATGTCACATTAGCATTTAGTCCGTTTAATTCTATTTCACCCTCAGGGTTGAGCAATACCTGATCCGCAACACTAGCAAGATAATATGCACCTTCACTATAATAATCGGTATAAGCAATTATAAATTTCCCTGATTCTTTAAAATCTTCCAATTCCATGCGCACTTCTTCAAGTGTTGACATGCCTCCCATAAAGTAATGGAGTCGTAAATAAATGCCCTTAATATTTGAGTCCTGAGCAGCATTCTTAATGGACATTTTTAATTGTATTAAACCAATACTACTTTCTTCAGCAGCAAGGAATTCAATATCATCAAGTGGGTTTTCAATCTCTTGCTCGGTTATTGGTTTATCAAGATTTAAAAAAAGGATTGAGTTCTCCTTAACCACAACTTTGTCCTTCTCAGACAGAGAACCGATTACTCCCAACATTATAAAAAATCCGGCTACACTAAAAAGCAAAAGCGCAATTAATGTAGAGAGTATATTCTTTAAAAAATTCATACTTATCCACTTAAAAAGAAGTCAAAATTAACAAGTAAAACAGCATTTATAAAGCTGTTAATTCTATTTTTGCGGCTAATTATGACAGACGGAATATATCTATTATTAGGCTCCAATTTGGGTGATAGAATTAACAATTTACAGCAGGCTATAAAGTACATTTGGTCGTTCTCCGAAATTGTAAAAATCTCTTCTGTTTATGAGACTGCTCCCTGGGGCGTAACCGACCAACCATCTTTTTATAACCAGGTTGTTGAGATTAAAACAGCAACCGACCCTAAGAGTTTATTGAATGAGATATTAAAAATTGAGGCGCTTATTGGTAGAGTTAGAAAAGAGAAATGGGGAGCCCGAATAATTGATATTGATATTCTGTATTATGGCGATATGAAACTACATCAGGAAGACTTAGTTATACCACATCCTGGAATTGCTGAGAGAAAGTTCACATTAGCTCCGTTAGTAGAAATAGCCCCCGATTTTTTACATCCGGTTAGTGGAAAATCCAATAAAGAAATGCTAGCGTTAGTGGACGACCAGCTTTCAGTAAAAAAACTGGACGTCCAACTGAAATAATTAAATACTCATTACTTCTACTTCAGGTGCAATTTTCTTTACAAGTCCTTGAAGTACTTTACCTGGACCGCACTCTACAAATTCCGTTGCCCCGTCAGCCACCATGTTTTGAACAGATTGCGTCCACCTTACGGGCGCAGTTAGCTGGTCAATTAAGTTTTTCTTGATCGTTTCAACATCTGTTGCAGGCTTTGCATTTACATTTTGATAAACCGGGCAAATTGGGGTGTTGAAGTTAGTATTCTTAATAGCCTCAGCTAGTTCTGTTCTGGCAGGCTCCATTAGCGGTGAGTGAAATGCTCCACCTACTGGTAAAGGCAATGCCCTTTTTGCGCCAGCCTCTTTCATTTTTTCGCATGCAATTTCTATCCCCTTATTACTTCCAGAGATTACAAGTTGACCAGGACAGTTATAATTTGCTGCAACAACAACTTCATCAATGCTATCACACACCTCCTCTACTTTAGCGTCTTCTAGTCCTAGAATGGCAGCCATAGTTGAAGGGTTAATCTCACAAGCCTTCTGCATAGCCAATGCCCTTTGAGAAACTAGTTTCAGGGCATCTTCAAAGTTCAATGCCTTATTAGCCACTAATGCTGAAAATTCACCTAATGAATGTCCTGCTACCATATCTGGCTTAAAATCACCACTTGTGGCCGCTAATATTACTGAATGAAGAAAAATCGCTGGTTGAGTTACTTTTGTTTCTTTCAGTTCTTCGGCCGTTCCTTCAAACATAATATCCGTAATTCTGAACCCAAGTATTTCATTGGCTCTTTCAAACATTTCTTTTGCTGTATTATTACTTTCATACAAGTCTTTGCCCATACCTGTGAATTGAGCACCCTGTCCCGGGAAAACGTATGCTTTCATATATAGTCGATTAGTTAAAATAGGTTTAAAAGATGCTAAATTAGATATTTTGATAAGCTTCTAAAAATCTAGCTCTCTCATTTGCGTTGGGCAATCTGCAAGTGTTTTTCTTCCCGAACCATCTGTAACGATTCTTGGAAATAAACATGTACACCACATCTCTTAAAGAAGCTGGAATAGGTCTGAAAACCGCAAACAATTTAAGCCAACCGCCAAGCTGCAACGCAATAAATATGGCCGCACTACTCTTTAATAAAATCTGTCCAGATGATGTCCAAACAACTATAGAATCAGTGTTTTTTGGTAGTTTTGGAGCTATTCTTTCTTGTGTATAATCAGCTTGCAGGGACTCAAACAAAAATTTTGCTTCCTTGTCTCTTCTCATAACAAAATCAACTGATGAATTGCAAAGATTGCAATAGCCATCAAAGAAAATGACATGTTTATTAAATGGATTTTCTATCTGAGTAGATGTACCCATCCCTTAATTTTCTGCATTGCATTTGATGGGTCAACCACATCGAAATTAACTTCTGCAACATAATAGTAAACGCCAGATGACAACTCAACCCCACTCTTATCCGTGCCATTCCAATCAATAAAAATGTTGTTTTCTCCCCCCTGAGTACCAATATAATTATACACCTCTTTACCCCATCTGTTGTAAACTATGAAGCTGACTGATTTTACAAACCGGGCACACTTTGATATGTCTACACCACCACATCCGCCTGAGCCGTCTTCTCCTACTGTACTTCTGTTGCTGTAGGCACT
>NZ_JAVJQL010000003.1:0-88908 GCF_040218215.1 Fulvivirga sp.
ATTGTGAACCACTATGAAAATAAACTTTATTATCAGAGGACTGATATACAACCATACCCGCCTCAGGATTGGACACTTGATTAACCGCATCTACTATAGGTATGATAAATGCCTGGGAGCCATTCCCCTTCAAATACAGTATCGCACTGGACTTTAACTCATCTGTTCCTATGGAAACTGTATTCTGAGCATATAGTTCTGATGAAATAAACAGAACAAATAAAATAATTAAGTGTCTTATTTTAAAGACTGATTGAGCATGCATAACCTTAAATTAAAGTGTAGTCCCACTTAATAATTTATGTATGCACCATGTAAGTTTTGATGGAATAATTGTTAAATAAACATCAAAGAGGCGGCCAAGTACAGACAATAAATTATTATAATCCATTAAATAACAACCTTCTCTGTTAATTTCCTAGTATTTTTTATTGCCAATAACATTATTTCAGTGTGGAAATGAATACTTTTCCTTTTAGTCTCGAGTATTTAATGGCATAACAGCAAATGGAGTATTTTAAGTGGATTACATGCGTAAGAAAATGCAGCAATTTGTTTTTTTTCTCACCTTTCTTGTTGCACTTGAGCATTCAAATTAACTGACTCCACACACTGGTATTTTGGGAATCATATTATTAAAATTGTCAGCTATTATATTCTGATATTAATTTTTCTACTATTTCATTGACAGGCTGCACCTTCTTTACATACTCAATGGACGGTCCTGCACACCAGACAGTTTTATAAGTGGCACCAAAAGCTGCCTTCTCCAATGATTTCATGCCTTTATAAAAAGTGAGCATTTTAGCATACTTCTTTAATGTTTTGTTTTTATTCAACAATCTCTCAAGCCAGGTTTGCTTTGTCCCTATCTCCTGAACATATGGCGTATTGATAACAGTACATGGCGTTCCTGACAGCTTTGTGGTCATGACTATATCTTTAGCACCGTAGTCCACAATGGCCTGCTTATAATCATCAGAAACCCCTGCCTCATTAGTGGCAATAAACGGACTGCCCATAGAAATGCCACATGCACCTAGCTCCAGCTTTTCTTTTAACTGTTTGCCCGTACCTACACCACCAGCAGAAATTATAGGTATTAAACACTTTTCTACCAGCAAAGGGATCAACTCTTTATAAGACATTGGTCCAGCATGACCACCTGCCTCTGAGTTTACCGCAATAATAGCATCAGCTCCAAGTTCCTGAACTTTAATGGCATACTCAACATCTACAACATCACAAAAAACCTTAATTCCTTTGGGCTTACAGGCTTCTATAACCAACCTAGGGCTACCCAACGAGGTGATGATAAAATCAACACCCAACTCAACACAAGTATTGAGTTGCTCTTTCATTCTCACATTAGACTTATTTACAATCAAGTTGATCCCGAAAGGGCCTTTGGCTTTGTCCTTGATTTCCTTTATTGCTGCCCTTAGATCCTTATCAGTTCTGTAGTTTAAGGCAGGGATGGCTCCGGTAATACCTGATTTAATAGCCGCAATAGTCATGGCTGCATTCGACACCAAAAACATTGGAGCCATTATGATGGGATATTTTATCCCAAGTATCTTAGTTAATTCGGTTTCTATGGGTTGGCTCACTTTACTCCGTATTTATCCATCATATAAACTAAGGCTGTCATTCCTGCCGCTCCAAGATGAAGTTCTCTTTTATTTACCTTATCAAAGGTGTCATTATCTGTATGATGGTAATCAAAGTAACGCTGAGAATCGGGCATCAACCCTATAATTAATGTGCCCTGACTCTTATTAAGTGGGCCAATGTCAGCACCCCCTCCAGGTAAGCCAAACTCATAAATACCATAAGGCTCAAAAATTGGGCGCCATGATGACAAAAGTTTTATTGAGTTCTCATCACCAGTCATTCTAAAACCTCTTGGCGAAAAACCCCCACTGTCGGACTCAAGTGCAGAGATGTGATTCTCTCCCTTTTCCTTAGCTATTTCTGCATATATTGTACCACCTCTCAATCCATTCTCCTCATTCATAAACATTACTGCTCTCAATGTTCTTTTAGGCTTATATCCAATCTCCTTCAGTGTTCTCAAAACTTCAATCGACTGAACACAACCAGATCCATCGTCATGAGCACCAGTACCCAGATCCCAGGAGTCTAAATGACCTCCTACCACAATTATTTCGTCCGGTTTTTCTGTTCCAGTCATTTCTGCAATTACGTTGTATGAAAGGACATCTGGTAGCATCTCGCAATAGGTTTCAAAATAGAATTTCAATCCCGGGCTGCTTTTCAGGGCTTTAGCAAGCACATCTGCATCGTTAGTGCTAATGGCCACTGCAGGTATTTTTGGCAGATCATCCTTATACCTTAAAGAACCAGTATGAGGAAAATCATCTGAGACGGTAGCCACAGATCTAACTACAACACCAATTGCTCCATATTTAGCAGCTTCAGATGGACCACTTCCGCGCTGATCTACAGCGCCTCCGTATGCAGAAAATGTTGCTATTTGAGTCTGATCCATCGGACGATTAAAGAATACAATTTTGCCTTCAATATTTTTCTTTCCTAAATTTTCAAGCTCATCTAAGCCCATAACTTCTACAACCTCAGCTAAAACACCTTTAGACCCTGTACCAACACTGTTGCCTAATGCTCTGACATTGACTTCACGGGTTCCCAGTTTATCAGAATTCACGATACGGGCCTTTTCCCTTGTACCCCTTACCCAATGCGGCACCATTACTTCTTGCAGATAAACTTTGTCAAACCCGTAAGACTCCATCAGCTGCTTGCTCCACTCTACAGCAGCAGCAGCCTGAGGTGAACCACTTAATCGAGCTCCAATTTTATTGGTCAGATAATCCAAATTATCATAGGCCTGACCATCGGTAAGGGTCTTATCGAAAATGGCCTTTATCATTTTCTCATCTTCTGTCTGCGCAAGTGCCTGATAACTAAGAAGAAATAAAAACAGTACTGGGAGTGCGTTTTTCATAATCAAAATGCTAATATTTTGTTAACCTACGATTAAATAAATGTTCATTCTATGTGTCCTATTTTCACACATTAACCACGCTTATCAAAATGATAAAGCTTTTTTTGTAGTACAATGAAAGTTAAAATTAATTCAATAAAGAACAGAATTCTCTCTGGGTTTTTAATCATTATTTTAATCATGATATCAATCTGTTCTGTTTGCTTCTATTATTTAAAGAAAATTGAGTCTGTAAGAACATTAAATCAGAATATTTCGAACATTGAAGTTCTTACACTAAACCTAATAAAGGTAGACAATGACTTTCTGGATATTGAATCTGTCAATGCTAATTTTTTCATTACCGGACAAAGCAGTTTCATTCTCAAAAGAGATAGTATAAAATCTATTTTGGCCATTTATCAAGCTAACCTTCCAAAGTTAGTCTCTGACTATTATGATATTCAGCCAAACTTATCCAAAGTTTCAGACTTGTTGGAGAAGTATGACCATGCTTTTGAACAATTGAAAAGTAAGGTATATAAGAGGGGCTTTAAGGATTATGGATTTGAAGGAGAAATGAGGAAATATGCTCATGAGCTAGAGCATGAAATTGAGTTATCAAGTATATTGACGCTAAGAAGGCATGAAAAGGATTTCATTCTTAGAAGTGACCTCAAATACCTGGATGAACACAACATCGAAACCCAAAAAATCATTGATCACTTAAAATCAAATAATATTGATGAACAGGTAGTGAATAAGGTGCTTAAGTATTCTGCGTTATTTAATCAACTAACAGAGGTTGAAAAAGAAATAGGATTAACCAGCAATGAAGGGCTCAGGAATGATTTGAACAATCTGACTTTTAAAATAAATCAGGAATTCAAATTATTATCTAACAAGACTCAAACTCAAGGTGAAAAGTTGATTCACACGGCATTTACTTTTTTTACCATTATTGTAATTCTTTGCATCGGGCTTTCAATGGTGCTCAGCTATTTTTTATCTAAAAAGCTATCACGACCTGTAAAAAACTGTCGGCCTTGATGAATAAGTTTTTGGACGAAAAATCAAATTATGATTTAAAAGTTGATCTGATAAACCCAACCAGTGAAATTGAAAATTTGTCAAAGGCCTTTTTTTCTTTGATGAAACAAACAAAGCTTCAGCTAGAAGAAATTAAGTCACAGTCATCTGAGATGAAAAAAAACAATAAGGAGCTAAAGAAAGTAAATGAAGAACTAGACAAATTCATTTATAGTACTGCACATGATTTAAGATCTCCACTTACTTCAATTCTTGGACTAATTAACTTAGCTGATCGTGATCAGGATGAAGACCAAAGAAAAAACTATCTATCATTAATGAAAGCCAGTGTTTATAAAATGGAGGCCTTTATCAAAGAAATAGTGGACTATTCCAAAAACAAAAAACTTGAGGTAGATTTAGTTGAAATTGATTTGAAAGAATTGATTTATGATGTTTTTGAAGATCATAGATTCATTCCTGCTTGTGAGAAAATTGAACTAAGTGTTAGTTCTGAAGGAAGAGAAGTTATTTTTAGTGATGTCACAAGACTAAGGATAATACTTACCAACCTGATTTCTAACGCCATACGCTATTCTGATCCCGCTAAAGATCATCCGTTTATAAAGGTGCTCATTCAAAATAAAAAGAACCAGTTCATAATACAATTCTCTGACAATGGTCTGGGCATAGAAAAAAGTCATCTCAACAGTATTTTTGACATGTTCTACAGAGCTAACGAAGCAAGTGCTGGCTCGGGCCTTGGACTCTTTATTTTAAAAGAAACAATCGAAACACTTAAAGGGCATGTTGAAGTTACCTCTCAACTAGGTGTAGGAACAAGCTATATTATTTCAATGCCTAATAAAAAGAGTAATTATAATATCAAAGCTCAAAAATTGGTGTTTAGCGACTAACATCTACCGATCATTGCCTTATAATCATTGCCTATCTTCTTTTCTTTTTTGCATTCCTATTTGGTCTGCTTTGTTTATTTGATCGATATTTATTCGGTTTATCAACATCCTTTTTAAACACTCGTGCCTTTTTATCATGAAAAGCCCCTTTGAAATCTGGATTTTCCTTTCTTTTAAAGGCATCAATGTCCATCTCCATCTGCTGACCCTCTTCAAAACCTGTCTTTTCTATGTTCACCTCCTGGGGCAGCTTCTTTCTAGGTATAGGTTGATTGATCAGTTTTTCAATTTTACTTATATGCAATAGCTCTGCTTTATTAGCAAAAGTGATTGCTATTCCTGCATTATTAGCTCTACCAGTCCTCCCTATTCTATGTACATAGTCCTCATAAATAATGGGGACATCAAAATTGACCACATGCGAAACCATACTTACATCTATACCCCTTGCAGAAATATCCGTTGAAACAAGGATTCTAAGATCACCCTCTTTAAATTCATTCATGGCATTGATTCTGCTATTCTGCCCTTTATTAGAATGAATTACTCTCACTGAGCCCAGCTTTCTCCTTTCTAAATATTTCGAGATATTATCCGCAGTGATTTTGGTTTTTGCAAAGACTATGACTCTTGACATAGACTCATCTTGCAATAAATGCTCTAAAAAGTTAATCTTAGTTTTAAGGTTAGGCACCTCATATAACACCTGATCTATAGTATCTATGGTCGGTTTTTCTGGCGCCACTTCAATAATCTCTGGAAACTCCAAAAACTCCTCGCTTAACTTCTTAACAAATGGAGACATGGTAGCACTGAACAGTAGGTTTTGTCTCTTGACAGGGATAACCTCCAAAATACGTTTAAGCTGGGGCATAAAGCCCATGTCCATCATCTTATCCGCTTCATCAATAATCAGCGTTTTGATCATTTTTGTCACAAGCTCTCCCTTAAGATAGATGTCAAGAAACCTGCCTGGAGTAGCTATTATAATATCAGTTCCATTCTGGACATTCTCAATTTGGGTTTTAGGACCAATACCTCCATAAAGGGATACAAATCTTAAATCTGTATATACCGAAAGGCCTTTAATGTTTTCTTCTATTTGAAGAATAAGTTCTCTGGTAGGAGCAAGAATTAATGCCCGCGGATGTTCGCCCTGAGAATACTTAATTTTCATTAATAGTGGCAGTAGATATGCCGCGGTTTTGCCCGTTCCTGTCTGTGCGATGCCTATCACATCATGACCAGCACTAGCCAACGGAATAGCCTTTATTTGTATTGGTGTAGGCTCCTTAAAACCAAGCTCATCAACTGCATTTAGAAGCTGCTTATTGAGTTTAAAATCATCAAAAGATGAAATGTTGTTTGCCATAATTAAAAAATCCTTTGCACCTCGCTGGCTTTGCCTGTAAATTGCGTTGAAATATAGTTAAAACCAAAATTATTGGATAATGGCATCAATTTTAATCACCAACGCAAGAGTAGTAAATGAAGGCAAAATAAGGGAAGTTGACGTATTGGTCAAAAACGAATTTATCGCTAAAATAGATGCCGTAATTTCTGGTAATGATGTCGATAAAATTATTGATGCCAAAGGCCAATACTTATTGCCAGGCTTGATTGATGACCAGGTACATTTTCGTGAGCCAGGACTAACACACAAGGCAGAAATTTACACCGAGGCAAGAGCCGCTGTTGCTGGTGGTGTAACCAGTTTTATGGAAATGCCCAATACAGTTCCTAACACGCTATCTCAGGAATTGCTGCAAGATAAATATGACATAGCAGCGCATCGCTCATTGGCTAACTACTCCTTTTTCATGGGAGCAGGTAACGATAACATAGAAGAGGTTTTGAAAACAGATCCCAAATCTGTTTGTGGTATAAAAGTGTTTATGGGCTCCTCCACCGGAAATATGTTGGTTGATAATCCTGATACACTGGAAAACCTTTTTAGCAAGGCACCTTTACTTATAGCAACGCACTGCGAAGATGAGGCGACTATCAGACACAACACGGAAATCTATAAGGAAAAGTATGGTGAAGATGTGCCTATAGAATGCCACCCTTTAATTAGGAGTGAAGAAGCATGCTACACATCGTCTTCCATGGCCGTTGCGCTTGCGAAAAAACACGGTACACGGCTTCATATCCTTCATATTTCAACGGCAAAGGAACTTGAACTATTTGATAATTCGATTCCATTAAGCCAGAAAAAAATTACCGCTGAAGCTTGTATTCATCATCTATGGTTTAATGATGCCGATTATAAGTCAAAAGGCAGTTTTATTAAATGGAATCCTGCAGTAAAAACCAAAAATGATCAGGAGGCCATTTTGAAAGCTGTTTTGGACAATACAATAGATGTTATTGCTACAGATCATGCGCCACATACTTTAGAAGAAAAGAGCAATTCCTACTTTAATGCCCCATCAGGTGGCCCCCTGGTACAGCATAGTTTGGTTGCTTTACTTCAAATGCATCATCAAGGAAAAATTTCTTTAGAGCAAATAGTTGATAAGGCCAGTCATTGCCCTGCCATTCTCTTTGAAATTGAAAAAAGAGGCTATATCCGAGAAGGTTATTTTGCTGATTTAGTATTGGTGGATACCAATGACCCATGGACGGTCGACAAGACAAACATTCTTTCCAAATGTAAATGGTCGCCTTTTGAAGGAACTACTTTTAAATCTAAAGTTACTCACACCTTAGTTTCAGGGCACCTGGCCTATGAAAATGGCATCTTAAATGAATCTCAACAAGGTAAGCGCCTTACTTTCAACAGACCCTAATATAAAATCTATTTGTAAGTATTTGTAATATCATTTGTAGTATCTACATTTGCAGTCCCTTACGGGTAAATGGTGATTGTAGTTCAGTTGGTTAGAACGCCTGATTGTGGTTCAGGAGGTCGCGGGTTCGAGTCCCGTCTTTCACCCTTATAAAGCTCATCCGATTAGATGAGCTTTTTTTAATTATGTACTTTGTCTACATACTATATTCTCCTAAACTAAGGAAGTTTTATAAAGGCCAAACTTCCAACCTTGAATCAAGGTTGGAAAGGCACAATAGTGGTTATGAAAAATATACTTCCAATGGTGTGCCTTGGTTGCTCCTATGGAGTACAGTCAAAGAGACCCGTAGTCAAGCTACTATACTTGAATCCAAACTTAAAAACCTATATAAAGAAAGGCTCATCAAGTTCATGATTAAATATGAAAAAGAAATAGTTGAAAAAAACTTAGCCTATTTTAAAAGGTTGAGTCGTGACGCTAAAGGTCACGATGTTGACAATCAGACATAGTCTGATTCGTCATACATCCCGTCTTTCACCCTTATAAAGCTCATCCGATTAGATGAGCTTTTTCTTTTCACACCCATAGATTTTAATTCATCAAATTAATTCTTAAGTTGAGAATATGATCTGGAAAGACTTTAAACAACTTAATATTAAAGATAAGATAAGTGTGCTCTATGAGTCTGGCACTTTCATAGTCGCCATAAGGTACTATAAGTACAAGGTGAACCTTTATCTAATGGACAATTATTTTGTTGAGGTATTCTTCAATCATAAACTTGATATGATTGAAAAGATCGAGATAATGGATCGCAACACCACTCGATTAAAATTTTACACAGATCAAATAAAACTGACAAGCTTATAAAAAAATAAGGGTTCCTGAATCAGGAACCCTTATTTTTTAAAATTTGTATAGGAATTAAGCGGTAGCGCCTTCTTCAGCTGCTACATCGCGAAGCATTGCAATCTTAAAGTTCTTTTTAGACTTGTGACCACAATATCCACACTCAAAATGCTTCAATAGTTCACCTTCTTCAGTATGTGACGGAGATTTCATAATCTCTTCCTTAGTCACTCTGAAAGTCTGATAATTACACTCAGGACACTGCAATGCATGTAAGTGACCAGAATATTTTTCGATTTTAGTGTAACCTGTTTCTTCATCTACCCAAACATCATAGTCAATAGAAAAGATATCTTCTTCAGCCTGCATACCTTCATCAAGGTAAACATCTTCTTCCTCCTCACTAAGTAATTTCATTGCTTTACCAGTTTTCGGAGAAATTCTCGGCTTGTATCTAAGCTTCTTAAGTCTCTTTTCAATGTAGAATGGGTAATAAAATTTAAGTAGGTTTTGAACAATTACTCCGATAATTAGCCCCATTGATACAGTAACGAATAATCGTACAAACAACCATAAAATGCTAAGTTCTGCTATATACGAATTAGCATAGAATCCGCCTCCAACGATAAGGAGCACACTGCATGTCATGAGTATGTTTATCTCAGCGCGATTAATGTAATCGTATTTAGTCTTTGAGTCACTTGTAGCTCCCAGTTTTAAAATGTGACCCAATAAAATGAGCACAGATAATCCTGCAAGACCGTAGGCAATATACTGTGCCCACATGTTCCAAGCTTCAAAGGATTGTGTCGAGGTTTCTTCCATGGCCTAAAGTTTGTTTATGTAAGTTTTGATGGACAAATAAAGTTATTTGAAGACCAATTTAAAAATAAGTCGTCAATTTTAATATTGTTTTGATAAAAATTAAAAAAGTAATATACAATACTAAGTGATAATGTTACAAATTTTTGCATCACATTTTCGCTTAATTCGGTAAAATAATATAATGAAAACTTATTATTATCTAATTATCAAAAAAAAAGGGAGCTAAAAGCTCCCTTTTTATCATTTCTATAAACTTCTAAAGTGTACGTTTTCTTTCGCGCTCTTCGTAACTCTCCACCACGTCACCAACTTTTATATCATTAAAGTTTTTGATACTCAATCCGCATTCGTAGCCATTTTTAACCTCAGCAACATCGTCTTTGAACCTCTTCAACTGACCCATTTCACCAGAATAGATAACTATACCTTCTCTAATTAAACGGATAGGGTTATTTCTCTTAACATATCCCTCAGTTACCATACAACCTGCTACTGTTCCTACCTTAGTGATCTTAAATACATCTCTAACTTCAACATTACCAACTATTACCTCTTCAACTTCTGGATCAAGCATACCTTCCATGGCATCTTTAACATCATTGATGGCATCGTAAATAATGGAGTAAAGTCTAATTTCAATCTCTTCGTTCTCTGCAATCTTCTTAGCTGATCCTGATGGCCTTACCTGAAAACCAACTATCACGGCATCTGAAGCAGACGCTAGCAAGACATCAGACTCAGAAATCTGTCCCACACCTTTGTGTATGATATTAACCTGTACTTCTTCTGTACTTAATTTCAATAATGAATCAGAAAGAGCTTCTATTGAACCATCTACGTCACCTTTAATGATAACATTAAGTTCTTTAAATGAACCAATGGCCAATCTACGTCCAATCTCGTCAAGCGTAATGTGCTTCTTAGTTCTGATGCTTTGCTCACGCAGGATCTGCTCCCTCTTGGTTGCAATTTCCCTGGCTTCGCGATCAGAGTCCATAACGTTGAACTTATCACCAGCCTGAGGGGCTCCATCCAAACCTAAAACAAGGACTGGTGTTGATGGTTCAACATCCTTTTTAGGTTTACCTATATGGTCGAACATAGCTTTCACCCTACCATGATAAGCACCAGCCAAAATAATGTCTCCTACTTTAAGTGTTCCGCTCTGAACAAGTAGTGTAGCTACATATCCACGGCCTTTATCCAGAGAGGCCTCCACTACAGTTCCCGAAGCTTTCTTATTATAGTTGGCTTTCAATTCTAAAAGCTCTGCCTCTAGTAATACCTTCTCCAACAGCTCATCAATACCCTCACCTGTCTTAGCAGA
Source organism: Fulvivirga sp. (assembly GCF_040218215.1). Classification (NCBI taxonomy): domain Bacteria; kingdom Pseudomonadati; phylum Bacteroidota; class Cytophagia; order Cytophagales; family Fulvivirgaceae; genus Fulvivirga; species Fulvivirga sp. Next base: position 10,708 of record NZ_JAVJQL010000003.1, read on the forward strand.
AACTGCCTGACATTGGTATTTACCGCCCCAGTCCTCAACCAAGATATTAATAGCTGAAAGTGACTCTTTCACCTTATCTGGGTTAGCACCTGGTTTGTCAATTTTATTAATTGCTATTACAATAGGCACACCAGCTACTTGGGCGTGATTAATAGCCTCCTTGGTTTGTGGCATAACATCGTCATCTGCTGCTACCACAATAATCACAATATCCGTAACCTTAGCTCCACGAGCACGCATCGCTGTAAAGGCTTCGTGACCCGGTGTATCCAAAAATGCTACCTTCTGACCGCTTTCAGTCATTACATCATAGGCACCAATGTGCTGTGTAATACCTCCAGCCTCTCCAGCGGTCACTTTAGAATTTCTAATGTAATCGAGCAAAGATGTTTTACCATGGTCAACGTGACCCATGATAGTAACAATTGGAGCTCTGTCTTTTAAGTTTTCTGCTGTATCCTCTTCTTCAACTACATCCGTTTCATCATCTGCCGTTGTAAACTCGACATTATAATCAAATTCATCGGCTATAACGGTAATGGATTCTGCATCAAGTCTCTGATTGATTGAAACAAACATGCCAAGACTTAAACATGTTGAGATTACCTCATTTACAGACACATTCATTAGCGAGGCTAAATCATTGGCAGAAATAAATTCTGTTACTTTCAGGGTTTTAGAATCCTCCGCCTCCTGAAGCATTTGCTCCTCTTTAGCATCAGCTATTGCAGATCGTTTTTCACGTCTATATTTTGCACCGCCTTTTTTCTTGTTGCCGCTTAATTTGGCAAGGGTAGCTTTAATTTGATCCTGAATTTCCTTTTCAGAAGGTTCTTCCTTTTCAACACGCTTTCTGGTATCCTGAGGTTTTCTTCTGTCAGCTCCTCCCTGATTTCTTGAATCTGGTCTAGAAGTCTGAACTCTTTTACGAGGTCTTTTTTTCTTCTCAGCCTTTCTGTCATCAGAGGATGCTACAGGCTTGCTCCTTTTGTCCCTTTCTTTTGGCAGCTCAATTTTACCTACCACTTTTAGACCTTGAAGTTTATCAGCTCTTGCCTCAATAACTTTTCCTGCCTCTTCCTTAACCTCTGGGGGTTCAACTTTAGGCGGAGCAACAGGAGCTGGAGGAGTTGCTTTCGGTTCTTCCTTCTTTTCTACTTTCTCGTCCGTCTTTACTTCAGATTTAGGAGCTACTGGCTCCTCTTTTTTCTTTTCCTCAGCTTTGGGGGCTACTGGCTCTTCCTTCTTTTCTTCAGCTTTAGGGGCTACAGGTTCTTCTTTCTTTTCTGGTTTTTTACCCAAATCAATTTTACCAAGAACCTTAATTCCCTGAAGTTTTGGTTTCTCACTTTCAACCCGTTCAGGTTTCTGTTCAGCCTTTTCTTCAGTCTTAACTTTATCGGCAGATAAATTTTTAATTAAAACTTCCTCATCTTCTTCCTTCTTAGGTGTTTTGGCAGGCTCAGGTTCTTGTGTAGCCTCAACATGCTTAATACCTATAGAAAGACCAGAAGCTTCTTTTTTCTCTGAAGCAGAGTCAGCAAACTCCTTGGAGAGCATACTAAACTGTTCTCCGGTAATTTTACCGTTAGGACTGCTCTCAACTTCAAAGCCTTTTTCGGCTAAAAAATCAACAATAGTAGATAGACCAACATTGAGTTTTCTTGCCACCTGGCTAAGCCTCATGGTTTTTTCATCTGCCATATTCAAATATCTCGTTTTTTTGTTAGTTTAAAAAATAAGCCTATTCGAACTCCTGTTTCAATATTCTTAAAACATTATCGATAGTCTCTTCTTCTAAATCTGTTCTTCTTTCTAATTCTTCTTTTGTAAGTGCCAATACACTCTTAGCGGTATCAAGACCAATTCTCTTCAATTCGTCTATCACCCAGCTTTCAATTTCGTCTCCAAACTCGTCAAGATCCACATCCTCCTCGTCATATTCTCCAAGCTCTCTGAACACGTCAATCTCTTTACCAACCAATCTGCTTGCAAGTTTGATATTCTGACCTCCTTTACCAATAGCAAGCGACACCTGATCAGGCTTTAAGAAAACAGAAACTCTGTCTTCATCCTCAGCAATTTTAATGCTGCTGATCTTAGCAGGGCTCAATGCTCTGGTAATATATAAGTCCATGTTATCAGTAAAGTTGATAACATCTATGTTCTCATTTTGAAGCTCACGTACGATACTGTGGATTCTAGACCCTTTCATACCAACACATGCACCTACAGGATCAATTCTATCATCGTAAGATTCAACAGCTACTTTTGCTCTTTCGCCAGGCTCTCTTACTACCTTTTTAATTGTGATTAAACCGTCATAAACTTCCGGAACTTCACTTTCAAAAAGTCGCTCCAAGAATATAGGGCTGGTTCTTGAAAGGATGATCTTCGGGCTACCATTGTACATGTCAACACGGTCAACAATCGCTCTTACCTGATCGCCCTTTCTGAATCTATCCTTATGGATTTGCTCATTTTTAGGAATTGAAATTTCATTTCCTTCAGCATCGATCAAAAGAACCTCTCTGCTCAATATCTGATAAACTTCGCCTGTGATAATTTCACCAACCAAATCCTTATATTTTTCGAATAAAATATCTTTTTCAAGATCCTTTACTCTTTGAATCAACGTCTGACGGGCCGTCATAACAGCTCTTCTTCCAAAATCTTCTAAAGTAATCTCTTCAGCAACCTCTTCACCAATTTCAAAATCTGGTTCAATTTTCTGTGCTTCAGAAAGGCTTATCTTGTCATGATCCCATATATCTTCAGAATTGTCATCAACAATTTCCCTAAACCTCCAAATCTCAAGGTCACCCTTATCGGCATTGATAATGATGTCGAAATTCTCATCAGTCTCAAACTTTCTCTTGATCATTGTTCTGAAAACATCTTCCAGAATTCTGATCATCGTTGGTCTGTCAATGTTTTTCTGTTTCGCAAAATCTGCAAAAGACTCGATTAATACAGAAGCATTCATTTTATATTTATTAGTTAATTATTTAAATGAAACCTGAACAATAGTTTTTTTAACATCCTCTAAAGACAGCTCCATTGGCTCAAAAGTGATCTTTTTACCTTTCTTCACCTCTTTATCCAACAAAAGCATCGTCTCAGATATTTCTTTGAGCACTCCTTTAATTTCCTCTCCTTCATTGGTATAAACCTTAACACTTCTTCCAATATTTTTTAGGTATTGTCGGTGTGATGAAAGTGGAAAATCGACCCCTGGAGAAGAAACCTCAAGAGTATATTTATCCTCCATTATTTCATTTTCTTCCAGTTCATGACCTATGGCTCTGCTCAAAGACACGCAATCATCAATGGTTACACCATTGTCCCCGTCAAGCAATACCAAAATTTTTGAAGGCCCTTTTTCTGAAGATATTATCACATCAACAATAAAGTGTTCACTGTTAGTGAGAAAGCCCTCCGCCATTTGCCTTATGCCTGACTGTAAATTTTTCAAATTCTTAATATAAAAAGAGGGGACTCGGTGTCCCCTCAGAAACTTATTATATTTACGGTGCAAATCTAAATCAATTTTATTTGCTTTACAAACAATGTATTACGATAACATGGCCTAGAGCCGCAAAATCACAACTTTTAACACCAAAAGATGACCAAACAACTAATAATAGGGTTAACTGTCTTATCTATTTTAGCTATATCATGCGATAGTAGTAAGAAAACTACAACAGAAGATAAAGTATCTAAAAATGTAAAGATTGTAAAAGCGCCAAGCTTTAATGCTGATTCGGCCTATTCATTTGTAAAAAAGCAGGTTGATTTTGGCCCCAGGGTGCCAAGTACCAGACCGCACATAGAGGCAGGAGATTATCTTGTTGCAAAGCTCAAGTCTTACCATTGGGAAGTGACAGAACAAACATTTGATGCAACATCATTTGACTACAAGCCCATGGCGCTAAGAAATATTATTGCAAGTTATAATCCAGAAATCAAGACAAAGCGGATATTGCTGGCTGCCCACTGGGACAGCCGCCCGTTTGCTGACAAGGACACAGAAAGAAAAGATGAAGCTATACTTGGGGCCAATGATGGAGCAAGTGGAGTTGGTGTATTATTAGAAATAGCCAGACTTCTTTCTCAAAGTGATTCATTAGCAATTGGAGTAGACATTATATTTTTTGATGGTGAAGATTGGGGCAACGACAGCTCACATCAAAGGTACACACCTGTAAGGGATGGATGGGAGGACTGGTGGTGCCTGGGCTCTCAATATTGGTCAAAAAACAAGCATAAAAGGGGCTATTCTGCCTATTATGGAATTCTGCTGGATATGGTAGGAGGTAAAAATGCTAAATTCTATGTTGAAGGCCATTCTAATTTTTATGCCCCATCCATTGTAGATAAGGTTTGGGGACAAGCTTCTAAATTGGGCTATGACAGATACTTTATTAGAAAAGAAGGAGGCGCCATAACTGACGACCATTATTTTGTCAACGAATATGCCAAGATTCCAATGATTGATATTATTCCTACCGACCCTGTCAGCAATTCATTTGGTGACTTTCATCATACCCACAAAGACAATATGGATATTATAAGCAAAGAAACACTACAAGCTGTTGGGCAGACAGTAATTACAGTACTTTATAATGAATAATTATATTATTCTGTAATGCAGAGGCAACAAGTTCACGAAATTTCAAACTTCTGACACAACCGCTGCTCAAAGGCATTAAAAAAGGGAGTCTCAATTGAGACTCCCTTTTGTTTATTTTGGACGGGTCAATTGTTTGCAGGATCTACTGCTTTACAATTTTATTAATCACTTTATTCTGCTCATCATAAACTTCAATATAATAGAACCCAGCTTTTAGAGCACTAATATTAATGGAGTTTTGATTTCCTGAAAAAGCTCCTTCTTGCCACACCTGTCCGGTAGCACTGATAATTTGGTATTTAGAGGCTCCCATTTTTCCAGTGAAAATGTTTAGTATATCGGTTGATGGGTTTGGATAAACACTAAAGCCATCAGGTCTAATACCTTCCTGAATTGATGTACCAAGGGTTGCATAGCCACTAAATGATGATGCTCCAAGGCAAAAATTGGTGCTTTCACTGCTCGCAAATGAACCTCCAGAGGCTAATACAGTGCTTCCCGCTGATAACGAGTAAGAACCATTGCCATATGAACAACATATACCATCGCCATAAGCATCTGATATTATGAAATCGTAACAGCCATCTGGTAAAGTAACATCTACATTTAAAGTTGAGCCATCTGCCTGTGATCCATAGGTTCCTCCAGATGCAACAACTGTACTTCCACTTCTAATCTGCCAGCTTGTTTCTTCAGGATAGTTATCAAAGACTAATGTTAATGCAACATCAGTTGAGCCTGTTCCTCCAACACTCATAGCTAGATCGTCAATTGCCATATCTCCTGTGTAGTTTGTGCCCGTTGTTGCTACGAATCTCAACTTTACAATATCCCCTGAATAAGAAGACATATCTACATCCGCTGTCAACCAGGAGTTACCCTGATTACCTGACCTGCTCCAAACACTTGTCCAGTTACTGTCGTCAGTACTAGCCTGCAAATTCAAAGAGCCCATAGCTGCACCATACATATGATACTTAAAACCAAAATTCACTGTTGATTCTCCCGAAAGGTCAAAACAAGGACTTTCTATAATTGTAGTTTTGCTTGGGTAGTTTGGTGATGACGCTTCTACGTATAAGTAAAATGATCCTTCTGAAGCAGATGATGGCCCTGTGCTTCCAGATGGCGTAGATCCGCTTCTTCTGGCCCAATCAAAGTCATCACTACCAGCTTGTGTCCAACTACCAAAGCCGGATTCGAAACCTTGAGCATAAGGCAAATTGACGGTTGAAGAACAAGTAATGCCTGTACTTTGAGTTGTAACATTTACTGAAGCAGCAGATGATTGGTTTCCAGCAGCATCCTTAGCTCTTACATTAAATGTATAACTCGTTCCTGCAGTTAGCCCGGTTATATTAGAACTGGTACCAGCTACTGATCCTAAAAGTGTCGCACCATTATAAACATCATAACCAGTCACACCAACATTATCAGTTGAAGTATTCCAAGACAACGTTAAGGTGGTTTCCTGCACATTAGAAGCTGTTAAGTTGCCAGGTGTGGTTGGAGCCTCTGTATCCGGTGGACTTTGAGTAGTCACGTTAACAGTTGCTGCCGTGGACTGATTTCCCGCTGCGTCTTTAGCTCTCACACTAAAAGTATAGGCCGTTGATGCTGTCAGTCCAGTAATGTTGGCTGTTGTTGCTGTTACATTTCCCAGCAAACTAGCACCCTGATAAACATCGTAGCCTGTTACACCAACATTGTCTGTAGAAGCATTCCATGTTAATGTTAGCGTTGTTTGTTGCACATTTGAAGTTGCAAGTGAGGTTGGTACAGTGGGTGCCTCAGTATCAGCCGTTGATCCACCGATGTTTACCGTATAGTCTTCCACCTCTCCATAATTAAATGATCCACAAGAAGTAGGAGCAGCATTATATCTCATAATCACTCGCATTCTAGTGCTACCTTCACCAGCACCCGTTGGTATTGTAAAGCTGCCAGTTACAGGTGAGCTTTGTGTAGGAGCTTGTGACCATACTTGTTCTCCCGCATCTCCAAAATCACCATCCTTATTGTAATCTATCCAGACTGCGTAAGCTTCATTGTATTGAGAACCTGTCCATGTTGGAGTAACTGTCACCGTATATGACTGCCCCTTTTCAACAGTTGTTGAAACTGATGTAAAATCCTGATATCCTCCAGAACCTGCTCCTGAGGAATTATTTATCGTGCCTATTTGAACTCGACTTATATATTCATCAGCAACACTATTACCATTAGCAGTACAGTAATTCAGCTGTATTTCTGTAGTTGTAAAATTGAATATTGATGAATAGGAAGAGGTGGTACCGTCAGAACACCTACTTCTTACCTGAACATCATATTGTGTTTGTGGCGATAATCCGGAAAAATTATAGCTTGCCACTGCTGAAGCTATTGTTGTCCATGTTGATGTGCCATTTACTCTATACCTCAAGTCATATGAAGCACCAGCTACAGCGCCCCAATTGGCCGCGGCTGTTGAAGACCCCACATTGGTTACATCCAGACCTATAGGTGTAGTAGCGTTACACACTACAGGTGCTCCTGTTATTCCTGTTACAATTAAAGTATAATCCTGACTTCCACCAGCAAGTGAACCTTTGTGAGTAACAGTAATTGTATAGGTTCCTGTAGCGCCATTCACATCTACCCTTTCATACGGATCTACATTGTTATCCGATTTTGAATTAGTAGTAGCCCCTGTTAGTTTGTAAGGGAAATAAGTTGTACCTGATTTTGATACCCTGATATCCAAATCATTTACCAAAACAGGAGTAGTAAGATTGACTGTGCCTGAATTAGCAGTACCAGGAAGGTCAGTCCATGAAATAGAGGCCAATAGTGGGCTTATTCCATCAGCCTCAACAGTAATAGTGTATGACTGCCCTGAGGAAAGTGATAATTCTTCAACTCTGGCACTGTTTCCTGCTTCTGTTATGGTTTCTGCTGCTCTTTTTGCATTAAGCAACCCCCAGCCAAAAACAGCATCCGGCCCCGATACTCCGGCATCGTCTGCGGTGTGCATTGCTAGACCTTTTAATGTAGCAGATCTCATATAAGTGCCGTTCACGTTATTGTAATGCTGCTGAAGTAAAAGCAAAGTTCCTGCTACGTTTGGCGAGGCCATTGATGTTCCTGTTATAGAATTATAGGCTGAGTTACTGCTTTCATATGAAGAGTAAACGCCTGTGCCATTTCCAGTAATGTCCGGTTTAATTCTAAAGTCATCGGTTGGCCCTTCACTACTACTGCTGTTGATGGCTACAGAAATTAAATTACCATTAGTGTCAACATTAGCATCCTGTGCATTAGCAACAACAAGATTGTTCTTAGCAGTAGAATGTCCTGTTAATTTATCAAAACCTGAGCCACCTGTTGGGTTGGTGTTAGCAGTATTATCGTTTCCATCATTACCAGCAGCCACAACCATCAAATAATACGGTGCATCATATAAAATTTGATCCCAATCTCTTGACTCATCTATATATCCACCAAAGAAATACTGTGGAAGCTGTACCTGTCCATTTTGATTTCTAGTTGCATAACCATAGGAGTGGTTTGATACTAGCATACCAGCTGCCGATGCTGTTGTAGCTTCGGCTTTATCGCTATTCCAATCGTAACCAACAGCGTATGCATGTGGTGCCATGCCCTTAGCTGCAGGTTGAAAACCTGAGGCCATAATGGTACCAGTAACATGTGCGGAATGATAGTTTAAAGTGGTTGATCCATCGCCAATTGAAAAACGATTAGTGCCTCCAGCACCATCATACTCTTGATGAGAACTCCTGGCCAATCCACCATCCCATACGTGGGCTGTCATGTTTTGGCCCATTAGTGAAAGTCCCAAGGAACCACCAATATTTAGGTGATTTGTTCTTGTAGAGAGGGCTGCATCAACATTAAATGTTGTAAAGTAGATAGGTTGTCCATCAACAACTCTCTGAATTTCAATTAATCGGCCATCAGGTAAAGTTCTCCGAGTGGGCCAACCATTCTGCTCTGCTTTTTGAATTGCAGCTCGTTTCTCATTTTCAGCTTTTTGCCTCAATTGATCTTCAAGCTGATTCAATTTTGAAAGATTGTATTTTTTTTTGATTTGCTCCTTTTGAGCTGGGGTTTGTGCCATGAGACCCATGGACACAAAAAGTAAGGGCAATAGAATGCCCGAACGAGTAAAACGTTTCATAATATTTGGTTTAAGTTGAAGGACGCAATTAAACCTTATATTATTTGGCAAACAAGTTATTTAACCCACCAAAAAGTACATGCATTTATTTTGAGTCAAAATATATTACTGATTATTGGAATCATTCTATTAGACTCTACAAAATCATCTGTTTGAAAATACCAACAAAAAAGGCCGCTCAAGAGCGGCCTTTTTTGTTGGTATTTTCAAATCACTTAGGCCTCTATCGGCTCTGTGTCTTGAGTATACTCTTCCATGGGTAAACAGCTACAAACCAAGTTTCTGTCACCATAAGCACTATCAATTCTTCCTACAGTAGGCCAGAACTTGTTAGAAGCTATATATGACAATGGGTAAGCTGCCTTTTCTCTGCTGTAAGGCTTGTTCCACTCAGTAGCAGTAATAACAGCTGCTGTATGTGGAGCATTTTTTAATACATTGTTTTCCTTATCAGCTAATCCTGATTCCACTTCTTTGATCTCATTTCTGATCTCAATCATGGCAGAACAGAATCTATCCAGTTCGTGAATATTTTCACTCTCCGTAGGCTCTATCATCATGGTGCCAGCTACAGGAAATGATACAGTTGGAGCATGGAAGCCATAGTCCATTAACCTCTTAGCTATATCCTCCACTTCAACACCAAACTTCTTATACTCACGGCAATCAATAATCATTTCGTGTGCGGCACGTCCGTTTTTACCAGTGTAAAGCACATCATAATGCCCAGACAATTTCTCTTTGATGTAGTTGGCGTTAAGAATTGCCAACTGTGTAGCCTTCTTCAACCCGTTTCTACCCATCATTGCGATATAAGCATAAGATATTGTTAAAATGCTGGCGCTTCCATAAGGTGCCGCGGAGATAGCCGTAATTGCTTTTTCTCCACCGGCTTTAACCAATGGGTTACCTGGCAAGAAGGGAGCTAACTGTTTGGCTACACCAATAGGTCCCATTCCAGGTCCACCACCACCATGAGGAATACAGAAAGTCTTGTGAAGGTTAAGGTGACATACGTCTGCACCAATATTAGCAGGACTAGTCAACCCAACTTGTGCATTCATATTTGCCCCATCCATATAAACCTGACCTCCACAGTCATGGATAATTTGACACATCTCTTTAATACTCTCCTCAAAAACACCGTGAGTAGAAGGATATGTAACCATAAATGCACTTAGATTGTCTTTATGCTCAGCAGCTCTGGCCTTAAGATCATCGAGATCAATATTCCCTTTTTCATCACATTTAACTATAACCACCTGCATACCCGCCATAACAGCACTAGCAGGATTAGTTCCATGTGCTGATGAGGGGATTAAAGTGATATTTCTATGGGTATCACCTCTACTCTCATGATATGCTCTTATTACCATCAGGCCAGCATACTCACCTTGGGCGCCACTATTTGGCTGCAATGACATGGCATGGAAACCCGTAATCTCACATAACCATGCTTCAAGGTCTTTGAATAGTTCATTATATCCTTCAACCTGGCTTTGTGGAGCAAATGGGTGAAGTCTGCCAAATTCTGGCCACGTGACTGGAATCATTTCAGCAGTAGCATTTAACTTCATTGTACATGACCCTAATGAAATCATACTGTGTACCAATGAAAGGTCTTTATTTTCAAGTCTTTTTATATAACGAAGCATCTCATGCTCTGCATGGAATTGATTGAATACTTCGTGCTCTAAATACCGAGATTTCCTAACCAGCTCTGACGGCCAGTTGATAGACAAATCTTCAGAGGCTTTTCCAAAGTCAAATCCGGTACCACCAAGAATATTGACAATCGCTTGGATGTCTTCAATTCTTGTGGTTTCATCCAAGGCAATACCAATATGACTAGTCTCGAAATATCTGAAATTTATTCCTTGAGCCTCAGCCTTTGTTTTGATGGCTTCTTTATTGGCTACTGCCACCTTTAGTGTATCAAAGAAATTGTTATTTTCCTGTTTCAATCCAGCAGCTTCCAGAGCCTTGTTTAGTAATTGAGTTAGTCCATGGATGCGGGAAGCAATTTTTTTCAATCCTTTTGGTCCGTGATAAACAGCATACATACCCGCCATAACAGCCAATAACACTTGAGCAGTACAAATATTTGAGGTAGCTTTTTCCCTTCTGATATGCTGCTCTCTAGTTTGCAATGCCATTCGGTAGGCATTATTACCCTGAGCATCTAAAGACGCACCGATAATTCTCCCCGGAATCTGCCTTTTAAACTCATCTTTTGTTGCAAAAAAAGCGGCATGTGGACCTCCATATCCCATAGGAACACCAAATCTCTGGCTGGTACCAACAACAACATCAGCACCCATTTCTCCTGGAGACTTTAACAACAATAAGCTCATCAAATCAGTAGCCACTGAAACAAACACATTGTTTTCTTTAGCTGAAGCAATAAAATCAGAGTGATTAATTACAGCTCCATCATTGTTAGGGTATTGACAAAGCACTCCGTATAGATTCTCATCAGTTAGGTCTAAAGTTGCTAAGTCACCAATAACTAAGTCTATTCCAACAGGGATAGCTCTGGTTTTAAGTATATCTAAAGTCTGAGGAAATGTATTCTGATCAACAAAGAATTTATTAGCATTCTTCTTGGCTCCTTTTCTTGCACCTGCAAGCATAGTCATGGCCTCAGCGGCAGCTGTTCCTTCATCAAGTAATGATGCATTGGCAATCTCCATTCCAGTAAGGTCTATAACCATTGTCTGGAAGTTGATTAAGGCCTCTAATCTACCCTGAGCTATTTCAGCCTGGTAAGGAGTGTAAGCAGTATACCATCCTGGATTCTCAAGTATATTTCTAAGGATAACCCCCGGTGTTACTGTGTCATAATAACCGGTGCCTATATATGATTTAAATATTTTGTTTTTAGAAGCTAAAGCTTTAAAATCATTTAAAAACTGATATTCACTTTTAGCCAAAGGCAAATCCATTTCCTTCTCTAATTGAATAGACTGGGGTATAGTCTCATCAATAAGATGGTCGAGCGAATCGGCTTTAATAAATTTTAACATATCAGCCACCTGATTGTCATCAGGGCCATTATGCCTGGTATCGAACCTTTCTTTGTAAGTGATATCTAGTTTCATATAGCTTAAATTAAGAGCACCTTTTTGGGACTGCAAAGTTATAATTTATTTGCCATAAAAATTGTTCAGGATTCTAATAAAAAACCAATATCTACCTGTCTGTCTCAAATACTGCCGCTTGTAAAATTCTTAAGCAGTTTTGAGCATCACAAAACCAATATTCCATAATTTTGAACGATATGACTAAACCAAATAATATGAAAAAGATACTAATATCTTGCTCTTTAATACTGGCCTTTTCTGTTAGTGTTTTTGCTCAGGATGAACAGGAAGCAAAAGAATATGCAAGCACGATTACAAATGATGATCTATATGCACATTTATCAGTTTTAGCATCCGATGCGATGCAGGGACGTGAAACTGCTAAAGCAGGACAGAAAATGGCTGCAGCTTATATTGCTGCCCAATTCCAAAAGTTAGGATTAAATGGCCCTGTTAAAGGTGGTGATAATAAAGGTTTTCTCCAGGAAGTCGTGTTGTACACCTCTAAACCAGGAGAGATTTATATCAAAAATGGAAAAGACAAAATAAGCAATGACTACGCAAGCCTTGTATATTATGGCAACGGACAAACCTCTGGTGAAGTGAATGAAGAAATTGTATTTGCAGGAGCAGGTACCGAAGAATCATTTTCAGGCCTTGATGTAAAAGGAAAAGGTGTTTTAGTTGTTGTAGATAATACAAGAGCATGGAGAGGGCCGGCTCAAATTGCTAAAGAAAAAGGCGCAACTAACCTTTATGCAATAAATACAGGTTCTGATGAAGCTTTTAGTAGTTATGGTTCCCAAATGGAACACTACCTGAGTGGGGGTAGGCTTTCAGTTAAAAAACCTGAAGCAGGTACAGATGGCGTTTTCTTCCTTAAGCCTTCTGTTGCGGCAAGCTTGATGGGTTCTGACATTGAAACGATCAGGTCTGCAGCAAAAGGCGAATCGAAGAAGAAAATCAAAAATGCCAAAGTAAGTATTAAAGTAGGTTTTGATGTTGAGACAGTTAGCTCTGAAAATGTACTTGGATACTTAGAAGGAACTGATAAAAAAGATGAATTGGTAGTATTAACTGCTCATTACGATCACGTAGGAATGAGCGATGGTCAGATTTATAATGGTGCAGATGATGATGGTTCTGGAACAGTTGCTGTTCTTGAACTGGCTGAAGCTTTTGTAAAAGCTAAGGCTGATGGTAAAGGTCCAAGAAGAAGTATGTTATTTATGACAGTGACTGGTGAAGAAAAAGGTCTTTTAGGCTCTGAATATTATGCTGCCAACCCTGTGTTCCCACTAGAAAACACTATCGTTGATTTAAATATTGACATGATTGGAAGAGTTGACCCTGAACATAAGGATAATCCTGAGTATGTTTATTTAGTAGGCTCAGACCGTCTATCAACTGAACTGCACGAAATCAGTGAAAAAGTAAATAGCACATTTTCAAACCTTGACCTCGACTATACTTACAATGATGAGAGTCATCCAGACAGAATCTATTACAGATCAGACCACTGGAATTTTGCCAAAAACAATGTGCCTATAATTTTCTATTTTAATGGTGTGCATGAGGATTATCATCAGCCAACAGATACTGTTGACAAAATCAATTTTGAAATGCTAAGAAAAAGAGCTGAGTTGGTATTCTACACAGCTTGGGTTTTAGCAAACCGCGATCAAAGAATTGTAGTTGATAAACTACAAGATCAAACGGTTGGCAATAACTAAATACTAAAGAAACATTATGCGAACCCATTGGTGCATGCCAATGGGTTTTTTTATCTTCAAAATATGAATATAGTTATCCTCGATGGCCACACACTAAACCCTAACGATTTATCATGGGAACCTTTTAAAACTTTTGGGCACGTTACTGTGTATGACAGAACACCTACAGAAGAACTGATAGAGAGATCAAAAGATGCTGAGGTATTACTTATTAATAAGATAAAGCTTGGTAAAGCTGAATTGGATCAACTTCCCAATCTCAAATACATTGGCTTGTGTGCTACAGGTACAGACAATGTTGATCTTGCAGAAGCCAAAAAAAGAAATATTGCCGTAACCAATATTCCGGCTTATGGAACCCCTTCTGTAGCTCAACATACTTTTGCATTGTTGTTAGAGCTTACCAATAGAGTTGGTATTCATAATAAAAGTGTTCAGGAATTGGAATGGGTACGCAGCAAAGATTTTAGTTATTTTAAAAAGCCATTGGTTGAGCTCCACGAAAAGACAATTGGTTTGATTGGCTATGGTGCAATTGGAAAAGAAGTTGCCAAAATAGCTGCCGCCTTTGGCATGAATATTTTGATCTATTCGCGACATGCCAATTCAGTTGAATACGGAAGACTGGTAGACTTGCAAGAGCTTTTTAAGACCTCTGACATTGTTTCAATTCACACATCATTGACTACGGATACTAAAGGACTCGTCAATAAAGAGTTATTAGATAAAATGAAAAGATCAGCATTCCTTATCAATACAAGCCGAGGGGCTATTATCAATGAAGCTGATTTAGCTGATTGCTTAAATAAGGAAAGAATAGCTGGAGCGGCTTTAGATGTACTGTCCGTAGAACCTCCATTGGCCGACAACCCCATGCTCTCGGCCAAAAATTGTATCATTACCCCTCATATCTCATGGATTAGTAAAGAAGCAAGGCAGCGATTAATTGATATTGCTTACAATAACCTTAAAGGGTATTTAAATCAGAAACCAATAAATCAGGTTTAGAGCCTGAACTCAAATAGGCACGTTCACATGTCGCTCTGCATGATATGAAGAACGAACCAATGGCCCTGACTCTACATACTTTAAGCCTCTCTTAAGGCCTTCTTCCTTATAAGCCTCAAATTGATCTGGATGGATAAACTCAGCTACTTCAAGGTGCATTTTGGTTGGCTGAAGGTACTGACCAAGAGTTAAGATATCTAATCCATTAGCTGCCAAGTCATCCATTGCTTTATGCACCTCATCAGGCGTTTCACCAACACCCAGCATTATACCAGATTTGGTTCTTTTATTAGCTTCCTTGGTTTTCTTGATTTGCTCAAGGCTTCTATCATATTTGGCTTGAGGCCTAACCCTTCTATAAAGTCTTTCGACAGTTTCCATGTTATGAGACACTACTTCCTGACCTCCTTCAATCATTCTATATAAAGCATCCCAATTGCCTTTAACATCAGGAATTAATGTTTCTATAGTGGTCTCGGGGCATAATTCTTTAGTCTGAACAACCGTTTGATACCAGATTTCAGCTCCTCTGTCTTTAAGCTCATCGCGATTTACAGAAGTAATTACGGCATGTTTAACGCCCATAAGCTTGATAGCCTCTGCAACTCTGGCGGGCTCTTCAGCATCATACTCTGGCGGCCTGCCCGTGGCAACCGCACAAAATGTGCAGCTTCGTGTGCACACATTACCTAAAATCATAAAAGTAGCGGTACCAGCTCCCCAGCACTCACCCATGTTTGGGCAATTACCACTTTCACAAATGGTATGTAATTTATAATTATCTACCAATTTCCTGACCTTGGCGTACTCTTTACCAATAGGCAATTTAACCCTTAGCCAGTCTGGCTTTCTCTTCTTTTCTTCCTTTGAAACTACAGGTAGCTCTATCATTATCTGATCTCCTTATTGATAAGCAAAATTAAGAATATAGACTTGGAAATGTACAAGAGGTGATGGATTATCTCCTCGTACCATAAAAAATTGTGATATAAGCTGTTGGGTAAATAGCTCTGTTTTCGGCACCGGCAAGTAGCTTAATGTCTTCAGTATAAGCATCTACCAGTGCTCCAAGTTCAAACCCAGTCACATTACTTTTAATTGTTCCTAACTCAAAACTTAAACCAGCCTTTAAATTGGCTCCAATTTTTAAGTTAGACTCATAAACCCCTTGAAATAAGTATCCCGTACCTAATATTTTATTAATTGTATGATCCGGATTCCTTGGATTATACTGCTCTCTTCTCGTATTGTTTAATGAAGCTCCAGCATCCGGGCTTATTTCAACATAATATGGGGCATGTAGCCCTAATGTGGGGCCTATTGCTGCCAATGCCTTTATTTCAACTCCCTGCTGTGGTGCCTTTCTAAATAAAATTAACTCCCTGCCATATTGGAACCTAAAAGCATATAGGTAATTGGTCTTTCCGAAAATGTAAGTACTTCCCGTTCCTGATCTCAATTGAGTTTCCTGAGAATGCTTCAGATTGACTATCTCGAGGCCAAGGCTCTGAAACATATTGTCCGAAATCTTTCTGGACTTTCTAAACATAAAACCTCCAATGAGTCCTCCAGATGTGTTTTTATTGATCCCCCACACAAATTCAGACTGATAGTCATCCAAATCACTTTGGGCAAAAAGCAAAGTGGGGGCAAGCAATAAAACCAATATTATCCTTCTGACTTCCATTTAGAAACTTGTAGGTTATATAAATTTAGCAAAATAATTAACGCAAACCATCTACAGATAGTTTATAAAATTCAAAAGTCTGGCTCTAGAATTTTATAATTGACTGAAGAACAACCTTAACCTTTATTTTTTGCTGCATTAATCACGGCTTGATAAGAAATTCCCATATGAGACATATCATATACCGGGTGCCCATCCCTTAAAACAATTACTTGTGGAGACTGGTGTGTTACTCCGAATTTATCTGCTATTTGATTGGAAATATCCCGGTACTTAATCAAATCCAGATAGTAGGGCTTAATATTTGCATCATTCTCCCAAGACCTTTGAAGCCTATCAAATGCCATACTACTAATATTGCATCTTGTGCTGTGCTTAAAAATAACCACCGGCTGCTCCTTTGATTCATTTACAGCAATATCTAACTGCTCCAAACTGGTTAATTCATTCCAACTCATGCTATTCGTACCAAATATCTCTTTCTTTCTTATCGAATCTAGGTCGTCTTTCCTTTTGCTTTATATTATCTGGTTGACCTTCATTCTTCTTAAACCACTTAGCAAACAACATTTTGAAGCTAAAAAGTTTCTGCTTTTCTACTGTTGAGCTGTTATTATTTCTTGAATACCTGTAACTAGGATGCCTATCAGCCAAGCTTTTCTTGCTCATCTTTATGTTGCCCTGATAATCTGCAGCCTTGATAGCCGCCCTTGACGGTCCAACACCTTTTAGTGCGTCTTTGACAGCATGAGGTTTACGTGCATAACTTCCTTTAATTTTATACCTCCCCTCAAATGTGGTCCCTTTGGCTGTTTCTTTCGAAGGAGCTATGTTCCTAAGGGATTCTTTAGCAGAATTTGGGTTTTGTTTAATTGACCATGTCACTTTAGTTTTACCCCCAAAATCTCCTCCTTTAAAATAGTTTTTATTCGGCTTCCTTACTTTTAAAGCATCATCAGCAGAATTAGGGTTCTTTTTATAGTTACTGTTCCCTTTAACAAAACCAGTATATTTGGCAGATTGCCTATCATTCTTCATCGCCTCCTTCACCTTTAAAGACTCTTTGGCTGCATTTGGGTTTTTCTTATACTTAGACTTTCTTTTGATGTCTCCTTTATAGAAACCAGCTAAGGCATCGTACTTGCCTCCTTTAAACGGCTTAGACCTACCCTGGAATTCGCTTTGGTCAGACTTATTTTTAATTTGCCGTACTTTTAGTGACTTTTTGTTTGAGCTCGGATTTTTTTCATAGCCAAACTTTCTTTTAGTATCGCCCTTATAAAAACCAGAAAGGGCATCATATCTACCCCCTTTAAAAGGTTTATAATTGCCAGTAAAACTTGAGGCTTTTCTGCCCTCTGATGATAGCTCAGGCCTGGTAACAGATTGGCCCCTGTTATTCCAATTATTTCGGGCTATAGAACCTCCTCCTTTCAAAGGCTTACCAGTCTTAATATTACCCTGGAATGATCTGGCTCTTTGGTTTTGTTCACTATTAATAATTTTAGTAGTTGATTTCCCCTTATTATTCCAATTATTTCTTGCCACTGAACCACCTCCTTTTAATGGTTTACCCGTCTTAACGTTCCCTTGAAACGCCTTTATTTTTTTGTCCTGCTTGTTATTAGAAACTTTGGTTATGGATTTACCGAAATTGTTCCAATTATTTCTTGCAACAGAGCCCCCTCCCTTTTTAGGCTTTGTAAATTTTATGCCTCCCTGAAATTTCGCAGATTTAATATCCTGGCCTGTTGTGCCCCTGCCCTGAATTGCTCTGCCATTATTGTTTCTAAGTTTTGCACTTATGCTGCCACCTCCTTTTTGAGGTTTTTTGGTTTTTATATTTCCCTGAAACTTAAACCCCTTTGCCGTGCCTGGACCAGGAGGATTGCTGCCTTGCGTCTTTTTACCAGCAATTTCTTTTCTATTAGATATTGATTTATAGCCTCCTCCTTTAATTTTTCCCTTAAAAGCCCTATCGCCCTTTCTGTTCTTTTTTTGCGGATATGTTGAAAATTGAGATCCACTAAAATCAGGCCCTTTCGAGGTTCTAATCCTAAGTTTATTGCCCGAAATATCTTTCTTCCATGCGCGTTCAGGTTTTCTCGTTGCTGATTTAAAACCCCCTCCGAAACCTCCTGAGTACGGCCTGTCTCCCTTCCTGCCTCTACTTGAATATTTTGGTTGTGGCGGTTTCTTTACTCCTGGACGTCCTTCTGTTCTCTTTGTTCTGAATGTTCTCCCTGTAATATCTCCTTGAAAAGCCTTCTCCCATGACTTTTGCTTTCTGAAAGCATTGTAGGGCGTTTTTCGTTTTCTAACATTATAATTACCAGAAGCTGATCTTGGAGCTACCCGGGTGGATTTTATTTTTCTTTCTGACGGCCTGCTGGCAGATTGAAACCTGCCTCCCTGATATGATTTATTGCCTGTGAAAGTTATTCTTTTTGATCGTGTATTTATTGCCCTACCAGATGAGTTTCCCTTCCAAGCCCTTTCACGAGGTTTATTAGAAAATCTTGGGTTAATGCTTACTCTTTTAGCTTTTTCGGAAGACCTGGATGTATACCTTGGCGGTGATAAAACCTTTCTTGCCACACTTGACTCCGTCTTTCTTTTCCTTCCTGCATAAGGATTTGGCTTGGCATAACTTGCATTTGACTTCAGCCTGGATGATTTAATACGTTTAACCCTTCGGCCTGTTATATCTCCTTTATATGATTTTTCGCCTTGCCTGGTTCTGGATTTAAACTTGGCTGCCCTGAGCTTCCTTTTGTTGGATCTGCCTTTGTCCCCCCTTCTTTTTAATCTTCTATTTGCTTTGTTCTTACGCTCATTCTGCTTTTCATATTTGGTTTTTTCCTGAGCATAGGTTGTTCCACCTTGCCCAAGAGACAAAAACATCAGCATAAGAACTGATGCAAAAGTCACTTTCAACAAGAAAGAAATGGTAGTTCTATTTTTTCGTTGGAAAAACCTCAAAACATTTTTGCGCAAAAAAATTAGGTAAAGAACCTATTAACGCCTCAAGATAATTAAAATTCAACTAAATCTTTAATTTTTTGCTTCAGACGACCTTTTGGTAAAAAATTCTGCTCTAAAGGAGGAGCAAAAGGAACGGCTGTATCTAAACTTGCCTCGCGAAAGACCGGAGCATCCAGATGTTTAAAATAATGCTCGCCAATCCAAGCAGCTATTTCACCACCAATACCCCCAGTCATACAATCCTCATGAAGTACTAATACACGACCTGTCTTTTTAACTGTTGCTGCAACTGCTTCCTTATCCCAAGGAAGCAATGACCTAAGATCAAGGATGTCGGCAGATATGCCCATCTCTCCGGTAACTTCTTTGGCCCAATGAACACCCATGCCGTAGGTGATAATAGACAACTCAGATCCTTCTGCAATAAGCTTGGCTTTACCGATTTCAACAGTATAATAATCATCAGACACGTCATCTGTTAATGACCTGTAAAGGAACTTATGCTCAAAATAAATTACTGGATTGGGATCCTCAATAGCTGCACAAAGTAAGCCCTTTGCATCAACGGGATTAGAAGGATACACTATTTTCAACCCAGGAGTGTGAAAAAACCAAGCCTCATTTGATTGACTATGAAAAGGGCCGGCAGCAACACCTGCACCTGTTGGCATTCTAACCACAACATCTGCATTTTGACCCCATCTGTAATGAGACTTTGCAAGATTATTGACTATCTGGTTGAAACCACAAGTCACAAAATCAGCAAACTGCATCTCAATAACAGATTTTTGTTTCTTTATTGACATGCCTAGCCCAATACCGATTATAGCTGATTCACAAAGTGGCGTATTTCTAATTCGGTCTTTTCCAAATGTCTCCAAAAAGCCTTCAGTTATTTTAAATACACCTCCATAATCAGCCACATCCTGACCCATTATTACCAGTTCAGGGTATTTCTCTAAGCTTTGCTTCAGTCCATCAGAAATGGCATCAACATATCTTTTTGGAGAGGTTTGCACTGATGGTTCCACCACCTTTTGAGTAAAAGGAGCATGCATATCTGCCATTTCCTTTTCAGTAGATGGTGTTGGCAAATTTTCAGCATAAGCCTCCTCTAATCCTGAATCAATATCAGCCTGAATCTTGGCTCTCAGCTTTTTGATGGCAGCCTGAGTTAAAACTTTTTCTTTGAGCAAATAAGACTCATAATTTTCCAACGGGTCTTTCTTTGCCCATTTCTCCATTAGCTCTTTGGGCACGTATTTGGTGCCTGATGCCTCCTCATGGCCACGCATTCTGAAAGTCATGGCTTCGACCAAAACAGGTCTTGGCTTCTTTCTAATATTTACAGCTAACTGTGAAATTGTATTATAAACCTCTAAAATATTATTGCCATCAATTTTGACGGCATCAATTCCATAACCAGGTCCCTTATCTATAAAATTTTCAAATTTAAACTGCTGATTACTAGGTGTAGACAAGCCATAGCCATTGTTTTCAACAATAAAAATCACAGGCAAATCCCATACTGCGGCAACATTCAGTGCCTCATGAAAATCCCCCTCACTCGCTCCGCCATCACCAGTAAAAACCAGTGTTGCTTTTTTATCTCCTGTGATCTGATTGGCCAGTGCTATACCATCAGCCACAGCCAATTGTGGCCCAAGGTGCGAGATCATCCCTACCAAATGGTAGTCATTAGTTCCAAAGTGGAAAGACCTGTCCCTACCGTTAGAAAATCCTGATAGTTTACCCTGAAACTGTGCAAACAATCTTTTATAAGGCACATTCCTTGAAGTAAAAACGCCCAGATTTCTGTGCATGGGCAATATATACTCATCAGCTTCCAAAGCATGAGTAGCACCTACAGATATCGCCTCCTGCCCGATTCCTGAGAACCATTTACTGATTCTTCCTTGCCTTAAAAGAATGAGCATTTTCTCTTCAATCATTCTAGGCCTTAACAAGCCTTCATATAACTGAATAAGTACTTCTTTGGAATGTTTCTTTCGGTCGAACTGCATGATAAAAAATTTGGAGGCAAAATTACTGCATTGAGGGTATCAGCAAAGTGATGGGATATATTTATTTTTGGAACATAAATGATAGAATTTCAGGAATTTACTCTCGATAATGGTCTGCATGTTATTGTTCATGAAGACCCAACAGTACAAATAGCAGTTTTAAATATTCTTTACAAAGTTGGCTCACGTGATGAGGATCCAAACAGGACGGGTTTTGCTCATTTATTTGAACACCTTATGTTCGGAGGCTCCATTAATGTTGAGAACTTCGATGAAGCCCTTCAGGCAGTTGGTGGTGAAAACAATGCATTCACCAGTCCGGATATTACCAACTACTATATGACCTTGCCATACCAAAATATTGAGGCGGCTTTTTGGCTTGAGTCTGACAGGATGCTTGGCCTTCCTTTCAGCACCAATGTTTTGGAAGTGCAACGGAGCGTGGTTATTGAAGAATTTAAACAGCGATATCTAAATCAACCATATGGAGATCTTTGGCTTAAATTAAGACCATTGGCTTATGACAAACATTCTTACCAATGGGCAACTATAGGTAAGGAAATTAGCCATATAGAAGAGGCTACCATGGAAGATGTAAAAGCATTTTATAAAAAATACTACACCCCTAACAATGCTGTTTTAGTGCTTTCGGGCAATGTTAAAGTTGATGAAGTTAAATCATTGACAGAAAAATGGTTTGGGCCAATACCTGCTGGAGCATCATTTGACAGAAAAATACCTGTTGAACCTAAACAGGTAAAAAAGAAATTTGAAATGATAGAAGCTGATGTTCCATCGGACATGCTTTATATGGCCTTCCACATGCCAGCTAAATTTGATGAAGACTACCATACCTGTGATCTGATGAGTGATATTCTTGGTAGAGAAAAGTCTTCAAGGCTATATGTTGCTTTGGTAAGGGAGCAAAAATTATTTAGCTCTATAAATGCTTATGTTACAGGCTCCATTGACCCTGGGTTACTTATCGTCAGCGGAAAAATGTCAGATGGGTGCTCGCTTGAAGATGCAGAAAAAGCTGTTTGGGAGGTGATTAATAACTTTATTGATAATGGAACAAGCGAAGAAGAATTGAACAAAGTCAAAAATCAAGCCGAATCAACTCATGTCTTTTCAGAAATAGAAGTGCTTAACCGAGCTATGAACCTGGCTTTCTCAGCGCTTTCGGGAGACACTTCCAACATCAACAAAGAGTCAGAAAAAATTCAGAGTGTAACCATTGAAGACATTCATAAATTGAGCAAGGAAATATTAACTGAAAGTAATTGCTCTGTTATCCATTATAAATCTAAAGTACTGCATGAAAATTAGAACAGGTTTTGGCTATGATGTGCACAGGTTGGAAGAAGGTCATGATTTTTGGCTAGGGGGAATAAAAGTACCCCACACTAAAGGAGCAGTGGGACATTCCGATGCTGATGTTTTAATTCATGTAATTTGTGATGCGCTATTGGGGGCTGCCAATATGCGTGATATAGGCTTTCATTTTGCAGACACTGATCCAAAATTCAAAGGCATTGATAGTAAGATTTTACTTAGAGATGTTATCAAACTCCTAACTGATAAGGGTTGGTCAATTGGGAATATAGATAGCACGATTTGTCTTCAGCAGCCAAAAGTCAATCCTCATATTCCGGCAATGAAAAACTGTCTTGCAGAAGTGATGCAAATTGATGAAGAAGACATATCAATAAAAGCCACCACCACAGAAAAACTTGGTTTTGTAGGCACTGAAGAAGGTGTAGCGGCCTATGCTGTGGTATTAATTCAAAAAGGTTAAAAAGTAATGCCCGAAGATAATATCAAAATTATCACAACTGAAGATGGTTCTCATTCCTTGTACAATGCAACACTGAATGAAACCTATCATTCATTTCATGGGGCGATTCAAGAGTCAAGGCATGTATTTGTAAAAAATGGCTTGGATTACCACAATAGAATTAAAAAGAATATTGATGTTTTTGAAGTTGGTTTTGGTACAGGGTTAAATGCTTTACTTGCTGCAGAATGGGCACAACAAAATGAGATTTATATTACTTATGATACTATAGAAGCCTTCCCTGTAAGTATGGAACAGGTGAGTCAATTAAATTATACCGCTTTAATAAACACTGATAACACTTCGGAATGGTTTAATACACTTCATGAAGTACCTTGGAACGAATTGCATAAGGTTACTAATTTCTTTTCTTTTAAGAAGCTTAATGAATCTATATTAGAACACCCCTTGCCTATTGATAAGTATGATGTAATCTTCTTTGATGCCTTCGCCCCCAATAAACAATCAGAAATGTGGGAGATGGATGTTCTTTCCAAAATATATCAAAGCATGAAGCCAAATGGAGCCTTTGTTACTTACTGCGCGCAGGGACAATTAAAAAGGAATTTAAAATCCCTTGGTCTGGTTGTTGAAACTTTGCCCGGCCCTCCAGGCAAGAAAGAAATGGTGCGAGGAGTTAAGAAAACATAATTTATATTCAAGAAAACCAAATTTATCCCCCATAATACGGTATTTTAAAACAAAAATATTTTACAAGTTTTGTTTCTGTGAGGCATTTCATAATAACGCTCATCCTGACTTTACCATTCACTTCGGTTTTGAGCCAAAATATTGACTTCAAAGTACCCGAACATAAAATAGGCATATCACTCACTCAACTTATCACACAAATTGAAGAACAAGGTGAGGTAAAAATCTTCTATCTGCCTGAATGGACTGATGAGATTATTGTCAACGGCTCCTACACAGGACAAAATATTAAGTCTGCTCTTGAGAACATACTGATAGGAAGGAATTTTCAAATTCAGTCCATTTATAACTATGGGTTTGTCTTGCTGAGAGACCCAAAAATAGACGAAATACGGTCGGAGATTATTAGTAATGCTGAAGATGAAATTCCTATATATAATTTTGGTGATGCAAAAAATGCCAAATGGGGAGGAGAGGTAACATTAAATGGGACCATATTTAGCGGAGCTACCTCAGAACCACTAATTGGCGCCACCATATATGCTAATGAAATTGACAAGGGTGTAGCCAGTGACGCCAGTGGCAAATACAATATTATACTTCCGCTAGGTGAGCACTTAATGACAATACAAGGTCTAAATTTTGAGGCTCAGACATTCTTTGTAAGAATCTATGAGTCAGCAAAATTGGATATCACGCTTGAGGAAAACCCCTTTACCTTAGAAGAAATAGTGGTTGAAGATAATGCTATCAATGAAAGCTTTCAGAATGTAACAGCAGGAACAACACGCATCTCTTTAGAGGAAATTCAAAAAGTGCCGTCTATGATGGGTGAAGCTGATGTTATAAAAAGTGTTCAGTTACTACCCGGTGTTAATTCTGTAGGTGAGGCCAGTGCTGGCTTTAATGTGCGTGGTGGTACTGCTGATCAAAACCTTATTCTTCTGGATAACGGGATAATATTTAACCCAAATCACCTATTCGGTTTCTTTTCAGCATTTCATCCTGATGCAGTTAAAGATGTCACCTTTTACAAAGGTTCTATCCCTATTCAGTATGGAGGCAAAATTTCCTCGGTACTGGATGTAAGACAAAAAGATGGCAATTCAAAAAGATTGAAAGGCACAGGAGGCATAGGCTTAATAACCAGCAGGCTTATGCTTGAGGGGCCGCTAGTTAAAAACAAAGTCAGCTTTATGGTTGCAGGAAGGTCCAGCTACTCCGACTGGCTGCTGAAAAGAGCTGAAGATGAAGATTTGAGGCAAAGTTCAACCTTTTTTTATGATTTTACAGGAAAGATAAGTGCGCTGGTCAATAAAAAGCATAAACTGACGGCATCATTTTACAATAGCAACGACAAGTTTAAACTCTCAAACGACACTTTATACTCATGGCAGAATTCAAGTGTTGCGGTCAATTTTGACAGAACAATAAAAGAAGGCCTATATCATATTAGCAGTCTATCGGCAGGCAATTATTCTTATACTATTGAAGACGAAGATCCACTTGACTCATTCGACTGGAAATATGGTATCAATAATTTTCAGGCCAAAAGCTACCTGCTTTGGAGAAAGAAAAATCACTTATTCACAGCAGGACTTGATGTCACAGGATATGAGATAAAAAGAGGTATGTTAAAACCAAAGTCAACCGTATCTACCATTGAAGAAGTTAAATTGGATAATGAGTACTCTGTAATTACAGGAGTATTTATTAGTGATGAAATTCAACTTGGGAAATTTGCAGTAATACCAGGTTTAAGGCTTTCAAATTTTGCACTATTCGGTCCTTTTGAACAGCCCCAATATGACCCGAATGAGCCAGTAAATGATTACTCCATTACTGGAACAAAGTCTTACGATAAAAATGAAATTGCAAAAACTTACTTTGGACTAGAACCCCGTGTAGCTGCAAAGTACAACCTGAACCTAAGAAGCAATATTAAAGCGAGTGTGAGCCGAAATTTTCAATATCTACACTTAATATCCAATACCACAGCAATATCACCGATAGATTCTTGGGTATCGAGTAATGAATATATTAAACCACAAATAGGCTATCAATATTCTCTTGGCTATTTCTATCAAACTGACAAAACCAATATCTCAACATCAGTAGAAGTGTTCTATAAAAACATTGACAATGTTCCCGAATATAGAAATGGTGCCAACCTATCGCTCAAACAAAACATAGAAACAGAGCTGATTAATAGCAAAGCAGACATCAGAGGTGCGGAATTTTCATTGATCAAGGAAGGAAGATTATCCGGTCAATTGAGTTATACATATTCGTCATCAAGAAGGAGGACAACCACTTCCAATGAAGCTTTACAAATCAATGACAATTCATTTTTCCCTTCTAACTATGACCAGCCGCACAACGTAAAAATGAATGCCAACTATGATATTTCCAAGCGACATGTTTTTTCAGTGAATTTTAATGCAGCCACAGGCAGGCCTATCTCTGCACCTTCAGAAAGGTTTTTGATCAATAATGTTATTGTTACCAATTACCCTGAAAGGAACAATTACCGAATCCCAACATACCATAGGTTAGACCTTTCACTACTGATACGTACAAACCATAAAAAGGACAAAAAATGGGAAGGTAGTTGGACACTGACTGTATATAACGTCTATAACAGGAAAAATGCCTTCTCAGTCTTTTTTGAAGAGAGTAAGGAAAGGGGCTATACATATCCTAAAGCTTATAAATTGTCAATCTTAGGTTCAGTATTCCCATCCGTCACATATAATTTTATTATAAAATGATGAGACGGTTCCTCTTATTTTTATCATTATCATCCTTGATCCTCTTCATCAATGCATGTATAGACGAAATAAAAATTGGTATCCCCAGCAATGCCGATCACCTTGTTGTTGATGGACTGATTACTGACCTGCCCGGCCCATATACTGTTACCCTCTCCTATTCTAACGGTTATTTTGAGCCCTTTAATCCTACTATAGCTGATTTCAATATCAAGGATCTTGTTCAAAAAGCCAAAGTTTCAGTTATTGATAACATGGGAAATGAAGAGACTTTTGAAGAAATATCCCCTGGGGTATATCAGTCCTCCGCTGATGGTATCAGAGGTCAGGTTGGCACATCATATATTCTGAAAATTGAGTTAGAGAATGGTAAGAAATATGAATCAGAAGCCGAAATAATGCCTGCCAATGTAGGTATAAAAGATTATTTTATAGATTACACAAGTAAGAAGTTTTTGGATGACAATCTTGAAAAAACAAAAGACGGGCTCAATATTTCTGTGGTTCCTAATGAATTTGACGGAACATACGAGTTCTACAGATGGAGATGGGAAGGAACATATGAAATCCTCACTTTTCCGGAATTAAAAAAAGACTATATTCCTCCCTGTACGTACGAAACAATCCCAGATAATGTGTTTGATGTAAGGTGCAAATGTTGTATTTGTTGGATAACTGAACCATCTACCTCATCGATAGTCTCCTCCAAATTATTAAGCGATTCAAAAACATTTCTACATTTTCTTGAAAATTCCGAGGGGCGTTTGTTTGGAAAATATCATTTCTATATTCAACAAATGTCTATGACCAAAGAGGCGCATGAATTTTGGAATATTATAAAACAACAAGAGGATGGTAGCTCTCCATTTTCAATAACCAATACTGAAATCCCAACCAATATATATGCCATTGAGAATAAAGGTGAAATCGCAATGGGATACTTCAGTGCCGCCTCGGTAAAGGACATTGCATTTTATATAGACAGGTCGTACTTAGAAACCCAGCCCGTTTTTATGGATACTGTAAAAAATGATTGTAGAGTATTGAAATACGCTACAAATGTTAAACCTATATTCTGGTAGTTATGAAAATGAGAACTACTCTATTTGCAATTTTAATTTCTTTCGTTTTTTTGTTTATCAACGGATGCGTAGACGAAATAAAAATTGGTATCCCAAGCAATGCCGATCACCTTGTTGTTGATGGACTGATTACTGATCTTCCCGGTCCATATACTGTCACCCTCTCCTATTCTAATGACTATTTTGAACCCTTTAGTCCAAATGCCAGTAATTACAACATTAGGGATTTGGTACAAGAAGCTAAGGTTTCGGTTATTGATGGTCAGGGAAATGAAGAAATATTTGAAGAAAAATCGCCAGGGGTATATCAGTCTTCTGCTGATGGTATGAGAGGTGAGGTTGGCAAATCTTACATACTGAAAATTGAATTAGAGAATGGCAAGAAATATGAATCAGAAGCCGAAATAATGCCTGCTAATGTAGGCATAAAAGACTATTTCATAGATTACACGAGTAAGAAGTACCTGGATGATGGTCTGGAAAAAACAAAAGACGGGCTCAACATTTCGGTGATTCCTAATGAATTTGATGGAATATACGAGTTCTACAGGTGGAGGTGGGAAGGAACATATGAAATCCTCACCTTCCCTGAATTAAAAATAAAATATGTAATGGGCGAGCCTGTACCTGACCCTCCTCCTTGTACATTTGAATATATTCCTGATAGCGAAAATGATGTTCGATGTAAGTGCTGCATTTGTTGGGTTACTGAACCTTCAACATCATCAATAGTCTCTTCCAAAACACTTGGTGATTCAAAAACCCTTCTCCGTTTTCTGGAAAATTCTCAAGGACGTTTATTAGGAAAATATCATTTCTATATTCAACAATTATCAATAACAAAAGAGGCCTATGAGTTTTGGAATATTATAAAACAACAAGAGGATAGCGGATCTCCTTTCTCCATAACAAATACTGAGGTTCCTTCTAATATTATATCAGTTGAAGACAAAAATGAAAAGGTAATGGGCTTCTTCAGTGCCGCTTCGGTAAGGGATATTGCTTTTTATGTTGACAGATCTTATCTAGAAACGCGGCCTGAGCTTATGGATACAGTCAAGAATGATTGTCGTGTCTTAAAGTATTCTACCAATGTTAAACCTATATTTTGGTAAACATGAAAGTAAAATCCAAAGCTTTATTTTCTATCATTCTGTTTATGGGGCTCAATTTTTCCATGGCTCAGAATTTAATCCACTTAGCTGTGGATCAGCCTTTTTATTTTTCTGGCCAGGAAATGCGACTTTCTTTTTTGCTAGTTGACGTCATTACAAAAGTTAAGTCTGAAAGTAATGAAATTGTTTATATAGTATTAAAGAATAATGCTCAGGGCAACATCATCGAAAAAAAGGTCTTTGCAAAAAAAGGTATTGGTGAATTGTCTGTTCAGATTCCAGGAGATACAAAATCAGGATTCTACGAATTAATTGCCTACACCAATCATCTTAAAAACTTTGGCCCAGAAAGTTACTACAGAAAAAAAGTAGCCATATACAGCCCAGATTATAATGCTGAATTAAAATCCAATCAACTGGTGTCAGAAATTACATTTTCTCCTGAAGGTGGGCGTTTGTTGGCAAATGAGGCTTGCCGAGTGGCATATGAGCATAATAAGGAATGTTCGAACCTAAATGCAGTGTTGGTAGAAGATCAGCAGAAAGAGATTCTATCCGTTGAATTGTCAAATGAAGGAATAGGAAGTATAGTGTTCAAGCCTAAAGCAACACATACCTACCACCTAAAGCACACATGTATTGAAGGTGCAGAAAGACTATTCCCTTTGCCCCAAGTAGAAAATGAAGGGTATTCTTTGAGTGTACTTCAAAGAGGACAAAAAACACAATTTATTGTAAGAAGCTCCAATAATTCCCATAAAAACGATTCAATAAAAATAATTGGATATCAAAGGAATTATAAAGTATTTGAGGTAAAAGGGAAGATCAAAAAAGATTTCTTCCTGGTAGAAATAAATAATCAACACCTCCCGTCAGGGGTTATAAACTTTATTCTGTTAAATGAAAGTGACGAAGTAGAAGGAAACCGAATGGTGTTCAATGCCTCAGCCCTTAGAGAATCGTTAAACTTTAACATAGAGACTGAAGCTTTATCAACACGACAGGCTACCAAAGTAGAAATTGAAAATTACAATGAAAATGCCCTTTTATCAGCTTATGTTTTAAGTAAGGAATCTTATGAGGGTTTTAATAAATTATCTGATGGGCTACTTACTTTTTCAGATCACTATTTTGACTTCACCCCGCTAAAGCTTGATCAAATAAGGGATATGGATAGCAGAATGATCATGGAATCGAAGAAATATAAAAAGCTTCCTGATACATTTATTCCTACTCGTTACTTCCCCAAAGAAAAATACTTTTTAATGCGCGGTAATTTATTAGATGATAAGCCGCTACCTGATACTACAACGTCCTTTTTCTTTGTGCCTGAAATCAATACAATTTATCAATTAAAAATTGACGATACAGGATTCTTTGAAGAAGCCATACTTTTTGAATACTATGGAAAACAAGAAATACCATTCCTTTTAATGGCAAATGATCATCAATTCAAAAATCCAAGAATTGTCTCAAACGACTTTGAAGTACAAACCAAATATAATTTAGCACAGGAATTGCCATGGTCAGACTACCATAAAACTGCTCAAGTCGAGTTTAACGCAAAACAGCAAATTGATGGCGTTTATAATTATTACAATGACTCAAAGGAAGGTAAAAACAAGGATGCTTCTACCTTTGATATAAGTCAAATGCTGCCTGGGCCCGATGCCACTTTCAAACTAGATGAGTATGTGGCTTTTGGAACTATGGAAGAAACAATTAAAGAAATTATCATTGGTTTATCTGTAAGAAAAAAGAAAGGCGAGAAGATAGTAAGAATATTTGAAGAGAACTGGTTGAAATTCTATGATCTGGATAAAGAATATGCCTTTGATTCAAACCCCCTTATTTTAATTAATGGAAGACCCTCAAATCCAGATCAGCTACTTTCTTTGAACCCGGCAGATGTTGAAGAAATTAAACTGATTTCTGACTTTGAAAAGTTACTGAAAAACCGACCCTTTGGAGTTGGTGGAATTGTTTTGGTGAAAATGAAAGAAAATGTTGAGCTACCTGATGTTAATAATTTTGAATTTTTCAAAACTACCGGAGTAACGGAATCACAAGAGAAAAAGAATGTTAAGCTGCCTTCCAATATACCTGATATGAGAAGCACACTGCTTTGGCAGCCCTATCAAAAAGTTTCAGCGACTTCAGCTCCGGCCTTTGAATTTACAACATCAGACAGGCCTGGTGAGTATGTTATACTCATTGAGCAAATTGATGAAAATGGTCATATTAGTTATGCCACTAAAAATATTAAAGTATCATTCACGGGGTTGATCAAAAATGATAAACCTGATTAGGGGTTATACAAGCATCAAGCTTGATGTCAGTTGGCTCAATAAATTCAATCTTATCCAAATTGGGCAATAAAGAAAGCCCTACCTTTTTTGCTTTTGGAACCGTTTCTAAAAATCTGTCATAAAACCCCTTACCGTACCCAATTCTGTCACCATGTTTATCAGATATAATAAGTGGTACAAGCACTAAATCTATGAGGCCATCATCGGCTAAATCACCGTCCACAGGCTCAGGAATTCCCCACTTATTCTCCTCAACGATGCAATTGTCGTTCAGTATATAACTCTTTAAATGACCTGTCTTTAATGTCTTGGGCACAACAATGTCAATTTCAGAGTTGAACTTCCTTATTAAATCAATAATCCTATGAGTGTCAACTTCTTTTTTGGCAACAATTGATAGAAAAACATGAACTGTATTGACATGGTCAAGGTCTATGGATGACATAAAATGCTCAGCAATCTTCTGATTACGAAACTCATACTCATCATCACTCAAGAATTGCCTTTTAGACAGGTAGACCTCTCTAAGTATTTGTTTACTGGCCATTGTCAAAAATATGAAACCTGTAATCAAAAGGATCAAGTTGATCAGTTAGGTTTTTGACAAACTGGGGGTTTGCTAAATAGAAATTCAGAAAATTATCAGTACGTTCCTGTAAGCCTCCATTCGGAAAAAGGTAGGATAAAACGGATTCAATTTGGTTAATCTTATCAGAATGCTTTCTCTTCTCCGCTCTAATGAACTTCTTTTCAATAACCTCAAGTTTATGTTGCGTTCTTACACTTTGAGCTTCTACATGAGCCTTTAATGTTGGATCTATCGACTCAGCCTGAGCTTTAATCTTTTCAAAAAGATCAACTAACTCATTCATCTGACCATTCAGCAACACTTTGTTATCGGTATTTTCTATGGCTATATGTTTAAAAATTTCATTTTTATCCTTAAACATCTCCTCCCATGAAAGTCCTGTCTTTTCTATTTTATTAGAAACATGTTTTGGTACTATCATGGCAAAATTCCTTGGCATTAAAGCTGGAAATGGAATTTTATAATGATCAAAAATTGGTTTCAACTGAAACCAGTATGCTACTTCTGAAGGACCACCAACATATGCCAGATTAGGCAATATCGCCTCCTGATACACCGGCCTCAAAATAACATTCGGGCTAAACCTCTCTGGTTCTTCTTGTATAAGTTTTTCTAAAGTTTCCCGATCAAAGGAAATATCAGTGTCTAAGACTTTATACAAACCGTCTTGATATTCAATTCTGCTTCTTAATTGGTCATCTAGATAGAAGAAGTTAATTTCCCTAGGAAAAACCTGCGTTTTATAGCCTATGCCCTCCAATTTATCAGTGCAGTCGCCTACTACCTTTTTTGCAGAATGGTTAAATATATCATCCTCAATAACAGTAGCAAATAACCTTTTTAAATCTGTATCATCAGCATCAACCACAACCAACCCTTCCTCACCAAATAACTCATTTACATAGAGTTGAACCGCTTCAGCCAGATTTTTGCCCTGCTTGTATGCAGTTTTAAAGAAATCTGGAATGCCGGGTATCTCTTGTGCCAGTTTAGAAAGTTCTTTAGTATCAAATCTGCCTACAGCGCCATTTTGACCTGTTTCCCAGACATGCTTCTTTCCATCTAATCTGAAATATTTTATTTCATCATAATCATGATCTTCAGAAGCCATCCAATATACTGGCACAAAATTATAATCAGGATATTTATGCTTTAGCGCCTTACTGGTGTTAATAACAGTGATAATCTTATAAATGAAATAAAGGGGGCCGGTAAAAATATTGAGTTGGTGGCCAGTTGTAATTGTGAAGGTATTTGGCTGAGCCAATTGGGTCAGGCTTAGTTCCAGGCTGGTTGACTTTGAAATGTTTGCATATTGCTTATCCAAAGTCTGACAGAGAATTTTTCTGTTTTCTGCGCTGAATTTGCGTTCCTTAATGAGTTGCTCAAAATTCTCAATTCGAGGAAAAACGTTATAAAAATCCTTTAGAGAGTCGCTCTCTTGTATGTAGTCAATAAATAATTTAGAAAATTTATTGGTGACTTCCAGATCAAGAGACGCTAGCTTCATAAAGAATTCTTATCTATCATTTTAAATTTATTTCACCACATCGCCATACAAATCAAACTCCGTGGCATCGTTAATTTTCACATTAACAAAATCTCCCAACCTAAGATAATTATCTTCTGATTCGATGATTACCTCATTATCAACCTCTGGTGAATCAAATTCCGTTCTACCTATAAAAGTTCCGCTTTCAGCTCTATCTATTAAAGTTTTGAAAGTCTTGCCAATTTTTGCTTCGTTGATTTCCAGGGAAATTTTTTCCTGTAAGTCCATAACGGCATTGGCCCTTTCTTGTTTCACAGAATCAGGCACATCATCTGTAAAATTATATGCATGGGTATTTTCTTCATGTGAGTAGTTAAAAATCCCCAGTCTTTCGAATCTGGATCGCTCCACAAAGTCATACATCTCCTGAAAGTCCTGCTCTGTCTCTCCCGGGTAACCAGAGATAAGTGTTGTTCGCAGCGCAATACCCGGCACCTTTTCTCTAATAGTTTGAATTAACTCTTCCTGCTTTTCTCTGGTTGTACCTCTGCGCATGGCTTTTAGCATATTAGTTGACCCGTGCTGTAGCGGCATATCCAGATAGTTGCATATGTTATCCCGCTCGGCCATAACATCTAAAATATCAAGAGGAAAGCCCGTAGGAAAGGCATAATGAAGTCTTATCCACTCGATACCTTCAACATCAGAAAGTTTTGCCAATAACTCTGCCAGGTTTCTTTTTTTATAGATATCAAGTCCATAGTATGTGGAGTCCTGAGCTATTAAAAGAAGTTCCTTGGTTCCATTTTTAGCTAAATTTTTAGCTTCTAAAACCAACGCTTCTATGGGTTTTGAAATGTGCTTGCCCCTCATAATTGGAATAGCACAGAAAGAGCAGGGACGGTCGCAGCCTTCGGCTATTTTAAGATAAGCATAATGGTTTGATGTTGTCAGTATCCTTTCCCCAACCAATTCCTTCTTGTAATCGGCCTTAAATTTCTTGAGCAACAAAGGCAAATCCCTAGTCCCAAAAAATGAGTCTACTTGCGGTATTTCCCTTTCTAGGTCATCTTTATATCGCTGTGACAAACAACCAGTTACGTACAATTTGTCGATGAGCCCTTCAGTCTTGGCATCTGCATATCTGAGGATGGTGTCAATAGACTCTTGTTTGGCATTATCAATAAAACCGCAGGTATTGACAATAACAATATTAGCGTCATCCTTGGTCGATTCATGAGTGGTATCAATTTTGTTACCACGCAGTTGCGTCAACATTACTTCTGAATCAACAATATTTTTAGAACAACCTAACGTTACAATATTTACCTTGTCCTTTTTTCTTCCCTTGGTTTTCAAAATCAGTGGTGTTTAAGGGGCAAAATTAAGAAAAATAAAATTGCTTCTTGGTTGACCGAGGGATAGTTATATTTGCAGCCGATTAATGAGAAAATTAGCAGGAATAATGTTTTTAGCCTATCTTTTTTTGGTAGGATGTAATGAGCCAGATTGTATTCGCCTGGCGAGCACTACAATGGGAATTGGGTTTTATGATATAAATACTGGTGACGCATTGGCCATTAGAGTAAATAGGCTGCAAGTGGTAGGTTCTGATAGTGTTCTTATGGAGAATGTGACATCAACAAGATCCGTCCTATTACCATTAAATCCATCTGACACCTCAGTAACTGCAGTTTTTGATACTGAATTTGGAATTGATACTTTAATACTGAGCTACAACACCGTAACGAGGCTGATTTCTGAGGAATGTGGAGCTGAAATTATGATTGAAAACTTAAGAAGGGCAAGAAACGACTTCGATTCGATTAGGTTTGTTAATAGGTCTTTACAAATAACATTAGGTGAGTCTAACATAGTAACAGAAAATGTTCAGATTTTTAATTAGTATTTTATTTGTTCAGGCTTCACTGATATCTTTTGGTCAACAAACCGAAAGTCAACCTGATAGCGCTACCATAGCTAAACCCGCTCTGAAAGATTCAATACAGAAGGCGCCTTCTAAATTTAAACCTACTGGTTTAAGGGTAGGCCTTGACCTTGTAAGTTTTGGTCAAGGTGTGCAAAAGAATGGCATTAGAGCATTTACTCAAGGTGATGTCAGACAATGGAAGTTTAGTGCAGATATTGACATCTACAGATATTTTTTAAACTTTGAATACGGCAAATTTGAAAGGTATTGGATTGCACCTGCATCCAATTATTATAATGAGGGCACCTTTATAAAAGTAGGCCCGGATATAAATTTTTTCCATAAAGATCCAAAGCAGAACGCACTGTTTATAGGTTTAAGATATGCCCGATCAAAATATCAGGATTATATTATTTATGATTATCAGAATCAGGTTTATGGAGATAATACCAAAAGAGTGTCAAACGGTGAACTTAAAAGTAATTGGTTTGAAATCACCACTGGGTTAAAGGTGCGCTTGACGAGATACGTGTGGTCAGGATATACAGCGCGTTTTAAGTTCAGGGTAAATGACAACTATGAGAACAACGCATTGGCCCCGCACTGGATTCCTGGTTATGGTGCTGCCACTCGCGAGTCTGCCTGGGGGCTTGAGTATTGGTTGATCTTTAGAGTTCCTTTCAAGAAGGATAAAATAGAAGAAATAAAATAGGGAGCTGAGCCTCGACACTTAACTCCCTAAACCAACACCTGTGAATTTTATCTTTCTAAGATTGCATTTGCCGCTCTACTACCACCGCTGAAAAATTAGACTATCAGCAAGATGATCGTCATGATTAAGATAAATAGCTCGAACCGATTGATTGACACATTCATATTATTGAATATGCAATGTCATAATTATTAAAATTTTAGGAAATACCTAGTAGTGGGTATTTTGAAGTAACCTTAGACAAAACTCATATCCTGCCCCATTAAAGGACTTCTAGCTATGTATTAACAAATGAAATCGATACCCCCCACTTATCTTTCAATTACAATTCGATAAGTACTTTTAACATTGCCATCATTTGACTCTAAGCTAACAATATAGGTTCCAGCTTTCAGATTACTGACATCCAGTTGAGCTTGATCTTTAGAAATGATTTGGCCAGAAATCTTCTCTCCAACCTCATTATAAATAAGCACTTGAACCTCTGCATCTTCAGCGTCCCATTGGATGTGTATCTTGTCTGTTGCAGGATTAGGGTAAGGTAAAAACACAAGATTACTGGCTTCATCCAGTCCTAAAATTGATTCAACCATTACCTTCTTAGTGGCAGAAGTTAGTGTTAAACCTGGGACGCTGGCATTCGTAGCTTCAGCATAATACTCTCCTCCATTGGTTTCATCTATACTATTAAAATAAAGTTCACTTCTTGTACTATCGGTAAGAATTGCATTACTCTCAAACCATCGATACTCATTACCTGACCCTTCGACATTAAAAGATATAGAGAGGGCACTCCCTTCATTAACTATTGTATCTACAGGTGTGTCTAGCGTGAATTGATTGCTGTATGTTATACCGGTCATAGTTGCAATACCTTCCAAATCAGCAAAGTCCAAATAGTTACTATCGAGTTTAATGGAACTCAATTTCAATAGACCTGTAACATTTGGAACACCTGTTATTTTATTATCAGAAAAATCCACCTGCTCAAGTTCTGTCATATTTAAAAATTCTTCAGAGATATCACCATCAAGATTGTTCTTTGGCAAATTCAGGGTTCTAACATGGCCATCTTTAATAGCAACTCCTTCCCACGAAGAAACCGGATTCAATAACCAATTATTATTCTTATTCCAGTTCACTCCATTAGTAGAATTGTATAATGCAACTAAAGCTAAAGAGTCCATTTCCACATCATAATTTATCATTAGCTTTCTTATTGCTGATTTGATAACTAAATCCGGAACTTTGGCACTATTAACTGCAGCATAATATTCACCTTCATTACCCGTTCCTACGCTGTTAAAATAGATTTCATTTCTGATGCTATCAGCAAGTATCACATTATCTTTATACCATTGATACTGATTACTTGAGCCTCCAATCATAAAAGATAAAGAAAGACTGTTTCCCTCATCAATTAATGTATCTAATGGAGAGTCAAAGCTGAATTGATTGTTGTATGTCAGGCCAGTCATTGATACTAATGCCTCCAAATCTGCAAAATCTAAATAATTACTATCAAGTCTGATTGAAGTGAGTCTTAAGAGACGTGTTAAATCTGGGACTTCGGTTATTTTATTATCTGCGAAATTTACAGTTTCCAACTCAGTTATATTTATAACGTCCTCGGGAATTTCTCCATCAAGATTATTGCTTGGCAGAATTATGCCTCTTACACTTCCATTTTCGAGAGAAATACCCTCCCAAGAAGCTACCGGTGCTTCCAGCCAGTTATCATTTCTGTTCCAGTTATTTCCAGCGGTAGCATTGTAAAGAGCTACCAATGCCAAAGAGTCTGTTTCAAAACTATGCTCCTTAATAGTCCATCTCTTATTTATCTCCAGTTCTGTAAGTTTTTGTTTTATACCAGAAGGCCAGCTGATAACTACAGAATCAATAGCTATATTGGTACCCAGACCAACTTGTGCGGTCAAAGAATTTTGATTCGCAAACCCATTGGTAGTCAATATTTGCTGGTGGTTTCTTTTCCCATCTGGAGTGTAGACATCAACCTTTGCCCCTACACCACCTCTATTAGAAACAGTGCCTTCTAGTTTTAGCTGAAGCCAATTGTTTGAATTACCTCTGTTATGATATAAACCATTGAAGTCCCTGCCATAGGCAGTCGTAACTATATCCAGGAACCCATCATTATCATAGTCCGCCATTGAGGCACCTACTAAAATATAAGACTCCCCGAAAGATGAATTTACTTGCCTACTAAATGTAAGGTCACCATTATTTTTATACAAAACCCACTCTGTACTGCTTGCTCCCCACCTCCCGAGGAACAAATCTACCAAGCCATCATTATCATAATCTCCAAAAGCACTTGCTCGACTGCCTTTAACAACCTCTCCAAGAACTTCTACTGTTGGAAGTACTGAAAAATTACCTTTGCCATCATTAATATAGAATCGACTTTCAGCTTGCGGAACCAAAACCGAAGTTGCCAAGTAAGCATCATAATCACCATCATTATCAATGTCTGCAAAGGAAATGCCCTTGTTATATTGACTGGTATCTCCAGCCACAATTGTTTCATCAAGCACAAATGTGCCATCTCCATTGTTCAGATAAGGTAACCGAATTTTAAAAACACCATCTTTATACCCATCTAAAATAAACACATCTTGAGCACCATCATTATTAATATCTACTGCGACTGGCGTCCATTGAGCCCCCAGTGGAAAAGTATTTGTATCCTTTTTAAAAGTATCATCTCCCTCATTGATGTACAAATAGCCTCCTTCACTCGATAACGCCAGCAAATCCAAATCACCATCATTCTCTATATCTAGCCAGGTACCAGACCTGAATTCAACATCATCTTGTAGATAAATTGGGGAAAAAGTACCATCTCCATTATTTTTCTGAATTGAAGCATGCTTGAGGCTATCTTCAGTTGTTATTTGAGATCCGAAGAAAGAGTTAGGAGAAAAATAGTCAGCAAAACCATCATTATTATAATCCCCGAAGACTGAGCTCCTTCCAGAAGCAATTCCATAGTCATTCGAGTTCACCTTAGAAAATTTTCCACTACCTTCATTTCTAAATAAATAAGACCTTACAGGGTATTGATAATCATTAGGTAAGCTAGTCACCAGTACATCTTCAAAACCATCATTATCAATATCTGCCCATTGACCACCATAAGTAAGTTGAAGCAGCTTTCCATACTGAGTAAGATCTCCACCATCTACTCTATCAAAAAGTTCTCCTTCTATAGGTAGGTGGGGTAAAATAAATGTAAGCGCTGGCGCACTTTTTAGGACAAGATCTGGGACCAATGAATTAGTCACTGTTAGCTGGTAGTCTCCTTCATCATTAACTGTTGCCGATTCAATGGAGTACTCTGGGTTTGGAATATCTTCTCCTCTTATTCTGTAACTGTTCGCTGAGCCTGGCACATCAAAACTAAAGGAGAAAGAATCACCAACATGTACATATCTCTCCTGAAGAGAACCAAATTCCTTTTGAGGTGCATACACGAAGTCAATAATGCCTTCAGGTGTACCTTGCTCGAGATCACCAAACCCTAAATAGTTAAGATCAATAATGAGGCTTTCTATTGCTGAACCCGATAAATCCGGAATATCATAGAACCTATTATCACCAATATCTAGTGACTTTAAAGATGGAGGCAATGAAGGCAAGCTATCCAATTTACTGCTTCTAAATACAAGTTCTTCCACAGTAGTTAGTGCTGTCAAATCTATTCCCCAATTGGGATTATATGATATATCCAGGGTAGTGAGATTTAAGTTCTTTAGACTTTCAGGCAATGGCATATCAATTTTAAGACTCTTTAGATTAGTTAAATTTTCAATACTAGAAGCTAACTGTCCCTGAAAATTATTGAAATACATACTTAGTGCTTCCAGATTTACAAGGGATGTTACTACCTCCGGAAATGGTGAGCTTCCGTTGTCATCCCTAATACCAGAAAGATGCAAATCCTTTAAATTCACCAAGTTTCCAAATTCACCCGGTAGTGGAAGATCTATTTTATTATCAGTGCTGTATACAATGCTATTGGATAACCCATCACCTAAATTGAGATATTCTAACTTTGTTAAACTCCCCAATTCACCGGGCAATGAACCTCTAAGCTGGATTTTACTAAGATTTAAATGTTTTAAATTAGATAACATACCAATATCTGAGGGTATTGTAATATAATCTCCTCCTTCGTTAAAAAGGTTATTCTTAGAGACATCCAATAACTCTAGTGCTGTCAACTGCCAAAAATCTTCAGGCAGATATCCATATAGACCATTATCAGAAAGGGCAATTTCTGATATTCTACCTCCTTTTAACTTAATTCCATACCATGTATTTACTGGTTCATTAAGCCAATTGTCGTCATTGTCCCAATATTGCCCCTGTGTTGCATTGTAAAGGCTAACCAATGCCAAAGAATCTGCTTCTAACAAGGGCAGCGATAAGGTTATCGGATTGCTCTTTAGCACTATTGAAGGAAAATCAGAATTGGTAACTTTTAAAATATAAACACCCTCATCTGAGTTTGACAAACTTGGAATATTATAGGTAGGATCATTTGCAGCATCAATATTCTCAGAGTTCTTCTCCCATTGTAGTACATTGTTCAAAGATGCATCTGCCCATCCAGGATTCAATGTAATATTATCACCCAAGTTTAAAGTCCTGAAACCTATTTCGCCAAAGGGCTTCTGAGAAGTATTTGATGTAATCTTTCCTGCATTTATTTCAAAATCTTCAAATGTTAAATAATTATCGGATATGCTAAATTTAGAAAGGGCCGGTAAGGAAGTAAGGTCTGATAGCCCTACTAGCTCATTACCATCAACTACAAGACTTTGTAGTGTAGAAATATTAGCCAACTCTGGAGGCAATGCTCCAGACAAGCCATTGTCTTCTAAGTTTATCTCAGTCACTCCGCCATCCTCAGCAGTAATACCATACCAATAAGAGACAGGTGAAGTTAGCCAGTTGGTCCTTTTATTCCAGCTTGAACCATTTGTACTGTTATAAAGAGCGACTAAAGCCAATGAATCCGTTTCGGGGACTATTGAATATGGCTTCTGATACATTTGAAATTCAAATGGAGTACTTTCCCATGTGTCAAGCCATTCAATCTTAATCGTTTGGCCTAAGGATAATTCAATAGTTAATTCAGATTGATAGATTCCTGCCCCAATATCTATATCATCATTTTCAGCAATTAGATTTCCCCCACATTCATCATATACATTAAGATCTGTATCACGGCCTGTTCCTGCAGTGGATATTGTTAGGGCCTCCCTTTGACTAGCAGTATACGTAAAGTAAAAAGGAACAGCTGGAGTGTAATTCACACCTATAGATGCAGGAATTGCACTTTCACAATTGTTACTCTGAGTGTATCCATAATAAGATGACAATAGGGCTAAAATTAAAACTGCTAGCTTTCTCATAGCCTGCAAAGATAATTTTATCCTTAAATACTTAAAAAGTATAATGATTTTATTATTGGAAGAATATTACAAGAGGAGATTGAAATAAAATAAGTAGCTAAGAAGCTGTTAGTCAAAAGTTTAAAGGAATTCAGCTCCTTTTTGACGAATTATAATAACTACTTCTTAAACAAAGAATCCACAAACTCTCCTTTATTAAAGACTTGTAAGTCGTCTACTTTTTCACCTACACCAATGTAGCGAACCGGGATTTTGAAGGCATCGGATATGCCAATGACTACACCGCCCTTGGCTGTGCCGTCCAATTTGGTGATGGCCAATGAGGTAACCTCCGTAGCTTTTGTAAACTCCTTGGCCTGGATCATAGCATTTTGACCCGTGCTACCATCCAAAACGAGCATGACATCGTGAGGCGCAGCTTCCACAAACTTCTGCATCACTCGTTTAATCTTTGTCAACTCATTCATCAAGTTGACTTTATTATGCAATCTGCCCGCAGTGTCGATAATTACCACATCAGCATTATTCTTAATACCATATTCCACGGCTTCAAATGCGACAGCCGATGGATCAGTATTCATACCTTTGGAAATAACCGGAACACCAACTCTTTCTCCCCAAAGTATTAATTGATCCACAGCAGCTGCTCTAAAGGTATCAGCAGCACCTAAAACAACATTGTATCCGGCCTTTTTAAATTGTGCGGAAAGCTTCCCAATAGTAGTGGTTTTCCCAACTCCGTTGACACCAACCACCATGATTACATAGGGTTTGGCTCCAGTAGGAATAGAGAATTCTGCAAGGTCTTGTGTATTGTTCTCAGAAAGAAGAGCCGCTATTTCCTCTTTTAGGATTTTATCAAGCTCATCAACACCAAGATATTTATCCCGGGCAACACGCTCTTCAATTCTCTGAATTATTTTGATTGTTGTATCAACACCCACATCAGAAGTAATTAAGACCTCCTCAAGTTGATCAAGAACTTCATCATCTACCTTTGATTTGCCGACAACGGCTTTGCCGAGTTTGGTAAATAAACTTTCCTTAGTCTTCTCAAGACCTTTATCTAGAGACTCTTTTTTTTCCTTTGAAAATAAACCTCCGAATAATGCCATGAACGTAATTGAGTTGGGTGGATATTCAAATAAAACAAAAAAGTCCCACAAGGGACTTTTTTATAACACATATTTTAGAATGTATTACTTAGTTTTTTGCTAGTGTTTCCTGAATTTTATCAAGAGTCACCATTTCTTCCCTGAAAGTATAAGCGCCAGTCTTGTCAGACTTTATCGCTCTAATCACTTTCGCAAAATTTTTACCTTCACCTTTTTGGAGTGATGCTACTACTTTCTTTGCCATGATTATTTAATTTCTTTGTGAATAGTCATTTTCTTCATGATAGGATTGTATTTTTTCAATTCCAATCTATCAGTGGTATTTTTTCTGTTCTTTGTAGTAATGTACCTAGAAGTTCCTGGCAAGCCGCTGGCTTTGTGCTCAGTGCACTCCATAATTACTTGAATTCTATTACCTTTCTTAGCCATGATATATTATTTTATAAGCTATAAAGTTATACTAATGTATTACCGTTAGCTCTTGCCTTTTTCAATACAGCACTAATGCCATTTTTGTTGATAGTTCTCAACGCAGAAGTAGTTACTTTAAGCGTAACCCACTTATCCTCTTCAGGGATATAAAATCTCTTCTTCTGAAGATTTATATCAAACCTTCTTTTGGTTTTATTGTTTGCGTGAGAAACATTGTTTCCTACTTGAGGTTTCTTCCCTGTGATCTGGCAAACTCGTGACATCGTTATTAATATTAAATTAAATCCTCTTTTTATTTTGGGTCTGCAAATATCACAAAAAGTATTTTAATTGCCAAACATTGATTTTAAATATATTTACCCTTTTTAGACCTTAATTTAAATGGGCGGGTCCTTGCCTCTGCCCTTTGGTTTTAATTGGCACACATCCAGACTCTTTCCCAGTCTCGTTAGTGGGCTTTTATTG
The DNA here is from genome assembly GCF_040218215.1 of Fulvivirga sp. NCBI lineage: Bacteria > Pseudomonadati > Bacteroidota > Cytophagia > Cytophagales > Fulvivirgaceae > Fulvivirga > Fulvivirga sp. The sequence continues at coordinate 53,979 of NZ_JAVJQL010000003.1, forward strand.
CATTCTTTTTGTTATATCAACAAACTCATTTTTTGATTGTATTTTCTTAATTTTGACAATCGGATGATTTCTCTCCCGCTTAATGAATGAGGAAAGGATGGCTACTCTCCGAGACGAGTAGTGATGTTCAATCTTTAATCCTTTTAAATTATGGAAGCTATCATTAATCAAAAATTCACATCTCAAGATGCCATCGCCTTAGAAGATAAGCATGGTGCTCACAACTACCATCCCCTACCAGTAGTTCTGGCAAAAGGTAAAGGCGTGTATGTTTGGGATGTTGAAGGAAAGAAGTATTTCGATTTCCTATCGGCTTATAGTGCTGTTAATCAAGGTCATTGTCACCCAAAAATTGTTGGGGCACTTAAAACCCAGGCTGAAACATTGACACTGACATCAAGGGCATTTTATAATGATGTTTTAGGCCCTTATGAAAAATATATCACTGAATATTTCAGGTTCGATAAGGTATTGCCGATGAATACGGGTGCTGAGGCAGTGGAAACTGCTATAAAGATTTGTAGAAAGTGGGCCTATGAGAAAAAGGGGATTCCTGAAAATGCGGCTAAGATTATAGTATGTGAAGGTAACTTCCACGGAAGAACAACAACTATCGTTTCATTTTCTAATGATGAAGATGCAAGAAAGAATTTTGGCCCCTACACTCCGGGCTTTATAAAGATTCCTTATAATGACCTGGCAGCTCTTGAGGCAGCCTTGAAAGAGGAAAATGTTGCAGGTTTACTAATCGAGCCTATTCAAGGTGAGGCTGGTGTCTTTGTTCCGGATGAAGGCTTCATAAAGAAGGCTGCTGCATTATGTAAAGATGCTAATGCTCTGTTCATTGCAGATGAAATACAAACAGGTATTGCAAGAACTGGTGGTTTATTACGGGTTTGTGGAGACTGTAGCTGCGAAAACAAGTGTGAACAGCAGGATTCATACACCAGACCTGACATGCTCATTTTAGGCAAAGCCATTTCTGGAGGTGTCTTTCCCGTTTCTGCTGTATTAGCTGATGATGAGATAATGAATGTTATCAAGCCCGGTCAGCACGGAAGCACATTTGGAGGAAATCCCCTGGGTGCTAAAGTTGCAATGGCAGCTCTTGATGTTATTTATGAAGAGAATCTTATTCAGAACGCTAGAAAGTTAGGCAACATTTTCAGAGCACGGATGGAGAAATTTATTGCTACAACAGATCTTATTTCATTAGTAAGGGGTAAAGGCTTACTTAATGCTATTGTTATTAACGACTCTCCTGGTAGCTCAACTGCGTGGGACCTTTGTGTAGCACTTAAGGAAAATGGCCTTCTTGCAAAACCAACACACGGAAATATTATCAGATTTGCACCTCCTTTGGTGATGACAGAGGAGCAACTGCATGAATGCTGCGATATAATTGAGAGAACAATTACGGATTTCTCCAAGTAATTATATATATTGTATCATAATTATGGATTACGCATTTAAAAATTCACCTAAAGACCATTTAACACAAATGGTTTTAGGTGAAAATGGTTTCAAAGTTGTACTAGACGGAGCTACTTATAATTATAAGTACAGTGACGTTACTCGTGTATGGTTAAACAATCCAGAAGGGTTTATTGCACCGGGTGAGTATTCATGTACTATCAACATCGTTGACAAGAAGCCTATATATATTACAAGCAAGAATTTTGATCAAAACGGATTGTTTATTGAGCAATCGCATCATTACAATACTTTTGTAAGGGTGCTGCACATGCACATAAAGTCAAACAAGGCCGCTGAATTTAAATTTGGGACTACTCCTGCCAAATACTTCAGGCGGGTAGCAATTATTGCGTTGATTTTAACCGCATGCGTTGCCAGTATCATAACTTTTAAATCAAATCCATTTTATTTCATTGTACCTTCAGTATTCGGGGTTTTTGTGACTATCTATGGATTACAGTTTTGTATTACAAGATTTCCTAAAGTATACAACCCTGATAATATTCCCTTAGAACTATTGCCAGCATAATTGCTTCTTTAAAAATTTAGAATATCAACTGAAGAGTAACTTGACGTAGAATGAGGGTTTCACTAATTCCTTCTTCAGGTCTACGTCATCTAACATTGAAGTCAGCAGCAATTTCACAGACTGATTCTTATTGGCCTTCCTAACCACAAAATTGAAAAGCCTCGGAAACTTTAAGAGCTTTTGAAGCCCTCTGCTTAGCCGAAGCTCATTCCACATCTTGTGATAAATAACCCTATCATAGCTAAGGTTGTAGTTGGCATCAAATCGTTTTGACTTAATGCAGTTGATAATATGCTCAGCTACAATTCTGCCACTTCTAATAGCATTGCCAATCCCTTCACCTGTAAAAGGATCTATCAAACTAGCCGCATCTCCTAACAGCAAAAATCGATCTCCAGATATGGGCCTTTTTTTTGAGCCTATTGGAAGTCCATAGCCCTTCACCGTTTCTAACGGTCTGGCATTTCTAAACCGCTCTTTAAGGACCGGATGCGTTTTGATTAATTCATCTAATTTTACTTTTAGATTCATCTTCCTTCTGCTAACCTCACTTGAAAGCATTCCCAAGCCAACATTGGCCTCACCATTTGGCAATGGAAACACCCACAAGTAGCCTGGCAATATATCTTTTATAAAGTGGAGCTCAATATGACCTTTTTGATGAAAACCCTCAACACCTGTAAAGTATTGCCTCAAACCCGCACAGTAATGATTCTTTTCTACCTTGATTTTGCCAAGAAACCTGTTCACAACTGAGTGCGCTCCATCAGCGCCTATTATAATAGGTGCATGTAATTCATCCGAACCAATAAATGCCTTTATCGTTTCATCATTTCTAATGATTTGATCTACCTTTTGACCAAGAAAGATTTCAACATTGTCTAAATCTTTGATTTGATTATAAAAGAAATTATCAAAATGCTCCCTTTTGGAAATATAGCCAGCCGCACCGCCATGTGTTTCATTGGAAAAATCAATGTCCAATCTATTTCCATTTGGGGCGAAAAACCGAACACCATGCGACTCTTGCTTTTCAAAAAACTTTGCAAATCTTTCACCAAGATCCTGATCCATCCTATACAGTTGATTAACCACATCTGCACTGAGGGCATCTCCACATATCTTATCTCTTGGAAATTGGTCTTTATCGATAAGTGCTATTTTCAAAGGCTCATGCCTCAAAGCATAAGCACAGGCACACCCCGCAGGACCTGCGCCAACTATTATAAGGTCAAAAGATTTTACAGACATGAGTCTCAAAAATATCAGTAAATTTGCTTTAAGGATTACAATTGATGAAAAATGAATATTAGACCCAGAAGAAACAGGAAATCGGAAGCGATAAGACAAATGGTTCAAGAAACCAGATTACACCAATCTAACCTCATGTATCCATTATTTCTGCTGGAGTCACCTAATAAAACATCAGAAGTACACTCCATGCCAGGCATCTATAGACTAGGTATTGATAAGATGCTTAAAGAGATAGAGGAGTGCATGAAACTTGGAATCAAAAGCTTTGACATTTTTCCGGTTGTTGAAGAGCATCACAAAGACAAAACAGCCACTAAAAGTTATAAGAATGACTTCTTTTATCAGGCTGCACTGAAAAGAGTAAAGCAAGAATTTCCTGAGGCTTGTGTAATGACTGATGTTGCCATGGATCCTTATAGTTCAGACGGTCATGACGGACTGGTTGACGCAAATGGTAATATTTTAAATGATGAGACGCTGGAGATACTTGGAAAAATGGCAGTATCCCAGGCCGAAATGGGCGTTGACATTATCGGCCCATCTGATATGATGGATGGGCGTGTTGGTTATATAAGAGAAGCACTGGACTTAAGTGGTTTTAGCAATGTGTCAATCATGTCATACACGGCTAAGTACGCCAGTGCCTTTTATGGCCCTTTCAGAGATGCGTTAGATTCTGCACCAAAGAGTGGTGATAAAAAAACTTATCAAATGAACCCTGCCAATAGTCAAGAAGCACTCATTGAGGCCGATTTGGACACAGAAGAGGGTGCAGACTTTCTAATGGTAAAACCAGCATTATCTTATCTGGATATAATAAAGCAGTTAAAAGATAATTATGACCTCCCGATAGCTGCCTACAATGTGAGTGGTGAGTATGCGATGGTTTGCGCAGCTGCAGAAAAAGGCTGGTTGGATAAAGATGCTATTATGAATGAGATATTATTATCTATAAAACGTGCTGGTGCTGATATAATTCTTACATACTATGCGAAAGAGTGGGCAAAACAGCAATAGCTAGATCTCTCTGATCTCAAAGTCCTTACCCCTACCAAAAGCTGTCAACTCAGCTAGTTCATAGTACTCAAGTGTATTGATGTCTTTGAGTTTGAAATTCTCGCTACTTAAAAATTCCATAACCTCAAACTCATAGGTATCTCCGTAGTTCTTAAGCCTGTACTTCTTGTTCAACCGTATAACGTTCAGAGATATTCCTTTCATGATAAAAAAATAAAAGCCAACGTAAATAACATTGGCTTTCCTATTAAGTTCAAAATTCTACTTCATCCATTGATCGTATAAAAATACGAATTCAGCAAGATTGCTCATTTTGATTGAGTTAGGCTTGTCTTTAACATATTCCATCAATTTTGGGCAATCTCCAAAAATGTTTTTAAACTCTTCATCAATGTTCTTTTTAGTAAGAAACATCGAGTCTTCTGCACCTTCTTTTTTTATCAAAACTGATTTTTCATCACCACCTGCCACTTTCATTCCGGCTACACCTATTGAAGCAGTTTCCTTACCAAATGGATCTTTAAAAACCTTGATTTTACTATCAAATCCAGGATTAAGTAATTGTACCATTCTAAATTCTTTCTTACGAGGTATTAGAGCCTGCTCGAAATAAGAACTATCCCTTTTAATAACTTCTTCAAAGTCCTGACCAGCTAACTTATTGATATCAGTAGCCCTGTCCATGCCATCAGAAAACTTGGCCAACCCGCTAGGCACACCCACAAAAACTTTAATCTCTTCTGCCGTAAACTTTTTCTTCTCTCCGTTAACATCAAGCGCTAGCTCTTTGATGCTGTATCGATTGAATTTTAACCAAGCGAATTCCCCATCAATTCTTTCACCTGCATTGGTTATTACATATGCCCCTTTCTTTTTTGAAAATGAAAGGTTTTCTTCAACAAAATACTGCGCAGAAACAGAAATAATTGAAGTAAATGTCATAAGTAGTGTTAATCTTAATTTCATCATTTTTTTGGTTTATGGTTTGAATTCACATTCAAAAATATCAAACTTTTTCAAGTGCCTGATTTATATCCCAAACTAAGTCATCAGGGTTCTCTACACCTACAGATAGCCTTACCAAACTTTCAAATATGCCATATTTAAGTTTCTCGTCTTTATCAACACCTGCATGTGTCATTGATGCTGGATGTTGGGCCAAGGATTCAGTACTACCTAAACTTACCGCTAGTTTTATAAGCTTTAGATTGTTTAAAAATGCAAATGCCTCCTTTTCGCCTCCTTTTAATATTATAGAGAGCATAGCTCCGGCAGAAGAATATTGCTTCTTAAATATCTCATATTGTGGTGTTCCCTTCGGAATAGCTCCTAAATAGCCAATGCGTTCAACTTTTGGGTGATCCTTAATTACATTGTAGACATAAGCTGCATTTTCGGCTTGTTTTTCCATTCTGATTTTAAGCGTTTCCAAACTGCGCAGCAATAACCATCCTGTCCATGGACCCGCCATATTTCCGAGAAAAGTCCGCATCTCCTTAATCTTGGCGATATGTTCTTTTGAACCGAGGCAAGCTCCTGCTATCACATCGCTGTGCCCACCAATATATTTAGTGGCCGAATAAATAACCAAGTCAGCACCAAACTCTAAAGGGTGTTGCCACAATGGCCCCATGTAGGTATTATCAACAACAACTAGTGCCCTTTCTTCTTTAGAGAAATGGTCAGCTACTCTTCGACATAATTCAAGATCAATCAGGTGATTAGTTGGATTGGCTGGGGTTTCTACATAAACCATTTTAAGTTTATCTGCTTTGCCACTGGCTTCTATTTTTTCTATAATGTTCTCTTCAGATTCTAATGGATCAAACCCTATTACATTAATTTGAAATCTTGGAAGAACATGCTTAATAAAGTGATCCGTGCCTCCATAAATGGGGTTACTATGTAGAATTAAATCGCCAGGTGATAAAAATTGAAGTAATGCTGTTGTAATGGCACTCATTCCACTTTCAAAAACTGCAGCATCTTCCGCTTCATCCCACAGAGTCAACCTGTTTTCAAGAATTTCTAAATCTGGATTATTTAACCTACTATAAATCAATCCCAATTCTTCCCCTTCACTCTTCTCTCGCAGTCCATAAGCAACTTCAAAAAACGCCTTTCCTGCTTCAGCACTTTCAAATGCAAAAGTAGAGGTTTGAAATATTGGTGATTTAATTGCTCCTTCTGATAAAGATGGTTTGTAACCATATGACATCATTAGACTTTCCGGGCTCATTTTCTTATCCATAGCAATAATGTTTTATACCTCAATTAGTATAATATTTACGTCAATTTCCACATAGTCAGATATATCAACTTATATTTAATCATATATCAGTTGATATATACTGTATTTATATATATTTTAAAGCAAAACAGTATAAGTCAATGGATTCAATTGATCGAAAATTAGTATCTCTACTACAGCACAATGGCAAGCTTGCCATGAAAGAGTTAAGCAAGGCATTAGGCTTGAGCATTACCCCCATTTACGATAGACTAAGAAGACTAGAGCAGCAAGGAGTTATTACAGGGTATCACGCTCATGTTAACGAAAAAAAGATGGGTTTTGGACTTGAGGTTTTTTGTTCTGTTACCCTCGAATCTCACAAAGCTGATTTTCTAAAACAGTTTGAAGAAGATATCAAAAAGTTTGATGAGGTATTGGAATGTTACCATCTGGCCGGATCATTTGACTTTTTATTAAAAGTACTGGTCAGGAATATGGATGATTACGGTGATTTTGTAAATAAAAAACTGGCCAAGCTAGAAAACATTGGGCTTGTTCATAGCCATATGGTGCTAAATAAAATAAAGCAAACACGCGTTCTGCCGAGCCACTAGTCTTCAGCTTTATCAAGTAGTTTTTGAGCTATAGATTTACTTGCCTTTGCACCCAATTCCTTCAACCGTTCTGTCTTTCTCACCAGGTTGTCACTTCCTTCATAAAGCTTTTTAGAGGCCTCTGAATATATGGCTTTTGTCTGGTCGAGACTCTTGCCAATTTTTATAAGATCCTCTGAGAAGTTAACGAACTTGTCATATAATGCTCCGGCTTGGCGTGCTATTTCTATCGCATTTTTGTTTTGCAAGTCTTGCTTCCAGATATAGGAAATAGTCCTTAATGTAGCCATTAAGGTAGTAGTGCTTACCAAAACAATATTTCTATCTAATGCCTTTTCATAAAGATCCTGATCTTCTTTTAGGGCAACTGTTAAAGCAGGCTCATTAGCTATAAACATCATCACATAGTCAGGCTGGTTGATATCATGGATGTTTTGATACTTCTTCTCACTCAGCATTTTAATATGGCCATTGACACTATCCAAATGTTGCTTTAATAACCCCACCTGACGATCTGGTTCAGCATCAAAGTAATTTGCATAAGCTGTTAGCGATACCTTTGAATCCAAAACAATAGCCTTATCATCCGGCATTAATATAATATAATCAGGCCGCTGATTTTGCTGATCTTCAGTTTTAAAATTCTTCTCTTTAAAATAATGAATATCCTTTTGCAAACCAGCCTTTTCAAGTATCAGCTCTATCTGCATTTCCCCCCAGTTACCCTGAGCCTTGCTGTCTCCCTTTAGTGCTCTTGTCAGGTTTTCAGTTTCCTTGGTCATCTGCCGGTTTAATTCCTTAAGCCCAACAAGTTGTTCTTTTAAGGCAGTGCTATATTGTAAATTCTCTTTACTGCTGAGCTCCACCTTTTTCTCAAACTCACCAATCTTTTCTCTTAGCGGATTGAGTATTTCAGAAAGGTTGGTTTTGTTCTGGTCAGTAAACTTCTTGGTCTTTTCTTCAAAAATCTCATTTGCCAGATTTTTGAACTGTACTGCAAATTGATCCTGAAGACTTTTTAACTCCTGCTTCTGCTCTGCCAAGCGCTCCTGAAGGTTTCTGTAATCGGCTTCAGTAGAAGCCAGGTTATTGTTAAGCTCAATAACTTTAGTTCGTTCAGTTTCAAGATCCTTCTTAAACTCTACATTTTGAGCCTTAAGGTCTTCCACCCTTTCACGCTCCATCTTAAGCTCAGATGCTGAACCATTATTTCCTGAAAACTTGAATTTAGCAACAAGCCAGGCTGCCGTTCCACCAACAATAATCCCTACCAATAGCCAGAGTAATTCATTCATCTTTCAAATATCAATTAACAATTGGCAATTAGCAATTAATAAGAAGTTTCAGTTATGCATTTAGCTGCCCAAAGAACGATAATTCTCAGGTGTATAGTTTTGCTTGGCCCTTCTGATTTTAGACTGCAATTGATAAACTGCGTCATCTACTTTTTTAAAATTTAGTGGGTACCATAATGATGATTTGAAATAGAATTCTTCACCGAATCCCAGGTCTCTATATAACTCTATACTGTGGGTTCCAATAAGACTTCTAAGCTTTATCTCCTTAATATCAACAAACGGAATTACTATTTCCTGCCCCTTCTCAACAACAAAAATATTCTCATCATCATAATCAATGGTCTTTAACCTCAATATTCTATTATAGTATAACCGATAAAACAGATAAGCGTACAGCCCAACTTGACCCAGATAAAATATTTTAAATCGTAGGACCAACATATAAAAGAAAAAACCAATGATGAGAACCGAAGGGATAAGACATACTGCTTGGAAAACTTTGAGTTGATTGGTAGATACAATTTGCTGCCTCATTCTAAAATGATTTGATTTTCATTCCCTGCCTATTTAATTAATATGTCGGAATAGACGAAATATTCAATGCACTTATTTTACAGTTCACTACATCTATCCCACAGCTGACGTTTGAATCCTAATTTTTTGTGTGTCGTTATTTATTTTAGTATTTACCAAAAACTCAATCTCATGTTACAAACCTTTCTCAAAATCACCTTCAGAAATTTTCTACGTCAAAAGCTCTACACTTTCTTAAACATCTTTGGCCTGGCGCTTGGTCTAGCCGCAACAATAATCATCATCACTTTTTCAACGCACGAGCTGACCTATGACCAGTTTCATGAAAAGTCAGAATCGATATTCATGGCTTATAAGGAGCGGATTACTCCCAATGAAACACAAGCCACTTATGATACATGGGTGCCCATGGGTGAACGTTTGGTGAGTGAATATCCTGAAGTAGTTAATTCTACCCGCTTTTTTACAGATAACAGTATTTTTGAAGTCAATGAAGAACGATTTGAAGGAAGTTTAGCCTATTCGGATGAAGCACTTTTTCAAATGTTTGACTTTAACCTGGCAAAAGGTGACAGCAAAAATCCCTTCCCAATAAAAAATGCCATAATTCTCTCTCAGGAGATGGCAACTAAATATTTTGGTGATGCCGAGCCACTCGGACAAACCCTTAGAATAGATTTTGATCGGGTTTATGAAGTGACAGGCGTTATTAACTCAATCCCTACAAACTCGTCAATTCAAATTGATCATTTAATATCATTAAAGACTATACCTGAATACCCAGAATATGAGAATAACTGGGGTGGTTCTTTTTTAAATACCTATGTGCAACTGGATAATTCTAAAAATGCAAAAGACCTTGAATCCAAATTTCCAGACCTTATAAAAAATATTTGGGATACAGAAGTTCAAAGTAGAACCAATTTTAAGCTGCTTCCGCTAAAGCAAGTTTACAGAACTACCATAGGAGATACTGACATTGCCTATATATTGCTCTACATTGCGGTTGGCATTCTCATCATTTCTTGCATCAACTTCATCAATTTGTTTGCGAGTAGTACTTTGGGACGTTCAAAAGAGGTGGCTGTAAAAAAAGTAATTGGAAGCTCAAGAAAACAGCTAATGCGACAGTTTTTGGGCGAGTCTCTTGTTATTTCTACGCTGAGTATGGGCATCGCCACAGTGTTGGTGTCCATTTGTTTGCCATTTATTAATTCAGCATTCGACCTACACCTGAACGTTGGTTTTAATAATGCTGGTACCCTTGCCATTTTAACTGGCCTTACCTTGGTCATCAGTATTTTGTCTGGCGCCTACCCAGCTTATTTAATTTCAAAATTTGGCATTATTTCTTCACTTAAGGGTAGTTTCAATAAGTCTCTAAAGGGCAACAGCCTCAGAGATTATATGATTGCCTTTCAGTTTATTGTTTCCATTTTACTGATTGTAGGTACGCTGGTAATCAATGACCAGATCAGCTTTATGCAAACCACAGATATGGGCTTTCAAAAGGAAAATCAAGTAGTTATTCCCTTATCATTAAGAGACTTTGAAAGTAGCGATTCAACAACTATTACCAGAGTTGAAACTTTTAAAAATGAGCTGGCCAGCCACAGCGATGTTATTTCAACAACCACGTCAAGAAATATTCCTACCAATTGGACAAATTCATACCTATTTGTAAGGCCTGATGGTTGGGAGGGTGACCCATTGAGAATGGCATATACCTATCATGATGCTAAGTTTTTTGAAACCTATGGTATCAAAATTATCGATGGCAAAAACTTTAATGATGACAGTTATGGTGATCAAAGAGAATCGGTGATCATGAACAAATCAGCGATGGAGGCCTTTGGTTTTACCGATGTTGAAGGAAAGGTGATTCAGATAGGAAATACCAGGCTAAATGTTGTGGGTGTTGTTGACAATTTCAACTTTGAAACCATGCGCGATAATGTGAGGCCAATATTGCATTTTCACAGAGTGCCCTCAAATGCAGCGCATAATTATTTGACACTAAATACAAGACCCGGAAAAGCCAAAGAAGTGCTAGACTTTGCAGAATCAAAATGGCCCATGCTTAACTCCACCTTGCCATTTGATTATTCCTTTATTGACGAGAGTATAGCTCTGATGTATGAATCTGAAAACAGGCTTTTACTCATGAGTACAATTTTTTCAGGAGTAGCTATTGTAATAGCGTGCCTGGGCCTATTTGGTATTGTATCTTACAACGTTGAAAAAAGGAAGAAAGAAATTGGCATTAGAAAAGTATTAGGTGCTTCTATTTACTCCATAGTAAAACTGATGTCAACAAGATTTGCCTCCCTAATTCTTATAGGCTTTATAATTTCAGTACCCGTTGGTCTTTATTATTTGAACGATTGGCTCAGTGGATTTGCCTATCATATTGAAATTAGCCCTATGGTATTTGTTATAACTATTATAGCAGTACTGGCAGTGGCTATGGTAACAGTAAGTGCCAAAACTATTCAGGCCGGATTAGCGAATCCTGTCAATGTATTGAAGGAGGATTAGAATCAGAGTTTGGAAAAAAGCTGCCAAGTCCAGGCTTGGTAGCTTTTTTAGTTTTACTCCGTCCAGCTCATCGGATAATTCTTATCCACAAACTCCATGGCATCTTCGGTTAAGAAGAGTGGCTTGAAAGTATCCACCATCACAGCATATTCATGCGTTTCTTTGGCGCCAATACTCTTTTCAACCGTACCGGGATGCGGGCCGTGTGGCAGTCCGCCAGGGTGTAAAGTGAATGAACCTCTATCAATTCCTTTTCTGCTCATAAATTCTCCTTCGGCATAATACAGCACTTCATCCGAATCGATATTAGAATGATTGTAAGGAGCTGGTATTGATAATGGATGATAGTCAAATAACCTTGGCACAAACGAGCAGATCACGAATCCACCGGCCTGAAAAGTCTGGTGTGCTGGTGGTGGCTGATGAATTCTGCCAGTTATTGGTTCAAAATCGTGAATAGAAAAGGCATAAGGCCACAGAAAACCATCCCAACCTACCAAATCAAATGGGCTATGGTTATAGTGATATTCATGCAGTTGATCGTGTTTTTTGATCTTTAATAAGTAATCGCCTTCCTTATCTTCAGTGATTATTTCTGATGGTGGCCTGATATCGCGCTCACAAAATGGCGAGTGCTCTTCAAGCTGTCCCAATTCATTTCTATATCTTCTTGGTGTTTCTATCGGACTTGCAGATTCAATCACCAGAAGCTTTAAAGGCTCATCATTCCATTTGAACTTATAGATTACAGTTCTTGGTATAACTACATAATCGCCCTTTTTTACCTCTATCTTTCCAAACTGCGAATGCAATTCACCACGACCATCATGGATATAAATAACTTCATCGCCTTCGGCATTTTTGTAGTAGTAATCCATTGCTTTGCTCTTAGGCACACATAGCGCAATAGATACATCGGCATTCTTTAAAAGCACTTTTCTTCCACTTAAAAAATCATCCCCTGTAATGCCTATTTTAGAAGTATTAAGGTGTGTTTGCCTAAGACCATAATCAGTCATGATTTTGCTGTCGAACGGACTTACCTTGCCTACTGCCTTTATTTTAGTAGGTGCATAAATGTGGTATAAATTGGAGTAAATGCCTGAAAACCCCTTAGAGCTTACCAATTCTTCCTTATAAAGGCTGTCATCTTCCTGACGGAATTGAATATGCCTTTTTGGTGGTATTTTGCCTAACTTGTGATAATACATATTACAGTTTTGATCTATCTAGTTTCTCAGCCTGGTCAAATAATTTCACAGCCTGCTGAAGCACTTCATTTGTTTGATTGAATATAGGATAAAAGCCCTCATTGTCCCAAATCTGTCTGGCAATTTGTGCCCTTATATGTAAATCAAAAAGTGCCTGGTTTTTGTTCATATCGTTGAAGTCTGGTTTTACACCATTGGCTTTCCCTATTGAGGCCAGCTCATCCCTCATCTGCTGACTTACCTTAAAATTGTTGAAGTAATCTTTATAATCCATCGCTTCAAGTGTCTTCTTATTGTCATTCACATATTTGAATGTGAACTCCTGAATGGAATTGCTGATAAACAATTTGTTCAAATAAGTAGAGTTTGCAGATGTGTCTAACGGCACAAAATAGTCAGGCATGATACCCCCGCCTCCATAAACAGATCTGCCACTTAATGTTTCATACTTCAGCGAGTCGTTAAACTTGATACTGTCAGCACTGAAAAACTCACCGTGCTTATATCTGGCTATCAAGTCCCCGGAATAGTCTTCCAAATCATCATAAGGCTTCTGAATGGATCTGCCACTAGGGGTATAATACCTCGAAATTGTTAATCTCATTTCAGAGCCGTCAGTCAAATCCATTGGTGCTTGCACCAGGCCTTTACCAAATGATCTTCTTCCTACCACCAATGCCCTGTCATTGTCTTGTAAAGCCCCGGTTACAATTTCAGAAGCCGAAGCGCTACCTTCATTAACCAAAACTATAAGTTCACCATCTTCAAAAAGGCCCTTTCTTTGTCCATTGGCCTGAGAATTAAACCTTGTCTCTTTGCCCAATGTGTAGACAATCTTCTTATCACCAGCAATAAATTCATCGGCAATATTTATAGCGTGGTTCATATAACCTCCTCCATTACCTTGCAGGTCCAGAACAAGTTTAGTCATGCCTTCACCTTTAAGTTTTATCAAAGCCACCCTGAATTCCTCATAAGTAGTAGCCGCAAAACGACTGATTTTAATGTATCCTTTCTCATCATCAATCATGTAACTGGCATCCACAGAGTACTGAGGAATTTTATCCCTGATAATCTCAAAATCAATGGGGCTCTTTTTATTTTTTCTTTTGATGGTCACTTTTACCTGACTGCCTTTTGGCCCTTTCAAGTGCTTTTGCACATCTCTATTGGTAAAACCAACACCGGCTACATTTTTATCATCTATAGCTATGATCTGGTCGCCAGACATAATACCCAAAGACTCACTCGGTCCGCCACTTAGAGGAGTTACTACCACTATAGTATCTTTGAAAATGTTGAATTCAATGCCTATTCCTTCAAAGTTTCCCTGCAAATCTTCGTTTGCCGCTACCTTATCTTTTGCTGAGATATAATAACTATGCGGATCTAGCTTATTGAGCATATGAGAAATGGCATCCTCCACTAAATCGCTGGTATTAACCTCATCTACATAATTTCTGTCTATAAGGGTCAGTACTTCTTTAAATTTTTGAATGTCTTTGTTAAGATCATTCTGGACAGGAGAAGACTCACTAAAAGTTGCCCCAATAAAAATGCCCCCTGCCAGTCCTAAAGCCAGAATTAGTGGAAGCCTTATTTGATATTTTGTGTTTTTGTAATCACTCACGTCTTTTTACAGATTAGTATTAAAAATCAATTAACCCGATTTGACCAAATCTAGGGAATATTAAGTCTATAACGAAGAGACAAAATATTTTGTTGGCCTAATTACTATATGCCTTAATCGCTCTTTTTTTGATTGAGATTTTGTAAATTTAAAACAATATTCATCATGAGCGCACTGGACAAAAAACGGATTATTGATATAGTTGATTGCAACTACATACACGCCTCTGTCCTGTTTTATTTTGGCATAGAATTCTACAATTATTCAGAACTGACTTTGGAACAAGCTTGTGCAGCAAAGGGTTTAAAATTGGAATCGGTAGTTAAAAAACTGGAATCTTCAACACTGTGCGAAGAAGATGTCGCTCTTCATGAGTTCCCTATTGACCTTGTAATCGAATATTTAAAACATGCTCATTATATTTTCATCAAACAAAAGCTGCCCTATCTCAGCAGATTAATTGAATGCCTTGACAATCATAGTGAAGGTTATGAGGCGGTAGTTAAAGACCTGAAATTTGTTTTCCCTTTGTTTGTTGAAGACTTCATTCATCATATTTATGAGGAAGAAGATACACTTTTCTCCTATTTGTTGAGCTTATATCATTTTAAAAAAGGAAGAGGCAACATTTCAAAAATGTATTTCGAAATGGAAAACCACAGCCTTTCTTCCTATGCATCAGAGCATCAGGAGCATGATGATGAAATGATGGGCATCAGACAAATAACCCGGCAATATCAGCTGGGTGAAAAATCGCCATTGCACTTAAGGGTAGTTTATGCTGAACTGCAGGCGCTGGAAAGCGAGCTAAAAACACACGCTAAAGTAGAAAATGAAATATTGTTTCCTAAAGCACTGGCCTTGGAAAGGGAAGTAAATGAATCTTTCAAAAAGAAAATTCAATATAACTAAGTGGGTAGAATACTAGCCATTGACTTTGGCACCAAAAGGGTTGGCCTGGCCTCTACTGATCCTCTGCAAATCATAGCATCACCGCTGGATACGGTTCCGAACAAGGATATCTTCACTTACCTAAAAACCTATTTAAGCAGTGAAGAAGTGGAGAAAATAATTGTTGGGATGCCTAAAAACCTTCAAAACGAAGATACCCATGCTACCGAAAGTGTAAGGAAGTTTGTATTGAAATTAGAAGAAACTTTTCCTGATGTTAAAATTATTACGGCAGACGAAAGGTTCACCAGCAAAATGGCATTTCAAACGATGATTGATGGTGGATTAAAAAAGAAAGATCGTCAGAATAAAGAAACCGTTGACAAAGTGAGTGCTACCATTATACTTCAATCCTACATGCAGTCGAACTCATCTTATTGAAAATTAGTTACTTTTGCATACTAATCAATTAAAAAATACCCGATGATTTATCCCATCGTAGTTTACGGAGACCCGGTACTTAAAAAGAAAGCAGCTAATATTGAAAAAGGAACTGACCTTTCTCAACTGGTAGAAGATATGTTTGAAACCATGAAAGGCGCCCATGGCATTGGCCTGGCTGCTCCACAAATTGGTAAAAGCATTCGCCTTTTTATTGTGGATGGCAGACCTCTAGAAGATGAAGAAACAAATGATTTTGTGAAGGTTTTTGTAAATCCAGAGATTATTGAAGAGTTTGGTGAGGAATGGGCCTTTGAAGAAGGTTGCTTAAGCATACCTAATATAAGGGAAGAAGTAGAGCGTCCTGAGCGCCTAAAAATTAAATACTATGATGAAAATTGGGAATACCATGAAGAGGAATATGATGGCATGAAAGCCCGCATTATTCAGCATGAATACGATCATATAGAAGGTGTACTTTTTACCGACTACTTAACGCCATTAAAAAAGAGAATGCTGAAAGGCAAGCTCACTAACATCACAAAAGGCAAGATGAAAGTAGAATATCGTGTGGCTATCCCAGTGAAGAAGTAGCAGATGCCTTTGAAGTCTAAATTACCAGATGTAGGAACAACAATTTTTACTGTCATGTCTCAAATGGCAGCAGAGCACAATGCACTTAACCTGTCGCAGGGCTTCCCCGATTTTCGCATTTCTCCAAAGTTGATAGAGTTGGTTAACCGCCATATGAAACGAGGCAATAATCAATATGCTCCTATGCCAGGACTACCTGGACTAAGAGAGCAAATAGCTGAGATGGTTTACAATTGCTATCAGTCAAAAATTGATCCTTATAAAGAAATAACCATAACTGCAGGCGCCACTGAAGCTATTTATGCTACTATAACAGCACTTATTGGCAATGGAGATGAAGTTATGCTGTTTGACCCAGCTTATGACTGCTATGCTCCGGCCATAAGACTTAATGGTGGCGTTCCTGTCTACATTCCACTTAATCAGCCTGATTTTTCTATCAACTGGGAAGTAGTGAAAAATAAGATTGGCGCTAATACCAAACTTATTATTATCAATTCGCCACATAACCCGAGTGGTGCAGTGCTATCGCAGAGTGATTTAAAAACCCTGGAAGAAATTGCAGCCAAACATGACCTTTTGGTTTTAAGCGATGAGGTGTATGAACATATCATATTCGGTCAGCAACATGAGAGTGTTTTGAAATATGACGCTTTAAGAAAAAGATGCATTGCCATTTCCTCTTTCGGAAAAACATTTCATGCCACAGGTTGGAAAATTGGATATTTGGTAGCTCCAGAGGAGATCACTAATGAAATTAGAAAAGTGCATCAGTATTTGGTATTCAGTGTAAATACACCCATGCAACATGCCCTTTCCGATTATTTGAAAGAGCCCGAACATTATCTGCACATTGCTGAAATGTATAATAATAAAAGGAAATTTTTTGTTGATAGTTTAGCACAATCAAAGTTTGAAATTATACCCAGCTTTGGCACTTATTTCCAATTGTTGTCATACAAAAACATCTCTGATTTAGATGATATGACTATGGCTGCCAAGTTGACGAAAGAAAATAAATTGGCCTCCATTCCTATCTCTGTTTTTTATCAAAATAAAGAAGACAATAAGCTTTTGAGATTCTGTTTTGCTAAAAATGAAGAAACCTTAGAGCGTGCTGCTGAAATATTATGCAAGATTTAAAAGTAACACTTATACAATCTGACATTCACTGGCAAAACGCAGGTGCCAACCTGGCCATGTTTGAGGAAAAAATATGGCAAATAGAGGGTAAAACAGACCTGATTGTTCTTCCTGAAATGTTCAATACAGGGTTCACTATGAATGCCGAACAGGTAGCAGAGCCTATGAACTTCACCACATTTAAGTGGATGAAGCAAATGGCCGCGCAAACAGGGGCTGTGGTTATTGGCAGTGTTGTTATAAAAGAAGATAAAAATTATTTTAATAGGTTAATCTGGATGCAGCCCGATGGCAGCTATGACTGCTATGACAAAAGGCATCTTTTCCGAATGGCAAATGAGCATGAGCATTTCTCAAGCGGGGAAAAACGGATTGTTAAAGAGTTGAAAGGTTGGAAAATTTGTCCACTAGTTTGTTATGACCTAAGGTTTCCTGTTTGGAGCAGAAATACCGCTCAAAACAATCAACTGGATTATGACCTGATATTGTTCGTTGCAAACTGGCCAGCTGTAAGGGTAAATGCCTGGGACATTCTTTTAAAGGCTCGGGCTGTCGAAAATGTGAGCTATAGTTTAGGGCTTAATAGAGTTGGTAAAGATGATAATGGCATAGAATATAATGGCCACTCTGCAATATATAGTCCCAAAGGGGAGGCTTTATACTTTTCAGAAGATAGTGAAAGTCTATCTACTATTACATTGTCAAAACAAGATTTAGATCATTTTAGAGAGAAGTTTCCTGCTCATCTCGATGCCGATGAGTTTGATGTTAAGTGAATGATGACACAGCCTCACTAACAAAATCAGCCTTATCAATTTTTCTGCTTCTCATTAGCACTAGCATCTTATCAAGTTTTTCATGATCTCCTGAATGAAAGAAAAGAATATCTCTTTTGTGCTTCATTAGTTTTTGAATCACTTTCATCAATAATCCAAGTTCATATTGCCCATCTATCTGGATAAATACTAACAACTTCTCAGATAAATCAACGGACTTACTGACCGTTTCGACCATCACAGCATCTGAAAAATTATCTATATCAATATACTGGCAATCTTTAATGGAGGCGGGCTCAATGAAATTGAAAGCATCTTTACAGATTTTGATGTGCAGAATCAAATTCATTATTTGTTGACAACGAAACGAATGGCATCTGACTTGCTTCCATCCACAGGCGACAATATATAAAGCCCCTCTTTTAAAGTTGAAATATTAACTAAGATATCTTCATTGGCAGTCAATTGAATATTCTTCATCACAACCTGACCTGAAGTTGTTACAACATTAGCAAGGAAGGATTTTTTAGACCTGACAGTTAACATCTGATCAGGCCTTATTGGGTTTGGATATAAACCTATGTTCCCATTACCAGGGTTAGAAGAGGCTGTTTGATTTCTGAGAATTGAGATTCCACCCTGTCCTGTCCCTATGGCAATTGCCGGTTTATTCTCATTAAAAAGGTTGACCGCCACTGGTGCCAGCTTACTTCCAAAATTAAAAGTACTCAAACTATCGTTCATTATAATGAGCTCTGTTTGCCCTTCAACAGGGTTTTCAAGATTGGAAAGGAAATCGTTATAAAGGGTCAGGTTTCCCCGTGCATCTCCAATTAGCATATCTGATTTTCCGTCAACATCAAAATCCGTGATTTCTATGGATGGGTTTTGCCGAAACGGACTAAAATCAAGATCATAAAATGATTGATCCTCTTGAACAAAGTTTGGCGTTTCAAAATTTCCGAGATTTCGATAGTACTCAACCCTACCGGTAGATCGACCTACCAAAACATCAAACTCTCCATCGCTGTCCACATCAAAAATTTCAAAATTCTCATCAGTCCCTATAGAGCCAAAGAACTGCCTAATTTGTGTGTCAAACTTTGTTGAGCTATTTCTTCCCAAAAGATAAAATATGCTGGTTGCAAAGGTTGAGGTTTGAGTGGCGCTGAAAACAAGATCTATCAGCCCATCTTTGTTGATGTCCATAAATTTCGGTTTATAACCTATGGCGCCAATATTCGAAAAACCTAAAAAGTCTTCCTCTTCCAATGTAAATTCAGGAAGGCTTGAAGTTCCTACATTTTTGTAATATCGGATAGAAGATGAGAAGCGACCACTATTTTCGAGAGTGCTTCCCACAAACATGTCCAAATCACCATCACCATCATAGTCGTGAAATGCTGGCACAGCGTTTTCTCCAAACTCTAGCATCCCATCCTGAAGGAAATCAAATTGAACCCTGGAAAAAGAGGGGTTTTCATTTGTTCCATTATTTTTATAAAACCAACTTGACCGCTTGAAGTCAACCCCATAACCAACATTGGTGGGTACATTGGGGGCTACTATCAAATCCTTCACCCCATCAAAATCTACATCTTCATAATATGTGGCCGGGAAAATACTAAGGACAATTGATTCTTCAGCGTTGGGGAAATTAATCGAAACCTTATTCATAACAGCCAAATCCTTTGTGCCGTCATTAGGCAGTTGATGAATAAACCCACAGTCTTCCTCACCAATTAAGGCATCACGATCACCATCGCCATCAAGATCGAGCGTTAGCAAAGACTTGCCTGATTGATGTTCAGTCCTTCCACCACTTGGGCAGTCCTCGCCATTAAAAGCAAAACTTCTACAGTCGCATTCCTGAAAGTCGCCCCAGCTCTGTGTTACACGCTCAAACTGCATAGAATCGCAACTGGCAGTACGCTCAATGCTGAGGTTTTTATGAAACTCCACTGTTGAAACTGAAGAAAACCTGAAGAGTAAAATGTCCAAGTCTCCATCATCATCAACATCATCAATAGACGGAATGTCAGAGCTGTTCATTTGAATGTTAATGGGGGATGCGGAAAATCCTTTGGTTAGTAAGGGTGAAGGTTGTGGAGCTCTGGAATTAAAAAGTCTCCATTTTACATTGCCAGCATCACTTTCATTCACATAAACCCTGATACCCAAAGGATCACTTGTAAAAATGTCTTTGCGCCCATCACAATCATAGTCTCGTAATAACATCCAGTTGCTAATGCCAGAAGGAAAATGAGCGGCATATTCTGGCCGATATTTATATTCGCTATCCTCGTTAATAAAAACATTAATCTTAGATGATGTTCTATCAAAAACCACAAGGTCATCTACCCCATCAAAGTTGATATCAATAGTGCTGTATTGACCAGAATTTAACCCTCCGCTCCAGGCATTGGACAGGTATCGATCCTTTTCCTTAACAGGAATCGACTGATCAATAACATAAGTTTGACTTAATACAGATTGTGCTAAAAAGAATAGCAGGACACTCAAAAGTATTCTCATATTTCGAATTTGATATAAGCGTAACGAATTGGTCCTGATTGAAGTTTACAACTTCTAAATTAAAAATTAAACATAACTTTATGCATACTTGCATTCCAATGATTGATAAGCTCTACCAACATTACTTACAATATCCCGTCATTTGTACTGACACCCGAAAGATCACAGATGGTTGTATTTTCTTTGCGCTTAAGGGTCCAAATTTCAATGCAAATAGCTTTGCCAAAGAGGCATTGGCAAAAGGTGCCAGTTTGTGTGTGGTTGATGAGTCGGAATATGCCATCAGCGATAAATATCTATTAGTTGAAGATGCTCTTCAGGCACTTCAAGACCTGGCTAAAAGACACCGTGCATCTTTAAAAATACCTGTAATCGGATTAACTGGTTCTAACGGAAAAACCACAACAAAAGAACTACTTACAGTAGCACTGTCACCAAAGTATAACGTACTTGCCACAAAGGGCAATTTGAATAATCACATTGGGGTACCACTGACAATATTATCGATAAAGCCAGAACACGAGCTTGCCATTATAGAAATGGGGGCAAATCATGTGGGTGAAATTGCCATGCTTTGTGGCATTGCCAATCCAACGCACGGACTAATAACTAATATAGGAAAGGCGCACCTGGAAGGCTTTGGAGGTATTGAAGGGGTAATCAGGGGTAAAAGTGAACTGTACCATCATTTGATTCAAAATGATGGTGTGGTGTGGATAAATTCTAACAATGAGATTTTATCCAATATGGCCAAGCGATTTAAAAACCCGCTTTTCTACCCGAAAAAGGGAGACTACTATGAGGCAGAATTTATTGAAGCCAATCCAAATATCATTTTTAAAACGGAAGATGGTAATACTGTAACTACTCATCTGATTGGAAAGTACAATTTTGAGAATATAGCTGTTGCGCTTTGCGCAGCTAAATATTTTGAGGTACCTGCAGACCTTGCAAACAGGGCTGTTGCAGACTACAACCCTGAAAACAATAGATCTCAGGTACTTAAGCAAGGATCGAATACTATTATTTTAGATGCTTACAATGCCAATCCTACATCGATGGCTTCTGCTTTAGAAAACCTATCTAAAATGGATAGCAGCAATAAAGTGGTGATATTGGGAGATATGAAGGAGCTAGGTGAAGATAGCATTAAAGAGCACGAGTCTTTAGGCATTCTTCTATCTCAATACAATTTTGAAAACGTCTTTTTATGTGGTGAGGAAATGCGAGCCGCAGCTAGTAAATACCCAAATGCAAATCATGCATTAACTCGTGAAGCACTGCTGGAAATGCTTAAGGATAGTAGCCTTAAAAATGCTCTAATTCTTATCAAGGGATCGAGAAGCATGGGGCTGGAAGAAACGCTTAAAGTACTTTAGATTAAAGCACGTTTAGCAGCTGCTCTTTTATTTTCTCCAACTCTTCTTTCATTGAAACCACATGTTTTTGAACATCTGCATCATTCGCTTTTGAGCCTATAGTATTTATTTCCCTGCCTATCTCCTGAGAAATAAAACCAAGCTTTTTACCAAGACTATCATCTTCATTTAGTATCTCTTCAAAATGGTCAAGATGATTTCTTAAGCGAACTTTCTCTTCTGTAATATCAAATTTCTCTATGTAATAAATCATCTCTTGCTCAAGACGATTTTGATCCAGATTTTCCTCTTCTACAAAGGCCTTTAAGTTACCGTAGATTCTGTTTCTCACTTTTGCCACTCTTTGAGGGTCAAGCACCTCAATCTCTTTGAGGCTTTTTGCAATGCTTTCGATGTACCCTCTGAATTTATTTTCCAATACTGCACCCTCTTTAATTCTGAACAGGTCACATTGTTCCAGTGCCTGCTTCATCAATTCAAGGATCTTATTCCAGTCACCTTCATTTTCTTCCTCACTGCCTGCACCTGAGTTTACTATAACATCTGGCGAACCAAGTGCCAGTTTGAATATTTCATCATTGGAAGCACCAACCTTATCGGCCAGTTCCTTTAACGACTGATAATATTTCAGAAACAGCGCTTCATTATATTTTTGCTTAAGCTCAGTTTCAGCTTCATTCTGCACATCAATGGACAAGGAAATTTTACCTCTTTGAAGTGCTTCAGACACAACATTTCTCATTTCCAGCTCATTCATAGATAAGCTTTTAGGAAATCGAAGATTTAAATCAAGAAACTTAGAATTGAGGGTTTTTACTTCGATATTGATAGTGACGGTGCCATCAGATAGTTTGGCAGCACCATACCCCGTCATTGACTTTAGCATAAAAAACAAGAATATTAAGCCGCTAAAATACTGGAGTTAAAAATCGTATCCTAATGTTACCTGGTAGCGGGTATCCTGAACTGTGTAGTCTTCTACGGGCCATGCCACATCTAGTTTTGCATAGTATCCAAGCAGCATGGTTCTAAATCCGAAACCATAACTATATAGCCAGGGATTCCTGTAATTTTTCAGATCAATGGTAAAGGCACCTTCACGAATGGTTTCATTGCTAATCCGGTTCTCTTCATTGAATGGTGATTTGCCTGACCAGGCAGAACCAATGTCAAAGAAACCGGTCATTTGGAAATTTCGGAAGAAATTGGAGGTTATCGGGCCACCACCATTGAGGTACCTGATTAGCGGGATTCTTAATTCTGTATTGAGAAGTAAAACATTGTTCCCGAATAATTCGGCATAGTCAAAACCTCTTAAGTTTGTAGCATATTCCACAAAGAGCAAGTCAGAATTTGTTCTTTCTCTATTTTCCTGTAGTGGGTTTCTATCCCCGTCTGTATTCACTTGACGTAAAATCCAGTTGTCCATTCCGCCTAATAGATATTGTTTAGGGCTGTTGCCAAAAAATGAGCCATAGAAGCCTTTAACAGCAAACACAATCTCTCTATGGATTTTTTGATAATGCCTGATATCTACTTTGAAGTTACTAAAGCTCTTTTCTTTATCAGAAACCCCCTCATAGTGCCTTAAAGATATCTTTGCTCTGCTACCTTCAATTAAATTCATTCCGTTGATTATAGAGTTATCATAGACAAATTCAGCTGTAGCTCCTAAGTATTGATCACGCTCAGAAGGCAAGAAACTTGGTGGATTAGCAGAGCCAAGCGGCAGAAGGTTCTCAAATTGGGTAATAGTTATAAAAGGTTTGATACTGAGCCTTGTTTTAGTATTTATCGGCAGGGAAGCTCCTACCTCTAAAGTGTTCTTTGTGTACTCCTGAAGATCAACATCATTTTCCCAATAGATGACATTTCTGTCAAAGCGAATGTTATAGTCTATGAAGTTTTTGAGGTATTGATATTGAGTCCAGACATCACCACTCTTGAAGTCAGTATTTGCCATAACACCGCCTGTAAACTTATGATTTTCCAACATGTCATTCATCTCCACTTCCAGCAATATCCCGAATCCCCTTAATGGGTCAATAACAAATGAAGTCAGCAGTTGATCTGCACTGAAACGGCTCTGATATGGAAACGGGCCACTAATTTTTTTATCTGTTCTTGTTTGTCGATACTGTGCCAAAAAGGAATCCTGCTTATCCTCTCGCAAGAGGTCCTCTTCAAAAACATAGTTATTAGTATCAAGTACTTCTTCACTTTTAGTAGTATCAACTTCAACTGTAGGCTCTTCAAACGAATAATTGTTAATGTCAATTAAACCAGAGTCCAACGGCAGTGTAGCAATAGATTCAACTGAATCTATTTTTTCCTGCTCCAACTCCTTCTCTTTCTTTCTGTTGGCCAGCCTTTGCTCCACTATCTGCTCAATAGTAAGGCCTTCGGTTTTCTTTGCCTGTTTTCTGGCATTATACTCTTTGGCCTGGATAACTTGCTGCCTGAGGGTTTGCGGAGTAAATATTTGTTGGTTGTAATTAAAGTTTGGATCGAGGTAAATAAAATCAGCGCCTTTATCTGCGGTTACTATAGCTAATGAACTATTAGAGAAATTAATGTCATAATTCTTGAGGCTTGTAGAATAATTAGTAACCTGCGAATAAATACCTGTAGAGACATCAAAGCTGAATAAATTTCTAATACCCTTTTGATCACTCAAATAAAATATTCTATTAGTGCTGAGCGCCATTGGCTTAGTGTCCTTACTGATGGTATTGGTTACTCTGTGAAGTACATTTTTTGTTGTGTCCAAATCAAAGAAAAACAGGTTGTAGTTATTTCCTACTTCTTCAATGTTTCTTTCTTTAACATCCAACGTATCCGATACTCTGTTTGAAGTAAATACAATGGTGTTTGAATTTGGCACAAATGATGGGTTCAAGTCATCAAAAATATCATTGGTCAATCTTTTGGTTCTGTCCCTTCTTGTACTCAATAGATAGAGGTCATTTCTGCCTTCAACAACAGCACTGACTATGCAAAGCCTGCCATTTTCAGAAAATTCCATACTCTTGACTTGTTCAAGTCGCTCTAATATTCGCGGCAATTTGCTGTCTGTGGTAACGTCATATAACACAAAATGGACCTTGCCATATTTAGCGTAAATAATACCCAGGGTGTTGTCATCAGCCCAATCAACAATAGGCATTTCATAGTCTATCTGTTGACCAATAACTTTGTACCCTCCAGAAACCACATTGGTTTCCTTGTTAGTATTTAAATCCTTGATTTTAACATGATATCGGCCATTGTTATTGACAGTAAATGCAACCCTTGTAGCATCAGGACTTATTTTAATATTTTGATATACGAGATCTCGCCTGTTCTTTGAGCCGGTGATAGAAAGGTCAATCAAAGGGTTTTCATAGTTCTGTTTGACCTGTCGGTCATTATCTATGTAAAAATTTTGCCACTCAAGCATCAATTGATCAAAAGACACACCAAGTGTTATTGCTAAACTTTTCTCCTCATTTCTTATGATTCTGGTATAGTTAAGGACATTGGAAATGTTACTTCTTCCATATTTATGAGCAATGAAATTCCAAAGTGATTGCCCTGCCAATGCTGCCTCTTTACCTGTCAATCTGCTAAACTTTCTGGCAGCCCGAGTATTGACCAATTCTCGTGCATAGTCATCCATTTCTATGCTCCATCCTTCGGCCACATAAAGTGCCGCACCTGCAATAAACCATTCAGGTAAATTTAAAAGGACTGCACTTTGAAACATATCCTTTAAACTGCCACCGAACATCATTTCATTAACCATAAGCGCAGATACCTTGGTCAATAATTCCTTTTTAAGCTCAGAAATGCTTCCGGGGTTAGCCACTTCTATATAAGGTTTTACAAACTGAGTTTCCCCACCAGGGGTAAATGTTCCTTCACCTATGCCGACATTGCTTTGCTGCATGTCAGAAATAGAATTGTAAAGGAAAAGTTTAGTTTTTGAGTATGGCGGGTAGCCTATAACATCGGTAATTCTGTCAAATTCCTGCTCCAGGTATTCACTTATCTCACGAGCTACTTTAGCACTACCTCTGTAATAGTAAACATCAAAATTATCAGAGCTGAGGTAACTCCAGTCAAACGACTCAAATTGAAGCCTGTTTCTACCAAATTTCTCATTTGCCTGTTGAGCCGAAGCAGCAAGTGAAATAAGAATAAGTCCTGCGACTAAATATGTGAATTTATTCCTCATTTAAATCAAATGTAGCAGTTTTACCATCAAATAAAGAGTAGTAACGTTTTATGTCAATCTCCTGGTCAAGTTCTGATTGATTAACCAAAAATCGTGCAAATTGATTCGCAAAGTATGGTGCCTGGGATACTCCTTTGGCACCAAGACCATTAAAGATACCTACTTTGCTGAAATTTGGATGCATTCCTACAAATGGTTTTCTATCTTTTGTTGCCGGCCTGATGCCCACAAAATGATCTACAACCTTATAATCAACGTTTATAAGTTCCTTTAGTTTAGCTTCGATCTCACTTTTACCCTTCTCCGTTGGAGCTAAAGTCAGATCATAATTCTCGTAGGTAGCACCCACTCTAAAACGGTTTTTAGATTTTGGTATTACAAAAACCCCTCGATTTATTATCCTGTTGTATTCTGAAAGGTCTGACTCAATCTCCAGAAGCTCCCCCTTCACCAATTTGTATGGTAGCCAAGAAAAAAATTGATTATTCAGACTCATAGCGCCATCGCAGAAAATTATCTTGCTGGCTTCCACTTTATTATATTCAACTGACGATCCGGAGGCCTTCAATTTTTGAACCTCGAAATTATCCTCAACAATCTTAACTCCATTGTCTTTCAGATAAGCTCTGATCGAACTCAGATACAAAGCAACATTTAAATAACCGGCATTGGCCAATGATATTCCCCCATGTGGGTCGCGATAGTTTTGATTCAGTGATTTCTGATGAATGGTGTCTATATATGGAATGAAATTTTCATCACCAGATCTTGACATCCATTCATTTTGCTCCTCAACGGAATGAAATGGCCTGTATATTTCCTTTTCAATCAAAAACTTCTGATTTGTCCTGCCTTCAACTTCCTGATAGAATTTCTTTAGGTAAGGAAACAACAGGTCAGCCTTCCAGGTTTTTACCATTTTACGACCGGTAATTGGATTATATAAGCCTGCTGCCACCCGTGATGCTGACTGGTTATTTAGTTTGTCATACATAATCACAGACTGATTCATCTCTAAAAGATGATAAGCCAATGTGCACCCCGCTATGCCGCCTCCGACAATTATATAATCAACCTTCTCTTTCAAATTGTGTTATTGGGAATAGTCTTACTTAATTTTCCTAAAATTGTGGAAAGCGTACCATTAAAAAAATGATTCAAGTTAAGTCTTTTGTTTTCAATCCATTTTTAGAGAATACTTATGTGCTATTTGACGAAACCAAAGAGTGCATTATTATTGACCCTGGCTGTTATGAAAAGTTTGAGCAAGACAGCTTAAAAGCTTTCATTGATGAAAACGGTCTTAAAGTAGTGAGATTGCTAAATACCCATTGCCATATTGACCATGTTTTTGGCAACTATTGGGCTAAAACTACTTTTGGTGTTGATCTTGAAATTCATGAATTTGATGCTGCTACATTATTGGCTGTAAAAGCCTATGCGCCAAGTTATGGTTTCCAGCATTTTCAGGAGTCCACAGCGGATAAATTCTTAAAAGAGACGGATAAAATAAAATTTGGCAATAGCGAACTCGAAATCATGTTTGTGCCAGGCCATGCTCCAGGACATATCGCTTTTTACAATAAAGAAGAAAAAATCTGCATAGGGGGGGATGTCCTTTTTCAGGGTAGTATTGGCCGTACAGATCTTCCTGGAGGAGATTTTGATACATTGATCCACAGTATTAAAACTAAAATGTTTCTGTTAGATGATGATACTGTGGTTTATTGTGGACATGGTGCCAGCACAACAATAGGAGAAGAAAAAATGCATAACCCTTTTTGCGGAATTAACAGTTGAGCATAAAAAAACATATTCCAAACCTATTAACCTCAAGCAACTTGGTGTGTGGTTGCCTGGGTATTATCTATTGTTTTCAAGGTGATTTTAAATTGGCAGTCTATCTTATATGGATAGCCATGCTTTTTGATTTTCTGGACGGGTTTGCTGCACGGTTGCTGAAAGTATCGTCCCCTATAGGTAAAGAATTAGACAGCTTGGCTGACATGGTAACTTTTGGGGTACTGCCTGCCATACTTATCCTCCAATTGATCGAGCAACATGAAACTGGACCTATCAAATATATTGCATTGCTTATTGCGGTGTTTTCAGCATTACGCTTAGCTAAATTTAATGTCGATGATAAGCAACAATCTGTCTTTATAGGACTTCCTACTCCGGCAAATGCCCTTTTTCTTTCGTCTTTGATTTTTGTATTTGAGAGGTTTCCAGCTTTTAATCAATTATACTTTTTGGTTGGAGTAGCAGTAATATTCTCTTTCTTATTAGTTGCTCCTCTGGAATTATTTGCTTTGAAGTTTAAAAATTATGCCTGGAAGGGAAACGAAGTGAGGTTCGTATTCCTACTGCTATCATTGATTTCCATTGTTTTTCTTCAGTTTTTAGCTTTACCACTTATTATTTTGGGATATATTCTATTATCCTTTGTTATAAAGGTTACTTCATCATAAAAGTTATAATAAAGTGCTCGTAGAAACGTTTCATCCTATTATGTTGTTTCTTAGCTATTACAAGTGAAATAATACTTCATGCCAAGACGTCTACTTCTGGTTTTAATCATTTTATCATCTTCTGCAGCTAATCTGTTGTCACAATCTTCAGTATTTGATAGTGGACAATGGTTTAAAATGAGAATAGATCAGCGAGGAGTATATAAACTCACTTATGATTATTTGAAAAGTGCAGGTTTAAATGTTGACAACATCAATCCGCGTACACTCAAGATTTATGGCCTTAAAGGTGGATCTCTGGCTCAATCTTTGGCCGATACCAGGTTCAATGACCCTCAGCAATTAGCCATTTGGGTAGAAGGCGAGGCGGACGGAAAATTCAACCCAGGTGATTATATTCTTTTTTATGCAGATGATGGTGATAGCTACACCTACGATGGCTCAGAGTTGACCTATAACCATAACCCTTATGCAGACGAAAATTATTACTACATCACTTCATCAGGTGCTAACGGCTTAAGAATACAAAGCCAGGAAAACTTAGGTAATGACTTTCCGGCTATCAATTCATATGATGACTTCAAGTACCATGAAATTGAAAAATACAATCTGCTTGCCTCAGGAAGGGAATGGTATTCAGATAGGTTTGATCTTACAACCAATATGGAATATGATTTTAATTTTGGAACACTAGCTGCAAATTCTTCAATAAAAGTAACAGCCAATTTAATGGCGCAGTCATTTCAGCCTTCCAGTTTTGATATCGCAGTAAACGGTACCGTCCTTGGCAACACTCCTATTGAAACTGTTCTAGACTTTACTCAAAATGTAAATCGCTATAGGATAAAGGGCAAAGAATCAACTGCAACTTTTACATCAGATTCAGAGTTAGCTTCTGATGGAAATGTCAAGGTTGGATTAACCTTTAAAAAGGCCGCTAGTGGCCAATCGATTGGTTTTTTAAACAACCTTTTAATTGAGGTTAAAAAGCCATTAAGCTATAACAATTCTGCCTTTTTATTCCGCTCAATAGAAAGTGGTGACAATGCCAATAGCACATTTAACATCTCAAATGGTAATAATAATATTTTAGTTTGGGATGTTTCAGACCGCAGTCTGCCTTCAAATCAGATTTATACACTTGAAGGTTCGACCATAAGATTTGGGGCAGAAACTCGTGGCCTAAAGGAGTTTGTTGCCATAAATAAAACTGAAAGCAATTTAGTGCCAGCGAACATCATCTCCATAGATAATCAAAATATAAAGGCACATACTGATGCTGAGTTTATTATAGTAGCACATAACAACTTCTACAGTGAGGCAGTGAGGTTAGCAAACTTTAGAATGCAAAATGATGGTATTAACAGTAAAGTGGTACGGCTTAATCATATTTACAATGAATTTTCAAGTGGAAAACAAGACCCTACAGCCATTAGAAACTATGCCAAATATCTTTATGACAATGGCAGTATAAAATATCTTTTGTTATTTGGTAGAGGGTCGTATGATTATAAAAATGTAATTAATAACAATACGAACTATGTCCCTGTTTATGAATCCAGAAACTCCTTACATCCTTTGGATTCATATATTTCTGATGACTATTATGGTTTTATGGAAGACCATGAAGGAGAGTGGCTTGAGGAGAATGGAGGAAATCACACCATGGATATTGGCATAGGTAGATTACCAGTTACTACGGCAGCTATTGCTAAAGGAGTTGTAGATAAAATCATTAATTATAGTTCTAATGCAGCAACAATTGGTGATTGGAGGAATGATGTTGTGTTGGTGGCTGATGATGGTGATTTTAATACTCATCAAAGACAAGCTGAAGAACTTTCAGTATTTATTGACACAACGTTCTCTGCTTTTAATTCTAACAAATTCTATCTGGATGCCTTCCCTCAGGTTGCCAAAGCAAGTGGTGAAAGCGCTCCATCAGCTAGTAAAGCATTGGACGAAACCGTGGAAAAAGGTGCACTAATAGTAAACTTCACTGGTCATGGTGGTGAAAATGGGTGGATGCAGGAGCAAGTACTTGATATAGTTCAGATCGAAAAGTGGGATAATATCAATAGACTTCCTCTTTTTGTTACGGCCACTTGCGAATTTGGAAGACACGATGATCCAAGAAGAATATCAGGTGGGGAGCTTGTTTTGACCAACGCTAAAGGTGGAGGAATTGCAATAGTGAGTACATGCAGACCAGTTAGTTCAAGCTCTAATTTTGCATTGAATAAGGCATTTTATGAAGTGGTTTATAGTAAAGAAAATGGCGAATATCTGAGGCTGGGAGATATATTTAGATTGACCAAAAACGCCAGTACAAACCTGGCGACAGACTTCAACAAAGTGGGTAACCGAAATTTTTCTTTACTTGGTGATCCCACTACAAGATTATCATACCCTAATAAAGACATTGTAATTACTGCTATCAATGACAATACTTCAAAACTAGATACTTTGAAAGCATTAAGTAGAATCAAAATGTCAGGGGAAATCAGATCATCCAGCAATCAACTTGACGGTCAGTTCAATGGGGAAGTGTCGTTTGTTATTTTTGACAAGCAGGTAAAGAAAACCACTTTAGGAAATGAAAACCCCCCGTTCAGCTATATGTCTAATGAAAATGCAATATTTAGAGGAAAATCTACAGTTACTAATGGACAATTCGACCTTAATTTCGTTGTGCCAAAAAGCATCTCTTATGAAGTCGGACTGGGTAAGATAAACCTATATGCTTATGATTATAATGGTATAGACGATGCTAATGGCTCTGATATAGATTTGAAAATAGGTAGTTCAGAAAATCCAGTAACTAATAATGATACCAAAGACCCTGAAATTAAATTATTCATTGGCGATTCGCTGAATAACAACCTGAATCAGGTTAGCCATAATACTTTTCTGTTTGCAAAGCTGTCAGATGAAAACGGCATCAATATTTCTCCATTTGGAACAGGAAATAGCATAATTGCGATCTTAGATGATTCAGAAGAATTTGTCCTTAACAACTACTATAGAGCAGACATCAATTCTTTCGAAAGCGGCACACTGTTGTTCCCTATTTCAGACCTTGAAAAAGGTCCCCATAAAATAAAGCTGAAGGCCTGGGACACCTATAATAACTCCTCAGAAGCTGAGATTAACTTTACTGTAGCAGACCCCAACTCCGTTGTAATTTATGACCTTAGCAACTATCCCAACCCATTTAACAACTCTACTAATTTTAGATTTGAACATAATAGGTCAGGTGAAAATGTGGCAGTTACACTAGACATTATCTCACCTATTAGCGGCACTGTTTTTTCAGCGGATTTTAATATAGAAAATAGCCCGTCAATAGTTGATCTGTACGAGTGGAATGGCGAAAATTCATTTGGACAAAAATTGGACGCAGGGATATACGTTTATCGGCTTACTCTTCGTTCTATTCGAGATGGGGCAAAAAATCAGGAATATAAAAAACTTATTCTCATTAATTAAGTAAATTTGTTGGCTAAACAACTTCTAATGAAAAGACTGTTTAAACTTTTAATAATTGTTGTTATAACAGTATCGTACACTTCTGTGTCTGCCCAGTTGGTTGGACAAGATTCAACGAGAAGAGTAATTACTACAGCGGTACCTTTTTTAACCATCACCCCAGATGCTAGAGCAGGTGGCATGGGAGATGCCGGTGTTGCCACTTCAGCAGATGCTAATTCAGTGCATTGGAATCCTGCTAAACTTGTATTTATAAATAAAGATGTTGGTTTTTCATTATCATATACTCCGTGGTTAGGAAAAATCATCAATGATATGTCCGTGAATTATCTTTCCGGCTATTACAAATTTGCTAAAGAGCAGGCAGTAGCTGTTTCTATGAAATATTTTGATTTGGGGGAAATCTTCTTTACAGATAATGATGGAAACAGTACAGGGGATTTTAATCCTCGAGAGGTAGCAGTAGATGCTACATATAGCAGAATGCTTTCTCAAAAATTAAGTGTTGGTATAACGGCCAGATATATCCATTCCAACCTTACAGGAAATTTCACCTCGTCAAACCCAACTAGTGGAGCTGATGCTAAACCAGGTAACAGCGTAGCAGCTGATATAGCAGTTTTTTACTCAAAAGATTTACTTCTTAGTGGCACAAACTCCAATCTGGCCTTAGGAGCAGTTATTTCAAATATTGGTTCAAAATTGACTTACAGTGATGAAAATAACAGAGATTTCATCCCTACTAATCTAAGATTAGGTTCAGCCTTTACAACTAACCTTGATCCATATAATAAACTGACGTTTGCCCTTGATTTGAACAAACTCTTAGTTCCCAGCCCACAATTTGATAATAGCGAAAATGACAAGTCTCTTCTTGGCGGAATATTCGGCTCATTCTCAGATGCAGAAGATGGAGCATCTGAAGAACTTAAAGAAGTGACAATATCATCAGGTGCAGAATATTGGTATAACGATACTTTTGCTGCAAGGCTTGGCTACTTTATGGAGTCAGATGAAAAAGGTAACAGAAGATATTTGACCATGGGCTTAGGCTTTAGATATCAGGTCTTCGGCATTGATTTCGCTTACCTTGTGCCTAGCGAACAAGAGCACCCTTTAGCTGAAACATTAAGGTTCTCTATACTTTTCAATTTTGATAAGAATAAAAGAGAAGAAGACTCAGTCACTGATTAATATGCTGGATAGGAAAAGCCCTCCTGTTCAATTTCAATTTCCGGATATAACAATTCCAGAACCAGAGACTTCCCATTTGGGAAATGGTATGCCGATACATGTTTTTAATAGCACTTCGCAGCCTGTCGTTAAACTAGAAATTGTATTGAGAAATGGGGGTAGTAAAACTGATGTCAAAGTTGGTACCAGTTTTCTGATCAGTAAAACACTCCAATCCGGAACCAAAAGTTATACAGCTCAAGAAATTACAAATCAACTTGCAGAAAAAGGTGCTTTTTTGGAGGTAAGCTCGTCATTTGACTATTCAATAGTCACAGTTTATTCGCTCACTAAACATCTGGAATCGCTGCTGCCTCTTATTTATGAAATTGTCTATCTTCCGAAATTTCCTGAGAGCGAGATTGAACTTCATAAGAATATTTTAATTGCAGGTTTAAAAAC
This sequence comes from Fulvivirga sp., assembly GCF_040218215.1. NCBI lineage: Bacteria > Pseudomonadati > Bacteroidota > Cytophagia > Cytophagales > Fulvivirgaceae > Fulvivirga > Fulvivirga sp. The sequence goes on from NZ_JAVJQL010000003.1 coordinate 87,883, forward strand.
ACAAAATAAAAAGACCAGCATAATAGCTAGTAAAAATTTCAGGAAGTCGGTTTTAGGTTCAGATAGCCCATATGGTAAAATAATTAAGGAAGATGACCTGAAATCTTTATCTGCTAATGATTTGTCAGAAGCATACCAAAATTATATTTCAAACATTGAGATAATTATCAATGGCAATATTTCTTCAGATCTACAATCAAGCATCAAAAGTTATTTTGGATCTGCTGCACATAGTTCAAATATTATTGAACCATTAAGCTTAAATACCTCTTCTGATCAAAAGAGCTTAACAAGTCATTTTCCTTTGGAGAACTCAATTCAAACTTCAATCAGAATTGGAAAAAGAACGCTACAGAAGTCAGCTCCTGATTTCCATAAGCTTCTAATAGCAAACCATTTGCTTGGTGGCTATTTTGGCTCTAGGCTTATGAGTAATATTCGTGAGGAAAAAGGCCTCACATATGGAATCTATTCTAGTATTGTCACTTTCAATGATGCTGCTTACTTTGTGATAGGTTCAGATGTAAATGGTAAGGATAAAGAATTGGCCATTGAGGAAATAACAAAAGAGATAGACAAGCTAAAAAATGGATTTAACTCTAAAGATGAACTTAGTTTAGTCAAAAACCACCTGCTTGGCTCCTTTCAATCAGACTTAAGTTCACCACTCTCTTTAAGTGATAAGTTCAAGGGTATTCACCTGTCAAACCTAACTTATAAATACTATCACAACTATCTCCAGGAGATTAAAAAATTTTCAGAGACCGATTTAATTTATATCACTGAAAACTACCTGAACTCCGATTTAATATACTGCATAACCGCAGGTTCCTAAACAATTAGGCTTCCTAAAAAACAGACATCTTATTCTTAAATCGCGATAATAAAAGAGTTTAAAACAAAAAACCCTTTCCAGTGATACTGAAAAGGGTTTTAGATTATAAAAGCTGGCAACGACCTACTCTCCCACATGTTATTGCAGTACCATCGGCGCTGATGGGCTTAACTTCTCTGTTCGGAATGGGA
>NZ_JAVJQL010000005.1:0-20343 GCF_040218215.1 Fulvivirga sp.
ATTGTCCCCTGGACATACCGATATGTCTGCCTTCTGGGCAATCACATTGTCAGGGCTGATCGTGATCGTAAAGGTCTCTGGCGTACTGCTCGTACAACCATCTTTACTGCTCGTTACACTGATGTTGCCTACTATTGCTGCTCCGGTGTTGTTTGATGGGGCGGTGAAGATGATGTCGCCATTACCCGTAGTTGAGATGCCGATACCTGCATTGTCATTCGTCCACGCGATCGTTGAACCTGCTACATTGCTGCCCAATGGGATGCTTACGCTCTCTCCTGGACAGAAGACCTGGTTCCCTACTGCATTCAGTTGCGGGTCTGGATAAACCGTGATCGTGAAAGACTGAGTTGGCCCAGAACAGGTCACCCCCCCAGATAAATTTTGCGGGGTTACAGTAATTGTGGCTACAATAGTCGATGCTCCTAAGTTAGCTACGGTAAAGCTTCCAATATCACCCGTACCACTAGCTGCTAATCCTATCCCAGGAGTATCATTAACCCAATCATAACTTGTACCTGTTCCAGCAAAATTAACTGCAACGGTATTATCACCAGTACATAATGCCTGATCCGAGGGATCTACGACACTTGGTGTTGAATTCACCGTAATAGGCTGAGATGCGCTTCCGACACATCCTCCTGCAACACTTTCCTGTTCAACATTTACGGACTTACTACCAGATACATCCCATGTAACCGTTATTTCATTAGTACCCTGGCCCGATGTTATTGAACCGCCAATGACTGTCCAATCATAAGTGTCTGTACCAGAAGCTGTAACGCTGTAAGTTTCTCCGGCATCACCAACACATACAGTAGTATTGCTTGAAGTTATTGATGGTGAAGGAACATCATAGCTATCTACTCCATTAATAGTTGGAACATCCCCTACAATGTCTGACGTTCCTGAAGTAGTAATGCTACCAGTAGCTGATGAAGTAATTGCCCTAATTCTTAAACCTGTAATTACAAACTCATCTAAAGCAGCACCAGCCGTGGCATCATATTGAAGTGTAAAAGTTGAAGTTCCCTGGATAAAAAAGTCCGGAGATATTCCGTTTCCCGCAGAAATGTAGATGGCTCCACTTGTATTGTCGAATTCAAATTCAGCTGATGGAACATTTAGAACAAAAGTTCTATTATTTTCACCATTAACTCCAAAATCAGCTGAATTAGTCTCAGAAACAATTATATCACCAATGGTCGTGTATCCACCACCGACACATAAATCGATATCAGGAACGACATTTATGGTAGCCTGCCCAAAAATATTAGATAAGCTAAAAAGCACAATAACTGTGCTTAGCGAGAATCTAACTAATAACCTTTGTGGCAACGTCTTTATTAACATCAAAAAGCTTTAAAACTACTGTAAATATATTTCATTCAACAATTGTAACCTTAATAATTATGGCTCTAACAATCCTAAATTACTGGTCTTAATTAAACACATTTTAGTCTGACTCTCCAACTCAACTGTACCGACTATGATAATTGAACCATCATTTAACGCAGCTACTTTGCCAGCAACATCAAAATCAGCCCCTCCAAATGAGTTCTCCCATTTGATTAATCCCGTACTTGACACCCTGGCTAAATAAATATCGGTAGTTCCATTACTATCAATAGTACCTGAAATAATATAATCACCAGAACTTTCAGCAATTGACCTCCCTCTAATATTTGTATTAACATTTAATGGAAAAGCGTTCAGAAAGTCATTATTACTTCTAATCCTTGAAATGAATATACTATTTCCTCCAGAGGCTGAAGTTGTTGTACCTATCATTGCAAAACCTCCATCTGATGTTCTGATCATTTGGGATGCTTCCTGATTATCGAGCGTTCCGAAGTATTTTTCTGCTCCGGAAACAATACCAGTATTATCAGTGGGAAACACAAACATGTTAAATCCATCTTGCTGAGAATTATCTTGGGTAAACCTATTGGTAGTACCAAAAAACAAAAATGAGCCATCGGCCTTTTCAAATGCCTGAACCCCATAATCCTGCTCATTATAACCATAAAACCTTCTCCAGGAAGAAAGAGGAAGTTCATTAAGGTCTAATGTCATTCTGATTGAGAAAATGTCCCATGTGTTAGATCCCCCAGGTGCAAGCACATTTTCCGTACTCCCAACAACGATCAGTTCCTGATTTTGAGTTATTGTTATTCCATTTATCTCATCATCAAATCCATCAGTTCCTATATAAGTACTATCTATAAGTACACCTTCAGCATTCAATTTGAAAATTTTTCCGTTGGTTTTGCCACCGTCAGATTCTTCTATCACAGCAGCAATTAAGATATTACCAGATGGATCTAAAATTACACTTTTTGCATATTCATTATGAGACTCTCCATAAGTGTAGCTCCAAATTTCATTTCCCAGTGCATCAGCTTTAGTAAGTAAAATTTGACTATTACCATCAGTTCTCTTACTAGAACCTAGTAGTAGAAAGGAATTATCACCATTTACCAAAAGGTCAACACCAACCTGATCACCTTCCGTGCCATAATATTTTATAAAATACTGCTCATAATATGGCTCCACATTGCTCTCTGTATCGCAAGCAAATAATAGCGTTAAAAGAATAATATATAGTACACCAATCCTCATACCCTAATTGAATATTCTTTTAAAAAAATTTCCACCTTTTTGAATTTTCCTTGGCTTGTATAAAGGTTTGATATAGCCAAAGGACAAGGATACTGTATTTATTCTCTTGAAGTCATCTACAAAAGCATAATTGTATAGAAGTGATCTACTAGAATATTGCTTATCACTTTTTACAATATTGTTCATTCCAAATGAATAACGGGCATCAACAAATATATAGCTATATCCAATTCTATAATTCAGCCCAATACCTCCAATAATATTCTTATTAAATGAATTTCTCATATCATTCAAATTTTCATTTGGACCAGTAATGGAAAACTCTGTAACATCACCTTCTCCTGTAATGTACCTATCAATGAGGCTTACTTCAGCATTTGCGGAAAGCAGGTATTGAAAAGAAATACCACCATATACAAAAGGTTGAATTTTGTTAAAATGAGTCCGATACTTTACAAATACAGGAACTTCCAGAGAAGTTTGGCGCTCAATTAAGGTTTGCAAATCACCTTCAAACAAAGTGTTTTTATACTCATAAGCTTTCGATGAAAAATCCAGCTCCAGGCCGAAGCTAAAATTATCAGTAATATTTAACTCTGTCCCTCCTCCTATATTAAAGCCTAAAACAGCATTATAGCTTTCTCTAGTTAAATCAGTATTATCCACACCATAATTACTGATTTCTGAAGCATTTGAAGCATTGAGCCCTATTCTCCCAAATAATATAAAAATTGGCGTGGTTGTGAATTTTTCATCCAGATAAACGATATCCACAGGGTCATTCTCCCGATCTATCCGATATTCAGGATCTAGTGCCAATAGTTTGAGGTAACTATCTTCCGCGCTAATGGGGTCATCAATAAGTAGGTATGTTCTTGTAAGGATAAGAAATGCTTCAATCTTTTGGGTTTTGTTGAAACCATTATCAAGACAAGGTTTCAAAACAGACGGGATAGAATATAGGTGACCATCATCGAACTGTTGCTGCGCCTGGTTCAATGTTTCTGCACAATTGAACCTCTGAGCAAAAGCTAGATTTATGATACTTAATAAACCAACTATAAGACCAAATCTAATCACTCTATAAATCAATAATCATTTAACAATAAGTTAATGCATGTGTTTCTATAAGGTATATCATTCCCTACATATGTTTTCCATTCTTCTTCATCAAGATTTCTCTTAAGCTCATTACACATTAATTCAGAAATAATATTTGGATCTGTTGGCCAGAATCGAATGTCACCATCAGAGCAGCCAGCTATAATATACTTTGAATCAGGGGTAAAAGCCAAATCCCAAACATAGGCATCATTGTCTGTCATTTTAATTGGCAGCTCATCAATTTCGCTAACAGCCCACATGTATATTGACCCATCAAAACTACCTGCAGCTAACAGTTTGCCGTCTGGGCTATATGAAACAGTACTAATTCTTCCTTTTTGCCCAGAAAGCTCTTTTATTATTGTACTGCTGATTAAATCAAAAATCTTAATGGTTCCACTTTCTTCTCCAAAAACAATGTGTTTTCCATTAGGGCTGAATGCTACTGACTGAATTGGCGAACCTTTGGTTTTAGTCAGCACCTTTTCAGACCTGTTTTCAAGATCATACAGATAAAGACTACCGTCTAGGCTGCCTCCTACCAGTAACTTTCCAGATTTACTAATATCAAAACTCTTAATCTCAGATGAAGTGTTCATCAAAAGATCACTATTCATACCATTGATTTTATTTATTCTTAAGGAGCGATCACTACCGGAGGAAACAAAACTCATATTGTCTGGTAAAAAATGTACGTCATTAACAAATCCTCTATGACCTGATATCTTGGAGGTTGTATTATTAAACAAATTCTGAACCTGAACAAATGAAGAATCGCTGGCCAATGCTAACCATTGATCATCCTTACTTATATCCAATACCCTATTTGGGAATTGATTGGACACTATGACCTTGTGATCATCTCTACTTTCAATAGAAGAGCTCACCACCTTACCCTGTGTACCAGTAGAATAGAACCTTGCGCCATCATTGGAAATCGTTAATGTTCTGACAGAATTCCTATGAAGGCCACTGACTGTATTATAACTTGACCCCTTTATGTCGGCCATTGCATTATACAAACCATTATAAATGTATTGATCATACTTTCTGCCATCATACTGATCATAAAATACCTTAGCTTGCTGCGCCAGTAGTCCTTTAAGGTCTTTATCTTCTATATCCAAAGACTTTACGGCCATGGACTGGGCCACTGATTGGTATAACAATTTGTTAGCCAGCTCATAATTTGTTCTAGCCTCTTCTGTAGCCTGTTGCGCTATATTTCTTTGTGTTAAAGCCACCTGTCGCTCCTCACTTGCAATACCTCTTTGTTGTTCTGCAATTAATAAATTCTCTTCTGCCCTTGCTTTTTCAAACCTAGCTTGAGCTAAAGCTGTTTCTGCAATCTGTCTCTGTTTATCCGCTTCAATTACAGCATTTTGGGCTATAGCAGTTTGTTTCTCAGCCTCTTCTCTTTGTTTTTCAGCTTCATCTTTTTGCTCGACTGCCAGTTGTCTTTGTTTCTCAGCCTCTTCAAACTGTTTGGTAGCTTCTATACTTTGGGTAATGGCATAAACAAAGAATAGGATACTTATAATAGCTGCTATACCTAGTATAACAGCAACAGCTTTTGTTCTTTTAAGGAGCCGCTTCTGAAGCATCTCCTGATTCTTCTGCTCAGCTTCATAGGTGATCCTACTGGTATCAAGGAAAACGATGGCTCTCTCGAATGCCTCATCGTACCTTCTTGCCCAAGCTCTGGTAGGTCTTTGTTTCTTTTGCCAGTTAAGTGCTAACTGTAGATCTGGCGGACGCCATAAGCCTGTTCTACCAATCTGGTACATGGCCGCTGCTTCTGACAGCCTACGGTACATCTGCGCAGACTCATATTCTTCATCTACCCAAGCCTTCAGCCTTGTCCAAATACGCATTAAACTTTCATGTGAGATTTCTATAATTGAATTCTCATCAAGTTCAATTCCAATAGGTGGCATTAGGAAAGATCTTCCTGTCTCACGGAATTTGTCAACAACTGCTATAACTTCAGGAAGTGTTGCTTCAGAAAGCTCAACCACAAGACCTAACCTAACAGGTCTCCTTATTCCAAAATTATTAGCAGCCTTTTCAGTAAGGGATTTAAATAATATCTCGGCAATTTCCTTTTCTCTTGAACTGAGCTCATCATATGTCTCATTCGCATGCTGAGATAGTGCTTCAGTAATTTTACCAATTGCATTATAATGACCAATGTCAATCGGCTCATTTTCTTCTTTATTCTTAATCCAGAAATCCCAGGTACGCATTAAAGCGTGCTGCAAAATCGGAAGTTGGTCCTGATTGTCACCAATATCATTCAAGAGGCGTTTCATTAACCTTTTTGAAATTCTTCCTCCACCCACTGATATTGGGCCTTCAATCGCCATTCTTTTTTGATCCCTTGTCATTTGAGGAACCAAATAATTGCTCTCATTAATAAGCTGAGTAAGTCCTGGGAATTTGGCGCATTCCCCAACATAATCAGAGCGCATGGTAATAGCTACATATACAGGTGACTCCGCTGACCGACAAGCATCTAAAATTAGGTTAACATATAACCTGGCTTCTTCGGCTGAGCCCTGACTGGTTTCTCCATATCGAAACAACTCTTCAAATTGATCAATGAAGATTAATGTATTTTCAGACTTGTCAGATTTAAACTTATTAATCGTTTCAACAAGTCCATTGGCGTTACTTCTTAGTATGCTACTAACTACCAACCTCTTTGCTGCCCTATCATCTGCAGATTCTATAATATCTTGTTGCTTATGGCCAAGGATCAATGATCTGGACAAATTCTTGATGGGTGATGTGCCTGGCCTTGTGGTAATAATATTCCAGTTAGGACCAGTATTAGTCATAAACCCACCATATACAACCGGTATAACCCCGCAATAAATAAGAGACGACTTACCACTACCCGAGTAACCCATGATCGTCACAAACTTATTGGCAGACAGCTTTACAAGAACATCATCAACCTGACTCTCTCTACCAAAAAATAAATGACTTTCATCTACACCGAATGGACGTAAACCAGGGAATGGATTTTTTAGAATTACATTACCATGAATGTCATACTCCTCCTTTTCAAAAGGCTCTTCACTGGTATGCAAATCATAGTTTAGCATAGTGCGGGGGCTAGATCAAGTTTAAAAAATGATATAAAGGTTAAAAATAGCACCTAAAGTACTTAAAATAAACGCTTTATAAACTAAAATCAAAAAAATCAAACTAATTTAATAAAAATAGTACTTACACATATTCGATCATTTTATTTGCCAGCTTAACATTGTCAGCCAAAAGATCGTAAAAGCCATCTTTTTTAATCTTTAAAAGTACTGTATCCGTTAATGCGATTATCAGATTAGATTTCAAATAATTCTGAGCACCTACCATTTCACCTATAAATTCCCCAACCTTCGTTTCTGACTTAATTTCCCCGTTTTCATAAAGATTGATAGCTCCCTTATAAACAATATAGAAATTGTCATTATAATGCTCATCTACTGTAACTGTCTCCCCTTCTTTTATAAATACCTCTTCGGTAATATCAATTAAATCTGCTATTGCTAAACCAATAATATTTTCAAAAACATTGATTTTCTTTAAAAACATTACCTTGTCAAATCTCAGTGATTTTTGATTTGACTGTTGTGGATCTTTAATAAGACTATCAAGCATTCTCCTATCACTATGGCCAAGCCTTTTCACATTCTCATCGTAGGCTTCAGGGTCAATTTGATATAATGACCAGGCAGCCATTTCCCTTATCAACAAATCTGGATTAAATAAATTGGCGATTAAGTCAAAATAGAACTCCCTAATTTTAAGAAGTCCAATTTGATAAATAATACATGATTTTGTCCATCTATTAGTTTGAGAGAAGTCCCTATTAAGTAAGAACTTCAAAACCATTTTATTTTCTAACCTTTCCCTTGGGTAAAATATTTCAAGCTTTCTAGCCTTCTCGGGGTATGCTATATCATCTATAACTGGAATAAACCGCTGCTTCAAATCCTCCGAAAGAAATATATCAAGCAACTCCACACCATATGTCACTCCCTCACTTGTTTGGCTCTCTATATTCTCCTTAACAAGTTGGATAGACTGGGATTCATAGAGCATTGAAAGCAGCATATAAATGTGATCTACATCGTAATCTATTTCTTCTTCAATCGCCTTCTTAATTTCCTTGCCAAAATGTTCATCACTGACTTCTCCAATAGCGGAAATATTCCAAGCAATATCCTCAATATCTGACTCTATGGCATATTTAATCCTGGCTATTTGAGAAATTCCGGCTCTGAAGCCACAATTTCCCAAAGCAAAAAGAATTTGTGATACCATTACTTTGTCCGGAAAATCCATTTTACTCCAAAGTATTTCTTTGGCTTTATTGCCACCAATTCGGCCAATGATTTGAACCACTTTTAACATGATCTGAGTCTGTTGACCAGTTTTATAGAAAGCACTGTCAAGAGCATTGAGCGCCTTACCTCCAATAATGGTTAAAGCACTGGCTGCCTGAACACTAAAAACAGGATCTCCTAAATTTTCTATTAGCGCAAGAAGCACTTCATTGTTATATTTTCTTTGTGCTGTCTTAATAGCCGCATATCTTACCTTAGGCTCAATATCATGAAGAAGTTCTATTAGAAGGCTTATATTATCTTCGTCTTCAGAATTACCTAACAACTCAGCTGCGTATTGTCTATCTTCTGCTATATCAGACTTGCACAATTTAGAAACACGGGACTTGCTAATATCCCCCGACTGAAAAAGGGTGAGCAAATCAGTACCCGAGACAACCTGTTTATCACTGCTGCCACCTGACTTATTTGACGAAATAACATAGCGTTCCGACACTGAAAGACCTTTGAGTTCATTCATCTTGTTTTGGGCAAAGTCACGAACCTGTGAAACCTTGTGCCCCATCAAAGTATTAATTGATGCTGGCAATATTTGCGGTTCAATTTTTTCGAGCAACTTATATGAAAAAATTGCTTTGCTAGGGTCTGTACTTTTAAGTGAAAGCTCGAGTTTCTGCACCAGTTTTTGACCTAATGTAAGTGCAAGGTCCGCATTTGCTCTCTGCTGTTTCTCGAGCTTAATTTTAATATTGTTCTTATACTCAATATAAAGTTTACCTACTACGTAGATGTACCCTGCTATAAGAAAAATTAGCGCGTAAGAATAATGTATCAGTTCAATAAATGACAAGTAGGATAAACCAATGATTAAAGCTCCAGCTATAAACCTTGATGTCTCATTAACCACGCCCTCAACTTTGGTTTGAATATCAAACCTAATCCGATTGTCAAGTGGCATAAAATAGAGTTTGAAAGTCGGGTTCTCCAAAGAATCGCGTAACGAGAAGTTGAAAAGTCTGGAAAGGGCAACAAATAAAAAGAACCAAATAAAGCTCGTGCCGCTATCTTTTGTAAAACCATAGACTTCTCCAGAAACAATCGATCCTAATAAGAAGAAAATTAATACCAGAGGAAGTATTAATAATGAGACCTTTAATCCATATTCTCCTATGATTTTATCATTGACAAAGGTTTGTAACAATAACCCCAGCACAAGTATTGCACCATTAAATATGGCAAGAAAGTTCCTCAGTTCATCTTCTCCAGGATATTGAATACTAACCACATCTTGAAATGAAAACTGTATAAATGTGAAGGTTACCATGGAAAAGAGAAGAAACGTAGACAAAAGCCTTACATATTTATTGCCTGCTAAAGATTTAAGGTTAGTACCCATCTGCTCATCCTCTAGCGTTGACAGTTCAGCTTTCGACAAATCATACCTGGATGTAAGTATAAATAAGAATATGAATGAGAGTGCAATACTGACACAGCTTATCAGGAGGTAGTTTGTTGTCTCAGGTATTAAAGTTTGTAGAAACGGAAAGCTGAACGAAGTAATAATGGCAGCCATTAATTGGCCTATATCTATACCTCCAATAATTCTTTTGGATTGGCGTAAATCGAACAATCTACCAAAAGTGCCCCAAAAACCTAAAAGTGAAACAGCCAGGATTGGACCAATTAAAGCAAAGCTTAAGAAAATAAGTGGCTCTTGATAAGAAGGATCACCATAATGAAACGATGCATAAATGGTTGCCACAAACAACAATATCAAGGCCAGATTACCTAATGCAAGTGTTCTAAATGAAATTCTATTCTGAAGATAAGAAAAAAGTGCGGTAGTAATTATTCCTAAGAAGCCGGAACAAAGAATAGCTTCTTTCAAATATTCGCTTAACCGATTAAGAAATAATGTTTCTGCTGTAATTTGGAAGGTAGCAAGAAACACCCCCATAAAAAAACCCTGCCCCAACAAGAGAAGCACTTGCTTTTCCTCATTGGGACGGACATTTAATGCCAAAAAAAGTGCCTTGAACATTTATATAAGCTTAAAAAATAGTACGGTATTTGGTTAGAAAGATATTAATACCCCTATCAAAAAGCAATACAAGACAGCTTTTAATTAACTGAAAATCAGAATTTTATTTTTTAATGGTAGAATCAGATGCTACTGTGGCAGGATTTGCAGATTCATTTGCATAAGCTTCATTTAGCCCTTTCACCACTTGTTCAGTGATATCCATTCCTTTAGTGGCGAACAGCACATCACTTCCCTGGTTATATTTAACTACTAGATCTATACCGTTTGAAGCACTATAATCTTTTAAAAATGCTGTTACTTTTTCGTAAAGCTCCTGATTCATCTTAGCCTCTTCTTTAAGCAATTCCTGAGAAAGGCTCTCTTGATACAAACGCAGGTTCTGCTGCTTTTTCATCAAATTTTCCTCTAGTGCTTTTGCCTGACCAATTGTTAAATTTGAAACTGTTCTTTGGTAGTCATTAACTTCCTGTTGTAGTCCCTGAGCACGATTTTGGTACTCCTTTTCTAATTTTTGACCCTTCTCCTGAAATTTATCCTGTATGTCTTTGAAGTAATCGTACTTGCTCAATACTGAGTCAGAATTAATGTAAACAACACTATACTCTCCCGCTGCTCCACTTGTAACGTCACTATTATTACCAACAGTTGTCCCATCAGATTTGCTAAAGTGCAACACATACAAAACACCAACTGCAACAATCAAAACCCCATTAAGTACTAAAGAAATATTTTTCACCTTGTTATAATTTTTAATTTAAGGCGCAAATTAAGTAAAGAAAATACAGATTAACCAATCTTATTTTCTTGTTACCTGTGAATCTTCTTTAGGAGCAGTGTTGATCGTATAGTTGTAAGACTGGAACTTTTTAGGGTTTTCCTGATATGTATAGGTGTAATCAAAGGGTAAGTTGTGGTCGATGGGTTTATAATCTTGTGGTACCTCTTCAGTAAGTTTTGTTTTTCTGAAGTAAACCGCACAAAAAATTCCTGCTATGCCTCCCATCAGGTGGGACTCCCATGAAATACCATTCGAACTTGGGATTATTCCGGCCATAAAGGAACCACCATAGAGCACCAAAATAATAAATGAAATAGCCAGGGTTTGTGGATTTCTTCGAAAGAAACCACTAAATAAAATAAAAGTCAACAAGCCATAAACAATGCCGCTAGCACCAATATGATATGCATCTCTGGCTGCTATCCACACCCAAAAACCTGTCATTAGATAGATTAGGATAATAACATTAAAAGCTATTTTATCATAGAAATAAAACAGCCCAACGCCCAAGATTAAAAGTGGAAAGGTATTAGAAAGTAAGTGAAAAAAGTCACCATGAATGAGCGGTGAAAGAAAAATGCCTATAGAGCCACTCAAAGTCCGAGGGTATATGCCTAATGAGCCAAAGTCTATTTGCAGATAAGATTCAATTATTTTGACAAGCCAAATAAGAGAAACGAAGGAAAAGGTATATAATATACTCCTTTTAAACTTTATCCCCTCTTTTGCATTGTCCATTTTAGCTATTCTGTCATTTCCTCGTCTTGAGTTTGGAATGAATATAAGGTTTCATCAAGACGGAGGGTATCCTCATTATAGTCTCGAACAAATTTTGTGATAGTTTGGTTGTCTATGGCCTCAATATTTAATCCAACATCCAAGCCAATACCAAAATCTATGTTAGGATCCAACTCTACATGTTCTTTAACTTTAACCTCTTCTTCGTCTTCAATTTCCATAATGGCCTCAGCAATAAATAACCCAATTTCTTCTTCCAAATCATCTAAAGCCTCCAAATCCCCGTTTTCATCCTCTTCATATTTTATTCTTCTAAATTCAGGAAAATGTTGTGCCGCTTTGTGCTCTGCAACCTCATAAACTTCACTGAGATGATGCAAACGAAGTGTGTACATGACAGCGTCATAAACTACTTCCTTACCTTCGTACATACCTACAAACATGAAATTGACATACTCTTCAGAATTATCCTCCGATTCAACAATCAGAAAATTTTGATTCCTTTTCTTCATCTCACTTTTGTAGTGATTTATTTTTTCGGGTTTGAACCCTTCATTTGAAGTAAGCATCATTTGATAATTTTTGGAATTAAACGGATAAATAATTTAGAACAAAATGGGTTGAATACCAAATTTTCAATATTTAAAAATACTATTATTTGGATTTATTCAGCTCTTCAAAAATAGAATTTACAATTGCCAGAATAATGCTAAAGAATAATGCCCACCAAAACCCATCAACACTAAAGCCAGGAACGAAATAATCTACCAGCAAAATAATTATCGCATTAATAACCAGCAAGAAAAGGCCGAGTGTCAAAAATGTAATAGGTATTGTAAACAAAATCAGAATAGGTTTAACTGCCGCATTTAAAAGGGCCAAAACCGCTGCCACAATAACTGCCGTAAAATAACTATCCACCGAGACCCCGTCAAGAAGATATGATGCTACAATTACCGAAATACCCGTTAATAGAAGTTTGACTATAAAATTCATTACTTACGTTTTTAAATTAATCATTTATACCATTCAGCATACATCGGATAATTTTTAGCCGTTCTGGCTATTACTTCATGCATTTTATCACTTGTATCCTTTACTTTCACTGCAGGAACCCCTGCATAAATCGAGTTCTCCTCAACTATGGTTCCTGGTAATATTATGGCCCCAGCCGCTACAACAGAACCTTTTTTTATAATGGCATCATCCATAATAATAGCTCCCATGCCTATTAACACATTATCTTCGACCGTACACCCATGAACAATAGCGCCATGCGCAATAGACACATTTTTACCAATCACAGTTTTGGCCTTTTGATAGGTACAATGGATGATTGCTCCATCCTGGATGTTAGTGTTATCACCAATTTGTATTGAATGAACATCACCTCTTACCACAGCATTAAACCACACCGTACAATTTGCCCCTAGTGACACCTCTCCAACAATGGTAGCATTTTCCGCAATAAAACAACTATCATGAATTTGGGGCGTATAGCCTCTAACGCTTTTAATTAATGCCATTTTTTAATTTTAGAATTTAACTTTTTCCTTTATAACTTTGTTCACACTTGAAAACTAATTAAATCAATTAAAATCAACTAATTAAAAACCTATGAAGAATCTTAAATTCTTAACGTTATTTTTATCTATAGTTTTTTTCTGGGCTTGTAATCCAAAATCTGAAGGTACCGATGCTGAAGTGTCAGAAGCCAAAGAAGTAGAAGACGTAGCATCAGCAAAGGAATTTTCACTGAATACAGCTTCAAGCACTGTTTCATGGATTGGCAGCAAGCCCACTGGAAAGCACAACGGCACTATACCTGTTACTGAAGGTAAAGTATCAGTAGAGGGTGATAAAATTGTAGGTGGCAGCATAATAATGAATGTAAATGACATACAAAATGATGATTTGGCTGAGAATGCAGATATGCAAGCTAAGTTGGTAGGACATTTAAAGTCAGCTGACTTCTTTGATGCTGAAAATCACCCTACTGCCGAATTTGTAATAACTTCTGTAAACCCTTACAACCCTGCTGAAGCCGCCAAAGCGAAAGAAGAGTTTGATTCAGAATATAAGCCAGCATCTGCTGATGAGCATATTGTAGCTTCACCTACTCATAAGGTTACAGGGAATTTGACAATGAGAGGTACAACACTAAGTATTTCTTTCCCTGCTAATGTGCAGATGGAAGAAAATAAAATAACTGCTAAAGCGAAGTTCAATATTGACAGAACCCTTTGGGGATTGAAATACAATGATGAAGCTGGTGTAGTTGACAAAGCAAAAGATAAATTCATTTACAACACTGTAAATGTTGGTTTCAACATTGTTGCCGAGCAGCCTGCTATGTAATTTGAATTAAATAATAGAATTAAAGGAATTGGTAATCCAATTCCTTTTTTTGTGCCTTAGAATTATGATGAAGTCCAACCGTTTTGATATAACCGTTACTGAAGAATTCATTGAAAAATGTCTTGTTTGGGCTAATGGGTTTAAATACTTTGCCTATTTCTGCCCTAATGAGCATACCTACCCACATCAACCCTACCAACATTTATTGATGGTTAGCAATGAGGTACTTGACCTTGATCCCAATAATGTCTTTGGGTCATTGCAAGAAATTTCAGAAAAGGATGTATTCATTTTTGGCCACTTCGGATACGATCTGAAAAACCAGCTCGAAAATCTACAAAGCAGTAACCCTGATTTCATCAGGTTTCCGGATGCTGGTTTTAGCAAAGCACTTCATTGTATTCATTTCAATTATGGTGTGACTATTGAATCAAATAACCCTGAGTCAGTACTTGAAGAAATTAATAAATGTGCACATGAAGACTATAACGTAGATGCAGATATAACTTTTAAGCCCTCCATTTCTAAGGAACAATACTTAACTACCGTAGCAAAGCTTAAGCAGCATATTATTGAAGGTGATATATATGAGATTAATTATTGCCAGGAATTCAGATCAAAAAATACTCAAATTGATCCCATCAGTACATTTAGGTCATTGACAAAAAAATCTCCAACTCCATTTTCTACACTGTATAAAAACATAGAACACTATCTTATTTGCGCCAGTCCTGAAAGGTTCATTAAAAAAGAGGGTTCAAAACTGGTATCTCAACCAATAAAAGGTACCGCTAGAAGAGGAAGCTCCGAATATGAGGATGAAATTATAAAGCAAGAGCTAAGAACCAATGAAAAGGAACTGGCAGAAAACATGATGATTGTCGATTTAGTGCGAAATGATCTGGCTAAAAGCTGCATTCCTGGCTCGGTAAAGGTGGAGCAAATGTTTGGCATTTACACTTTTAACCAGTGGCATCAAATGATATCAACTGTAACAGGTCAATTGAAAAACGAAGTAAAGGCTATTGAAGCCATTAAGAATGCATTTCCAATGGGGAGCATGACAGGGGCTCCGAAAATTAAAGTGATGGAGTTGATTGAAAAGTATGAAGTATCCAAGCGCGGCATCTACTCTGGATCGGTCGGCTATTTTTCACCCAATGGCGATTTTGATTTTAATGTGGTTATCAGAAGCTTGATTTATAATAGTTCAACGAAAAACCTTTCTTTTCAAGTTGGTGGTGCCATTACTTATGATTCAGATGCGAACGCAGAATATGAAGAATGCCTACTAAAAGCTTCTGCTATTTCATCATTATTTAAAATTGATAAAAGTCAACTGACATAATGTCACTTTATATTGATATTACTAGTTTTGCACAGTATTTAATAATGCAGTTTTAATGGACAACTTAATCAACGACATAGATATAATTTCAGAAGAAGTGAAGGCTGAATCTTGCGAGACAGTCAAGGTTTCCGTAAACACCAATACTGGAAAATCAAGAAAATTATACATTGAGAGTTATGGCTGTCAGATGAATTTTTCAGATAGTGAAATAGTCTCCTCTATTATGGCTGAAAATGGCTTTGATACAACTTCAAATTTTGAAGAAGCTGATGTTGTCTTCCTCAATACATGTTCAATTCGAGAAAAGGCTGAGACAACCGTAAGACGCAGACTTGCTCAGTTCAACACTATAAAAAGAAAAAAGCCTGAAATGCTTATTGGCGTTTTGGGTTGTATGGCCGAGAGGTTGAAAGCCAAACTATTAGATGAAGAAAAGATTGTAGATTTGGTGGCTGGCCCTGATGCTTACAGGGATTTACCTGGGCTTGTTAGTCAGGTAGATGAAGGTCAGAAAGCTGTAAATACATTCTTATCAAGGGAAGAGACTTATGCAGACATAAGTCCGGTAAGACTAAACTCAAATGGAGTTACAGCCTTTATTTCAATTATGAGAGGCTGTGATAACATGTGCTCGTTCTGCGTGGTGCCTTTTACCAGAGGCAGGGAAAGAAGCAGAGACCCCTACTCCATTGTTAAGGAAGCTCAGGATTTATTTGACAAGGGTTATAAAGAAGTTACTTTATTAGGGCAAAATGTAGACTCATACAAATGGTCTCCGGAAGTAAACAATAAAGCTAAGCTGGAAAAGACTGAGGTTAGTGAGATTATAAACTTTGCTAACCTTCTGGAAATGGTTGCCCAAGTAAATGCGAAGTTGAGGGTTCGTTTTTCCACATCGCACCCAAAAGATATTACTGATGAGGTGTTGTACACCATGAAAAAGTATGAAAACATCTGCAAATACATTCACTTGCCTGTGCAGAGCGGAAACAGCAGAATTTTGGAAATGATGAACCGAACTTATGACAGAGAGTGGTACATCAATCGTATAGATGCTATCAGGTCAATATTGGGTGATGAGTGTGGTATTTCTTCAGATATGATAACAGGATTCTGTTCTGAGACTGAGGAAGAACATCAAGACACTCTGACACTAATGGATTACGTACAGTATGATTTTTCATACATGTTCTATTATAGTGAGCGCCCGGGCACACTTGCAGAGAAGAAATTTGATGATGATATTCCTTTGGATATCAAAAAAAGAAGACTGGCTGAAATTATTACCAAACAGCATGAAACTTCATTATCAAGGAATAAGCTCGATATAGGTAAGGTTCATGAAATCCTAATTGAAGGAACTTCAAAAAGATCAGAAGAGCAGCTTCAAGGAAGGAATTCAGCCAATAAAGTAATAATATTTGACGGTGAGGGGCACAAGAAAGGTGACTATGTACACGTCCTGGTTAATGACTGCACCCACGCCACGTTATTTGGTAAAATAGTAAACACTGAAAATAAATAATGTCAGAATCTGAATTAAGAAGCATTAAGCAAAGATTTGGCATTATTGGGAACTCAGACTTACTCAATCATGCCATTACTGTTGCTGCACAGGTGTCCCCTACTGATATGTCTGTTCTCATTACAGGCGAAAGTGGTAGTGGTAAAGAGTCATTTAGTAAAATCATTCATCACCTAAGCCCAAGAAAGCACAATCAATTTATTGCTATAAATTGCGGCTCTATACCGGAAGGCACCATTGATTCCGAGTTATTTGGGCACGAAAAGGGCTCTTTTACAGGAGCTCATGAAGCTAGAAAGGGATATTTTGAGGTTAGTAATGGAGGCACTATCTTCCTCGATGAAATTGGTGAAATGCCATTGGCAACACAAGCCAGGCTTTTGAGAGTACTTGAAAATGGAGAATTTATAAAAGTTGGTTCCTCTAAAGTTCAAAAGACTGATGTTCGCGTTGTGGCTGCTACTAATGTTAACCTTATAAAGAATGTAGATAATGGAAAGTTTAGAGAAGACCTCTATTATAGGCTAAGTACTGTGCCAATTTATGTCCCTCCTTTAAGAGAGCGAGGGCAAGATATAGACCTTCTTTTTAGAAAATTTGCTTCTGACTTTTCTGAAAGATACAGGGTCAAGCCTATTACCTTGACGGAAGATGCCAAAGTTGTTTTACTTAAATACCGGTTTCCTGGAAACATAAGACAACTTAAAAATATTGTAGAACAGATATCTGTGTTGTCTACAGATGATAAAATCATTGATGCTCAAAAGTTGACTAGCTATTTGCCCAGTCAAAATACAAGCTTACCTGCCTTATATAAAAATCAAGACAAAGAAGGACTATCAGAAAGGGATTTATTGTACAAAGTTCTTTTTGATATGAAAAAGGATATGAACGAATTGAAAAAATTTGTTCTGAAAGTGCTTAAAAGTGATAGCCCTAACAAGGAGATTA
This sequence comes from Fulvivirga sp., assembly GCF_040218215.1. Taxonomy (NCBI): domain Bacteria; kingdom Pseudomonadati; phylum Bacteroidota; class Cytophagia; order Cytophagales; family Fulvivirgaceae; genus Fulvivirga; species Fulvivirga sp. Next base: position 17,824 of record NZ_JAVJQL010000005.1, read on the forward strand.
TTGATGACCATAGCGAGCTGTTTGAGGATTTAGAGACAACCAGCATAATACCAAGAGCCAGTCATGAAGAGCCTGTTTTATTAAACATCAAAAGCAACTCAAATGAGCCTGAAATTTATGATGCGGAAGATCATGATGACATTCAGGACATAACCCATGAAACGGAAGAAGATGAGTCACTATCCCTTGAGAAGAAAGAAAAGGAACTTATTATTAAAGCGCTGAATAAGAATAATAATAAAAGGAAGTATGCAGCGTTGGATTTGGGCATTTCGGAAAGAACACTTTATAGAAAAATCAAGCAATATGAGCTCGAAGACTTATAAACTGAGTTACTCAATTATCTTTATCCTTACTACCGTTTTTCTTTCCGGTTGCGGTGTATATTCTTTTACAGGTGTAGCCATTACGGCTGAAACAATCTCTATTCAGACGTTTTATAATGATGCTGAAGGTGGGCCGCCAGATTTGTCTCAGACCTTCACCAATAAACTCCGGGATTATTATCAGGAGAATACCAACCTGACCCTAGTCAATGAGGATGGAGAACTTCAGTTGGAAGGAGCTGTAACAGGCTATAGGATTACTCCGGTAGCCCCTACAGCAGGTAGGGATAATGAGGCTGGACTTTCTGCCTTAACCCGATTAACTATCACTATAAAAGCCAGTTATGTCAATACTACTGACGATGCCTTTAACTTTGAGAATAAAAGTTTTTCTTTTTATTCGGACTATGATAGCAATCAAAACCTAACTACGGTTGAAAATCAGCTGATTGAAGAAATATATGATCAGATAATTTTGGATATATTCAATGCCTCGGTTGCCAATTGGTAAAAATTGATATATTTTTACCCACTTGCACTGGACGTTAGTTTGTAAATAAACCGCTTTGAACAAACAAAAATTTAATAGCTTACTTCAGAATTACAATAATATCGCTGATGAAGATCGTCAGGGACTTCAGGAGTTAGCTAAATCTTTTCCATATAGTCAGGTTATTCATACACTGGTGGCCAAAGCAAATCATGATGCAAAATCCACGAATGCCTCAAATTCTCTTAACAGAGCGGCTATGTATGCCACTGATCGTCAGATCCTAAAAGCTGTAATACTGAGTGGGTCATCACCAGCGGTTGTTGTACCGAAAAAAGAATCAAAACCTGAACAACTACCGGTACAGAAGGAAGTTACGTCAGTTCAAATCAACCAAGGCAAGCAGGTACATATATCTATTTCAAAAGAATCATTTTCTCAGCCTGCTGAGCTATTAAGAAATGAAATATGGGCCGATTTAGAGCATTTAAGAGAAAGTAAAGCTATCTATTTAGACTGGCTGGAAAAGTCTGAAGAGGATGAGGTAAAAACAAAGAAAGCTCCTACTAAAAAAGCTGAAATTCAGAAAGACAAACCTGCAACCCTGAAAAAGGCAGTATCTAAGGTGGTAAAGGAAACGAAAAAGGCCACCGCGAAGAAAGCCTCTACCAAAAAAGAAACAGCTAGCACAAAAGCTAAAGAAACTACAGAAGAGAAAACAAAAGCGGTATCAGCAAAAGCTCCGGTAAAAAAGGCAACTGAAAAACAGGCTGTAACTAAACCTGCTACTTCCAAAACAGCAGAAAAGAAACCAGCAGCTAAAAAAACTGAAGTAAAAAAAAAGACTGAAGCAAAATCAAAGCCGGTCAAACCCGCTCTGGAAGAGCAAATAAAAATTATAGACACCTTTATAGATAAAAAACCAAGTATCAGTAGCCGGGCTGTAAAAACTGTGGATAACGATCAAAAGGACTTGTCTGTTGATAGTACAACCTTTGGAGAAGACCTTATTTCAGAAAATCTGGCACAAATTCTTATAGAGCAAGGAAAGAATGAAAAAGCCATTGATATCTATAAGAAATTAATTTGGAAGTTTCCACAAAAAAAGAGTTACTTTGCAGCTCAAATAGAAGCATTGACTAAATAATAATATTAATGACGTTACTTTTAAGCTTAATCATTTTAATCAGCATTTTGTTGGTATTAGTAATTCTAGCTCAGAATTCTAAAGGTGGAGGACTAACTAGTCAATTTGGTGGATCAGGTGCTAGCAACATGATTGGCGTAAAAAAGACTGGGGATTTGTTAGAAAAATTAACATGGGGATTCATAATTGCCATATTTGCCTTATCTATTGGCACAAACCTAGTTGACAACACAGGAAACGGTGGCACTGACCCATTTATTGACAGAGCTCAGGAAGAGCAAGTGACACCAGCACTAGACCTTGGTGGAGTTGAAGAATCAACAGATGATGCAGGTTCTGAGTCTCTTGAAGATCTATCTGGATCAGACAGCATCAACTAAAAGAAAATAAGACCTTATTGAAAAGCCTGATAATTACGATATAATGGACAAAAATGGTTGGTAAAATCCTTGTAACTCACAGATAATCAATAGGATATGTATGGTTCATTGAAAATCGTTTCAATGAGCTTTTTTTTGTATATGAAAAGTGCAAAAAAAGATGTTGGGCTTGTGGCC